>NZ_CP027236.1:0-648803 GCF_002999235.1 Actinomyces sp. oral taxon 897 | reverse complement strand
CCAGCACGTGGGGCCAGTGCCAGGCGTCGTCGCCGCTGCGGGCGGTCTTGACGTCCACCGGGTTCAGGCCACAGGCGTGGACCCGCACCAGCACCTGACCGGGGCCGGGCTCGGGGACGGGGATCTGTGCGATGTGAAGGGACTGCGGGTCACCGGGGGCGTCGAGAACAAGCGCGCGCATCGTCATGAGCGGCATCCTGTCATGCCTCGGGCCCAATACCGGTATTCTGAGGCTGTTCCTCGTGTCTCCTGCCCCGCCCCGGGCCCCCGCCCCCGGAGACGGCCCGCCGTCTGTGGGACGATCCTGGGAGCCTGCTGTGAATATGTCCGTTCTCACGACGAATAAGTACCGTTCTCGCGGTGGGGGCGGGCGCGGTGGGGCGGCGCGGGGGGGTAGGAGGGCGGGCCTCAGCGGGTGCGCCGCGGCATGGTCAGGGGCGCGGCGGCGAGCACGACCAGGCCGGTGACCACCAGGACCCCCAGGTCGCACACCAGGCCGGCGGTCACGACGTCGCTGGTGCGGACCTCGTCAACGGCGTTGACGGCCCAGCTCATGGGCAGCAGGCGGCTGACCAGCTCCAGGACGCGCGGCAGCTCACCGCGCGGCACCAGGATCCCGCACAGGAAGAGCTGGATGCCGACGACCAGGGGCATGAACTGGACCGCCTGGAACTCGCTGCGTGAGAAGGCCGAGACGAGCAGGCCCAGGGCCACCCCCACGAAGGCGTCCACCAGCGCCACCAGGACCACCCAGGCCCAGCTGCCGGCCAGGCTCACGCCCAGGCCCCAGGCGCACACCGCCACCAGGAGGAGGGACTGCCCCAGGGACAGCAGGGTGAAGGCGGTGGCGTAGCCCATGACCAGGTCGGCCCGGTGCAGGGGCGTGGTCCACAGGCGCTCCAGGGTGCCGCTGGCCCGCTCCCGGAGCATGGTGACGCTGGTAACCAGGAACATGACGGCCATGGGCAGGATCGCGATCATGGAGACCGCCAGGGAGTCGAAGAGCACCTCGCCCAGGGGGGAGTCGAGGTAGACCAGGTACAGCAGCGTCACCAGGGCAGAGGGCACCACCATAATGAGGCCGATGGTGCGCCGGTCGTGGCCGAGCTGGGTCAGGACGCGGGCGGTGGTCGCCAGGTAGGTGCGCGGGTTCATCGGACGGCCTCCGTGGTGCTGGCGGTGCGGGCGTGGTCGGCCTGGCGGATGACGGCCAGGAAGGCGGCGTCCATGGTGGGGGCGCCGGTGCGCTCCATGAGGTCCGAGGCGGTCTCGTGGGCCAGGAAGCGGCCGTCGCGCATGAGCAGGACGGAGTCGCAGCGCAGGGCCTCGTCCATGACGTGGCTGGAGACCAGCAGGGTGGTCCCGCGCTCGGCCAGGTCGCGGAAGGTCACCCACAGGTCCTCCCGGGTCAGCGGGTCCAGGCCGACGGTGGGCTCGTCCAGGACGAGCAGCTCGGGGGCCCCCACCAGGGCGCAGGCCAGGGACACCCGGTTGGTCTCGCCGCCGGAGTAGGTCGAGCCCGGGCGGTCCGCCAGGGCGGTGAGGCGGACGCGCTCCAGGACCTCGGCGGGGTCCATGGCGCGGGGGCCCGCCAGGCGTGCGAAGTAGGTGACGTTCTGGCGGGCGGTGAGGTCGGTGTAGACGCTCCTGCCCTGGGTCATGTAGCCGACGCGGTCGCGCAGGGGGCGGGCCCCGGGCCGGTGGCCCAGGACGGTGACCTGGCCCCGGTAGCGCTGGACGCCGACCAGGGTGCGCATGAGGGTGGTCTTGCCGCAGCCGGAGGGGCCCAGCAGCCCGGTGACGGAGCCTGCGGGCAGGTCCAGGTCAAGGCCGTGGAGGATCTCGGTGCCTCCCCGGGAGACGGTCAGCGCCCGGGTGGTGACGGCGGGTCGGGTGGGTCCGCCGGGTCCCGGCACGATTTTCATCATGTGATGAATATAAGGGCGTGACCCACCCCTGTCCAGTCCGCCGGGCGGCTGCCGCGGCTGGCCGCCCGGGCGTTGGCCGGAGCCGCAGGCGGGGCTGTGGGCGAGGCCGCGGGCGGGTGCGCTCAGGGGAGCCCGTCCCGGGGCAGCACCGGCGCCGGGGCCTTAAGGCAGGTCGCCCAGGACGTAGCGCTCAATGGAGGGACCCACCAGGGCCGCCAGCCCCTCGGCGTCCAGGGCCGCGATCTCGCCCATGCGCGCCCCCCAGCGGGCGATCCCCAGGCCGATCAGCTGGGTGGCCACCAGCTGGGCGCGCAGGGCGGGACGGTCAGGGGACAGGCGCCGGGTCAGGGGCCCCAGGACGGCGGTGACGACGAAGTCGCGCACCGGGTTGATAATGAGCTCGTTCTCCAGGGCGGCGCGGACCACCGCCATAAAGCGGTCGGCCCCCATCTCGTCCCACAGGGACACGAAGAGGCGCACCAGCGCGGCCCCCACCCCCTGGGCGGGCAGGGTGCGCACCAGCGCGGCCCGCTGGGCCAGGGCCACCGGGGCCCCGGCGGCGGTGGAGATGACGGCCTCCACGAAGAGCTGCTCCCGGTCGGGGAAGTAGTGGTGGACCAGGGCGGGGTCGACCCCGGCGTCACGGGCCACGCCGCGCAGGGAGGCGCGGTAGCCCTCCCGGGCGAAGGCGGCACGGGCGGCCACCAGGATGGCCGCGCGGGCGTCGGGGCTGCCCGCGGGGCGCCGTCCCCGGGGGGTCATGACCACAGCCCCGCCCGCTGGGCCAGGACGGCCAGCGCGACGGGCCCGGCCGAGGCGGTGCGCAGCACGTGCGGTCCCAGCCGCACCACGAGCGCACCGGCGTCCCGCAGCGCCGTCGTCTCCGTCTCGCTCACGCCCCCCTCCGGCCCGACGACGACGGCCACCACCGGGCGGTGCGGGCCCGGCCGGGGCAGGCCCACCCCGCCGATGGGGGCCGTCGCCGCCTCGTGCAGGACCAGGACCAGCCCCCCGGCCGCCACGACCTCGCCCGTCCAGCCGGCCAGGTCCCTGGTCGTACGCACCTGGTCCACCTGCGGCACGCGGGCGCGGCGGGCCTGCTTGGCGGCCTCCCGGGCCGTCGCCTGCCACCGGTCCCGCCCCCTGACGGCCCTCGGGCCCCTCCACACCGACACGCACCGCTCCGCCTGCCAGGGCACCACCACCTCGACCCCCACCTCGGTGGCGGTCTGGACGGCCTGCTCGTCACGGCCCCCCTTGGCCAGGGCCTGCACCAGGGCCAGGCGCAGCGGCGGGGGCGTCTCGACGACGCGCTCGACCACCCGCACCCCCAGGCGGTCCGGGCGCCCGCCCTCGGCCACCTCGCACACCAGGCGCAGCCCGGCGCCGTCAACCAGGTCCACCCGCTCCCCCGGGCGCAGGCGGCGCACGGCCACGGCGTGGTGGGCCTCGGGGCCCGTCAGCGTCAGCGTCCCGCCTCGGCGGGCCGTCTGCGCGCCGCCGGCGGGCTCAAGCGTGTCGGGGGTCAGGACGAAGACGGGGGCGCTCACTGCCCCAGCCTATGGCCGCCGCGGGACCCGGGGGAACCGGTAGCCCGCGCCGGCGCACCGGTGCTAGCGTCACGCGCATGACCGAGCCGCAGCTCCCGGACCGGGCCCCCTCCCCCGCGCCCCAGGCCGTACCCGCCACCGTGGAGGACCTCCGCCGCAACCTGGCGGCCGTACGAGCCCGGATCGCCGGGGCCGCAGAGCGCGCCGGGCGACCCGCCGCCGGGATCCGCCTGCTGCCGGTGTCCAAGACCGTGCCCGAGGAGCGGCTGCGGCTCGCCCACGCCGCTGGCGTCACCCAGATGGGTGAGAACAAGGTCCAGGAGGCCAGGCGCAAGGCCCGGGCACTGGCGGACCTGGGCATCCGCTGGGTGCTCATCGGCCACCTGCAGACCAACAAGGCCGGGGACGTGGCGGCCTTCGCCGACGAGTTCCAGGCCCTGGACTCCCTGCGCGTGGCCCAGGCCCTGGACCGTCGCCTGCAGGCGGCGGGGCGGGGCCTGGACGTCTACGTGCAGGTCAACTCCTCGGGCGAGGCCTCCAAGTTCGGCCTCGAGCCCGCTGAGGTGCCCGCCTTCCTGGCGGCCCTGCCCGTCTTCTCCTCGCTGCGGGTGCGCGGCCTCATGACGCTGGCCGCCCGCACCGGTGACCAGGCGCGCGTCCGCGAGTGCTTCCGGACCGTGCGCGCCCTGCGCGACGCCGGGCTCCAGGACGGCACGGTCGGTGACGGCCAGCTGTCCATGGGCATGAGCGGGGACCTCGAGCTCGCCGTCGAGGAGGGCTCGACCTGTGTGCGCGTGGGCCAGGCGGTCTTCGGGCCGCGTCCGGCCGGCTCCCGCTGACCGGGCGCGCAGGCGCCCCTGGGGGCCGGCCCTCAGCGTCCGGCGAGCTTGTCCTTGATCTTCCCGCGCAGGCCCTCGTCGCGGGCCGGCGGGTAGCTGTCCTCCCCGCGCAGGGCGGCGAGCTCGCGCAGGAGCGTCCTCTGGCGCTCGTCCAGGCGGGTGGGGGTCTCCACCACGATGCTCACGTGGAGGTCGCCGCGGCCGTGACGGCGCAGGCGGCCCACGCCCAGGCCGCTGAGGACCACCTCGTCCCCGCCCTGGGTGCCAGCCTTGACGGAGACCTGGCGCGTCCCGTCCAGGGTGTCGATGGAGAACGTCGCTCCCAGGGCGGCGGCCGTCATGGGCACGCGCAGCTCGGTGTGGAGGTCGTCACCCTGACGCTCCAGGAAGTCGTGGCGCTTCTCGACCACCTCCAGGTAGAGGTCCCCGGCGGGCCCCCCGGCGGGCCCGGCCTCGCCCCGGCCGGGCATGCGGATACGGGTGCCGGTGGTCACGCCCGCGGGGATGGTGGCCTCGATGTCCTGGTGGGCCACCACCCGCCCCTGCCCGGAGCACTCCTTGCAGGGGGTGACGATGACGGTGCCGTAGCCCCGGCAGTCGGGGCAGGGTGAGCTGGTCATGACGTTGCCCAGGAAGGAGCGGGCCATGCGCTGCACGGAGCCGCTGCCGTTGCACGTCGAGCAGGTCACCGGCTCGGTGCCCGGCTCGGCGCAGGCGCCGTGGCAGCGTCCGCAGGTGACGTAGGTGTCCACCTCCACGGTACGGGTGGCGCCGAAGGCCACGTCGGCCAGGTCCACCTCCACGGCCACCAGGACGTCCTGGCCGCGGCGGGCCCGGGAGGCGGGTCCGCGCTGGGTCATGGAGCCGCCGAAGAAGGAGGTGAAGATGTCCGAGAAGGTGCCGAAGTCGCCGGTGAACCCCGGGCCCCCGCGCAGGGCGTCCTGGCCGCCCAGGTCGTAGACCTGGCGCTTCTCGGGGTCGGAGAGCACCTCGTAGGCGACCGTGACCTCCTTGAACTCCTCCTCGTGGCCCGGGCCGGCGACGTCGGGGTGGAGCTGGCGGGCCTTGCGTCGGTAGGCCCTCTTGATCTCCTCGGCGTCGGCCTGTCGGGTGACGCCGAGGACCTCGTAGTAGTCGCTCACTGTTGTCCTTCTCACGCTGGGCGCGTTGTGGTTGGGAGGGCCGACGGCGTCGCGTCCGCCCGGTGGTGTGGGGTGCGGGTGGCGCCCTACCCCGCGGGCCCGGCCATGAACCGGGAGAGGTAGCGGGCCACGGCCCGCACCACGGTCATGGTGGCGGGGTAGTCCATGCGGGTGGGGCCGATGACCCCCAGGCGGGCCAGGACCCGGCCCTGGCCGACGCCGTAGCCGGCGGTGACCACGGAGGCCTCGGCCAGGACGTCGTCGTGGTTCTCGCTGCCGATGCTCACCCGCATGCCCGTGGGGTCCTCATCGCCCGTGGGGTCCTCGTCGGTCTCGGGGCTCAGCAGGCGCAGCAGGACCACCTGCTCCTCGATGGCGTCCAGCAGGGGCCCCAGGGAGGAGAAGTCCGGTGTGGAGCGGGCCAGGTTGGCGGTGCCGGCCACGGCCAGGCGCTCCTCGGCGTCGGGGCGCAGCGCGGCCACCAGCTCGCCTATGACCGCCGCCAGCAGGGTGCGCTCGTCGTCAGGGGCCTGCTCGGCCAGGTGGGTCAGGACCGGCACCACCTCCTGGGCGCGGCGCCCCACCAGGGCGGCGTTGAGCCGCAGCCGCAGCCGCTCCAGGACCAGGGGGTCGAGGGCGCCCACCACCTGGGGCCCGGGCCCGGCCAGGGTCACGGTACGCTGCTCCACCCGCCCGGTGTCGGTGACAATGACCATGAGCAGGCGCGCGGGCCCCAGGGCCACCAGCTCCAGGTGCCGCAGGGCGGTGCGGCGCAGGCTGGGGTACTCCACCACGGCGAGCTGGCCGGTGAGCTGGGCCAGGACGCGCACGGTGCGCACCACCACCTGGTCCAGGTCCACCGCCCCCGCCAGCAGGGCGGTCATGGCCTCGCGCTCGGGTGCCGACAGGGGCTTGACACGGGCGACCTCGTCCACGAAGAGCCGGTACCCCTTCTGGGTGGGGACCCGCCCGGCGCTGGTGTGGGGCTGGTAGATGTAGCCCTCGTCCTCCAGGGCGGCCATGTCGTTGCGGATGGTCGCCGGGGAGACGCCGAGCCGGTAGCGCTCGGTCAGGGCCCGGGAGCCCACCGGCTCGCGGGTGCGCACGTAGTCGGTCACGATGGCGGAGAGGACCTGCAGCCTGCGCTCACTGGGCACTGCTCCTCCTTCCCGCCGGGGGCGTCCCGCCCCCTTAGCACTCGGTGTCCGTGAGTGCCATCCTACGCCCGGGTCCGGCGCGCCCCCAGGGGTGCGCCCGTGACCTTCGCCTACCGTGCCCGTCGTGAACCCCTACCGGCCCGTACCCGGATCGACCGCGGCCCGCCGTGCCGCCCTGCGCCAGCAGGCCGCCACCGCTACGCCCGCCCGTCCCCGCCGCGACCCCGCCCCACCGCGTGGCCCCGGGGCACGGTCACAGGACCTTCGCGGCCATGGACAGGACCCCGCCCCACCGCGAGCCCCCGGGGCCGCCGACCGCTACGGCTCCGACGTCCTGGCAACCGACCCCCACCGCGTGGGCCCCGCCGCGACCCGGCCCCGCTCCGTGGAGGTGGCCGCGGAGCCCGGCATGGTCCTGGAGGACCGCCAGACCGGGTTCGTGGGGGCGGTCGTGGCCGTGGAGAAGTCGGGGGGCACCTACCTGGTGGTCCTGGAGGACCGCCACGGGCTGCGGCGCGGCTTCCCCCTGGGCCCCGGCTTCTGGCTGGAGGGGCGGCCCGTCGTCCTGGCCCCGCCGCCTGGGCGCGTCCGCCCCACCGGCCCGGTCAGCGCCGCGGGCCGCGCCCTGACCGCCTCGGGCTCCTACGCCGTGGCCGGTGAGCGCGCCAGGGTGGCCCGGGCCTCACGGATCTGGGTCGAGGGCAGGCACGACGCAGAGCTCGTGGAGAAGGTCTGGGGCGACGACCTGCGCCACGAGGGGGTGGTCGTCCTCATGCTCGACGGCGTGGACAACCTGGAGCGGGTCATATCCGACTTCGGCCCCGGCCCCGCCCGGCGTGCCGGCGTCCTGGTGGACCACCTGGTGGCGGGCTCCAAGGAGTCCCGGATCGCCCAGAGGGTGCGCTCCCTGCCCGGCGGGGACGACGTCCTGGTCCTGGGCCATCCCTACGTGGACGTGTGGCAGGCCGTGCGGCCCGAGCGGGTGGGGCTGCGCCGCTGGCCGGAGGTGCCCCGGGGCACCGACGTCAAGCACGGCACCCTCCAGGCCCTGGGGTGGCCCCACGCCACCCAGGCCGACGTCGCCCGCGGCTGGCAGCGCATCCTGGGCAGCGTGCGCAGCTACAAGGACCTGGAGCCCGCCCTGCTGGGGCGCGTGGAGGAGCTCATTGACTTCGTCACCGCCCCCGTCATTGCCGGGGACGTACCCTAGTCACCGAGGGCGTACGATAGCTATCAGGGACGTACCTTAGAAGGCTTCCAGGGTACGTCGCCGGCAACTAAAGTACGTCGCCAATGACCAGGGCACGTCACCGGCCAGGGCACGTCCCCGGGGCGTCAGTCCGCCAGGGCCAGGCGCCTGCTGCGCAGGACCAGGACGGCGTCCTTGGCCAGCAGCGCCGCCGCCAGGCCCACGCCGACAGCCGTGGTGACCAGGCCGTCGGCGACGAAGATCAGGACCATGGCGGCCAGGACCGGGACCAGGTGCAGGAAGGTCTGCCCCACGTAGGCGCCGAAGCCGGGCATGACCACCCCGTCGGCCTCCGCCACGGACTTGACCATGAAGTTGGGGCCGTTACCGATGTAGGTGATGGCGCCGCACAGCACCGCCCCCAGGGAGATAGGCACCAGGAAGACCTCGGGGACCCCCGCCACCACGGCCCCCCCGGGGCCGGCCACGTGACGGGCCACCTCGAAGAAGGTCGCGTAGGTGGGGGCGTTGTCCAGCACGGAGGACAGCCCCCCGGTGAAGACGAAGAAGGTCACCTCGTTCATGGGCAGGTGGGGGGCCACCTCGTCCAGGTAGGCCAGGGCCGGGATCATGGTCAGGAAGATCCCCACGAACAGGGTGGCGACCTCGGCGATCGGCCCCCACTGGAACTGGTTGTCCTCAAACCGGGCCCGCCGGTCCCCCAGGCGGTAGGAGAGCCCGGCGGCGGTGAGCATGATGACCTCACGCACCGGCAGCCAGCTGACCAGGGTGGCACGGCCGGCCTCAATGGCCTCCACGTCCACGGAGGGCGCCAGGGCCACGGCCAGGACGATGACCGCGAACCACACGAAGTTGCCCGCGCCCCGCAGGCCCAGGGGCTCGATCTGGGCCCGGTCCTGCCTGACGGCGCTGGCAGGCTCCTTGGAGTGGTAGAAGCAGTCCAGCGAGTAGTAGGCCACCAGCAGCATGGTGTTGACGAAGAGCCACTCCGGGGCCAGGCCCAGGGTCCAGGTGAAGGGCACGCCCCGCAGGAACCCCAGGAACAGCGGCGGGTCGCCCAGCGGGGTGAGCAGGCCGCCGCAGTTGGCCACCACCAGGATGGTGAAGATGACGGTGTGGACCCGGTAGCGGCGCTCGCGGTTGGTGGCCAGCAGCGGGCGGACGAGCAGCATGGCCGCCCCGGTGGTGCCCACGAAGGACGCCAGCAGGGCCCCCACGGCCAGGAAGACCGTGTTGCTGCGGGGCGTGGCCTCAATGTCGCCCTTGAGGTAGATGCCCCCGGATACCACGAACAGGGCCAGCAGCAGGCAGATGAACTGCGTGTACTCCACCACCGAGGCGAGCACCTCCTGCCAGCCCAGGGCCGCCCACACCCAGGCGGCCACGGGCACGCCCAGGAGCAGGGACACCGTCATCTGGCTGGAGCGCCTCTCCCACCAGTGGGCGGTGGCGGGGACCAGGGGCAGGACCGCGATCGAGGCCAGCATGGCCGCGAAGGGCAGGACGGACCACCAGTGAAGGACCACGGACTTCTCCTGACGTCGGGGGGCACGGCCCACCCAGCGTACAGGCCGCGGCCCCCTGCGACCTGGCCAGACCACCTCGTGGACCGCCCCGTGGGCAGGCGGCCCGGTGTCCGACGCCGACCGGCACCGGGTCGGGGCACCGGCCACCACCCGGCGGCACCACCCCGCGGCACCGCCCGGCGGGTGCACCTGGGGGCGCCTTAAGGCACCTCAGGGGCACCGGGCGCGGTGCGACGCCGCCGCGGCTAGGGGCGGGTACGGCGGGCGGCCCGGGAGGCCCACCAGGCCACCAGCTCCACGCCCAGGCACACACCCGCCCCGACCGTCCCCAGGACCACCCAGGTCAGCGGGGCGGGCCAGGCCAGGTCGAAGAAGCTGCGCAGCCCCTCCAGGAACACCGTCATCAGGGCGGCGGCGGCCATGAGCACCACCAGGACCACCCGCCACCACACCCAGGGCCGGGCCGTGCAGGACAGCAGCCACAGCCCGCCGAGCACCAGGACCAGGGTGGCCCCGGTGGTCACCTGGCCCGAGGCGGCGCCGGCCAGGGACAGCCAGGTGCGGGTGACCAGGACCCCGGCCCCGATCACCAGGCCGGCCGGGACGGCCAGGCGCAGCACGCGCCCCAGGAAGCCCGGCCGGTAGCGCTGGTGGGTGGGCGCCAGGGCGATGACCGTGGCAGGGATACCGATGGTCAGGGAGGAGACAATGGTCAGCTGGCGGGGCAGGTAGGGGTAGGAGATCCCGGCCAGGGCCACCACCACGGCAATGAGGGCCGCGTAGGTGGTCTTGGCCAGGAACAGGGAGGCCACGCGCTCCATATTGGCAATGACCCGCCGCCCCTCGGCCACCACCCCGGGCAGGGAGGCGAAGCGCCCGTCCAGGAGCACCAGGCGGGCCACGGCCTTGGTGGCGGGGGCGGCGTTGCCCATGGCGATCCCCAGGTCGGCGTCCTTGAGGGCCAGGGCGTCGTTGACGCCGTCGCCGGTCATGGCCACCACGTGCCCGCGCGAGCGCAGGGCGCGCACGAAGTCGCGCTTCTGCTCGGGGGTGACCCGGCCGAACACGGCACCGGTCTCCAGGACGTCGGCCAGGGCCCGCCCCTCCTCCTCCTGGGCGTCGGGCAGCACCCGGGCGTCCACGCCCTCGGCCTGCCCCCCGTCGGGGGCCCGCACGCCCACGCCGCGGGCGATCGCCGCCACCGTGGTGGGGTTGTCCCCGCTAATGATCTTGACGGTCACGCCCTGCTCGGCGAAGTAGCCCAGGGTCCGGGCGGCGTCAGGGCGGACCTCCTCGGCCAGGACGGCCAGGACGACGGCGTGCAGGCCCTCGGGCAGGCTGGGCTCGCCCTCCCTGGGCAGGTACCACAGGCCGGTGGAGCGGGCCAGGCACAGGACCCGCTGGCCGGCACCGGCCAGGTCGGAGACCTTCTCCAGGGTCGCCCGGGCGGCGTCGTCACCGGCGGCCAGGGCCGGGGCCAGGACGATCTCGGGGGCCCCCAGGACGTAGTGGGCCCGCCCCGAGGGCTCCTCCACGGCCAGGGCGGACCACTTGCGGGCGCTGGAGAAGGGGACCTGCCCGGCCCCCTGGGCGGGGGTGACCCCGCTCAGCCCGGCGGCCACGGCCCGGGCGGTCGCGTTGGCCTCCTCGCCTCCCACCATGGCGGCCAGGGCCGCCAAGGCGCGCCCGTGGGAGCCGTCCTGCCCGTCCGCCGAGGGGTCCTGCGGGCCCGCGGGACCGACGAGGTGGCCGTGGTCGTCCAGGCCCAGGATCTGCTGGAGCTCGACCCCCCCGGAGGTCAGGGTGCCGGTCTTGTCCAGGCACAGGGTGTCCACCCGGGCCAGGACCTCCACGGCGGGCAGCTCCTGGACCAGGACGTGCTGGCGGGCCAGGGACAGGCTGGCTGCGGCGAAGTTGACGCTGGTCAGGAGCACCAGGCCCTGGGGGACCATGCCGACCACCCCGGCCACGGCCAGGACGACGGCGTGCCGCCAGCCGCCGTTCGCCCAGGCGGCCGACCAGCCCCCGGCCACGCGCATCTGGGACCACAGCAGCAGCAGGGTCATGGGAACGATCACCCAGCTGATCCAGGTCAGGACCCGGTTGGTGCCCGCCTGGAGCTCGGAGGTGACCACGCTGTAGCGGCGGGCCTCGGCCGCCAGGCGGTGGGCGTAGGCGTCGGCGCCCACCGCGTCCACGGTGACCAGGGCGGTGCCGGCGGTCACCGTGGTGCCCGACATGACCCGGTCGCCCGGCTCCTTGCGGACGGTGGCCGACTCCCCGGTGAGGATGGACTCGTCGATCTCCACGCCCTGCTGCTCGACCACCACGCCGTCGGCGGGTACCTGGTCGCCGCTGGAGACCCGGATGAGGTCGCCCAGGACGACCTCGGCCACGCCCACTGAGGACTCCGTCCCGTCACGGATGACCTGGGTGAGCGGGGCGGCCAGGACCGACAGGCTGTCCAGGGCCCGCTTGGCCCGGATCTCGGCCACCGTGCCGGTGGCCGTGTTGATCAGCAGCACGAAGCCGAACAGGGCGTCACGCCAGCTGCCCACGGCTAGGATGACCACCAGGGCGGCGCCGAGGATGGCGTTGAAGACGGTGAAGACGTTGGCGCGCAGGATCTCGCGCGCGGAGCGCGAGGTGGGCTCCTGGTAGGCGTTGGTCCGCCCGGCCCGGACGGCGTCGGCCACCTGGGCGGCGCTCAGGCCGCGGCGGGGCGCGGGGTCGTCCTGCCCCGGGTGGGGGTCCGGTCCCCCGTCCGCCTGGGTGGGCGAGGGTGTCGGGTCAGGGCTCATGGGCGCCTCCTGGTTGGGATACGGTCGGGGCCGGGGGCTAGGCCGGGGTGGAGGTGACGGGACCGGGCTGGGGCGCCTGGTCGGCGTCGCGGCGGGCCCGGCGTCGACCCACCGTCAGGGAGGCGAGCACCGTGACCAGCATGGTGACAACGATAAGGCACAACGAGGCCCCGATGCCCGGCTCGGGGACCACGTGCCAGGGCCGGCCGCCGTTGACGAAGGGGACCTCGTTGGTGTGCAGGGCGTGGTTGACCAGCTTCAGGCCGATGAACCCCAGGATCACGGCCAGCCCGTAGTGGAGGTAGACCAGGCGGTCCAGCAGGCCGTCAATGAGGAAGTAGAGCTGGCGCAGGCCCAGCAGGGAGAAGGCGTTGGCGGCGAAGACCAGGTAGGGCTCGGTGGTCCAGGAGTAGATCGCGGGGATGGAGTCCATGGCGAACATGACGTCGGTGGTGCCGATGGCGATAATGACCAGCAGCATGGGGGTCACCAGGGTGCGCCCGGCGTGACGGTGCAGGACCTTGCCGCCCACGTAGCCGTCGGTCATGGGCACCACCCGGGCCAGGGCCCGCACCAGCCGGCTGGGCTCGTACTCCCCCTCCTCGTGGGTCCCGGGCTCGGACACCCCCTCGCGCGCCTGGGACAGGGCCGTCCACAGCAGCCAGGCGCCGAAGAAGTAGAACACGAAGGAGAAGTTCTCCACCAGGGCCGCCCCGGCCAGGATAAAGAGCAGGCGCAGCACCAGGGCGATAACGACGCCCGCCAGGAGCACCTCCTGCTGGTACCTGCGGGGTACCCGGAAGGTGGACATCATAATGACGAACACGAAGAGGTTGTCCACGCTCAGGGCCTTCTCGGTGAGGTAGCCCGCGAAGTACGCGCTCCCGTAGGGGTGGCCCCAGACCGCCCACACCACGCCCCCGAAGACCACCGCCATGGCCACGTAGGCCACCGACCACCAGGCGGCCTCCCGCATGGAGGGCACGTGGGGGACCCTGACGTGGCCGACGACGTCGATCGTGATCATGGTCAGGATGACGGCGGCCAGGGCCGCCCACCCCAGGGCATGGACGTGCACGTGTGCTCCTCCGGTACGGGTCGGGTACCGGAGGTCTCCTCCCGCCCCGCCCATACCGGGCCGGGCCCGCGACGCCGGGGGAGTCCGGACCGTGGCACGGTACCGGCACGCTCCACCGTGGTGACGACGCCGCTGTTGGTGGGAGTACTCCCCTCCGAGTGCTGATCGTCAGAGTCTACTGTCCCCTCCCTCGTCCCCGCCCGTCGGCCGGGAGAGCAGGTGGTGTGATCCTCACCGGCCCCGGTGGTACCGGGGTGGGCGGCATCCGGTGCTGCGCTCCCGGTGCGCGCCCCTCACGGGCGGCCGTGACACGTCCGTCAGGGACGCCGCCCCGGTGGTGCCGCTCCCGGCCCGGGGGCGCCCTAGGCCCGCAGGTCCCCGCCGCGGACCTTGGCCTCGGCCAGGTAGGGGTTGGCGCGGTGCTCGTGCGCCATAGTCGTGGCCGCCCCGTGCCCGGGCAGCAGGACCGTGGCCGGGTCCAGGACCGAGGCCAGCAGCCGCAGGGTGGCCAGCATCTGCACCTGGTCCCCGCCGGGCAGGTCGGTGCGCCCCACCGACCCCTTGAAGATGACGTCCCCGTCCAGGGCCAGCAGGTAGTCGCGCTCCACGTCGGCCTGGGCGGGGTCGGCCTCGCACAGGGCGGGGACCTCGGCCTCGTACAGCAGGGGGTTGTCGGCCAGGGACGCGCCCAGCAGGAACAGGCTGGAGCCCTCCGAGTGCCCGGGGGCCGGCACGCCCCGCAGCCCGAGGCCGGGGACGAGCTCGACCGCCTCGGACAGGCCCCGGGCGGGGAAGGGGCGCACCCCCTCCGGACGCACCCAGGGGCCGCCCGCCAGGTCGGCGAAGGTCAGGCCCTCGGCCAGGCGGATGCCGGTGGTGGCGTCGGGGTCGTCAAGCCGGTAGAGGTCGGGCCCGGGGACGTAGACCGGCACCTGACAGCCCTCCTGGACGAGCCCCTGGTCGCGGGCGCCCTCGACCAGGGCGCTGGTGTCCCACACGTGGTCGGCGTGGCCGTGGGTCAGCAGAACCGCCCCCAGGCTCAGGCCGTGGGAGCGCAGCAGGGCCAGGGCGCCCCGGGCCGCCCCGGCGCCCGGGTCCACCACCAGCGCGGCCGCACCGGGAGCGGGGGCCAGCACGTAGCAGTTGGCGGCGAAGACGGGGGCAATCGTGCGCTCGAGGATCATGGCCCCACCCTAGGGCAACTAGGCTGTGCCCATGGCTACTCCCGAGTCCCCCTACGGGCCCGTCGTCGGCGGCGGCAGGCCCGTGCGCGTCCACCACCTCACGGCGGCCAAGGCCGCAGGCACCAAGCTCGTCATGCTCACCGCCTACGACGCCCCCACCGCCCGGATCCTCGACGCCGCGGGCACGGACCTGCTGCTCGTCGGCGATTCCATGGGCAACGTCGTGCTCGGCTACGACTCCACCCTGCCGGTGGAGCTCGACGAGCTGGTGGTCGCCACCCGCTCCGTGGCCCGGGCCACCACCCGCGCCCTGGTGGTGGCGGACCTGCCCTTCGGCTCCTACGAGGCGGGCCCCGCCCAGGCCCTGGCCAGCGCGGTACGCCTGGTGAAGGTGGGGGCCAACGCCGTCAAACTCGAGGGCGGGCGGGCGCGTACCGCCACCATCCAGGCCCTGACCCAGGCCGGGATCCCCGTCATGGGCCACCTGGGCTTCACCCCCCAGAGCGTCAACGCCCTGGGCGGCTTCCGCGTGCAGGGCCGCGGCGAGGCCGGCGACGAGCTAATGGCCGACGCCCTGGCCATTGAGCGGGCTGGCGTCATGGGCGTGGTCCTGGAGATGGTCCCCGAGCCGCTGGCCGCCCGCGTCACCGAGGCCCTGGACGTGCCCACCATTGGCATTGGCGCCGGGGCCCGCTGCGACGGGCAGGTCCTGGTGTGGACCGACATGGCCGGCATGACCGACTGGTCACCGCGTTTCGCCAGGAAGTTCGGCCAGGTCGGGGCCGCCCTGGCCCAGGCCGCCGCCGACTACGGGCAGGCCGTGCGCGCTGGCTCCTTCCCCGCCCCGGAGCACTGGTTCGCCTCCTGACGCCCCCTGGGCAATCCTGGGCCCCAGGCCTCCTGGCCCCGGACCCGGGGGCCTGCACCTCAGAGGCGGCGGGGAAGGCCGGCCCGGCCCCGGGCGCCCGGGCTCAGGAGGCACCTGCCTCGCCCTGGGGGCGGGTGAGTCCCTCGGGGTGGGTGAGGTCCACCGGGACCGGGACGACGCCGTCGAAGGCGTGGGCGAGGTCCACGGACGGGAAGGTGACCCCCTGCCCGGCCGGGTCGGCCGCCCAGGCCAGGAGCCTGGGGCGGGCCGGGTCGGCCGGGTCCACCTCGAGGGTGGTCACCGAGCAGTTGGCCATGGGCTCCCTGCCCAGGACCTGGGCGCCGACCCAGCGGGCCACCAGGCTCGTGAGCGTCATGCCGTGGGAGACGACCAGGACGTGGGGCCCGGCCCCGTCGCCCGCGCCCCACCGGCGCAGGTCGGCCACGATCCGAGCCAGGGCGGCGTCGGTGCGGGCCAGGTAGTCGCGCGCGCTGATGCCGCCGGGGGCGCCCGGGTCCCGTCCGGCCAGGACCGCTGGCAGGTGCGTGCGCGCGGGCAGGGCGGCGAGCATGACCTCGTCCGGCCCCGCCTCGTAGACGCCGTAGTCGTACTCCCGCAGCCCCGACAGCACGGTGCGGGGGACGTCCTCGCGCCCGGCCAGGAGCAGGTCCGTGGTCTCCAGGACCCGCCCCTGGGGACTGGTGTAGGCGTGCACGAAGGGCACCTCGCGCAGGTAGGCCCCCACCGCCAGGGCCCCCTGACGCCCCTGGGGGGTCAGGGGCGAGTCCGCACGGCCCTGCGTGCGGTGCTGCTCATTGAGGACGGTACGACCGTGGCGGACGAGGTGGAGGGTGGCCATTAGGTCATTCTACGGCCCGGCCGCGCCCCTGGCCCCGGGGCGGTCCGACGGCCAGGGCCCCACGCTCCCGGGCGCGACCCGCGGGCCCCGACACGGGCGGGGATGCTTGTCCACGCAGGTCAGAGCCTCGGACCTCAGGACGTGGACCCCGGCACGGGCGGGGGTGCTCCTATGCTGGGCCCATGACCCACGGCACCCGCCCCCACCCCGACGAGCTGGCCGACCGCGCCCCGCGCGGCACCCTCGTCCCCGGCACCCTGTCCGCCCCGAGGCACGTCCCCCGCTCCATCGCCCGTCCCGAGTACATGTTCCACCGCGGGCCCGAGCACGTGACCGCCTCCGACGTCAAGGACGCGGAGACGGTCGAGCGGATCCGGCGCGCCGGGCGCGTCGCCGCCCGGGCCCTGGCCGAGGCCGCGGCGGCGATCGCCCCGGGGGTGACCACCGACGAGCTGGACAGGATCGCCCACGAGTACATGTGCGACCACGGGGCCTACCCCTCCTGCCTGGGCTACATGGGCTTCCCCAAGTCGATCTGCACCTCGGTCAACGAGGTCATCTGCCACGGCATCCCCGACTCCACGGTCCTTAAGGAGGGGGACCTGGTCAATATCGACGTGACCGCCTACCTCGACGGCGTCCACGGGGACACCAACGCCACCTTCCCGGTGGGGCAGGTGGACCCGGAGACCTCACGGCTCATCGAGCGCACCCGCACCGCCATGGAACGCGGCATCAAGGCGGTACGGCCAGGTCGTGAGATCAACGTCATCGGCCGCGTCATCGAGGCCTGGGCGCGCCGCTTCGACTACGGGGTGGTGCGCGACTACACCGGGCACGGCGTGGGTGAGGCCTTCCACTCCGGCCTCATTATCCCCCACTACGACGCCGCCCCCCTCTATGCCGACGTCATGGAGGTTGGTATGGTCTTCACCATCGAGCCCATGCTCACCCTGGGCGGCATCGAGTGGGAGCAGTGGGACGACGGCTGGACCGTCGTGACCAAGGACCGCTCCCGGACCGCCCAGTTCGAGCACACCCTGGTGGTCACCGAGGACGGGGCGGAGGTCCTGACCCTGCCCTGAGCCCCCGGCACCACCCCTGGCCGCCCGGGACGGTCGTCCTGGGCGCAACCGCACCGACACGGCACGCCGTTACCGTGCGGTGACCCTTCTTGAACAGGTAGATTCACCGCCATCACCGCTCGACGACGTCGAGCCCCGTCCCATCCGGAGGTTTCCCATGGCCCTGCGCTTCAACCCACCACCGAACTGGCCGGCGCCGCCGGAGGGGTTCGTGCCGCCACCAGGCTGGCAGCCGGACCCCGCGT
This sequence comes from Actinomyces sp. oral taxon 897, assembly GCF_002999235.1. Classification (NCBI taxonomy): domain Bacteria; kingdom Bacillati; phylum Actinomycetota; class Actinomycetes; order Actinomycetales; family Actinomycetaceae; genus Actinomyces; species Actinomyces sp. oral taxon 897. The sequence goes on along the minus strand of NZ_CP027236.1, from coordinate 631,331 downwards.
GGGGGCCTGCGCCCGAGGGCTGGCAGGTCTGGATCGACGACGCCGCACCGGTGGCCACCCCCACCGGGGTGAGCGCCTCCGCCCCCTCGGCCTCTGACGCCGGCCCCTACGCGGCGGGCCCCGCCGACGCCTCCGCCACGGCCGTCTACGACGCCCCCACCCAGGCCATGGGCCAGTCCGCCGCGGCGGCCATGAGCGGCGTGTCGGCCCCCATGGTCGGCTCGGCCCCGGTGGCCTCCGCGTCCTCGGCCCCCTCGGCGAGCCCCTACGCGGCCATGGACTCCTCCTCCCCCTACGGGGGCGCCGCCCCCGGCTCCCCCAACACCCCCTTCCCGGGTGGAGCCCCCGCGGTGGGCGGACCAGCGGGGCCGGGGGGCCCGGTCCCGCCGAGCACCTGGCAGCCCGCCCCCGGTGGCGGCAGCCCCAAGAAGGTCACCCAGCAGTGGTGGTTCTGGCTGCTGGCGGTGGGCCTGCCCGTGGTCCTGGTCATTGGCGTCGTGGTGGCCGTGTACGCCAGCAGCGACGGTGACCCCAAGGCCGACCCCACCACGACCAGCACCCCCGCCCAGCCCGAGCCCGGGCCCACCACCACACCTGCCCCGGCGCCCGGCCCCACCACCGGCCCCACCACCGGCCCCGCCCCCAAGCCCAACCCCGGCAACAGCGCCACCCCCAGCTCGGACCCGGGCACGCTGATCACCCCGGGAAGCCAGGGCACGACCATGGACAACCCGCTCGACCCCACGACCACCTCGGTGACCATGGGCCAGAGCAAGTACAGCTCGAACCCTGACGCCACCATCGAGCTCTCCCTGGGGGCCGTGGAGTGGAACGCCACCGACTCGGTCAAGGCCGCGGCGAGCAAGTACAGCTACGAGGAGCCCCCGGCGGGCAAGGTCTACATCCGCGTGCCGGTGAACGTGACCTACCACGGCTCGGGCCAGATGAGCTCCTACGACGTGTCCATTGACTACGTCCACAACGGCAACACCACGGAGGCCAAGAGCATCTACTCCGCCAAGGACGAGTTCCAGAGGCAGTCCATGCCCCGTGACGGCGGCAACGTCACCGGCTACTTCACCTTCCTCATCGACCAGTCCGCGGTCAACTCCGGGGTCTTCGCGGTCTCCTACCACCACGGCACCGAGCTGTACTTCTCCGCCAAGTAGTCCAGCGCATGCGACAACCGCGGCCCCCGGTACAAAACCGGGGGCCGCGGCCTTGCGGTGAGCCGACCTGTACGCCGGGTTCTGTTGCCGCAGGCTCGCCCGCGGTGGCGACCATTCCTCTTGGGCCACCATTGCTGGTGGTCTCACGCGACCTACCCGCAGGCTCGGGCGGGCAGCCCTCGGACGCCTGCTGTGCGGTCTTGCTCCGGGTGGGGTTTACCGAGCCGCGCCGGTCACCCGGCGCGCTGGTGGGCTCTTACCCCGCCGTTTCACCCTGACCAGGCTCTGCCTGGCGGTCTGTTCTCTGTGGCACTGTCCCGCGGGTCACCCCGGGTGGCCGTTAGCCACCACCCTGCCCTGTGGAGCCCGGACGTTCCTCAGCCCACTATTCGGTGGTACCGCGGCCGCCCGGTCGGCTCGTCCGCACCCTGACTCTAGCCGACCCCGCCGCCCGGGGCCAGGGCCGGGCGGCTGGCCATTCCAGGGCCGGGCGGCCAGCTGGCTCAGGGCTCCATACGCACCACAATGACGTCATTGTCCTCGGCGTGGACGACGGCGTCCAGGGGGGCGGCGGCGATACGGGCCAGCTCCTGGGGGCCGATCTCGACGGTCCCGCCCTCCAGGCGGCTGCCGTACAGGGCGACGGCGCCCAGGCCGCCGGTGGCCGCACGCACCCGCTCGTACTCCGCGAGCAGGTCGGCGTCGATCCTGGCGGCCAGGTCGTCCCGGGACCGCTGGACACGTGAGCGCTCGGCGTCCAGGCGCTCGAAGGCGGCGTCGCGCTCGGCCGTCATCTCCCGGCCCTCGGCGCGGATCCCGGCCTCCTGGGCGGCCAGGTCGTCCAGGCGGGCCTGCGCGGTCTCCAGGGCCTCCAGGGCCTCCAGCTGCGCGTCCTCCAGCACCCCCTGACGCCGTCCCAGCTGGTCGATCTCCCCCTGGATGGCGGGCAGGTCCCGGGCGGGGGCGGCCCCGGAGTGGAGGCGCTCACGCAGGACCTGGGCGCGTCGGGTCACCTGGGCCACGTCCTGCTCGCAGCGGGCGGCCCGCTCGCGGGCCTCGTCCAGGGCCGCGCCAGCGGCGGCGGCGTCGCGGCGGTTCCTCCTGAGCCGCTCCACCGTGGCCTCGATACGACGCAGCACCGGCAGGTCGTGGCGCTCGTGGGACAGACGCGCCAGGTCGGCGTCCAGGCGCGCCAGGTCGATCAGCAGCCGCTGCTGGGCAAGGGGGGCGCTCGTCACGGTCGTGGTCCTTACTCTGGGGGCTCCGGGGCGGGGTCCGCGTCCGTCACGCCCGTGGACAGGCGCAGGGCCCAGGGGTCGGTGACGAGCACGGACACGTACGTGGTGAGTGTACGTCCCCGGGCGGCCGCGCCGTGCTCCAGGTACCGGGCGAGCGGGGGCAGGCCCACCCACTCGGTGGCCCAGTGGGTGCCGCACAGCAGGTAGGGGCGGCCCTCCTCCAGGTGCTCGCTGGCCGGGTGGTGGCGCAGGTCGGCGGTGAGGAAGACGTCGGCCCCGCTGGCGCGGGCGGCCCCCAGCAGGGAGTCCCCGGCACCCCCGCTGACGGCGACCCGGCGGACGGTGGCCTGCAGGTCCCCGCCCACCAGCAGGCCCGGGGCGGAGTCGGGCAGGGCGGCGGCGACGCGGTGGGCCAGGTCGCGCAGGGTGGTAGCCTCCTCCAGGTCCCCCACCCGACCTATTCCCAGGTGGGGTGCGCCGGGCGCGGGCTCCAGGGGGACGGTGCGCCCCAGGCCCACGGTCGCGGCCAGGGCCTCGGCCACGCCCCCGGCGGCCGCGTCCCAGGTGGTGTGCGCGTTGGCCAGGGCGACCCCGGCCCGGACGAGCCGGTGGACGCAGCATCCCTTGGCGTCGGTGGCGCTGACGTGGTCGGTGCCGCGCAGGTAGAGGGGGTGGTGGGTGACCACCATGTCCACGCCCCGCTCCAGCGCCTCGTCGACGACGGCGGTGACGGGGTCCACGGCCAGGAGCACCGAGCAGACCGGATCAGCGGGGTCCCCGCAGATGAGCTGGTTGGAGTCCCAGGGCTCGGCCAGCTCGGGCGGGGCGGCCTGGCGCAGGGTGCTCAGGACGTCGGCGACGGTGAGGGGCTTGGTGTCCACGCCCCCAGGCTAGCGGCTGGCGGCCCCCGGTGGGGCCGGTCCGCTACCGGCGGCCGCCCGGCCCCGTGGGGCGACGGACGGCCGCCGACGTGGAGGCTGCCCTGACCGAGCCGGTCCCCGGGGCCGCGGGGCGAGGGCCCGCCTAGCGCCTGAGTATCTGCTGACGGCGGTTCTCCAGCCCGACGATCTCCTCGAAGAGCTCCCGGTAGCCGTCCTCGGTGGGGGACATGCGCCGCTGGCGGGCCCGCAGGGCGGCCAGGCGCCGGTTGACCTCCGTGGCGGCCAGGGCGCCGCAGACCCCGGCCGCGTAGCGGCGCACCGCCTCGTCCTGGTCGCGGTCGGCGCGGGAGGCCTGCACCGGCAGGGGGGCCACCGCCAGCTCGGTCACCGCCGCGGCGACCTGGGCCAGGGGCGCCTCGGCGCGGATCCGCTCCACCCAGTGGGTGGTGGCCCGGGCGACCGCCTCGGGACGGGACAGGCCGGCGGCGGTCGCCCGGTCCACCAGGTCGTTGACGGCGCCCACGCCCCCGCCCGCGGCCACGGCCTCGTAGACGGTCCGGTGCACGGGCTGGGAGAAGGCCTCCGGGCCCAGGTCGTCCGCCCCGACCTCGGCGGCGAGCACCGGGACCTGGACCATGACCTCCAGGACCTGGCGCTCGAGCTGGGTGACGGGGTCGGTGGGCGGGGGCAGGGCCCCGGCCGGGGGCGCGGGCACCAGCCCCGGCTCCTCCTCGTAGCGGCGCTGGCGCCGCTGCACCTGGCGCACGGAGGCGACCGCCTCCTCCTCGGGCATCCCCACCCACCCCGCCAGGCGGCGGGTGTACTCCCGGCGCAGGGCCAGGTCACGGATCCCGGCCACCACGGGGGCGGCGGCCCGCAGCCCGGCGACCCGCCCCTCGGCGGTGTCCAGGTTGAGGTCGTCCAGGGCGGCGCGGATGACGAACTCGAACAGGGGCACACGGCGCTCCAGCAGGCGGGGGATACCTAAGTCCCCCTCCGCCAGGCGCAGGTCGCAGGGGTCCAGGCCGCGGGTGTCCACGGCCACGAAGGTCTGGGCGGCGAAGCGCTGGTCCTCGGCGTAGGCGCGCAGGGCGGCCTTGCGCCCGGCGGCGTCGCCGTCGAAGGTGAAGACGACCTCCCCCCCGCGGGCCCGGTTGCCGGCGATGACCCCGGCGGAGGGGTCGGCCACGTCCCCCAGGAGCCGGCGCACCAGGCGGGTGTGCCCCTCCCCGAAGGCGGTCCCGCAGGTGGCCACGGCGGTGGTGACCCCGGAGAGGTGGGCGGCCATGACGTCGGTGTAGCCCTCGACGATGACGACCTGGTGGCTGCGGGCGATCTCCTTCTTGGCCAGGTCCAGGCCGTAGAGGACCTGCCCCTTGTGGTAGACCGGGGTCTCGGGGGTGTTGAGGTACTTGGGGCCCTGGTCGGCCTCGGAGAGCCTCCGGGCCCCAAAGCCTATGGTGGCCCCCGTCACGTCTCGTATGGGCCAGATGAGGCGGTCACGGAAGCGGTCGTAGACGCGGGCGCCGCTGGACCGGGAGCACAGCCCGGACTCCACCAGCTCGTGCTCGGTGTAGCCGGCGTCGCGCAGGCGGCGGGCCAGGTTGTCCCAGCCCGCGGGGGCGTAGCCGACGGCGAAGTGGGCGGCGGCGAGGCGGTCGAAGCCGCGCCCGGTCAGGAAGTCGCGGGCCGCCTGGGCCTGGGGGGTGGCCAGCTGCTCGGTGAAGAAGGCCTCGGCCAGCCGGTTGGCGTCCAGGAGGCGCTGGCGGGTGCCCGGCTCCACGCCCCGGCGCACTCCCCCGCCCTCCTCGTAGCGCAGCTGGACGCCGGTCCGCCCCGCCAGGTACTCCACCGCCTCGGTAAAGGACAGGTGGTGGATCTTCTCCACGAAGGCGATGACGTCCCCGCCCTCCCCGCACCCGAAGCAGTGGAACAGGCCCAGCTGGGGGCGCACGTGGAAGGAGGGGGTGCGCTCGTCGTGGAAGGGGCACAGTCCCTTGAGACTGCCCACGCCGGCGGGCTTGAGGGTGACGTGCTCCCCGGCGACGTCCTCGATGCGGGCGCGCTCACGCACCGCCTCAATGTCCTCGCGCTTGATCAGTCCCGCCATGGGCCCATCCTAGGGCGTGCGCCCCGGGGCGGGCGGTGCGGGACGGCGGGCCCCAGGCGGGGCGCAGGGGTCACGGCCCCAGGTAGTGCGGGCCGTCGCGGCCCCGGGCGGGGGACGCGGCCCTGCTGGAGGAGGCGCGGATCGAGTACGCCGGCGGCCCCCAGGCCGGGGCGGACTGCACGGCGCTCAGCCTCCCACGAGGGACAAGAGGGACACCTAGATGGCGGAGAACATGCCGCACAGGCGGGCGTGCCAGCTGCGGGCCGAGGTGTCGGTCAGTGAGGCGAGCTGGTCCACTACCACGCGCAGGCGGCCGCCCTCGTCCCGGGCCCGGTGCCAGCCCTCGGCGAAGAGCGGGTCCAGGTGGGACCCGCCGGAGCCCATGAGGACGTCGGCCAGGTCGAACAGGGTGGTGCGCTGGCGCAGGTAGACCGGCTCGTGCTCACGGGGGGCCATGACGTAGCGCACGGCGGCCCCTTTGAGGACCAGGATCTCGGCGGCGGTGTCCGCGGGGACGACGAGGTCGGCGGCGTAGCGGGTCAGGTCCCCGTCCCCGAAGGCCTGGCGGGTGGCGGCGGCCACGGCGGAGACGAACCGGCCGATGAGCTGGCTGGTGAGGTTCTTTAAGGCGGCGGCGTCGACCAGCCCCCCGTCGTAGGAGCGGATCCAGGCCGGGTCGGCGGCCAGGCGCTCCCAGGCCGCCCCCAGGGCGTCGCGGCCCACCGCCTCCCCGTACCAGCCCCGGGTGGCCTCCACCACGGACTCGACCTCCCGGGGGCCCAGGGCAGAGGGGTCCATGAGACCCAGGGCGATGGCGTCCTCCACGTCGTGCACCGAGTAGGCCACGTCGTCGGACAGGTCCATGACCTGGGCCTCCAGGCAGCGGCGCTGCCCGGGGGCGTCGGTACGCACCCACGTGAAGGCGGCCTGGTCCTCGGCGTAGACGGAGTACTTGCGCGCGCTCCTGCCCCGGGCTCCCCCGGGTCCCCGGCCCCGGGCCCAGGGGTACTTGGCCACGGCGTCCAGGACGGCCCGGGTGAGGTTCAGGCCCACCGAGCCCCCGGCGGCGTCCAGGGTCTTGGGCTCCAGTCGGGTGAGGATCCGGAAGGTCTGGGCGTTGCCCTCGAACCCGCCGATGCCGGCGGCCACGGTGTCCAGGGCCCGCTCGCCGTTGTGCCCGAACGGCGGGTGGCCCAGGTCGTGGGACAGGCAGGCGGCGTCGACCACGTCCGGGTCGCAGCCCAGGGCCTGGGCCACGGCGCGACCCACCTGGGCCACCTCCAGGGAGTGGGTCAGGCGGGTGCGCGCGAAGTCGTCGCTGCCCGGGCCCAGGACCTGGGTCTTGGCGCCCAGGCGGCGCAGCGCCGAGGAGTGCAGGACCCGGGCGCGGTCACGCTCAAAGGGCGTGCGCGCGGAGTGGCTGTGGTCCTCGGGCACCCGGCGCTCGGTGTCGTGGCAGGTGTACCCGCCCCCAGGCGGACGGCACGGGCCCGCGTCAGGTGGGACGGCGTCAGGCGGGCCAGCGGCGGGTAGGACTGCGTCAGGCAGGCCCGCGTCGGGCGGGTCGGCGGGCGGGGGGTCCGTGTGCGGTCCCACAGGCGAGGTCTTCTGCATGTCCACACGGTAGTGCCGGTCGCGCTACCATAACGTCAACCACCCGACGTGAGGCCGTGGCCTCGTGGTCTGGCACTAGCGTCATACTGCGGCCCGCCTCCCCGGGGTCACCGTCCGGGTTCCCCACCCGGAGGAAGGGAGTACTGTGACCACGACGACGACCACCCTCGTCCACCGCCCGTACAACGGGCCGTCGCAGTGGTGGCGGGAGGGGCTCGTGTACGAGGTCATATCCCCCGAGGTCACCGCCGACGACCTGCGCGGCGCCCTGGACGACCTCGCCCACGTCAGCTCCCTGGGCTTCCAGACGCTCCTGGTGCGCCCCGCCTGGGTGGATCCGGACGCGGAGAAGGACGTCGAGGCGTTACGGGCCTTTATCGCCAGGGCCCACGAACGCGGCCTGAGGGTCATTACCCGCGTCTCGGGGGCGCTGGGGCCGGTCACCGGCCGCTCCGCCCGTGAGCCCAACCCCGTGGTCATGGGGCGCGAGTCCCTGGGCCCGGGGCTGCTGCGGCGCGCCGAGGCCTTCCTGGAGGCGGGCTCCGACGGCGTGGACCTGGGCACGATCGTCCCCCCGCAGGTGACCGGCCGGACCGACCTGGAGCGTATCTCGGGCTACGTCTCGGCCATCCAGGCCCTCCTGGTGGAGTACGCCCCCGAGGGGATCCTGGGCGCGGACGTCTCGGCGGGCTACCCCCAGAACCTGCGCCACCACCTCCAGGACGACTGGTTCCACCACCTGCGCGACGACTCCTTCATGCTGGTGCGGTGGGACGCGGGCTCCATCACCCGGCACATCTCTCGGTCCCTGCGCGAGCACGACCGGTTCGGCGCCCCGCCCATGTGGCGCGTCCTGCCCAGCTACGCCCTGGGTCCCGAGACCGACCCCGGTGACGGGCGCCGGTGGTTCGCCGTGGACGCCGACACCCGCGTCCGCCGGGCCCTGGCCCTCCAGACCCTCATGCTCTCCCTGCCCGGCGTGGTCTACGTCCGCCAGGGCGACGAGGTCTGCCTGGGCGAGGAGGTACGCGACCTGCGCCCCACCGACCTGGCCCGGGTCATCGCCCAGACCCTGGTCGGCCAGACCTACCAGTTCTGCTCCCCGCTGGAGACCATCCGCTACGCCGCGAGCCTGCGCCGCGAGCGGGGCCTGGCCAACGCCCCCCTGGCCTTTGTCACCGGGGTGGGGTGGTGCCCCCCGGGCGTGCTGACCCTCCTGGTCCGTGACGCCCTGGTGCTGGTCAACACCACCCAGGAGGCGGTCGTGCTGCCCGCGGGGGCCAAGGTGCTGCTCTCCTCCCACATGCTGGACCAGTCCGACGGCATCCTCAGGGTGCCCCCCACCACGACGGTCTGGCTGCGCTCCAGCACGGTGCGCTAGGCCCCGGCGCGCCACCCCGCCACCTCGCCTGGGTCCCTTGCGCCCCGCGCCGCCCCGGCACGCCGCCTGGCCCCGGGGCGGCGCGCAGGCGTGCCCGGCCGAGGGGCCCGTGCAAGGAGTTGTTCCAAAGCTCTTGCAATCCTTGCACGAAGGAGTTACATTCGTCTCACCGGGCGCACCGTCCCCCCACCCACTACCTCCGATTCGAAGGAGAATCACGGTGATCCTCAACCGCCGGTCGTTCCTGTCCGTGACCGCCATCGCCGCCACCCTCACCGCAGCGGCCTGCTCAAGCGACGACTCCACCACCTCCGGATCCTCCTCCGGCCCCACCGACGCCCCCAGCGCCCAGGCCTCCGGTGAGCCCGTGGTCCACGACGCCGCCGTCGACCTCGTTATCTGGGCCGACCAGAAGAAGGCCGACTCACTGACCGAATTCGCCAAGAAGTGGGGCGAGCAGCAGGGCATCACGGTGACGGTCCAGACGGTCGCCAATGACCTCCAGTCCAACTTCATCACCGCGAACCAGGCGGGCAACGGGCCCGACGTGGTCCTCGGCGCCCACGACTGGATCGGCAACCTCGTCCAGAACGGCTCCATCCTGCCCATCGCGCTCTCCGCGGAGGCCCGGGCCAACTACACCGACATCGCGCTCCGGGCCGTCGCCTACGAGGGCCAGACCTACGGCGTCCCCTACTCCGTGGAGACCCTGGCCCTGTTCGTCAACAAGGCCCTGACCTCCGTGACCGCCCCCGCGACCATTGAGGAGCTGGTGACCGCCGGCCAGGCCGCGGGCACCGAGGTCGTCCTGTCCCTGCCCGTCGGCGAGAAGGGCGACGCCTACAACATGGAGCCCATCTACACCGCCGCCGGCGGCTACCTGTTCGGCAAGGACGCCAACGGCGGCTACCTCGCCGGCGACCTCGGCGTGGGCGGCGAGGGCTCGATCGCGGCCGCCAAGAAGATCGGCGCCCTCGGCGCCGAGGGCGTGCTCAGGAACTCGATCACCATCGACAACGCGATCTCCCTGTTCACCGAGGGCAAGGCCCCCTACCTGATCTCCGGCCCCTGGGCGATCGCCGACATCAAGAAGGCCGGGATCAACTACACCATCGCCAAGATCCCGGGCTTCGGGGACATCGAGGGCTCCACGGCCACGCCCTTCGCCGGGGTCAACTGCTTCTACGTCGCCTCGAAGGGCAAGAACAGGGCCTTCGCCGAGACCCTCGTGGCCGACGTCGCCAAGGACTCCTCCTTCGCCGAGGCCATGTTCCCCCTCAACGAGCTCCCGCCGGCCCAGAAGGACCTGGCCGACAAGCTCAAGTCCTCCAGCCCCGACATGGCGACCATCGCCGAATTCGCCGCCGGAGCCGACCCCATGCCCGCCATCCCCGCCATGAGCGCGGTGTGGCAGCCGCTGGGCCTGGCCCAGGCCAATATCGTCAAGGGGGCCGACCCGGAGCAGACCATGAGGAGCGCCGGCGAGGAGATCAAGCGCAATATCGGCTGAACCCCCGTCACCGGAGCCCGGAATACTCCGCCCCACCCCCGCTCCTCCCCCACCTCAAGCACCACCCGTGCTAGAAAGGCTCATCGACAATGACGACATCCTCCCCCGTCGCGCCCCGGGAGAAGTCGACCAGCGTGCCCGCCATCCTCGGCCGCGTCGCGGTCCTCGCCCTCACCCTGGCCGCCGCCATCTACCTCGTGCCGCTGCTCATCAAGTTCCAGATGTGGGCGTGGCTCGTGATCGTGCTGCTGGCGGCCGCGGCGATCTTCGCCCTGTACTCCACCAAGCGCTTCATCCCCGGCAAGTACCTGTTCCCCGGATCCTTCTTCCTCGCGGTCTTCCTCATCGTCCCCATCGTCATGACGGTGCAGACCTCCTTCACCAACTTCGGCGACGGCTTCCGCAACACCAAGGAGGAGGCCATCACGACCATCACCAACAACTCGGTCGTCCAGGCACCGGATTCGCCCATCTACAACCTCACGGTCGCCACCACGGGCTCCGCCACGGGCGGCCCCTTCACCCTGTTCCTCGTCGACACGGGAACCAATGAGGTCCTGCGCGGCTCGGACGGCGAAACCGTCCAGAAGGTCGACCCCTCCACGGTCACCGTCGAGAACGGCTTCGTCACCGGGGCCGACGGCTACACCATCCTGTCCCACACGGACGTCAACAGCGCCTACGACGCGATCACCAGCCTCACGGTGCCGGTCTCGGAGACCACCACCGTCAAGGTCCAGGGGGTGAAGTCCGCCTTCGAGGGCACCAAGACCATGGTCTACGACGAGGCGGCGGACTCCATCACCAACACCGAGACCGGAGACGTCTACACGGTGCAGAAGGTCGGCATCTCCGAGTACTTCGTCAACGCGAACGGGAACAGGCTGCCCCAGTCCTGGCAGCAGAACGTCGGACTGGCGAACTACTCGCGCCTGCTGTCCGACGGCAAGATCGCCGGCCAGTTCTTCCAGGCCTTCCTGTGGACGCTGACCTTCGCCTTCGGCTCGGTCCTGCTGACCTTCATCCTCGGCTTCTTCCTGGCGCTGGTCCTCAATGACGACCGGATCAAGGGCAGGAAGCTCTACCGGTCCTTCCTCCTGCTGCCCTACGCCGTCCCCGGATTCATCTCCCTGCTCATCTGGTCGAACTTCTACAACAAGGACTTCGGCCTGATCAACCAGATGCTGCACGTGGGCATCCCCTGGCTCAGCGACCCGACCATGGCCAAGGTCGCCATTCTGCTGACCAACACCTGGATGGGCTTCCCCTACATGTTCATCGTGTGCACCGGGACCCTCCAGTCGATCTCCTCCGACGTCAAGGAGGCCGCCAAGGTCGACGGCGCCACCGGCTTCCAGGCCACGACGAAGATCATCACCCCGCTGCTGCTGGTCGCGGTCGCCCCGCTGCTGGTGAGCTCCTTCGCCTTCAACTTCAACAACTTCAACGCCATCCAGCTGCTCACCCAGGGCGGACCCTTCGCCGAGGGGGAGTACACCCGCGGCGGCACGGACATCCTCATCTCGATGATCTACCGCATCGCCTTCGGCGGCTCGGGCGCGGACTACGGCTTCGCCTCCGCGGTCTCCGTGATCCTGTTCATCATCACCGGCGTTCTCGCCGCCATCCAGTTCCGCGCCACCAGGGCGCTCGAAGACATCAACTGAGCGCGGGAAGGAAGCATCACCATGGCTAAGACCGAATCCATCACCGGCCCCGACGGCGCCCCCGAGATCGAGATGAACCGGATGCCCTTCGGGCGCTGGTTCCGCGAGATCGGCTGGCGCCACGTCATCGGCGTCCTCGCCATCCTCTTCGCGGCCTTCCCCGTGCTCTACGTCATCTCGGCCTCGTTCAACCCCCTGGGGACCGTGGCCTCGACGAGGCTCATCCCCACCCGGATCAGCCTCGTCAACTACCAGACCCTCCTGTCCGGCGCCCGCGGGCCGTTCCTGCGGTGGTACCTCAACACCATCATCGTGTGCTCCATCGTGGCGGCCTCGCAGATCTTCCTGTCCGTCCTGGCCGCCTACGCCTTCAGCCGCTTCCGCTTCAAGGGGCGCCGCGGCGGGCTGCTGGCGCTGCTGCTCATCATGATGTTCCCGGCCATCCTGTCCATGATCGCCCTGTACAACATGATCTCCCAGATCGGCGACATCGTCCCGGTCCTGGGCCTGAACACCCTCACCGGGTACTGCCTGGCCCTCATGGGCGGGGCCCTGGGCCAGGTCTGGCTCATCAAGGGCACGTTCGACACGATCCCCAGGGAGCTCGACGAGGCCGCCATTATCGACGGGTGCACCCACTGGCAGGTCTTCCGCATCATCCTGCTGCCCACGCTCAAGCCGATCCTGGCCACGACCTTCCTGCTGTCCTTCGTCGGAATTATCAGCGACTTCCTCCTGGGCTCGATCTTCCTGACCGACAACTCCAAGAAGACGCTGGCCGTGGGCCTGTACGGCCTGCTGTCCGGCGACCGGTCCAACAACCTGGGCCTGTTCGCAGCGGGCGCCGTGCTCACCATGATCCCGGTCATCGCCCTCTTCCAGTTCCTCCAGAAGTACATCGTCGGCGGCGCCACCGCCGGCGCCGTCAAGGGCTGAGGCCTGCTCCCGCTCCGGGGGCGCCACGTTCGGGTGGCGCCCCCGGACCGTTCCCCCCCGCCGTCGCGCCCGCCGCCCGCGCCCGGCCCCACGAAAGAAGGACCTCCCATGAGCCTGACGTCGCGCGCCCACCGTGCCGGGCTGGTTGACGAGCCCCACCACGACACCGGCCCCTCCTTCCTCACCGGGACGCGCCACCCCGGCGCCCGCCTCACCGCCAGGCTGTGGGTGCCCGCCGCCCGCCGCCCCGAGCAGGTCATCCTGCGCCAGGTGGTCGACGGCGAGCCCGTCGTGACCCCCATGACCCGGGCGGGCGCCACGGCGGCCGGCTCCTGGTGGCAGGGGACGGTGGCGCTCCTCAACCCCCTCAACCGCTACCGCTTCCTGCTGCTGGAGCCCCGGGGCCCCCGCCCCTACCTGTGGTACCACGCCGCGGGCCTGAGCGACCACGACGTCCCCGACGCCACCGACTTCAAGGTCCTGGCCCACGACGACGCCCCCCAGTGGGTCCTGGACGCCATCGTCTACCAGGTCTTCCCCGACCGCTTCTCCCGCTCCGGCCACCTGCGGCAGGCCCCCGACTGGGCCGTCCCCCACGCCTGGGGGACCGAGCCCCCCGACGCCGGGGACGCCGCCAGCGCCGCCTGGTACGGAGGCGACCTCGACGGCGTCGTCTCGCGGCTGGACTGGATCCGCTCCCTGGGGGCGGACACCGTCTACCTCACCCCCGTCTTCCCCGCCCGCTCCGCGCACCGCTACGACTCCACGACCTTCAGGCAGGTCGACCCGCTCCTGGGAGGGACCGCGGCCCTGACCCGGCTCAGCCGGGCCCTGCACGCCCGCGGCATGCGGCTCGTGCTGGACCTGACGACCAACCACACCGGCGTGACCCACGAGTGGTTCAGGGCGGCCACCTCCCGCCCCGACGCCCCCGAGGTCTCCTACTACTCCTTCACCCACTACCCCGACCGCTACGACGCCTGGCTGGACGTGCCCAGCCTCCCCAAGCTCAACCACCAGGACCCCGCCCTGCGCGACCTGCTGGTCAGGGGCCCCGGCTCGGTGACCGCCCAGTGGCTGACGGGGCCCGTGGAGGCCGACGGGTGGAGGGTGGACGTGGCCAATATGACCGGACGCCTGGGGCAGGTGGACCTCGCCCACCAGGTCGCCGAGGACATGCGCGCCACCATGCGCCAGGTCAGCGACACCACGGGGCGCCCCACCTGGCTGGTGGCCGAGCACGGCTACGACGCCTCCCGGGACCTGGAGGGCCCCGGGTGGCAGGGGGCCATGAACTACCTGGGCTTCACCGAGCCCCTGTGGAGCTGGCTGGGCGACCCGGACCCCGCCGACAACCTGACCTGGCTGGGCATCCCCACCTCGATCCCCCACCTGCCGGGCGACGCCGTCCTCCGGGGGGTCCGCCTGTACGCCGCCCACCTGCCCGCCAGCTCCTGGGCGCGCTCCATGAACCTCCTGTGCTCCCACGACACCCCCCGGGTACGCACCGTCGTGGGCTCCCGGGCCAACCACCTGGTGGCGGCGACGGCGCTGTTCACCGCCCCGGGGGTCCCCACCGTCTTCATGGGCGACGAGCTGGGTGCCACCGGCCGCACCGGGGAGCACTCCCGCACCACCATGCCCTGGGCGGACGGCGGCGACAGCGACGGCGCGACCGTGGGCGAGCGGGGCTCCTGGGGCCCGGTGGACCAGGTCGTGCTCTCACGCTACCGCCGCCTGGCGGCCCTGCGCCGCCGTCTGGTGGCCCTGCGCCGGGGCGGGACCCGGCTCGTCCACGCCGGGCCGGACATGGTGGCGTGGACCCGTACGCACCCCGCCGGCGACGTCCTGGTGGTCCTGGCCCGCCGGGCCTGCGACAGTATCCTGGTACCCCTGCCCGCTCTGCCCGCCGGCGGGGTCGTGGAGCGCCACTGCCTGGACGGCGTGAGCGTCGTGCACGACCAGGAGGAGGCCGTCGTGCGGGTGGGTGCCACCGGCCCCGGATCCGCCGTCGTCCTCCTGGCACCACCCGGGGGACCGCGTCAGTGACGGCGACCCCTTACCGTGCCGACTCCCGGACCACCGACTAAGGACCAGTCATGCCCCAGCGCATCACCCTCGCCGACATCGCCGAGCAGGCCGGCGTCTCCACCGCCACCGTCTCCCGGGTGCTCAACGGCAAGGACAATGTGGCCGACACCACGAGACGTCAGGTCCTGGTGGCCCTCGACCTGCTGGGCTACGAGCGCCCCGAGTCCCTCCACCAGGCCTCCCAGGGCCTGGTGGGGCTGATCGTCCCCGAGCTGTCCAACCCCATCTTCCCCCTGTTCGCCCAGGAGATCGAGCAGCTCCTGGCCTCCAGCGGGCACACCCCCCTGCTGTGCACCCAGGCCCCGGGGGGGACCAGCGAGGACGAGTACATCGAGATGCTGGTCGAGCGGGGGGTGGCCGGCATTATCTTCGTCTCCGGACGCCACGCCGACACCACCGGCGACGTCACGCGCTACCACCGCCTGCGGGAGCGGGGGGTGCCGATCGTGCTGGTCAACGGCAACGCCCCCACCGTGACCGCCCCGGGCTTCGCCACCGACGACCGGACGGCGGCCCGCATGGCCGTGGAGCACCTGATCGGCCTGGGCCACCGGCGGATCGGGCTGGCCATGGGGGCGGCCCGCATGGTGCCCGCCCAGCGCAAGCGCTCAGGCTACGTCCAGGCCATGGAGGCGGGGCTGCCCGGTGAGCGCCTGCGGATCGTGGAGACGCTCTACTCCTACGAGTCCGGCACCACCGCCGCCCAGGCGCTCCTGGCCCAGGGCTGTACCGCGGTGGTGTGCTCCTCGGACATTATCGCCCTGGGCGTCATCCAGGGGGCGCGCTCCCAGGGGCTGACGGTGCCCCGGGACATATCCGTCATCGGCTACGACGACACCCTCCTCATCCCCATGACCAGCCCGCCGCTGACCACGGTGCGCCAGCCGGTGGCCAGGATATGCCGGGCGGCGGTGAGCACCCTGCTGGACCAGATCCGCGGCGAGAAGGTGGCCGAGGTGGAGATGCTCTTCACCCCGGACCTCATTGTGCGCGGGTCGACGGCGGTCGCGCCCCCCGCCTGAGCGCTGGCGTCCCGCCTGAGCGCCGGGCCCGCGGCTCAGCGCGACCAGGTACGGGCCAGCCGGGAGCCCGCGCGCCGCAGCGCCTCCTCCAGGCCGTGGGGGTCCGGCCACCCCTGGCCCAGGGTGAGCAGACCGCCCAGGCCGGCCTGGGCGAGCTCGGACCGGGGCAGACGGGCCCGGCCAGCCACGAGGACCGCAGGCAGGGCCGTGGACGCGGCCGCCTGGCCGGCCACCACCGGCACCGAGTCCTCCAGGAGGGTGTAGGCCTCCCCCACGGCCGTCACCACCAGGTCCGCGCCGGCCACCTCCTGGTCCAGCCCCACCAGGCCGGAGATGACCCGCGGCCCGGGCAGGGCCCGCGCCCCCAGGGACCGCAGCACCAGGGCGCATCCCCCCGCCGCCCCCGTGCCCCAGGCGGTGACCCGCACCACCTCGCCTTCCGCCAGCCCTCGTGGCACGAGGTGTACCGGCCGCGGCGCGGGCCCGGACAGCCCGGCGGCCAGTGCCACCGCGGTGGTGCAGGCGGCGCGGTCGGCCTCCTGGACCACCGCGGGCTCCAGGTCGGTCAGGCCGGCCAGCTCCCGGCCGGCACCGGCCACGCCGCCCAGGGCGGTGGTGTCGGCCAGGGCCAGGACCAGGTCGCGCCCGGAGGCGACGTCCCGGGCGCCCTCCACCCCTCCCAGGGCCTGGACGAGCCCGGAGCCGCCGTCGTGCACGGCGCTGCGTCCCAGGCCCACCACCAGCGTGTCCCGCCCGCCGACAAGGTCCAGCGCCCCCGCCAGGGCCTGCCCCAGGCCGCGGCTGGAGCCCCGCAGGAGGTGCAGGCCCGCCTGGTGGGGGTCGGCGGGCAGGGCCAGCAGGCTCCCGGCGTCCAGGAACCAGGTGGACGGCTGGGGGGCGCCCTGACGCGGGGCGGTGAGGCAGAGGAGGTCCACCGGGCGCTCCCCGCCCAGGGGCCCGGCCACCTCGAGCCTGTGGGAGCGTGTCACCCCCCTGGGCCAGGAGGCGGCGCTGCCGGCCCCGCCGTCGGGCAGGGCCAGCAGGCGCAGCACGTCACGGGGGCGGGCGCGCGCCCAGCCGTCGGCCAGGGCGCGGGCCACCCGGTGGGCGGGCAGCCCCGTGCCGGCACCGGCCAGCGGTACGCCCCGCGGCTCGGGGTACATCCCGCCGGGGGCGAGCAGGACGCGCACGCTCAGCCCGTCCCGCTCACGGGGCGATAGCGCCGCCCAGGCGGGCCAGGAGCAGGGTCTGGGCGACCACCACGTTCTCCAGGTCGCCCAGGTGCATGGACTCGTCCTCGCTGTGGGCCCGGGTGTCGGGGTCCTCGATGCCGGTGACCAGGACCTGGGCGTCGGGGAAGGTCTGCTGGAGGGTGGAGATGAAGGGGATCGAGCCGCCCTGGCCGATGGTGACGGCCCCCGTGCCCCAGGCGGTGGACAGGGCCCAGCAGGCGTCCCGCCCGGCCGGGGTGTCCGCCGAGCCCTGGAAGGCGGGGCCGGTCTCCCCGCAGCTCAGGGTCAGCCTGGCCCCGAAGGGCACGTGGGCGGCCAGGTGGGCCTCGAGGGCCTGGCGGGCGGCCAGCGGGTCCTGGCCGGGGGCGATGCGCAGGGACAGGCGCGCGGTGCAGGAGGGGGACAGGACGTTGCCGGCCAGGTGGAGGGGGGTGACGTCCATGCCGATGACGGTCAGGGCCGGCTTGGTCCACAGCCGGGCGGTGAGGTCGCCGGTCCCCACGAGCTCCACCCCCTCCAGGACCCCGGAGTCGGCGCGGAAGGCCGCCTCGGTGTACTCGGGGAAGCCGGGAGCGGCCTCGGGGCGGGCGACCAGGCCCGGGACGGCCACGTCCCCGGCCTCGTCGTGCAGGGTGGCGAGCAGGCGGCACATGGCGGTCACGGCGTCGGGCAGCGGGCCGCCGTACTGGCCGGAGTGCAGGGCGTGGTCCAGGGTGTCCAGGCGCACGTCGACCTGGACCACGCCGCGCAGGGAGGTGGTCAGCGCCGGGGTCCCCACCGTCCAGTTGGAGGAGTCGGCCACCACGATGACGTCGGAGTCCAGGCGGTCCCGGTAGGTCTCCAGGAAGGTCCGGAAGGACGGGCTGCCGACCTCCTCCTCACCCTCGATGAAGACGGTCACGGTGCAGGGCAGCTCACCGCACAGGGACAGCAGGGTGCGCAGGGAGTGGACGTGGGCCACCACCCCGGCGCCGTCGTCGGCGCTGCCGCGCCCGTAGAGGCGCCCGTGGCGCTCCACGGCGGTAAAGGGGTCGGGCTGGGCCCACCCCTGCGGGTCCCCGACGGGCTGGACGTCGTGGTGGGCGTAGAGCAGGACGCGCCGGGCGCCCTGGGGGCCCTGCCGGTGGGCCAGGACGGCGGGCCGCCCGGGCACGCCCCCCGGCCCCGTGACGGACAGGACCTCGGCCTCCAGCCCGGCCTGGCGCAGGAGGCCGGCCACGTGCCGCGCGGAGCGGGCCACCTGGGCCTGGTCGTGGCCGTCGGCCGAGACCGAGGGGATGGCCACCAGGTCGGTCAGGTCGGAGACGACCGCCGGGAAGGAGTCGTGGACGGCGGCGCGGACGGCGTCCACGCTCACGGTGGGGGTGGTTGGGCTCATGTGCGCAGGGTATCGCGCGCCACCGGCTACCCTGGGGACGTGAAGCTGTTCAAGAAGCACGACGAGGCGCCCCCGGCGGATCCGGCCCCCTCCCCCGCGCCCCTCAGGCCCGGTCAGAGCGCCCGCAAGGGGCGCCCCACCCCCAAGCGCAGGCAGGCGCAGGCACGCGGCGTGCACCCGGTGGTGCCCACCGACCGCAAGGAGGCCAGGAGGCAGGAGCGGGCCGCCCGCGACGCCGCCTGGAAGCGCCAGCAGGAGGGCATGCGCGCCGGCGACGAGCGCTACATGCCCACCCGGGACAAGGGGGCGATCAAGCGGTACATCCGTGACTACGTGGACGCGCGCTACAGCATCGGCGAGCTCGCCCTCCCCCTGGGGATGCTCGCGATCATGCTGACCATGTTCATCAGCGCCGAGTTCGTCAGCACCCAGGTCCGCCTGTGGGTCGGGTACACCATGCTGTTCATCTACCTGGCGTTCATGGCCATGATCGTGGACCTGTTCGTGTGCTGGTGGCGCCTGCGACGCCGCCTGGTGGCCAAGTTCGGCGCGCAGAAGGTCTCCGCCGCCAGGAGGCTGCGGTGGTACACCTTCAGCCGCTACACCACGATGCGGATCATGCGCATCCCCAAGCCGCAGGTGAGCCGGGGCCAGTACCCGAGCTGACCGGGCCCGGCGTCCCGCCGTATGTCAAGCCCCGTTCGCTCAGCGCCCGCCCCGGGTGCGGCCCTGGGCCCGGCAGGTGCCCCGGATCGCTAGAGTTGGGCCATGGTTGCGTACCGACACCTTGGCAGCTCCGGGCTGAAGATCACGGAGATCACCTACGGCAACTGGCTCACGCACGGCTCCCAGGTGGAGGCGGACACCGCCATCGAGTGCGTCCACACGGCCCTGGACCTGGGGATCACGAGCTTTGACACCGCCGACGTCTACGCCAACGGCGCCGCCGAGGAGGTCCTGGGCCGGGCCCTGGCGGGGCAGCGCCGCGAGTCCCTGGAGATCTTCACCAAGGTCTACTGGCCGGTGGGTCCCATGGGCGCCAACGACGTCGGCCTGTCCCGCAAGCACATTATGGAGGGCCTCAACGCCTCCCTGCGGCGCCTGGGCACCGACTACGTGGACCTCTACCAGGCCCACCGCTACGACTACGAGACGCCGCTGGAGGAGACCATGGCGGCCTTCGCCGACGTGCTGCGCAGCGGCAAGGCGCTCTACATCGGGGTCTCGGAGTGGACGGCGGACCAGATCCGCTCCGGCCAGGAGCTGGCTGGCCAGATGGGGTTCCGCCTGGTGTCCAACCAGCCCCAGTACTCGGCCCTGTGGCGGGTCATCGAGGAGCGCGTGGTCCCGGCCTGCAGCGAGCTGGGCATGGGGCAGGTCGTGTGGTCCCCCATGGCCGAGGGGGTCCTGTCGGGCAAGTACCTGCCCGGCCAGCCCGCGCCGGAGGGCTCGCGGGCCACGGACTCGCGCGGCGGGGCGAGGATGATCGCGCGCTGGATGCGCCCGGAGGTGCTCAGCGCGGTCCAGGCGCTGCGGCCCGTCGCCCAGGACGTGGGGCTGTCAATGCCGCAGCTGGCGATCGCCTGGGTGCTCCAGCACGACTTCGTCTCGGCCGCCATCGTGGGCGCCTCCCGCCCCTCCCAGCTGGCGGAGAACGTCCAGGCCTGCGGCGTGAGCCTGCCCCAGGACGTCATGGAGGCCGTTGACGCCGCCCTGGGCGAGGTGGTCGAGCGCGACCCCGACCGGACCCAGTCCCCCAACCCGCGTCCCGCCTAAGGCGCCCCGGGCCCCGGCCAGCAGCAGCTGGCCCGCCACGGGCGGGCGGGTGCTCAGCGGGCCGGGCGGCGGGTGGCCAGGGCGCGGTTAATGCGGCCGGGCCAGGCCGGGCCGTTGTAGATAAAGGCGGTGTAGGCCTGGAGCAGGTCGGCCCCGGCGTCGAGCATGAGCTCGGCGTCCATGATCGAGCTGATCCCGCCCACCCCGATAATCGTGGGCCCCTCACCGAGGCGGTCGCGCAGGCGGCGCACCACCTCCAGGGAGCGCGGCAGCAGGGGCGCGCCGGACAGGCCGCCCTCCCCCAGGTCGTGGTTGACGGTCGTGTTGGTGGCCACCACCCCGTCCAGGCCCATGTCGACCACCAGGTCGGCGACGGCGTCGATGTCGGCGTCAGCCAGGTCGGGGGCGATCTTGACCAGGAGGGGCACCCTCCGGTGCGCGGCGGCGTCGGCGGCCTGGCGCACGGCGGCCAGAATGGGGCGCAGGGACTCCACGGCCTGCAGGCTGCGCAGGCCGGGGGTGTTGGGGCTGGAGACGTTGACCACCAGGTAGTCCACCCAGCGGGCCACGGCGGCGGCGGAGTAGCGGTAGTCCTCCACGGCGTCCTCAAGCGGCGTCACCTTGGTCTTGCCGATATTGGCGCCCACTACCACGGCCCGGCCCCGGCGGGTGGAGCGCAGGGCGCGCAGGCGCCTGGCGGCCTCGTCGGCCCCGGGGTTGTTAAAGCCCATACGGTTGCGCAGGGCGCGGGTGGCCGGGTAGCGCCACATGCGGGGCCTGTCGTTGCCCTCCTGGGCGCGGGCGGTGAAGGTCCCGACCTCGATAAAGCCGAATCCCAGCAGGTCCAGGCCCTCCACGGCCCTGCCCTCCTTGTCCATGCCCGCGGCCAGCCCCAGGACGCCGGGGACGGGGCGGGCCAGGGGCCCGCCCTGGTTGGCGCTGGGCACGGGGAAGGCGGGGCGGCGTCCCCAGGCCTGGCGCACGCAGTCGCGCAGGAAGGGGATCCTGCCGGTGAGCGCGATACCTTCCATACAGATGTCGTGGATCAGCTCAGGGTCGATGCGGCTGAAGACGGTCTTGTACAGCAGGTCGTAGAACACCCCTCTAGGGTACCCCGCCCGGTGCGGGCCCCGTCACCCCGTCGCCGGGCCCGGGCGTGGGCGCCAAGGGCCCTCCGTGTTCTCTGACCACCTGACGAGCGCCTGTCGCCGGGCCCGGACGGGGGAGCCGGGGCGGGGGCAGGTACCGGTGAGGCGTGCCCGGGCGCGGGCCCCGTCCCCGCAGGCGGTGGTGCACGGGCCCGGGCGTGCACGGAGGCCCGGACGGGGGCATGGGCGGACGCCCGTACGGACACCCTCCAGGCCGTACTGCCCCGGGGCGTGCCACACTGTGGGCGTGCGTGTTGCGGAGATTGCCAGGCTGACCGGGACCACGGTGCGCACGGTGCGCTACTACCACTCCCTGGGGCTGCTGCCCGTACCGCCCGAGCGCGGCGGGTGGCGCGACTACGAGCTGGCCCACGTGGCCCGCCTGTCACGGATCCGCTGGCTGGTGCAGGCTGGCGTCCCGCTGGCGGCCGTCGGCCGGATTATTGAGCGCACCGACCCGCCCGGCGGGCCCGGCGGGCGCGCACCCAGTGCAGACCACCGCCCTGGCGCCCGCCAGCCTGGTGCAGGCGGGCCCGGCGGGCGCGCGGAGCCTGCCAGCGGCGCGGGCGGAGCGGCTGACGTCACCCGCGCCGTGCCCGGTACCGAGGCCGTGCCCGGTACCGAGGAGGCCACGGACCCGGTGGTGGAGGACCTAGCCGGGGCGCTGGAGGCCGCCCAGGCACACCTGGCCGAGGTGACCCGGCAGCGCGACATGCTGGCCGGGCTGCTGGAGCGGGCCCGGCAGGGGATGACGGTCTCCCCCATGCCTACGGCAATGGTCTCCTTCTTCGACCGCCTGGAGGCCGCCGCACCCGACGAGCGCACCCGTGCCGCGGTGCGCCGCGAGCGCGACGTCACCGACCTGGCCTGCTACCGCGGCCAGATGCCGCCGCAGGCCGAGGCGCTCTTCCACGGGCCCGACCCGTTGAAGGACGCCGAGGCGCTGGCCGCCTACGGGCAGGACCCGGCCTGCCTGTCCGACGAGGAGGTGGCCCGGAGAGCCGGGCAGGCCGTCAGGCGCCTGGAGTCCTACCTGGATGCCGCCCTCCTGAGGCAGCTGGCGCGCACCGTGGACGAGGACCTGGTGAGGTCGTTCTTCCGGCTGCTGGCCGCCGTGGACTCCTCTGACGACCGCGTCACCGCCGCCCTGGAGGAGCAGTTCTTCGCCGCGATCAGGCGGTGGCGCGAGCCCGCCCCGTGACGGTTTGCGTGCGACGTGGCGTCACACCTCACGATGAGCGGGTGCCGCGGCGCCCAGGCCGCCGCACCGGTCCACCGGGCCAGGAGTCAAGGAGAGGGAGTAATGAAGGCGCTGCTGATCGTGGAGTCCTGCTTCGGGAGCACCCGGGTGCTGGCCGAGGAGGTCGCCGCCGGCCTGCGGGAGGGCGGGGCCCAGGCCGACGTCGTCCCGGCCGCCCGGGCCGCATTAACGGTGCCGGGCGACGTCTCCCTGCTCGTCCTGGCGGCCCCCACCCACAACCGGGGGCTGCCGACCCCGGCCTCCAGACACTCGGCCCGGACCAGGGGCGGGTCGCCTGAGGAGCCCGGGATGCGCGAGTGGCTGGGTGCCGCCACCATCCCGGACGGGACGCGGGTGCTCGCCATTGACACCGTCACCCGGCGCAACTGGGTCAGCGGGTCGGCCGCCAGGCGGGTCGCCAGGATGCTCAGGCCCAGGAGCGTGGGGACCCGCAGCTTCGTCGCGGGCTCCCGGGGTCCCCTTGAGGAGGGCGAGGCACGGGCGGCCCGCGCCTGGGGCGCCGGGCTCCTCTGAGGAGCCTGCGTGCACGTCCTCCGGTCAGTCGCAGAAGGAGTACCCATGA
Source organism: Actinomyces sp. oral taxon 897 (assembly GCF_002999235.1). NCBI lineage: Bacteria > Bacillati > Actinomycetota > Actinomycetes > Actinomycetales > Actinomycetaceae > Actinomyces > Actinomyces sp. oral taxon 897. The sequence goes on along the minus strand of NZ_CP027236.1, from coordinate 608,355 downwards.
CAGAGACCTCGACACAGTCCCGCGCCCGGGCCGGGGCGCCTGCCCGGGCGGCGGTGGCTGCTGGCGTCGTCCTGGCGGCCGCGGCCCTGGTCGACCAGCTGGCCGGGCACTGGACGGCCCGCGACAGCGAGGCGCACTACGCCCCCCCTGGGCACGGTCCCCGACCCGACGGTGCTGACGACCCTCATGGCCGTCAGCGCCCTGGTCTTCGCCGCGTGCATGTACCCGGCGGTCCGTCAGGCCCGGCGGGGCCGCCACGGGCTCGCGGCGCTCACCTCGGGGGCGTGCGCCCTCACCTGGGGCGCCGTCGCCGCCGTGGCGAGCCTCGCCTACGAGTACGGCGACTACGTCCTGTCCCCCGCGTGGCGGCTCGGGCCCTGGCTGCTCCCCCTGGCGGCCCTGGTCGCCGCGGTCCGTTCCGCCAGGGCGCTCCAGGCACCGGGTGCGTGACGGCAAGGTGGTCCCACCCCCGGCCTGCCGGGGCTAGGGTAGGGCCATGAGCAGTCTTCCTGCGGCCGAGAACGTCGTCATTAAGGGGATCCGGGAGGAGGCGGCGGAGGCCGACGGGTACCGGGTCCTGGTGGACCGGCTCTGGCCCCGGGGCGTGAGCAGGCAGCGGGCGGCCCTGGACGGGTGGGCCAAGGACGCCACCCCCAGCACCGGCCTGCGCCGGGGCCTGCACGACGGGACGGTGCCGTGGCCGGAGTTCGTGGCGGACTACCGCGCCGAGCTGGGCCGCACCCCTGGTGCCGAGGCGGTCGCCGACCTGCGCCGCCGGGCGCTGTCAGGCCGGGTCACGCTCCTGGTGGCGGCCCACGACCGGGTCCGCTGTCACGCGCGCGTCCTGCGCGAGGCCGTCCTGGGGGTCGCGGACCCGGACCTGCCCTGAGGCGCGCCGTTGCACATTCATCCTGGGGTCCCGGCAGGGCCAGTGGCGTCATTCCAACGATATCCCGGCCCAGAAGACGTCCAGGAACACAATGAATGTGCAACGGCGCCCGCGTTGCACATTCATCCTGCCTTCCGGACCCCAGGCCGCTTCACAGATCCGCGTGATCCCGCGATTCTATGATCGCGGTTTGTAAAAAGAATGTGCAGCTCCACCAGCTGGGGCACCCTGGCACGAGGCCAAGGGGCTCACGGGGCACGGCCCCGGCCCGGGCTCAGACGTTGAAGCCCAGGGCCCGCAGCTGCTCGCGCCCCTCGGGGGTGATCTTGTCCGGGCCCCACGGCGGCAGCCAGACCCACTGCACCCGGACCCTGTCGGCAATGAGGGACAGGGCCTGCTGGGCCTGCTCCTCGATCATGTCGGTCAGCGGGCAGGCGGCGGTGGTCAGGGTCATGTCGAGGACCACCGTGCCGTCGGGCTCGATCGAGGTGCCGTAGAGCAGCCCCAGGTCGACCACGTTAATACCGAGCTCGGGGTCGATGACGTCGCGCAGGGCCTCCTCGATGGCGGCCGCGTCCGCGGCCGCCAGCTCGGCCGTCTCCGGGGTGTGCTGCGCGGCCATGGGGTTGTCGCTCCCGACGGGGCTCGTGCTCATAGGTCCTCCTTGGTCTTGGGGGTCTGGGGGTCGGTGTCGTCGTGGTCGGCCGGGCTGACGGCGGCGGGCGCGGAGCTGGCGGGAGAGGGGCCGGCAGGCCCGTCCTGCCCGGGACGCTCCAGGACCGCCCCGGCCTTGGCCAGGGCGTCCTTGAGGGCCATCCACCCCAGCAGGGCGCACTTGACCCGGTTGGGGTACTTGGAGACCCCCTCGAAGGCGGCGGCGTCGTCCAGGTCGTCCAGGACGGTGTCCTCCACGCCCCGCCCGCGCGAGTGCATGAGGGCGTCGAAGTCGGCCTCCAAGCGGGCCACGGTGGCCAGGTCGGCGCCGGAGACGAGGTCGTGCATGACCGATATGGAGGCCTGGGAGATGGAGCAGCCCTGCCCGTGCCAGCCCAGGGCGGTGATGCGGCCGTCCTCCACGCGCAGGGCCAGGTCCACCTCGTCCCCGCAGGTGGGGTTGACCTGGTGGCTGGTGGCGTGGGGGGAGTCCACGTCCCCCTCGCCGTGGCGCTCGCGGGAGTGGTCGAGGATGACCTGCTGGTAGAGCTGGTCGAGGTCGTTCATGCTCACCTCTGGAAGTAGGAGCGGACGGAGGCCACCGCCTCCAGGAAGCGGTCCACCTCCTGGGGCGTGGACGTGGGCCCCAGGGACACGCGCGAGGAGGCGTGGACGCCGAAGTGGGCGTGGAGGGGCTGGGCGCAGTGGTGCCCGGTGCGCACGGCCACGCCCACCGCGTCCAGGACCTGGCCCACGTCGTGGGGGTGGACCCCCTGGAGGTCGAAGGAGACGACGCCGATACGCTGCTCGGTGTCCCCGGGCCCCAGGACCCGCAGGCCCTCCACCCTGCTGGCACCCTCCAGGAGCCTGGCGGTCAGGGAGCGCTCGGTGGCGTGCAGGCGGCCGGGGCCGATGCCCGCCAGGTAGTCCACCGCGGCCCCCCAGCCCACGGCCTGGGCCAGGGGCTGGCTGCCGGCCTCGAAGCGGGCCGGCGGGGGCATGTAGGTGGAGGAGCCCATGGTGACGACCTCGATCATGGAGCCGCCGGTCAGGACCGGGGGCATGGCCGCCAGCAGGTCGGTGGTGGCCACCAGGGCGCCGATCCCGGTGGGGCCGAGCATCTTGTGGCTGGAGAGCACCATGGCGTCCACCCCGGCGGCGCTCAGGGAGGCGAAGTCCAGGGGCAGGTGGGCGCCGGACTGGCAGGTGTCCAGCAGCACCAGGGCGCCCACCTGGCGGGCCCGGGGCAGGATCTGCTCCAGGGGGCTGACCGCCCCGGTGACGTTGGAGGCGTGGGTCAGGGCCAGGATCCGGGTGCGCTCGCCCAGCACGTCCAGGGTCCCCAGGTCAATGCGCCCCTGGGCGTCCAGGTCCAGCCAGCGCAGGGTGGCGCCGGTGCGCGCGGCCAGCTCCTGCCAGGGAACCAGGTTGGCGTGGTGCTCGGCGCGGGTGACCACGATCTCGTCGCCGCCGCGCAGGGCCAGGCGCCGGGAGGGGTCGTCGTCGGCGCGGTGCCCCGCCCCGCCCGCGGCCGGGCGCCCGGCGCTGGCGTGGCCGACGGCCAGGGCCACCAGGTTAATGGCCTCGGTGGCGTTCTTGGTGAACACCAGGTTCTCCCCGCGGGCCCCCACGAAGGCGGCCACCGCCTGGCGGGCGTCCTCCAGGGCGGCGGTGGCCTCGTCGGCGAGCTGGTAGGTGGAGCGTCCGGCGGCCCCGTTGGAGCGGCGGTAGAACTCGGCCTCGGCGGCGATGACGACCTCGGGCTTCTGGGACGTGGCCCCCCAGTCCAGGTAGGCCAGGGGCCGCCCGTCGCGGCCGGGGCGGGCAAGGAAGGGGAAGTCGGCGCGGACGGCCTGGACCTCGGCGGCGCTCAGCGCGGTGGGCTCCTGGGTCATGGTGCCTCCTGGGCGGGTGGTAGGTGGGTGGGTGCGGGGCCGGCGCACCAGCGGAGCTGGCGCACCAGGAGGGCCGGCGCAGCGGGGCCGGGGCAGGAGGGCGGCGCGCCGGCGGGCGCGGGATCGGCTCCCCGGCGCAGCGGCCGGCCCTCAGGCCAGGTAGCGGTCGTAGCCCTCGCTCTCCAGGCGCTCGGCCAGCTCGGGGCCGCCCTCCTCGGCCACCCGGCCGTCCACGAAGACGTGGACGTGGTCGGGCTTGATGTAGCGCAGGATGCGCGTGTAGTGGGTAATGAGCAGGAACCCGGCGTCGGTGGTGGCGTGGAGGCGGTTGACGCCCTCGGAGACAATGCGCAGGGCGTCGATGTCCAGGCCGGAGTCGGTCTCGTCCAGGACGGCGAAGCGGGGCCTGAGCAGCTCCATCTGGAGGATCTCGAAGCGCTTCTTCTCCCCCCCGGAGAAGCCGGCGTTGACGTCGCGCTGGGCGAAGGAGGGGTCCATGCGCAGGCGCTCCATGGCCTGCCCGACCTCCTTGACCCAGGTGCGCACCTTGGGGGCCTGCCCGTCGATGGCGGTCTTGGCGGTGCGCAGGAAGTTGGCGACCGTGACGCCGGGGACCTCCACCGGGTACTGCATGGCCAGGAACAGGCCCGCCCGGGCGCGCTCGTCCACGCTCATCTCCAGCAGGTCCTGCCCGTCCAGGAGGACCTCGCCGTCGGTGACCTCGTAGTCGGGGTGGCCGGCGATGGAGTAGGCCAGGGTGGACTTGCCCGACCCGTTGGGGCCCATAATGGCGTGGACCGTCCCGGAGCTGACGGTCAGGGTGGCGCCCTTGAGAATGGGCTTGGGGCCGTCGTTGGTGGCGACCTGGACGTGGAGGTTGTTGATCTGCAGGGTGCTCATGGCTGGTTCCTTGAAGTCAGTACGGGGGGTCGGTGCGTGGGGCCCGGTCACCTGGAGGCCGGGTCCTGGGCGCGGGCCGCGATGAGCCCGGTGAGCTCCAGCTCGCGCTCGATGGCGCCCATGAGGTGCTCCTCGACCTCCGGGACGCCGATCTCGCCCACGATCTCGCCGAAGAAGCCCAGGACCACCAGGCGGCGGGCCTCGGCCTCGGGGATGCCGCGCGCACGCAGGTAGAACAGCTGCGTATCGTCGAAGCGGCCGGTGGCGCTGGCGTGCCCGGCGCCCTCGATATTGCCGTTCTCGATCTCCAGGTTGGGGATGGAGTCCGCCTTGGCGCCGGGGGTGAGCACGAGGTTGCGGTTGAGCTCGTAGGTGTCCGTGCCGCGGGCAGCGGCCCCGATGAGGCAGTCCCCCACCCACACCGAGTGCGCGCCCTCGCCCTGGAGGGCGCCCTTGTAGGTGACCCGGGAGTAGCAGTGCGGCTCGGTGTGGGCCACGTAGGGGCGGTGCTCCAGGTGCTGCCCGGCGTCGGCAAAGTACACGCCGTAGGCGTCAATGTGCCCGCCCTCGCCGGAGAAGATGAAGTCGGGGGCGATCCTCACGTCCCCTCCCAGGGAGACGACGACGTGCTTGAGGGTGGCGCGCTCGGCCACCCGCACCCGGTGGTTGGAGGCGTGCACCGCCGCGTCGTCCCAGTCCTGGATGGTGACCACGGTCAGGTCCGCGCCGGGGGCGACGTCGATCTCCACGGTCTGGGTCAGGGTGGCGGTACCGACGTGGTCCAGCAGGACGGTGGCCCGGGAGCCCTCCCGGGCGGTAATGAGCAGGTGCTGGGCAGCAGGCGTGGCGGGCGCCGCGTCCGGGCCGCCGGCGTCGGGAGCACTGGCGTCGGGGGTGCCGGTCACGGTCAGGCGCACGGCGCGCTCCAGGTGGGCGCCGGCCTCGACGGTCACCGCCGTGGAGGTGCGGAAGGCCGCCCAGGCCACGACGCCGGTGCGGTCCACCGGCTCGCCGATCCTGCCCAGGTGCGGGTCGTCGCGCCCCAGGGTCCGGACCGTGACGCCGTCGGGGGCGTCCACGCCCGTCCTCAGGGCCCCGGTGGCCTCGGCCTGCCGGGTCCCGGCGGACACGGCGTCGAGGTCGAACAGCGGCCTGAAGCGCCTCATGGGGGTGAAGCGCCACTCCTCCTCCCGCCCGCGCGGCACCGGGAAGAGGTCGGGGTCGAAGGAGGTGGGGCGGTCGGCGCGGGAGGCGACGTAGCGTGGGGCGCCGTGGCTGTGGGCGCCCTCCAGGGCGGCCCGCGAGTGGTCGGTGGTGAGATCCATTGAGTAGCTCCTGTGCCGCTGACGGCTGCTGGGTATCCGGTCGGGTGCGGTCGCTGGCGGGTCAGCCCACGGAGTTCTCCATCTGCAGCTCAATGAGGCGGTTGAGCTCCAGGGCGTACTCCATGGGCAGCTCACGGGCAATGGGCTCGACGAACCCGCGCACGATCGTGGCCATGGCCTCGGTCTCGGTCAGCCCGCGCTGCATGAGGTAGAAGAGCTGGTCGGCGCTGACCTTGGAGACCGTGGCCTCGTGACCCATCTCGACGTCGTCGGTGCGCACGTCCACGTAGGGGTAGGTGTCGGACCGGGAGATCTCGTCCACCAGGAGGGCGTCGCACAGCACGTTGGACTTGGCGTGGTGGGCGTTCCTCATAATCTGCACCAGCCCGCGGTAGGCGCTGCGCCCGCCCTGGCGGGAGATCGACTTGGAGACGATGTGGCTGGAGGTGTGGGGCGCCATGTGGATCATCTTGGCCCCGGTGTCCTGGTGCTGGCCCTCCCCGGCGAAGGCGATGGACAGGGCCTCCCCGCGGGCGTGGGGGCCCATGAGGAAGACAGCCGGGTACTTCATGTTCCGCTTGGAGCCCATATTGCCGTCCACCCACTCCATGGTGGCCCCCTCGGCGCAGGTGGCGCGCTGGGTGACCAGGTTGTAGACGTTGGTGGACCAGTTCTGGATGGTGGTGTAGCGCACCCGGGCGTTCTTCTTGACTATGATCTCCACAATGGCGGCGTGCAGGGAGTCCGAGGAGTAGATGGGCGCCGTGCAGCCCTCCACGTAGTGCACGTAGGAGTCCTCGTCGGCGATAATGAGGGTGCGCTCGAACTGCCCCATGTTCTCGGTGTTAATGCGGAAGTAGGCCTGCAGGGGGATCTCCACGTGCACACCGGGGGGCACGTAGATGAAGGAGCCGCCGGACCACACGGCCGTGTTGAGGGCGGCGAACTTGTTGTCACCGGCGGGGATAATGCTGCCGAAGTACTCGCGGACCATCTCGGGGTACTCGCGCACGGCGGTGTCGGTGTCCACGAAGATGACGCCCTGCTCGGTGAGGTCCTCACGGATCTGCTCGTAGACCACCTCGGACTCGTACTGGGCGGCCACCCCGGCCACGAGCCTCTCGCGCTCGGCCTCGGGGATGCCGATGCGGTCGTAGGTGGTCCTGATGTCCTCGGGCAGGTCGTCCCAGGAGTTGGTCGGGCGGTCGGTGGCCCGCACGTAGTACTTGACCGCGTCCAGGTCGATCTGGCTCAGGTCCACGCCCCAGGTGGGCATGGGCTTACGCAGGTAGATCTCGTAGGCCTTGAGCCGCTTGGCGAGCATCCACTCCGGTTCGCCCTTAATGGCTGAGATCTCCCGGACGACGGACTCGTCCAGCCCCCGCCTGGCGGCGGAGCCGACCTCGTCGGAGTCGTGCCAGCCGAAGTCGTAGCTGGTGGAGATCGAGTCAATGATCTCGTCGTCGGTGCGAGGAGCCTCGGTCGGGGCTGTCATCGGGTTCCTTCCGTGTTCTGGGTGCGGGCCCCGCGCGCCGGACGGGATCCGCGCGCGGCGGTACCGCGGTCGGCGGCTCGTCTGTCCGCCGCGCGCGCGGCGCGGGTACGTAGGGTGGGCATGGCGATGGGCACGTGCGTGGTGCACACGTGCTCCCCGCCGGCCAGGGTGGCCAGGCGCTGGACCGGGACCCCCAGGAGGCGGGAGAAGGCCTGCGTCTCGGCGTCGCACAGCTCGTGGAACTGGCCGGCGACGTCGCGCACCGGGCAGTGCCCCTGGCAGATCTGGACGGCGAAGGTGCCGTCCCCCACGTCGCGCACGGTGGCGGCGTAGCCGTCCAGGGTCAGGGCGTCGGCCAGGGCCTGGGCCCGGTCCGAGGGGTCCTTCCCCGCCGCCTCGACGATCGGCATGTAACGCCGTTCCAGGTCTCGGCCGCGCGCGGCGGCGAAGGAGTCCACCGCCTTGGTCCCGCCCACCTGGCTGAGGTAGCCCAGCGCCCGGTTGGCCAGGTCGGCGTAGCCCTCGGCGAAGGAGGTACGGGCCATGGCCGTGGCCACGTAGTGGCGGGCGGGGCGTCCCCGGCCGCGCTTGCCGCCCCCGGCGGGGGCGTGGACGGTGATCTCGGAGCGCTGCTCCAGGCTGGTAATGTGCCGCCTGACCGCGGCGGGGGTCAGGCTGAGGATGTCGGCGAGCTGGGCCGCGGAGATGGGGCCCTTCTCCACGATGAGGTCCAGGACCTTGGCTCGGGTGGACTCGTCGTCGCCCTTGCGCATGGCTGCTCCTCTCCGCGTCACGGCGGTGCGTAGGGGTGGCTCGGACGGGCCCGGACGGCGCCGTCGGCAGGGTGGCGGGGCCGGGCGGCCCGATTCGCTTGACGCACCAGATTTTACCCAAAATACTTGTTCCGTTATTCCTGGGACGCAAGTCCCGAACAGGGTGTCAGAACGTGGTATCGGGCACGCCGGAAGGGCGCGTGGCACCCCGGTGCCCGCCGCCGGGCGCCCGCTGGCTGCCAGCCGCTGGCCACACGCCGGCCGCCCGGAGGGGCCCGGCTGCACCGCGGCGGCCCGCTGCACCGCGGCGGCCCACGCCGCCGGCCGGGGGTCAGCCCCAGGGACCCCGGCCGTGCAGGCTCCGGGGGCTGCGCAGCCAGGGGGCGTCGGGGCCGCGCAGGCCCTCCCAGCCCCGGGCGCGGGCCTGCACGGCGGACAGCACCCCGATCATGGTGGCCGGGTTGTGCAGGGCCCCGGACAGGACCGCGTCCACGGCCCGGTCCAGGCGCACCCAGCGGGGCACGAACTCGGCCTCCTCGGCCTGGCGCTCGACCCGCTCCCCCACGGGCAGCAGGCTCAGGCCCCGGGCCAGGAAGACCCGCACCCCCTCGGTGGCAAAGCCCGGGGAGGCGTAGAAATCGGTCAGGACGTGCCAGCTGGCGGCCCGGTAGTCGGTCTCCTCGGCCAGCTCGCGCTGCGCCGCCGCCACCGGCGCCTCCCCGGCCACGTCGAGCAGGCCGGCCGGGATCTCCCACAGGGCGGCGCGCACCGGGTGGCGGTACTGGCGGACCACGAGCAGCTCGGCGGCTCCGTCGTCCTGGGAGGAGTCCGGCCCCTGGCGCAGGGCCACCACGGCGACGGCGTCGTGGTGGGCCACGACCTGGCGGGCCACCGGCTCCTGGCCGGGCCCCAGGCGCACGTGGTCGGCGTCCACGGCGAAGATGGGCCCGCACCACACCCGCTCGTGGGCGGTGGTCTGGCGCTCCTGGGGCTCGTCGGCCAGGGGCTGGGGGTCGGGGGTGGTCATGACGCCTCTCCTTGGGCTCGGTGGTGGTCGGGGGCCGGGGGCCGGGCCGCTGGCTCCGGGGCGGAGGCCTCGGGGGTCCGCGTCCCGGCCAGGGGTACCGCCCTCCCCGGGTCCGGCAGGCGGCTGCGCCGGTACTCCAGGCCCGCGGCCACCAGGGCCGCGAACAGCGGGTGGGCGCGGGTGGGGCGGGACCTGAACTCCGGGTGGGCCTGGGTGGCCACGAAGTAGGGGTGCAGCCGGCGGTCCAGCTCGACGAACTCCACCAGGTCCCCGTCGGGCGAGGTGCCGGTGACGCGCAGGCCCACGGAGGCCAGGCGCTGACGGTAGGCGTTGTTGACCTCGAAGCGGTGGCGGTGGCGCTCGCGGACCCGGGTGGTGCCGTAGGCCTGGGCCACGAGCGAGCCGGGGACCAGCACGGCGTCGTAGGCGCCCAGGCGCATGGTGCCGCCCAGGTCCCCCGCACCGGAGACGATCCCGCGCTGGGAGTCCATGGTGGACACCACCGGGTCGGGGGTGCCCGGCTCCATCTCGGTGGAGGAGGCCTCCGACAGCCCCAGCAGGCTGCGGGCGACCTCGATGACCGCGCACTGCAGCCCCAGGCACAGGCCCAGGGTGGGGACCTGGTGCTCCCGGGCCCAGCGCAGGGCCCCGAGCTTGCCCTCGATGCCGCGCACGCCGAAGCCGCCGGGCACCACGACCGCGTCCACCCCGGCCAGGGCCTGCCGGGCGCCCTCGGGGCTCTGGCAGGTGTCGGAGGCGACCCAGCGGATGGCCACCTGCGCGCTGTGCTCGAACCCTCCGTGGCGGACGGCCTCGGTCACCGACAGGTAGGCGTCGTGAAGATCCACGTACTTGCCCACCAGGGCCACCTCGAGGTGGTGCTCCGGTGAGTGGACCCGTTCCAGCAGCCCGTTCCACTCCGTCCAGTCCACGTCCCGGAAGGGCAGGGCGAGGCGCTGGACGAGGTAGGCGTCCAGGCCCTCGTGGTGGAGGGTGGGCGGGACGTCGTAGATGCTGGCGGCGTCCGGGCACTCGATGACGGCGGCGCGGTCCACGTCACACATGAGGGCGACCTTGTCCTTGACGCCCTCGGGCAGGGGCCGGTCGGCACGCAGGACCAGGGCGTCGGGCTGGATGCCGATGGAGCGCAGGGCGGCCACCGAGTGCTGGGTGGGCTTGGTCTTGAGCTCCCCGGCGGCCTCAAGGAAGGGGATGAGGGAGACGTGCACGAAGGCCACGTTCTCCCGCCCCAGGTCGGCACGGACCTGGCGGGCGGCCTCCAGGAAGGGCTGGGACTCGATGTCGCCCACCGTGCCGCCGATCTCGGTGATAATGACGTCGGGCACCTCGCCGTGGGCGTCGGGGGCGGCCTGGGCGCGCATGACGCGCTTGATCTCGTCGGTGACGTGCGGGATGACCTGGACGGTGTCGCCCAGGTACTCCCCGCGCCGCTCCCTGGCGATGACGGTGGAGTAGATCTGGCCGGTGGTGGCGTTGGCCGCACCCGTGAGGTCCACGTCCAGGAACCGCTCGTAGTGGCCGATGTCCAGGTCGGTCTCGGCCCCGTCGTCGGTGACGAAGACCTCACCGTGCTGGAAGGGGTTCATGGTGCCGGGGTCGACGTTGATGTAGGGGTCAAGCTTCTGCATGGCCACGGAGATGCCCCGGGCCCGCAGGAGGCACCCGAGGCTGGAGGCCGTCAGTCCCTTGCCCAGGGAGGAGACCACTCCCCCGATGACGAAGACGTGCCGGGGGACGGCCGGCTGGTTCCCGCGCGGGCGGGCAGACGCACTGATCACGGGACTCCAACGTAGCACCGGGACGGGCCGGTGGCGTGGGGAGACGTCCCCGGCCCCAGCGCCTCGGTGAGCTGGGCGGCCAGGTCCGCCTCCCCTGGCAGGGTCGCGGCCGCCGCGGCCGCCCGGGCCCGGGCGGACTCCAGGGCGGCGGGCTCACTGAGCAGGCCGGTGACGGCGTCGGCCAGGGCACGCGCCCCGGGGGCCACCAGGAGCGCCCCCTCGCGTGCGGTCAGGGCCGTGCCGCCCACGTCGGTGGCCACGACGGCCGCCCCGGCGCGCAGGGCCTCCTGGAGGGTCAGGGGCTGGCCCTCCCACAGGCTGGTGAGGACCACCAGGTCGCTGGCCGCCATGAGCGCGGGCGCGTCCTCGCGCCGCCCCACCAGCCTCACCGGCAGGTCCTCGGCCCTGACCCGCTCCCGGGCGGCCCGCCACCCCGGCCCGTCCCCGGCCACCACCCACCCCAGGGGCGGGCAGGTCCCGTCCGCGACCCGCTCACGCAGGATCCCCGCGGTGTCCAGCAGCAGGTCAAGGCCCTTCTGCGGGGCGAGCCTGGCGACCGTCAGCAGCCGCCGCTCCTCCCCCCACACCTCCTCGGCCCCGCCGCCCCCGGCCGGGGGCGGGGCGGCGGGTGCGGGGACGACCGCGAGCCCCACGGCCCTGGCCCCCCGGTGGCGGGCGCGCTCAGCCAGGTCCGGGCTGACGGCCAGGACCAGGTCCGCCCGGCGTGCCACCACCCGCTCCAGCACCTCCCCCAGGGCACGGGTGGTCCGGGAGCCCACGGGCAGGTTGTGCAGGGTCACCACCAGGCGCGCACGCCCCCGGCGGCGCCCCAGGGCCAGGGCGGCCAGGGCCCCGGCCCTCAGCCCGTGGGCGTGGACGACGTCGGCCCGGCGCGCCAGACGGCCCAGGCGGCGGAGGACGGCCACGTCCTTGGGCGAGGGCCGGGGCCCGATCTCCAGGGCCTGCCCGCGGGCCGCCCCCAGGTCGAGCCCGGTGAGCACGCCGGTGGGAGCGGCGGCCAGGACCTGCCAGCCCCGCCCGTCCAGGACCCGGACGCACTGCCCCAGGTGGGCGCGCACGCCCCCGGCGGCCTGTCCGCTGACCTCCAGGACCCGTCCGGCCCACGGCCCCCCGGGCCCCTGACCCCGGCATCCCGGGCCCCTGACCCCGGCATCCCGGGCCCCTGACCCCGGCATCCCGGACCCCTCCAGGTCCTCCCGGCCCCCGGCCCCCGGGCCGCCCTCCCGTAGTGCGCTCACGACTGCTCCTTCCCTGTTACCTGCTCGTGGCGGGCGCCACCCTCCCGGGACGGCGACGCCCCCGTACCCGTGCGTCCACGGCGCGTGAGCAGGCCCAGGACGGTGGGGTCGCAGAGGTTGACGGCGCCCAGGGTCGCCCCGGCCGTGCCCAGGGCGCCTGCTGCCGCCGCCCCCGCCCCCAGCAGGGCGCTGCCCGCTCCCGGCCCGGATCCCAGGGCATTAGTGAGCCAGCACATGTTCCAGCCCACCGCGGCGGCCACCGGCGCCCCCACCGCCAGGGCGCGCAGGCTCGGCCCCAGGACCCCGCCGCCCAGGACCCGGGCCAGGACCGCCAGGAGCCCCGCCCCGGCCACCACCATGCCGGTGCTCTGCCCCAGGCCCACGCCCAGGAGGGTCGCGGCCCCGTCCCCGCCGTCGGACAGGGCCCCCACCCCGGCCCACGAGCCCCCGGCCACCACCAGCCAGCCCACGGCGGTGACTACGGCGGCGCCCCGGGAGCGGTCCATGGCGAACAGGACCCGGGTCACCTGGTAGACGAGGGCGTAGCCGACGAGCCCGGGGGCCATGGCCACCAGGGCGGCGCCCATGCCGGTGACGTCGGCCAGGAGGGAGAACAGGCGCTCGGCCCCCGCCGAGGCGGCCAGGAGCGCCCCGGCCCCGGCCACGGCCACGGCCGTGACGGCACCGGTGGAGCGGGCGGCCAGCTCCCGGGCCCTAAGGGACGGGGCCGGGCCCCCGCCGGGCGCGCCGGGTCCGCTGGTCCCGACGGACTCGCTGGTCCCGCCACCCCGGCCGCCTGCGTCACCTGCGTCGTCTGTGTCGCCTATATCGTCCGCACCGGCGGAGCCGGGGGCGTCACGTCCTGCGCCCGGGGCCCCGAAGGCCGCTGCCAGGCGCGGGTAGAGGACGGTGGCCACCGGGACCGCCAGGACGGCGTAGGGCAGCACGTAGACCGCCTGCGTGTACTGGTAGACGGCCACGGTCCCGGTGCTCCCGCCCCACCGGGCCAGGGCCAGGACCACCAGGACGCTGACCTGCTGGGCCACCAGGGTGACCACCCCCGCCCCGCCCAGTCGCAGGGCCCGCCCGGCCACCGCGCGGTCCAGGCGCGGTACGGGCCGCAGCCGGATCCCCAGGCGCGTCACCGGCCAGACCAGGGGCAGGCTCAGGGCCGCCACGCCCGCGGTGGTCCCCCAGCCCAGTACCCGCAGGGCGGCAGGACCGGGCGTCTGCGAGCCGTGGGCCATGGCGCCGTAGACCCCGTAGGTGGCCATGACCACGAGGCTGGAGAGCACCGGGGTCAGGGCGGGCCAGGTAAAGCGTCGGTGGGCCTGGAGCACGCCGGTGAGGACCACGCCCACCCCGTAGAGCGGCACCTGGAGGGCGAACATGCGCAGGAAGCTCGCGACCAGGCCGACCTGGGTGGCCGCGTCGGCCCCCTGGGAGACGGGGAAGAGCCGGGCCACCGGGTCGGCCAGCAGTGCCAGGCCCGCCCCTAAGGGCAGGAGCACCAGGAGCACGACGCCCAGCAGGCCGCTGGCGGTCTCCTGGGCCTGGTGGCGCCTGCCGGCGCTGGTGGCGGGGGCCAGCAGGGGCACGACGGTGGCCGCCAGGGCGCCGCCGACCACCACCTCGTACAGGACGTTGGGGACCTGGTTGGCGGTGGCGTAGGCGCCCGCCACCGTCCCGGCGCCCACGGTGGAGGCCTGCACCACCCACCGCAGGAAGCCCAGGGCGCGTGAGGCCAGGGTCAGCCCGGCCACGCCCCCGGCGGCGCCCAGGACCCCGCCGGGGCCCCCCGGTGCCGGGTCCCGCCGGTCCGGGGCCCTCCCGGTGCGGTCCCCCGCGCCGGGAGGTGGGACCACGCCGCCAGGCGTCCTCCTCATAGACGCCCGCAGCGGTCCAGGGCGTCCAGGAGGGGGGTGGACTCAATGACCTGGGTGAAGGAGACCCTCTCACTGGCCAGGACCAGGGTGGTGGCGGTCCCGGCCGCCACGGCGCGCAGGAGGTGGCTGGGGTGGGCCGCCAGGGCGGTCCCGACCAGGGCCCCCAGGGCGTTGGCGCCGGTGTCCCCCAGCATGGTGCGTTCCATGAGGTCCTCGGGCAGGGTCGCGGCCGCGGTGCCCAGCGCCCCGGAGGCGAGCAGGCGTGACGCCCCTCCGCCCGCGAGCAGGGGGAGGCACACCACGACGGCGGCCTTGGCCGCCCGCCCCGGACGCAGGTCCAGCAGGTTGAGCAGGTTGGCCCAGGAGGCGATGACCACGGCCGAGCCCGCCGCGTCCACCGCCGTCGCCACCAGGCCCCCACCGCGCCCGCGCGCCAGGAGCACGCCACCGACCAGGGCGCCGGAGCCAATGACGGCGACCTTGACCACGCCGGTCGTGACCCGCCCACGGGCCAGGGCCCGCAGGTGCCCGTGCAGGCCCTTGGCCGGGGACGGGCCGTCGTGGGCCCCCTGGTCCAGGTCGTCCAGGAGCCCCGCGCCCCCCGCGGCCGCGGTGGCTACCACCGCCGCCAGGGCCGGGCGGGCGGGCGCGGCGCAGGCCCGTCCCAGGCGGGCACCGGCCGTCACGGCCCCCGCGGCCGCCCCCAGCCCGCCGCGCAGGCTGACGGTACGGCCGTGGAAGTTGACCCGCCCCAGGTGCCGGGCCGCCCCGGGAGCCAGGGCCAGGGCCAGGTTGCCGGCCCAGGTGGCGCCCGCCGCGACCAGGGTCATGCGGGCCGGGGAGCAGGGGCGTGGGGCGTGGGGGCTGCGCCGTCGTGCGTAGGACATGGGCCAAGGCTACTGCGGGCGCGCCCCCGGCCCGCCCCCCCGGTGGCGTCCCCCCGGCAGGGCGCCTGCGCCAGCGGGCACCACCCACGTCCAGGTGCGCGGCCGCCCGGCAGGGTGCCTACTTCTTCACCGGCGGCATGACGCTCTCGGCGCCGGAGTCAAAGCCGTAGGCGCCCGTGGTCCCCGCGGCGGTGGCGGCCAGGGCCAGCGGCGTGCTGACGGCGGCCGTGGCCTGCCCCACGGAGTCGATGGTGGTCACCGAGGCGCCCGCGGAGCGCAGGGTGGCCACCAGGTCGGTGCTGCTGTCCGCGCTGCCCACCACCACGGTGGTGGCCTCCTGAGCCAGCCCGGTGAAGACCCCCGCCCAGGCACTCGGGTCCTGCCCCGAGGTGGGCGTCGCACCCGCCGAGCCGCCGGCACCCGCCCCGCGCGGCCCGACCACCGCCACCATGCTGGCCGGGCCGGAGGGCTTGGCGTCCACGGTCACCAGCGGGGTGTCGGAGGCGGTGAGCAGGTCCATGAGCGTGATCGCGTTGGAGTCGGACGCCGTCAGGGCCTTGCCCAGGCCCTGACCCAGGACCCGGTTGCCGTCCGCGGAGGTGGCGTTGCTCAGGTAGCCGACGAACTGCCCGGCGTAGGTGGAGCGGAAGGTCTCACGGGAGGAGTCCACCCAGGCGCTGGTCAGGCTCACGCGCCCCACCACCCTGCCGCCGGCGGTCTTGATGTTCGCGCTGAGCGCGTCCAGGTCCTTGCCCTCGGTCCCGGGCAGGACCGCCAGGACCACGTCACGCCCCTCCAGGGTGCCCGGCAGGTAGGCGGCCGCCGCGGCCTCGATGTAGGAGTCGCGCTCGTTGACGGCGGTCTCGGTGGCCTCGAGCCGGGCCTGGATCGCGTTGCGGTCCGCGCGCAGGGCCGTGACCTGGTCGTTGAGGGCGGTGCCCAGGGAGTTCTGGAGCGGTCCCGCCCCCAGGACCACGCCGACGGCGAGGGCCAGGAACACGGAGATCAGGGAGACCAGGTGGTAGCGGAAGTCGATCATGACGAGCCTCGTCTGCGCTGTCGCGCGGTTACAGCGAGGGCTGGCTGGGTGCCAGGCCCACGAGAGAGCGGAAGAAGTTGATGATGTCGTCCCCGACGGCGCCTGAGAGCCCGAGGAAGGTCTGGCCCGCCGGCGTGGCCATGAGGGCCACCACGAGGGCCACCAGGCCCGCCAGTGCCAGGAGGAAGAGCTGCCAGCTCGAGATCCTGGTGCGGTACAGACGTGAGACGCCCTTGGCGTCGACGAGACGGCTGCCCACCCGCAGCCGGGTCAGGAAGGTCGAGCTCATGCCCGCCCTGCCCTTGTCCAGGAACTCCAGGAGGGTGGCGTGCGTCCCGACCGCCACAATGAGCTCGGCACCGGCCTCGTCCGCCATGAGCATGGCGATGTCCTCGCTGGTGCCCGTGGCGGCGAAGACCTTGTGGTCCACCCCCAGGTCCTGCACGCGCCCCAGCCCGGGGGCGCGCCCGTCACGGTAGGCGTGGACCACCACCTCGGCCCCGCAGGCCAGGGCCTTGTCGGAGACGGAGTCCATGTCCCCCACGATGATCTGAGGCTTGAGACCGGCCTCCAGGACCGCGTCCGCCCCGCCGTCGACACCGATAATGACGGGCTTGTACTCGCGGATGTAGGGCCTGAGGGCGGCCAGGTCCTCCTTGTAGGAGTAGCCGCGCACCACCACCAGGACGTGCCGGCCGTTCATGGAGGTGTCGATGTCGGGCATGCCCACCCCGTTGAGGAGCAGGTCACGCTCGGCCTTCATGTACTCCATGGTGTTGGCGGCGAAGGCCTCCAGCTGGAGGGCCAGCCCGGCCTTGGCGGCCTGCATGGCCTCGTCCACGCTCTGCCGGGTCTGGGCCACGCCCTCGGCGAGGATCTCGCCCTTGCGGATGACCTGGGCGCCGTCGACCGTGACCTCCTGGCCCTCGCGCAGGCGCATAATGTCCGGCCCGAGGTCGTCCACGAGCGGGATGCCCGCCTCCAGGAGGATGCCCGGCCCCAGGTTGGGGTAGCGGCCGGAGACCGACGGCGAGGCGTTGAGGACGGCCACGGGCTGGCACTCCACGAGCGCCTCCGCGGAGACGCGGTCCAGGTCCGTGTGGTCGATCACGGCGATCTCACCCGGACGCAGCCTCTTGGTGAGCTTCTTGGTGCGCGCGTCCACCCGGACGGCACCACTGGGCCGCTCCTGGGTCGACGCCTCCTGACGGCGGAAGGGGTTCCTCACGTCAGGGATTCTGCCACGCCCGCCTCAGCCAGGAGCTCAGCGGCGTGGCGCAGGGCGGCCTCGGAGTCCTCGTGGCCTGAGAGCATGCGGGCGAGCTCGCGCACGCGGTCCTGCCCGGTCACCGGGACGACCCGGGTGGAGGTGGTGGGCGCCCCGTCCCGGGCGGCGTCCACCTCCTTGAGGACCACGAGCTGGGTGGAGGCCCAGGCTGCGACCTGGGCCAGGTGCGTGACGACGACCACCTGGTGGCTGCGCGCCAGGCGGGCCAGGCGCCGCCCCACCTCCAGGGCCGCCCGGCCGCCGACACCGGCGTCGACCTCGTCGAAGACGAAGGTGCGGCCGTGAGCCGGGCCCCCGCGCCCCGCCTCCTGAGGGTCCGTCTCACTCTGGGCCAGGACGACCTCCAGGGCCAGCATGATCCGGCTGAGCTCACCGCCCGAGGCCCCCTTGCCCAGGGGCAGGGCCGGGGCGCCGGGGTGGGCGGCCAGCAGCAGGGCGACCGTCTCGGCGCCGGTGGGCCCGGGCTCGGCCAGGGGCGTGAGCTCGACGACCAGGCGAGCCCCGCGCATCTGAAGGCCCTCCAGCTCGGCGGTGACGGCCGCCTCCAGCTGCTCGGCCAGCTCCTGGCGGGCCCCGGTCAGGTCGGCGGCGGCCTGCTCCAGCTCCTGGCGGGCCCCGGTCAGGTCGGCGCGCAGCCGGCTCCCGGCGTCCTGCGGGCCGTCGAGCTGGTCCAGGCGGGCGCTGGCCTGCCGCCCCCAGGCCAGCAGGGCGTCCACGTCCTCCAGCTCCTGGGGCCCGCCGATCCGCTGGCAGGCGCTCCTTAAGGCGCTACGGCGGTCCTGGACCCAGGACAGGCGCACCGGGTCGGCGTCCAGGGAGGCCAGGTAGTCGCCCAGCTCGCTGGCGGCGTCGGCGGCGAGGATCCCGATCTGGCGTACCTGGGCGGCCAGGTCCCCCAGGGCAGGATCCAGGCCGGCCGCGGTGTCCAGGGCCCGCTCGGCACCGGCGGCCAGGGCGACGACGTCGGGCTCCAGGACCGTCTGGGAGGCCTCGTCCGCGCTCAGGGCGCCGCGTGCCCGGCTGACGGCCCGGCGCAGGTCCTCGGCGTGGTCCAGGCGGGCGGCCTCCGCCTCCAGGGCGGCGTCCTCCCCCGGGCGGGGGTCGAGCTGCTCCAGCTCCTCCAGCCAGGCACGCAGGCGCTCGGCCTCCGCCGCCCGGCCAGCCGCCCCCTCCTGCCACCGTGCCAGGGCGGCGGCGGCCTCCCGCCAGGCCCGGAAGGCCGTGGCGTAGTCCCGGCAGCGCCGGGCGTGCTCCGCGCCCCCCAGCTGGTCCAGGGCGGCACGCTGGGCCGCGGAGGAGCGCAGCCGCAGCTGGTCGGCCTGGCCGTGGACGGACACGAGGCCGGAGCCCACCTCCGCCAGGACGGCCGACGGCACCGAGCGCCCTCCCAGGTGGGCGCGTGAGCGCCCCTGGGCGGGCACGGTGCGTGAGGCGATGAGGAGGTCCCCGTCCAGCTCGGCACCGGCCTGGACGGCCCGGTCGGCGGCACGGCCCCCGGAGGTCAGGACGAAGGTCCCCTCCACCAGGGCGCGGGAGGCCCCCGGACGCACCACCGTGCTCTCTGAGCGCTGTCCCAGCAGGAGGCCCAGGGAGGTCAGGACCAGTGTCTTGCCGGCGCCGGTCTCCCCGGTCAGGGCGGTCAGCCCCGGCCCGAACGCCAGGTCCGCCTCCTGGATGACGCCCAGGTCCTCAATGTGGACGGACTCGATCATGCTGTCCTCTCCCCCTGACCACGGCGCGGCCCCCGGGCGGGGACCCGCCACCCCGACACGGGCAGGTTGAACTTGCGCACCAGGCGCTGGGAGAAGGGGGCGTCGTTGAGCCGGGCCAGGCGCACCGGCCGGGTCGCGCGGGTCACGCGCACGGTGGATCCTGAGGGCACCGCGTGCCAGCGCCGCCCGTCGCACCAGATCTCGGCCGCGCCGAACCCGGCGTCCTTAATGACGACCTCCAGGGTCGAGTGGGTACCCAGCACCAGGGGGCGGGTGAACAGGGCGTGGGCCGCCACCGGCACCAGGAGCAGGGCCTCCACCTCGGGCCAGATGACCGGCCCGCCGGCACTGAAGGCGTAGGCGGTCGAGCCGGTGGGCGTGGAGATGAGCAGGGCGTCGCAGCCGAAGGAGGAGACGGCCTGCCCGTCCACGCCGATAGCGACCTCCAGCATGCGTGCGCGGTCACGCTTCTCCAGCGCGGTCTCGTTGAGGGCCCAGTCGCGGGTGACGGCGCCGTCAGGGGCCTCGACCTCCACGCGCAGGGTCATGCGCTTCTCCACCGTGTAGCGTCCGGCCACGACCTCGGCGACCACCTGCTCCAGGGCCTCGGGGTCGGCCTCCGCCAGGAAGCCGACGTGACCGGTGTTGACCCCCAGGAGGGGGACGTCCTGCTCACGCGCCAGCTCGGCGGCCCGCAGGATGGTGCCGTCACCCCCCAGGACCAGGACGAAGTCGATGCTGGCGCCCTGGGTCAGGTCGGTGACCAGCTCGTCCTGGGTGATCAGCTCCACGCCCTGGGAGCGGCAGATCTCACCCAGCTGGGCGACGGCCCCGGCCACGGAGGCGCCCCGCCGGTGGGGCGGGACCGGCTGGTCGTTGAGGTCGCGCTGGACCAGGAGGATACGGCGGATGCTCACACGCGCCCCCTGCGGCCTCCGGCGCCCGCGGGCCCCTGGGCCACGGCGCGACGGGTCTCCTGGGTGAGGGCGTCTCCGGTGAGGTCGCCGGAGGATCCTGCCTGGCCTGCGTGCATGTTCACAAAGTACTCGACGTTGCCGGCGGGCCCGGGCAGGGGGGAGGCGGTCACCGCGTCGATCCCCACCCCCAGGCGGTGGGCGTGGTCGGCGACGACCAGGACGGTCTCGACGTGGAGGGCGGGGTCCCGTACCACGCCCCCGTGCCCCAGGCGCTCCCGGCCGACCTCGAACTGGGGCTTGACCATGAGCAGCAGGTCGGCGTCGGGGGCGGCGGCCCGCAGCAGGGGGCCCAGGACCAGGGTCAGGGAGATAAAGGACAGGTCCCCCACCACCAGGGCGGGGGCGGGGGCCACCGCGGCCGGGTCGAGGGTGCGCACGTTGGTCCGGTCCAGCTGGGTGACCCGCGGGTCACACTGGAGGGACCAGGCCAGCTGCCCGTAGCCCACGTCCACGGCGGTCACGTGGGCGGCCCCACGGCGCAGGAGCACGTCGGTAAAGCCCCCCGTGGAGGCCCCCGCGTCCAGGCAGCGCCGCCCGCGCACGGTGGGCGCCAGGCCACGGGAGCCCAGGGCGTCCAGGGCCCCGGCGAGCTTGTGGGCGCCGCGGGAGACGTACCCGTCGTCGGGGACGCGGATCTCCAGGGCCTGGGCGGGGTCGACCTGTCGGGCGGGCTTGGTGACCACGACGCCGTCGAGGGTGACGTGCCCGTCGGTGACCATCTGGGCGGCCTGGGTACGTGAGCGGGCCAGCCCGCGGCGCACGAGCTCGGAGTCAATGCGAATGAGTCGGGCCACGGCCCTCCTTCTCCTGTCTGTGGGGGCAGGCGGGCGGCGCCCGGCCTTGAGCGTGTACGTGCAGCGGCTCAGTCCGCCTGCAGGGCGGCCTCCAGCATGGCACGGACCTCCTGGAGGGCGGCGGCCCGTTTGGCCAGGGGCAGGCCCGCGGCGGCCTCCACGCCCTCACGCGCCTGCAGGATCCGGGGTGGGAGCGGGCCCGGGACCGGGTGGGCGGCCACCTGGTCCCGGAGTGGTAGGAGGGCGTCGGAGGTCATGGTCCTGGGGGGCCCACCGTCAGCTCGGGCACGCTCAGGGCCTCCTGCCCCGCCTCGTCCGCGTGGGCCCAGGCGGCGCTGGCGGCGGCCCGGTAGGCGTCCAGGGTCAGGGTGGCGGCGGCCCCGGTCAGGTCCTGGCGGGCCCCGGGACGCGGGGCACGGGCCAGAACCAGGTGGTCGGCCTCCACGCGGGCCAGCTCCTGGCCGACCTGCCACCACGTGTCACCGTCCACGACCACGCGCACCGGCTCGGGGTGGGGCTGGAGGAGACCGCGCAGGTCGGTGTGCAGGAAGGCGGGGCGCTCGGCGGGCGGGGCCAGGACGACGTCACGGGCGGTGGACACCCCGGTCAGGACGTGGAGGCCGGGGATGGAGGCGGCGCGGGCCCCCACGTGGTCGGTGTTGAGGCGGTCGCCCACGGCCACGGGCCGTACCCCTCCGGCGCGGGCCAGGGCGCGCTCGTAGATGCCCGGGTAGGGCTTGCCACCGGCCAGCGGGGTACGGCCCGAGGCGTTGGCAATGGCTGCCACGAGGCTCCCGTTGCCCAGGGCGAAGCCCTTCTCCGTGGGCAGGGTGGCGTCGAGGTTGGTGGCCACGTGCAGGGCCCCCTTGGTAATGGCGTACAGGCCCTCGGACAGGAGCGCCCAGTCCACGCAGGGGTCCCAGCCCTGGACGACGGCGGCGGGGTCGTCGTCGGAGGTGCTGGTGACCCGGAAGCCCTCGTCCAGGAGGGCCTGGCGGACCCCGTCCCCTCCCACCACCAGGACCAGGGAGCCAGCTGGCAGGTGCTCGCGCAGCATGGCGGCGGCGTCCATGGCGGCGGTGAAGACCTCCTCCGGGTGGCCCTCAATGTCGTGGGCCCCCAGTTTGGCCACGACCTGCGCGGGCGCCCGGGAGGCGTTGTTGGTGACGAAGGACAGGCGCATGCCCGCGGCCCGGGCCCCGCCGACGCCCTGGGCGGCGTAGGGGACCCTGGCGTCGCCGGCGAAGCAGACGCCGTCGAGATCCAGCAGGGCAACGTCGTAGGCGGTGGCCAGGGGGGTAGCGGAGCCGAGCAGCCCGGGCGGGAGCGTACCGCGGGTGGCTACCTGACTCATGCCTGCCACCCCTCGCCACCGCCTCGGGCCCTGCCCCGGCCCTCCTGGTCAAGGTGCTCCCCGCCGTCGACGTCCTGGTCCTCACCGGGGTCGTTGTCCCGGGTGGCGCCCTCCTCGCCCTCCTGGGCGGCGCGGGCCTCCTCCTCGGACTCCTCCTGGATGTCGTAGACCTCGACGTCCTGGGCGGGCTCCGGCCGGGTCAGGCCCAGGCGCTCCCGAATGGACTCCGCCTCCTGGCCACGTCCCAGCTCCTCCAGGCGGTCGGCGCGCACGGCGTGCATGCGCTGAAGGGTCTTGCGGTCACCGCGGAACAGGCGGATGGCGTCCTCAATGACAATGAGGCCCAGGTCCGACTGGCCCATCTCGTGGCGGATGCTGGAGACCACCATGGCGATCTCCCCCTCCTCGACGTCGTCGAGCTGGTCGGGGTCGGCGGCGGCCGCGGCCTTGAGGGCCTGGTGGTAGCGTCCCAGGGCGCGTTCGCAGTCCGCCTCGATAGCGTGGTGGAGGTCGATGCCGGACAGGCGCCGGGCCGCGCGGATCTCCCGGATCGCGTCAGCGTGGTGGTCAGAGAGGTAGGCGGCGATAGCGGTGGCCTCACGGACCACGGCCACGCGCCCGGCGTGGGAGGCGGCGTAGCGGGCGTGCTGGTAGGCGGCCTCGGGGTCGGTGTCCAGGAGCCGCTGGACCATGACCAGGTGGCGGGCCACGCGCTCGGCGTTCTGGCGGCCCAGGGCCCGCAGCTCACGTCTCGCCGAGGCCTCCAGCTGGTCGGCGGTGACGTCAGCGGGCAGAGGGGGCTCAGGGACGCGGTTGCGCTGCGGTGGACGCGAGTCACGCCCGGTCTGACGCCGACCGTAGGGGCCGGACCGGGCGTCCGTGCGGCCCTCACGCTCCTGCCTGCCACGCGGGCGGTAGCCCTCGCGGCCGGACGCCCCACGGCGGTCGTCGTCACGGTAGGAGCGCTGATCCCGACCGTCGTCACGGTAGGAACGGCCTGCGGGACGCTCGTCCCGTCCTCGCGTAGGTCGGGGGTCCCGGAAGTCGCGTGACCCCCGGTCCCATGAGTCCCGTGCCCCTCGTGAGTCGCGTCCGAAGGAGCCCGCACCACGGCGCGGGCGGGGGCCGTCATGGTCCTGCCGTCCACCGCCTCGGGAACGCTCGTCGGCAGACCGGAAGCCGTGCCGCTGTCCTCCTGATCCGGGTGAGCGGTGGGGGCTGCGCCTGTCCTGGGCCATTGTCCTTCTTTCGGATGGGGCACGATACATGGGTAGGGAACTAGCCCCCAAGGAGAGCGGTGTCAAACGCCTCATTGGGGGCCAAGTTGCCCGTGTTTATATATGTTGTGGTTGTCCTGGTGGTGTCCTGCTCTTCCGTACCCTGGCGGGTGCAGTACCATCGGCGCTGGGGGTCTTAGCTTCCGGGTTCGGTATGGGGCCGGGCGTGGCTCCCCCGCTATGACCACCAGGACGGGCCTGGTCAGGGCGTGTCCCACGGTGCCTGCCGTCCCCGTGTGGGGGTGGTGGTGTCGTGGGTGCGTGCCCCGTGTTCTGTTATACCTGTCGTGTGCCCCTGCGGGTGCGCACCGGTGTGGTGCGGACCAGCGTGTGTGGCGGGGGTTGGTCGTGGACCGTATAGTGGACGCCCACCCCCCACGCTGGGGGGTGGTCCGTGGCATGCTCTCGCGTGCCTGACGCTCGCTCTCGCGTGCGCTGACGCTCGCTTGCTTGCTCGCGTGTGCCTCGCGTGTGTGTGTTGTGTCGGCCTGTTAGTACCGGTCAGCTCCACGGGTCACCCCGCTTCCACGCCCGGCCTATCAACCCGGTCGTCTACCGGGGGCCTACCACACCACCCCAGGGGGGTGGTCGTGCGGAGGCCTGGTCTCGGGGATGGTTTCCCGCTTAGATGCCTTCAGCGGTTACCCCTCCCGGACGTAGCCAACCAGCCGTGCCCCTGGCGGGACAACTGGCACACCAGAGGTCCGTCCGTCCCGGTCCTCTCGTACTAGGGACAGGCCCCCTCAGGCCTCCAACGCGCGCAGAGGATAGGGACCGAACTGTCTCACGACGTTCTAAACCCAGCTCGCGTACCGCTTTAATGGGCGAACAGCCCAACCCTTGGGACCTGCTCCAGCCCCAGGATGCGACGAGCCGACATCGAGGTGCCAAACCATGCCGTCGATATGGACTCTTGGGCAGGATCAGCCTGTTATCCCCGGGGTACCTTTTATCCGTTGAGCGACGGCCCACCCACACGGGGCCGCCGGATCACTAGCTCCTGCTTTCGCACCTGCCCGACCCGTCGGTCTCGCAGTCAAGCCCCCTTGTGCGCTTGCACTCGACACCTGGTTACCGACCAGGCTGAGGGGACCCTTGAGCGCCTCCGTTACCCTTTAGGAGGCAACCGCCCCAGTTAAACTACCCACCAGGCACTGTCCCTGACCCGGGTCACGGGCCGAGGTTCAGGCGCACGCCGCACCCAGAGTGGTATCCCAACAACGGCTCCCCACGACGCTGGCGCGCCGGGATCCACGCCTCCCACCTATCCTGCACAGGACACGGCGGACGCCAATACCAAGCTGCAGTAAAGGTCCCGGGGTCTTTCCGTCCTTCTGCGCGTAACGAGCATCTTTACTCGTAGTGCAATTTCACCGGGCCCGTGGTGGAGACAGCGGGGGAGTCGTTACGCCATTCGTGCAGGTCGGAACTTACCCGACAAGGAATTTCGCTACCTTAGGATGGTTATAGTTACCACCGCCGTTTACTGGGGCTTGAACTCACCGCTTCACCCCCCGCGGGGGGCTGACGGATCCTCTTGACCTTCCAGCACCGGGCAGGCGTCAGTCCGTATACATCGCCTTACGGCTTCGCACGGACCTGTGTTTTTAGTAAACAGTCGCTCCCCCCTGGTCTCTGCGGCCCGCCCCCCAGCCCGCACGGGGCCTCAGGGGACAGGGCCCCCTTCTCCCAAAGTTACGGGGGCATCTTGCCGAGTTCCTTCACCACGGTTCACCCGCCCGCCTCGGCATACTCTGCCGGACCACCTGTGTCGGTATAGGGTACGGGCGGCTCACACCATCGCGTCGAGGCTTTTCTAGGCACCACAGGATCACCCTGCTTCCCCGCCCCACGGGGCAGGTCACCGTCCCGCCTCACCCTCGTCACCAAAGACAGCCCCCCGGATTTACCTGGGGGACGGGCCACACGGTTGGACGGGCCAAGCCATCAGGCCCGCGGAGGCTACCACTGTGCGTCACCCCTGTTAACACGCTTGCCTACCAAGGCGGAGGACCCCCAGACCCGGCACCACCACCCCCACCCGGGCCGAAGCCCGGGACAAGGGGAAGAAGGCGGCACCCGGCGTGGGTTAGCACCCACCAGTCAGCACGGGCGGTGCCCCACCGGTACGGGAATATCAACCCGTCACCCATCGACTACGCCTGTCGGCCTCGCCTTAGGCCCCGACTCACCCAGGGCGGACGAACCTTCCCCTGGAACCCTTGGTCACACGGCGCCGGGGACTCCCACCCCGGTCTCGCTACTCATGCCTGCATCCTCGCTCCCGCACCGTCCACCAGGGGTCACCCCACCGGCTTCACCCAGCACAGGACGCTCCCCTACCACCCCCAACCCCCCACAGGGGGCCGGGGGTCCGCGGCTTCGGCGGCGCGCTTGAGCCCCGCTACATTGTCGGCGCACGACCACTTGACCAGTGAGCTGTTACGCACTCTTTCAAGGGTGGCTGCTTCTAAGCCAACCTCCTGGTTGTCACCGCGGCCGCACATCCTTTCCCACTTAGCGCGCGCTTAGGGGCCTTAGCCGGCGGTCCGGGCTGTTCCCCTCTCGACCACGGAGCTTATCCCCCGCGGTCTCACTGCCGCGCTCACACCCGACGGCATTCGGAGTTTGGCTGACCCCAGTAACCCTGTGGGGCCCATCAGCCAACCAGTAGCTCTACCTCCGCCGGGGACCACGCGACGCTGCACCCAAATGCATTTCGGGGAGAACCAGCTATCACGGAGTCTGATTGGCCTTTCACCCCTACCCACAGCTCATCCCCCCGGTTTTCAACCCAGGCGGGTCCGGCCCTCCACACGCTCTTACACGTGCCTCAGCCTGGCCATGGGTAGATCACCCCGCTTCGGGTCCAGGACGCGCCACTAGACGCCCTGTTCGGACTCGCCCTCGCTACGGCTACCCCACAACGGGTTAACCTCGCGACACGCCACTGACTCGCAGGCTCATTCTTCAATAGGCACGCCACCACCCCCCACCCCCCACGAAAAACGGGGGGGCGGCAGGGCCCTGACGGCTCGTAGGCGCCCGGTTTCAGGTACTCTTTCACTCCCCTCCCGGGGTACTTTTCACCGTTCCCTCACGGTACTACTCCGCTATCGGTCACCAGGAGGTATTCAGGCAGCCGGGTGGTCCCGGCAGATTCACACAGGATTCCACGTGCCCCGTGCTACTCGGGCACCGTGCCAGCGCGGCCGAGGCAGTTCCGCCTACGGGGCTCTCACCCTCCACGGCCCCCCGTCCCAGGGGGTTCGGCTACCACCACGGTTTCTCACCACGCCCCCGCCCCGGCAGGAACAGGACGGCACGACCCCACAACCCCGCCGCGGCAGACCCTGCCGGGTAACCAGCACCACGACGGTTTCAGCCATCATCCGCTTCCGCTCGCCACTACTCACGGAATATCCTCTCCTACGGGTACTGAGATGTTTCACTTCCCCGCGTAACCCCCACACGCCCTATACATTCAGACGCGGGTGACGCCCCGTGACGGGCGCCGGGTCCCCCCATTCGGAAACCCTCGGATCAAGGCCCGCAAGACGGCTCCCCGAGGCTTATCGCAGTCCACCACGTCCTTCATCGGCCCCTGGTGCCAAGGCATCCACCGAACGCCCATAAAAACAACACACAACACAGGCAGAAACCACGCCCCAGAACCCACCACAACAGCAGCAGGACCCGGGCGCGAGGCACACAACAAAAACACACCACAGAGAACAAAGATACTCGCGTCCACTATACAGTTCACAACCAACCCACCCACACCCCCACAACCCCCCACACCACCACCAAACAAGCAGCAGCAAACAACCAGGAGAGAAGCAGAAGCAGGACACAAAAGGGCACGCAGCCCCAGACCCCGACAGCATGCCCCCACCCCCCCACAACAGGAGAGGCGGGCACCCCCCACCCACCCACCGGCACCCGCACACGGGCACCAGCAGACACAGGCCAGGGAGCGTGTTCCCGTGCTGTCCGCCCGTCCGGCCCTCCCGACGGGCCACGAGAGGACCCGGGGGCGCGCCCGTGCGCGCCCCCGCCCCCCGCAGACCCCTAGATCCCTAGAAAGGAGGTGATCCAGCCGCACCTTCCGGTACGGCTACCTTGTTACGACTTCGTCCCAATCACCAGCCCCGCCTTCGACCGCTCCCCGTAGGGCCACGGGCTTCGGGCGTCACCGGCTTTCATGACGTGACGGGCGGTGTGTACAAGGCCCGAGAACGTATTCACCGCGGCGTTGCTGATCCGCGATTACTAGCGACTCCAGCTTCACGGTGTCGAGTTGCAGACACCGATCCGAACTGAGACCGGCTTTAAGGGATTCGCCCCGCCTCACGGCATCGCAACCCTCTGTACCGGCCATTGTAGCATGCGTGAAGCCCAGGACATAAGGGGCATGATGATTTGACGTCGTCCCCACCCTCCTCCGAGTTGACCCCGGCAGTCTCCCGCGAGTCCCCACCACGACGTGCTGGCAACACGGGACAGGGGTTGCGCTCGTTGCGGGACTTAACCCAACATCTCACGACACGAGCTGACGACAACCATGCACCACCTGCGGACCGGCCCCGAAGGGAGCCCGCGTCTCCGCGGACGACCGGCCCATGTCAAGCCCTGGTAAGGTTCTTCGCGTCGCATCGAATTAATCCGCATGCTCCGCCGCTTGTGCGGGCCCCCGTCAATTCCTTTGAGTTTTAGCCTTGCGGCCGTACTCCCCAGGCGGGGCACTTAATGCGTTAGCTACGGCGCGGACGACCCGGAAGAGGCCCCCCACACCTAGTGCCCAACGTTTACGGCGTGGACTACCAGGGTATCTAATCCTGTTCGCTCCCCACGCTCTCGCTCCTCAGCGTCAGTAACGGCCCAGAGACCCGCCTTCGCCACCGGTGTTCTTCCTGATATCTGCGCATTCCACCGCTACACCAGGAGTTCCAGCCTCCCCTACCGCACTCAAGCCGGCCCGTACCCACCGCACGCCCCCGGTTGAGCCAGGGGATTTCACGGCGGACGCGACCAGCCGCCTACAAGCCCTTTACGCCCAGTAACTCCGGACAACGCTCGCGCCCTACGTATTACCGCGGCTGCTGGCACGTAGTTAGCCGGCGCTTCTTAACCCGGCTACAGTCAGCACCCCACACGGGGGCGCCTTCTCCACCGGCGAAAGAGGTTCACAACCCGAAGGCCTCCGTCCCTCACGCGGCGTCGCTGCGTCAGGCTTCCGCCCATTGCGCAATACCCCCCACTGCTGCCTCCCGCAGGAGTCTGGGCCGTGTCTCAGTCCCAGTGTGGCCGTCCACCCTCTCAGGCCGGCTACCCGTCACCGCCTTGGTAGGCCATCACCCCACCAACAAGCTGATAGGCCGCGAGCCCATCCCCCACCAGAACCCCCAAACAGGGGAACCTATCCCGGCACCACCATGCGGCAGCACCAGCACACCCCGTATTAGCACCCCTTTCAGAGCGTTATCCAGGAGCAGGGGGCAGGTTACTCACGTGATACTCACCCGTTCGCCACTAACCCACCCACAAGGAGCAGGCCCGTTCGACTTGCATGTGTTAAGCACGCCGCCAGCGTTCGTCCTGAGCCAGGATCAAACTCTCCAAAAAAACCAATCACCCAGGCAACACCAGAAACCCAGCAGAACCAGGCACCAGCACCACCCAGACAAACAAAACAACCAAGCACACCCCAGACACACCCAACAAGACGCGCCCAGAACACACCCAGCAAAAAACCAGACAAACAAAACAACACAAAAACAAGCACACTATCGAGATCTCAAACAACACACCCAGAGATTGACGGCCACGATCATCGCGACCCCGCCCTCAGGCAGCTCGGAAAACTTTAGGGGATCAGGTCCGCCTCGTCAACTCGTCACCATGTGATCTGAGCTGCCTCGACGCCGTCACGCCCCTCGGCTCCCCGGCCCGCACCTTGGTGGATCGCTCCACCTCGTCACGGGCCGGAGAGAACACTACGTAGAACGCCTCCACCCGTCAAACCCAGTAACAGTGACTCTGCCCACAGGTATTGAGGTCAGGCGGTCCGTGCCACGGCGAGGGTGCGTCGGCCCTTGCGCACCAGCACCACTCCCCCGGCCAGCAGGTCGTCCGCGCCCACCGTCGCCTCCTGGTCGGTCACCTTGACATTGTTGAGGTAGGCGCCGCCCGCGGCCACGGTCTTGCGGGCGGCGTTGCGCCCCCTCTCCAGGCCCGCACCCACCAGCAGGTCCACCACGGTGGACTCCCCCACCACGAGCTCGGTGGCGGGCAGGGAGACGGTGGCCGCCGCCAGGGTCCCGGCGCTCAGCTCGCGCAGGTCCCCGCGCCCCCACAGGGCCGCCGTGGCCGCCTGGGCCTGGGCCAGGGCCTCGGCCCCGTGCACCCAGGCCGTGACCTCCTGGGCCAGGGCCCGCTGGGCCTGGCGCGCCCTGGGGTTGTCGGCCGTGGCCGCCTCGAGCCGCTCGATCTCCTCACGCCCCAGGAAGGTGAAGATCTTCAGGAAGCGCACCACGTCGGCGTCGTCGGTCTGCAGCCAGAACTGGTAGAAGGCGTAGGGGTTGAGCATCTTGGGGTTGAGCCACACGGCCCCGCCCTCGGTCTTGCCGAACTTGGTGCCGTCGGCCTTGGTGATCAGCGGGTTGGTCATGACGTGGACCGAGGCGCCCTCGACCTTGTGGATGAGGTCCATGCCGCCCACGAGGTTGCCCCACTGGTCGTTCCCGCCCACCTCCAGGGTGCAGCCGTGGCGCCGGTAGAGCTCCAGATAGTCGTTGGCCTGGAGGACCTGGTAGCTGAACTCGGTGTAGGAGATGCCCTCCTCGCTGGCCAGGCGCCGGGCGACGACGTCCTTGGAGAGCATGGTACCCATGCGGAAGTGCTTGCCCAGGTCGCGCAGGAAGTCGATGGCGCTCATCGCCTGGGTCCAGTCCAGGTTGTTGACAATGCGCGCGGGGTTGTCGCCGTCGAAGTCCAGGAGCCTCTCCAGCTGGGCCTGGAGCGACCGGGCCCAGGAGGCCACGACGTCCTTGGTGTTCAGGGAGCGCTCCCCCCTGGCGCGCGGGTCGCCAATGAGGCCGGTGGCGCCCCCCACCAGCGCCAGTGGGTGGTGCCCTGCCAGTTGGAGGTGGCGCATGACCTTGACCGCCACGAGGTGGCCGTGGTGGAGGCTCGGGGCCGTGGGGTCAAAGCCGCAGTAGAAGGTGACCGGGCCCTCGGCCAGGGCCGCGCGCAGCGCGTCAATATCGGTGTGCTGGGCGATAAGCCCACGCCACTGCAGTTCGTCCAGGATGTCTGTCACTGTCCTGTCGCCTTCCATGTGTCTCTTCCCTGCGTCCGTGTGAGTTTCTCGTGGATGAGCCATGTGAGCTAGTTCTCACAGGTCTCTTCCCTGCGTCCGCGTGAGTTTCCCCGGGGCTGGCCCGTAGGGCGGTCCCCGTCCAGGTCCCCTGCGTCCGCGTGAGTTTCCCGCGCACCTCGGAGTGCTCCTGGTGCGTTCTCGCACGCCGTGCCCCAGGCGGTGCGCCCGGAGCCGGGTCTGCTCCCGGCGCGGATAGTCTGCCACGACCCGACCCACCCGGCGCCCTGTAGCCGGGTCCGGTGCCGCACCCCGGGTGCCAGGGAGCCGGGCGCGCCCACCACCGTCCTGGGGCTGACGCGCTGACAGCGGCGCACTGTCCCCCGGGCCAGGGGCGTCAGGCCCTAATACCGATTGTGGGCCCGTAGGCCTCCCAGCCGCCCGCGGCGCGGGCGTGCTGGCCGGCCAGGATAATGAGCCCGTGGAGGTCCTTGAGCTCGACGATGTCGAACCCTCCGGCCTTGACCGCGGCCTCGTGGGCGCGGCGGGCGTCCTCGTAGCGCCGTCCCACCTCGTAGCCGGCCTGGCGCAGCAGCCTGCGCCCGTAGGCGTCGAAAATGAAGCGGGGGCGGTCGTAGGCCATGAGGGCGACGACGTCGGCGGTCTCGGGGCCGAATCCGGGCAGCGCCAGCAGCGCCTGGCGCAGGGCGGCGTCGTCCAGGCCGGGGGCGGCCGTCCCCGCCGGGCTGAGGACCCAGCTGGCGTAGGCGCGCAGGGCGCGGGCCTTGGCCCTCATGAACCCGCAGGGCCGGATGAGATCGATCAGATCGGCCTCATCGAGAGCGAGCAGGCGGGCCGGGTCGAAGGCGATGGCCCGCCGCAGGTCCTCCAGCGCGCGCTGGACACTGCCCCAGGCGGTGTTCTGCACCAGGACGGCACCGCAGACGTACTCGGTACCCGACTGCGCAGGCCACATCTCGACCTGGCCGAACTCGTCCCTCAGCAGTTCATAAAGGTCCCGCAGTGGGATCGGGCCGGTAAGCCGGGCACCACCTGCAGGACCCGCTTCGCCCGCGCGCGTCACATCGTTCACGCCATCCATCCCGCATCCCGAGGCCTGTCCCATACGAGGGAGTAGCGGTAGTAGAAGCGCCGCCTCACCCTGGCGTCGGGCAAGATCCGCGAGGCTGCAGCTCGGATCTCCCCCAACGATTCACGCGCTCGGGCGGTGACGACGCCGACGTCGCGGGTCTCGCGGTGCCAGGCGCTCATCACCCGGATCGGCAGGATGCTCAACCCGGAGATGATCCAGTCCCATGGGCTCTTCTCGGCGGCCAGACCGATGACGATGAGCCGCCCGCCGGGAGCGACCAGCGCGCCCAGGGCGGCCAGGCCCTCGTCAAGTGGGAGATGGTGGAGCATGGCGACACAGGTAACGGTCTCGAAGGTGCCGAGGCGTTCGGCGAGGTCCGGCTCCATGATGTCGGCGGGAAGCGCCTCGGCGTTCGGCATGCGCTCAAGACGCCGTCGCGCCCGGCTGAGCGACTGCTCGTCACTGTCGATCCCGACGGCTTCCCGGCACACGCCTGCCAGGCGCGCGAGCAGGAGCCCCTCGCCGCATCCGACGTCGAGAGCCCGCCCTCCGCGCTGCCCGGCGTCCCGGACGAGCTCTTGGTGGAAGGCGGTGTTGTGGTTCCAGTAGTCGGTCGGTCCCGCGGGATCGACGGCAGGGCCAGTCATCGTCTCCCCCGCCTGCGCCGGGGCGCGGCGGGCTTATAGGGGGAGACGGTGGGCTCGCCCTCGAGCCAGAAGCGCCAGGGGAAGGCCTTGCCATCACCCCCGGGGCCAGCCACCCCGGTACGCGGGCCCGTACGGATGCGCGCCGCCTCGGGGGCCGCACCCGGCGGCAGCACGAGGCTGACGCGCGAGCCGGGCCCGCCCAGGGCGGTGCCGTCCTCGGAGCGGTCCAGTCCCAGGGCGGCGCACAGCCGTGCCGGGCCGCGGGCCAGGTCGCGGTCGTTCCTCGCGGCGGGACGACGTCGCCTGGCCAGATCCACCCCGGCCACCACCTCCCCCGCGCGCAGGAGCACGGCGCGTGAGAGGCCGGCCGGGCCGGTGACGACATTGAGGCAGTGGTGCATACCGTAGGTGAAGTAGACGTAGATGACGCCCCCGGCCTCGAACATGGAGGCGTTGCGGGCCGTACGGCCCCGGAAGGCGTGGGAGCCGGGGTCGGCCTCGCCCCGGTAGGCCTCCACCTCGGTCAGGCGCACGGAGACGGTGCCGTCCGGGTCTGTCGCGGAGAAGACGGCCCCCAGGAGGGCGGGGGCGGCCTGGAGGCTGTCGCGCCCCAGCACCTCGGCCACCTCAGGGGCCACGCCCGGGCGCGGTACCACCCCTGCCGGCGGGTCCGTGGGTGGCGGTACCCGGCCCTGGCCGGCGTCCCCGGGCACTAGCCCCGCCCCGTCCCGGCGTCAGCTGGCACCCGCGCCCCGAGGCCGTCCAGGAGGGAGCCCTGGCGGGCGAAGGCCCGCAGGGTGGCGGCGTGGGCAGTCGCCCGGGCCAGCTGCTCGGCGACGCGCACGGGCGCGGTACCGCCCCGGCCGGCGCGGGCGGCCACGGAGCCCTCGGCGGAGAGCACCTCGCGCACCCCCGGCGTCAGGCGGGCATCGATGGCGGCGAAGTCGTCGTCGCTCAGCTCCCACAGCTCAATGCCGCGCTCCTCGCAGACTCGCACGCAGGCACCGGAGATCTCGTGGGCCTGCCGGAAGGGGACGCCGCGGCGCACCAGCCACTCGGCCACGTCGGTGGCCAGGGAGAAGCCCTGAGGCGCCAGGGCGGCCATGCGCCCGTAGTCCAGGACCATGGTGTCCACCATGCCGGCCACGGCGGGCAGGAGCACGGCCAGGGTGTCCACGGCGTCGAAGACCGGCTCCTTGTCCTCCTGCAGGTCGCGGTCGTAGGCCAGGGGCAGGGCCTTGAGGGTGGCCAGCAGGCCGGTGAGGTCCCCAATGAGGCGGCCGGCCTTGCCGCGTGCCAGCTCGGCCACGTCCGGGTTCTTCTTCTGGGGCATAATGGAGGAGCCGGTGGAGTAGGAGTCGTCCAGGGTGACGAACCCGAACTCCTTGGTGTTCCAGATAATGACCTCCTCGCTCAGGCGCGAGACGTCCACGGCGGTCATGGCCAGGACGAAGCTGAACTCCGCGACCACATCGCGCGAGGCCGTGCCGTCGATGGAGTTCTCCACGGCGGAGGAGAAGCCGAGGTCGGCGGCGACGGCGTCAGGGTCCAGGCCCAGGGTGCTGCCGGCCAGGGCGCCGGAGCCGTAGGGGGACACGGCGGCACGGGCGTCGAAGTCCTCCAGGCGCTCCACGTCACGCATGAGCGGCCAGGCGTGGGCGAGCAGCTGGTGGGCCACCAGGACCGGCTGGGCGTGCTGGAGGTGGGTGCGTCCCGGCATAATGGCCTCCCCTGCCGCTGCGGCCTGGCCGGTGAGCGCATCGACCACGTCCAGGACGAGCCCGGCGACGTGGCGGGCCTGGTCACGCAGGTACATGCGGATGAGGGTGGCGATCTGGTCGTTGCGGCTGCGCCCCGCGCGCAGGCGCCCGCCCAGGTCGGCTCCGGCGCGCTCCATGAGGCCCCGCTCCAGGGCGGTGTGGACGTCCTCGTCGGCGGGCACGGGTGCGAAGACGCCGGAGACGACGTCGTCCTCCAGGCGGTCCAGGGCCTGGAGCATGTCCTCCAGCTGGGAGTCGTCCAGCAGCCCGGCACCGTGCAGGGCCCGGGCGTGAGCCCGTGAGCCGGCGACGTCGTAGCGGGCCAGACGCCAGTCGAAGTGCGTCGAGACGCTCAGGGCAGCCAGGGCGTCGGCTGGGCCGCCGCGAAAACGCCCTCCCCACAGGCTCATGCCCGGGGCGGGTCCGACCGGGCAGGAGGGGGCGTCGGGCGGTGTGGCGGTGGTGTCACTCATGGGGCCATCATGGCCTACTTCCGGGACGGGGACCGGGTCGTGCCCCCACGCCGGTCACGGACGCCGGGTCGCCGGGAACGTACTTTAGTCGCCGGGAACGTACCGTAGCCACCGGCGACGTACCTTAATCGCTGGCAACGTACCTCCAGGGTACGTCCCCGGTGACTAAGGTACGTCGCCGGTGCGCGCCCCGACTCAGGAGTGCGGTACGGCGGCCCTGACCCGGCTGCGGACCCAGCGGTCGTCGTTGGCGTAGGCGTAGTAGGCGCCAATGAGGACGCCTCCGCCCACGAAGTTGCCCAGGAGCGCCACGGCCACGTTCCCGCTCGCGGCCAGGACGTCGATCCCGTGGGTGAGGCCCACGACGGTGAACAGGACCGTGTTGGCCACGGAGTGCTCGAACCCCAGGAAGGCGAAGACGAACACGGCCACGATCATGGACACGATCTTGGACCAGTCGTCGTGGATGAACCCGTTGTAGATGAGGAGCATTGCCAGGTTGATCATGAAGTTGCACAGGATGGCCCGTACGAAGAGGTCCCCCACCCCGGAGACCGAGTCCATGTAGGCCAGCTTGGCCTGCACGGAGTGGACGGCCTGCTCCCCGGTGGCGCCTCCCACCAGGGTGGAGAAACGGTACATGACGGCGAAGACGAGCCCGCCCAGGAAGTTGCCTATAAAGCACATGAACAGGACCCTCATGCCCCGCCACGTGGTAATACGCTTGTAGTAGCGGCCGATGACCACCACCATCATATTGGAGGTCAGGAGCTCGGACTTGGTGTAGTAGATGAACACCAAGGCCGGTCCGAACGCGAGGGCGCCGAGAAACTTCCCCACCCCCGCCGCCCCTAGCTCGGCGAAGGTCCCGACAATGGCGTAGTTGACAATGTAGAAGACGGCCACGATCATGCCCGCCATGGCCGCGCGCATGAGGTACCGCTGGGCTATATTGCCCGTCATCCGGGTCTTGGTATCCAGTGCCTCCAGGACGGTGGAGATGAACTGCTTACCGGGGAACAACTGGTTGGGCGCTGCCGCCTCCGTGGCGGCCTGGGTCTCAGCCATGGCCCTATGGTCGCACGGGCTGAGCGATCTGGCACCCCTCAGCAGGTCCTGGTAGGCCCCCGGCGCCCGGCCGCGGCACCTATCAGGCCTCCGCCTAGGACTGTAGGCCCACACCGTCAACCGGCTTGCCCACGTGGACCGGGAGAGCCTGCGGGACCTGCGCCGCCTGGGCGCCCGGGCCGAGGCTTGCCCACGTGGACCAGGAGAGTCTCCCGACGCCGTGGGGCCACGCTCATTAGGGTCATCGACGGCCTCACGCGGGCTGGAGCCTGGGTGACCTGGGTTCCGGGCTGTGGTTGCCACACGGACCAGGGAGCCTGTCCTCCTCCTTGGCCCGTCCCTGTCCCGTCCCGGTGGTTGCCACACGGACCAGGGAGCCTGGGGCGACGCCGGTGGTGGAGCTGGCTCCGCGGCTGCCCGTCGCGGCACCCGCCAGTCCGCCCCCTCTCCGCGAGAACGGTACTTATTGCTCGCGAGAACGGTACTTGTTCGCCGCGAGAACGGTACTTATTTGTGGTGAGGACGGATGGCGCGTCGGGCCGTCTCCGGGTCCGGGTCGCCAGGAGCGCCCGTCAATGAGTTCTGGGCAGCCCGGGTACCTGGGCTGTCGGGTGGTGCGGTCGTCATGACCATAGGGGTACAGGGAGGATGTCCCACTCGGCGCCGGTGGACCTGCCCATCCCGCGGTCGTCATGGCCATACGGGGAGAATGGTGAGTCGGTGGCGGGGTGGACTGCCGGGTGGCACGCGCCTACTGGCCTGTGCGGGTGCGCTCTAGTCCCGGCGGTCGTCTGGCGGCCCGGGTGCCTGGTGGCTGTGGGACAGTTCAGGGACACCCGGTCAGTCCTTCGAGGACGCCGTGCGCCCCGGATCTGGGCGACTCGGGGCCGCCCGGGTGGTCTCCGGGCGCAGTTCGAGGTGGTTTATGCGGAACTCTGGATAGTCTGCCGCCTGTCTGATGGCCCGGATCCGTGTGCGTGACGCAATCTGAGGATCAGAACGGAAGGTACCCCCGACCGCATTGGAGCCCAAGCCCCTGACCTGCGTGGACATCAGGTGCACAAAGACGGGAACGGGGTGGGCCCGGCTCTGATCCTCAGATTGCGACAGAACCAGGCGCCCGGCCCCACCAGGGCGCGCATAACCAATCTGCTCTCACGCGGGGGCGGGAGACAGCACAGGACCCTCGCGGCCATGGACAGCGGGAGGGCGCCGAGCGTGGAGACGGGGGTGTCCAGACAGGCCCCTCGCGCCCACGGAGAAGCACCTCCCGAGCACATCGAGCTGCGACGCGAGGATTGCTATA
Source organism: Actinomyces sp. oral taxon 897 (assembly GCF_002999235.1). Classification (NCBI taxonomy): domain Bacteria; kingdom Bacillati; phylum Actinomycetota; class Actinomycetes; order Actinomycetales; family Actinomycetaceae; genus Actinomyces; species Actinomyces sp. oral taxon 897. The sequence goes on along the minus strand of NZ_CP027236.1, from coordinate 571,460 downwards.
AGCACTAAAACTGAACTCGTACCTCCAAGCACGTCAAACCGCGACTACGTAAGCCGGCCATCCACCTCGGAGAGGTGCACCTAGGGCACGAGCATGCGCTCGCTGCGACGGGAGCTTGTCGGGAGGTAGATACTGCGGGTGGCGTCTGACGAGGGACGCCAGCGGCTTGCCGTCTTCTCGACCATACGGTGAAGCCCCAGCCAGGTAGCCAGGGCGCAGACGACCATCCAGTTGCCCTCCGAGAGCAGGCGGGACTCGCTGAGTGCCTGCACCGCCAGGGCCGTAGTCAGCAGGACGGGCAGGAGGACGGAGGAGTCGGAGTCCAGGTAGCGCAGCGCCAGCCGCCCCGTCTGGATCAGCAGCTGGGCCATGAGCAGGACAATGAGCAGCGCGCCAATGACGCCGGTCTGGAACAGCGCCTCGACGTAGGCGTTGTGCGCGCTCATGGTAGGGGTGCCGTCAGGACGGATGACCAGGGTCTGGAACATGGGGATCCAGGGCTCCCAGTACATGATCCACCCCCAGCCGAGGATGGGACGCTGCTGCCACAGCGCGATCACCCGCTCCCAGATCACCCACCGTCCGCTGGCGTCGGGCGAGCGCCCCAGGAGCATAATGATGGTCTGGTTGCAGACCAGCGACAGGGCCCCCGCCACCATGGCCGCCCCTGCGGCCATGACGAGCGCCCGCCGACGCCTGGCGCCCCCCAGCCTGCGCAGGCACCACAGCAGGAAGGCGAGCCCCCCGCACACCATCGTGGCCACGGTGACGGTGGCCGAACGGGTCAGCGCCAGGGTGAGCAGGCACAGGGCGGACCACACGACGAGGTGGGAGTTGCTGATCTGGTGGTCGCGCCATCGTACGACCACGCAGATGAGGGTCAGCAGGGCCACGAAGGCCAGGGGGTTGCGGTTGCCGATGATCCCCTGGATCGGTCCACCCTGAAAGAGCAGCCCGTCGCTCCAGTAGTAGGACGACGGGATCACGTCCCAGTTCCGCATGTACAGGGGCGCCAGGGGGTGGTGCAGGACCAGGGCGACCCAGGCCTCCAGGACCAGGCTCAGGGCGATCGTCGCCTCCAGGGCACGTCCCAGCGCGACGGTGAGCTCACGCAGCGACAGGCTGCAGGCCAGCAGAATGCCGACCGCGCTCGTAGCCACCATGAGCGCGGCTGCGAGCGCGGTCTCCGCCGGGAACTGCGACCAGACGAGGCTGAGGACGCACAGGACGGTGTAGGCACAGGCCACTGGCGGTAGGGCGCGCAGGGGGACGCGGTGCCCCTCACGCAGGAAGACGACCAGGAGGATGACAGTGCTGATGGCGGCGATGACCCCGAACAGGGTCCACCCGACGATATTGCGCACTCCCTGGCCGGAGAAGGTCAGGAAGGAGGCCCAGGTGCCCAGCGCGGGCATGAGCCTGGGCCGTGAGCTCATCACAGCAGCGCGTGTCCGCGTGCGCTCCATTGATGATCCGCCGCCTTCCGTTACGTTGTCAGCAAAGCCTCGGCGTTGCCGAGGGCGGACCACGCCCGCCGGGGACATAGTAAGAGGTTTTTGACGGACTCGGCCACGCGGTGGCGGCCAGCCGGATCCCGAGGCCGGCCGCCGCCCCTGCGGCCCGACTCGGCCATGCGGTGGGGCCAGCCGGATCCTGGGGCCAGCTGGTGCTGGTGACCTGCCCCGGGTCGTGGGCACGACTCGGGCGACCACGGGAGGGGCCGGGGCGGGCAGCGACCTGCCCTAGGTCGTGGGCACGACTCGGTGGGGGCCAGCCAGCAGGAACACGCTGGCCCTGAGCCGGCCCGGCGCCCGCGCCCCCAGCGTCCATGCCCTCGCGCACCCCCTCCTCCGCGAGAACGGTACTTATTCGTCGTGAGAACGGTACTTGTTGGCCGTGAGAACGGGGGGCGTCCTGGTGGCCTGGCCGCGGACGCCCCTGCCGCGGGGCCGTCCGCCGCCAGGACGGGGCGCTGCGAGGGGTGCCCACCGGGTCCCGCGGCACCTTGTCCCCCTCACCCTCTTCATCCCCCACGGGAACGTGCCATAGTCACCGACAACGTACCCTAGCTATCGATGACGTACCCTAGTCATTGGCGACGTACCCCAGACGACCTCCAGAGTACGTCCCCGGTGACTATGGCACGTCGCCGGCAGCTAGGGTACGTCCCCGATACAGGAGGACACCAGGTCACTACACCACGGACAGGAACCTACCCCCACCAGGAACGACGACGCACACGCCACCCGAGCTACCCTCCACCCATGACCAGCACCCCATCACCTACCACGCCACCCCGAGACCCCGACGCCGAGGCCCTGAGCAACCCGCACACCCCCGCCGCCGAGCTCGCCCGCATAGCCGCAACCCGCCCCGACCTCCACCCGGCCATTGCCGCCCACCCCCACTGCTACCCCGCCCTCCACCAGTGGATCACCCACTACCAGGCCACCACAACCACCAACCCGACCCCGGCCGCGGGCTCGGCCCCCGCCAACACTCTGGCCACCAGTCTGGCCCCAGCCACCGTCCCGGCCACCGCGGGGACCACGACCCCGCAAGGCGACCAGGCCCAGACCACCCCCTACCCAGCACCCACCACAGACACCAGCACCCCCGCTCTGACCATCACCGACAACCAGACCCCGCGGACCACACACCCCCAGGGCCCGTCCCGACGCACCATCAACCGAGCACTCCCCCTCCTCGCAGGCGGAGCCGCCCTAGCCACCCTAGGCGGCATCAGCACCTGGAGCCTCTCCCACTACCTCTCAGAAGAACCCCAGGACCCCACAGAAGAGGAACCACAGACAAAACACGGAACGTTCTCCATGTCCGCCCTGTCACCAGACTTCGCCCGGGGCGCTACCCGAACCTGGAGCATTGACTCATTCAGGGGCATGTGCACATCCCCCCAGGGTGACTACGTGTTCGGTCTCCACGGTACCCTAGAGGACACGGAGCCGAGTTCCTACCGTCTTTACCCGATTGACGGTTCCGGCGTCGGGGAACCGGTCGAGGTGGCGGCGTCGCACTGGGACTGGGACGACTTTCAGCACGGTCACCACAGTGTGCATACGTCATGGTGGGGGAGCTATCCCCTGCTCGTTGACAAGATCATCGATCCGCGCAGCGGGGGCGTGACCCCCGTCCCCTGGGACACCTCCTCTCACGTCTTCCTGGGGGCGCTCGACAATGACACCGCCCTCCTGCTGAAGGTGCCACCGTACCAGGACGGGGACGGAGCGGAGGCAGAAGGTCCTATTATCGCGGTCAACCGTCAGATGCAGGAAACCTGGCGCACAAACGAGGCCTATGTGTTGGCCTCCTTCGACCCGGCCCGCCCCGACGTCCTCATAGGCTACCGGTCGTCGCGCACCCGTGCCGGTGGCGACCGTGGCACTATTACCCCGCACCTGATTGACATTACGACAGGAGCGACCACGGCGACCCTGACACCGCTCGTCGAGCCGAGTGAGCGCGGCATTATCCTGGCCACGGACGGGGTCGTCGTGGTCACTACGGCGCCAGAGCACACGGCCCAAGCCCGCGCCTTTGGCTGGGACGGCGCACTGCAGTGGGAGCAGACCGGGCAGTACGCGCGCATCGTCTTCGACGGCGTCCCCTCAGTCGACGTCGTCCAACGCTCACTGACCAGCCTTAACGGGGCGACGGCCGTTGTGGCGGAGAACGGCGTCGCCCTGGTCCAGAACGGGGACGGGACCTTCAGCCGCCGGGGCGACGCCGGGGACGCGGGCCCCTCCCTCAGCCTGGGGGACGACAACATCTTCAGCGGGGGGAGGTACAAGATCGACTTCACGGTCCTGGCGGACGGGTCGGCCGCCGTGTGCTGGGCCAGCAGGAGGTCGTCGGTGAACCTCGTGGACGCCTCCACCGGCAGGCCGGTGCAGGACATACCGTCAGCCGTCCTGCTCTCCCGGGTCGTGGGCGGACTCTCCTGGGTCGTGGACGGGAGGCAGTACGCGAGCAGCCTGCCGGACGTGCAGGCTAGCCCGCTGGGCGACCCCGGCCACCTGCTCGTCATGGAGGAGAAGGGCGCTACCTTCTGCACCACCTGCTACGTCCCCGCATAGGAGAACCCCCGCGCAGGGGCACCAGGCCCCGTAACGGGCAGGGACCGACCACCACGGTCTACAGACTGCACGAGTTCCTGCAGATCTCACACGTTCCTACCAGCTCCCCACCTGACTCCGACGGAGGAGCCCCCGACAGGAACTGGTGCGGTCCGCAAGAACTCGTGCAGTCCAGACAAACAACTACCGTTCTCGCGAACAACAAGTACCGTTCTCACGACGAACAAGTACCGTTCTCGCGAGAGACGGGGCCGGGGTCAGGGCCGGGGCCGGGGAGGCCCCTGCCGTCCTCAGAAGCCGACGCCGCCCAGGCGCACGTCGCGGGCCGCGGCGAGTTTGGACTGCATTCCGTAGATCTCAATGAAGCCGCGCGAGGAGGACTGGTCGAAGGTGTCCCCGGTCTCGTAGGTGGCCAGGTTGAAGTCGTACAGCCCGGTATCGGTCCTGCGTCCGTTGACGGTGGCCCTCCCGCCGTGCAGCACCATGCGGATGTCCCCGTTGACGTACCTCTGGGTGTCCTCGATAAAGGCGTCCATGGAGCGCTTGAGCGGGGAGTACCACTGGGCCTCGTAGACCAGCTCGCCCCAGACCTGCTCCATCTGGCGCTTGTAGCGGCGCTGAAGACGCTCCAGGGTGACGGCCTCCAGGGCCCGATGGGCCTCAATGAGGGCCACCGCCCCGGGGGCCTCGTAGATCTCGCGGGACTTAATGCCCACCAGCCGGTCCTCCACCATGTCAATGCGCCCCACGCCCTGGGCCCCCGCACGCCGGTTCATCTCCTGGACGGCCTGGAGCGGGGTGACCTCGCGCCCGTCGATGGCCACCGGGATCCCCTGCCGGAAGGTAATGGTCACCTCGTCGGGCAGGGGCGGGTAGGTGGGGTCGTCGGTGTAGACGTAGACGTCCTTGGTGGGGGCGTTCCACAGGTCCTCCAGGAACCCGGTCTCAATGGCGCGGCCCCACACGTTCTGGTCGATGGAGAAGGGGTTGTGCTTGGTGGTCTCAATGGGCAGGTGGTGCTTCTCGGCGTAGTCAATGGCCACGTCACGGGTCAGGGCCAGGTCGCGTACCGGTGAGATGCAGTCCATGTCCGGGGCCATGGAGGTAATAGAGACCTCGAAGCGCACCTGGTCGTTCCCCTTGCCGGTGCAGCCGTGGGCCACCGTGTGGGCCCCGAACTGGCGGGCGGCCTTGACCAGGTGCTTGGCGATGACCGGGCGGGACAGGGCGGAGACCAGCGGGTAGGTGCCCTCGTAGAGGGCGTTGGCCTTCAGGGCGGGCATGCAGTACTCGGACGCGAACTCCTCACGGGCGTCAGCCACGTAGGCCTCCACGGCCCCGCAGTCCAGGGCCCGCTGACGGATCACCTCAAGGTCCTCCCCTCCCTGGCCGACGTCGACGGCCACGGCCACGACCTCACGGCCGGTGGCCTCCTCGATCCAGCCAATGGCGACGGAGGTGTCCAGGCCGCCGGAGTACGCCAGGACGACGCGGTCCTTGTGGGTGCTCATAGTAAGGTTCTCCTTATTAGTGGGTTTTTGTGCACGACGACGTCGCCCTGCCGCCCACAGGGCCACAGGGTGCGGGGGCGTGGGGGTCAGCGGTTACCCGACTCGGCCAGGGCCAGCAGGTGGGCGCCCACGCGCTCAGCGGCGGCGTTGGAGTGGGTGATCACCAGGACGGTGTCGTCCCCGCCGATGCAGCCCAGGACCTCGGGTATCATGGCGTCATCGACCGCGCTGGCCAGGAGCTGGGCGGCTCCGGCGGGGGTGCGCAGGACGAGCTGGCTGCCCGCCCACTCGGCGGTGACCAGGAGGTCGGCGCACCACCGGGCCAGACGGGCGGTGACGTGCTCCTCCAGGGTCCTCTCCGGCAGGGGCGCGCCCGGACCGACCTGCCCCGGGGCACCGGCCTGGGGGATGGCGTAGACCTGGTTCCCCCCGGCCGAGCGGACCTTGGTGGCCCGAAGCTCCACGAGGTCGCGTGAGAGCGTGGCCTGGGTGGTCAGCACCCCCCGCTCGGCCAGGACCTGGCGGAGCTGGGCCTGGGAGCGGATACGTTCCTTGCTCAGGACCTGGACGATAATGGCGTGGCGGGCTGCTTTGGTGGCCGGGACGGCGACCAGGGTGTCCATGCGGTCAGGAAGTGACGTCATAAATCATAACATACAATTGTACGTATATTCATGCAAACTAGGGGCGCGGTCTCATCGTGTTCGTCTCGTCACATATTCTACGGTGTGAGCCCGCCCCCGGTACGCCGGTCATCCCGGCCCGCCGCTGGCGGCCCCCACCCGCTCCCCCAGGACCCGCCCCAGGACCGCGGTAAAGGCCTGCGCGTCCGCCTCCGGCAGGATCAGGGGCGGGGCCAGGCGCAGCGTGTCAGGGCGCGGCGCGTTGACAATGAACCCGCGCCCGGCGAGCTCCTCCGCCACCTCGCCGGCCGGGCCCACCCGCTCCTCCAGCCCGACGCCCAGCAGCAGGCCCCGGCCCCGCACCTCGGCCACGCCCTCCAGGGCGGCCAGCTGGCCCGCCCAGGACCGGCCCAGGCGTGCCGCGCGGGCCAGCAGGCCATCGTGCTCCAGGGTGTCGATGACGGCCAGGGCGGCGGCGCAGGCCACCGGGTTCCCGCCGAAGGTGGTGCCGTGCTGGCCGGGGCCCAGCAGGCGGGCCGCCTGGCCGTGGGCCACCACGGCGCCGACGGGGAACCCGCCGCCCAAGCCCTTGGCCAGGGTCACCACGTCCGGGGTCACGCCCGGGGCCAGCAGGTGGTGGGCCATCCAGGCGCCGGTGCGCCCCATACCGGTCTGGACCTCGTCGACCACCAGCAGCGCCCCGGACCTGGCGGTGGCCTCCCGCGCGGCCCGGAGGTAGCCCTCGGGGAGCTCACGCACCCCCGCCTCGCCCTGGATGGGCTCGACGACCAGCGCGGCCACGTCCGGACCCAGGGCCGCCTCCAGCGCCCCGACGTCACCCGCGGGGAGGAACTCCACCCCTGCGGGCAGGGGCTCGAAGGGCTCGCGGTAGGCGGCCTTGTGGGTCAGGGCCAGGGACCCCATGGTGCGGCCGTGGAAGGCGCCCTGGAGGGCCAGGACCCGGGGGCGGGCGGCCCCGCCGTGGCGGCGGGCGATCTTGAAGGCGGCCTCGTTGGCCTCCGTGCCCGAGTTGGCCAGGAAGACGGTGGTCTGGTCGGGCCCGGAGCCCGGGTAGACGATCCTGGCCAGCTCCTCGGCCAGGCGGATCTGCCCCGGGGTGGTGAACAGGTTGGACACGTGCCCCAAGGTGGACATCTGCTCGCTGACGGCCGCCACCAGGGCGGGGTGGGCGTGCCCCAGGCAGTTCACGGCGATACCTGCCAGCAGGTCGGTGTACTCCACCCCGTCGGCGTCCCAGACGTGGGCGCCCCGACCGCGCACGAGGACCCGGGCGGGAGTGCCGAAGGTGGGCATGACCGCCTGGCGGTAGCGCTCGCGCCAGGAGCGGGTGGCGGGCGGGGTGGTAGCCGGTGTCGCGCTCGTGCTCACACCAGGTCACCGTCCCCGACCGGCCCGGCGATATCGGGGTAGACCACGGTCCCCACCCCGTCGTCGGTGACGATCTCCAGGAGCATGGAGTGGGGCTGGCGCCCGTCCACGACGTGTGCCTGGCCCACTCCCCCGCGCACCGCCCGCGCGCAGGCCTCCATCTTGGGGATCATCCCGGAGCCCAGGTCGGGCAGGAGCCGCTCCAGGGCGCTGACGCTAATGCGGGAGACCAGGCTGGAGCGGTCTGGCCAGTCGGAGTACAGGCCCTCGACGTCGGTGAGCACCATGAGCTTCTGGGCCCGCAGGGCCACCGCCAGGGCGGCGGCCGCGGTGTCCGCGTTGACGTTGAGCACGGTGGTGGAGTCGGCGACCAGGGGGGCCACGGAGGAGATGACCGGGATACGCCCCTGGGCCAGCAGGTCCAGGACCGGGCGGGGGCTGACCTCGACGACGTCCCCGACCAGGCCCACGTCCACCGCCTCCCCGTCCACCGTGGCCAGGCGCTGGCGGGCCCGCAGCAGGCCGCCGTCCTCGCCGCTGATGCCCACCGCGGCCGAGCCCACCCGGTTGAGCAGGGAGACGAGCTCGCGCTGGACGCCGCCGGTGAGGACCATGCGCACCACGTCCATGACCTCGGGGGTGGTCACCCGCAGCCCGCCACGGAACTCGGAGTCAATACCCAGCCGGGAGAGCATGGCGCTGATCTGGGGGCCGCCGCCGTGGACCACCACGGGACGCAGGCCCACCTGGTGCAGGAAGAGGACGTCGTCGGCGAAGGCCCGCTTGAGGTCCTCGTCCACCATGGCGTTGCCGCCGTACTTGATGACGACGGTGGCGCCCCGGTAGGCGCGCAGCCAGGGCATGGCCTCCAGGAGCACGGAGGCCTTCTGGGTAGGGGTCAGGGAGTCGGTCAGGTGGGTGGTGCTCATGTGGTGTAGTCCGCGTTAATGGTGACGTAGCCGTGGGTGAGGTCGTTGGTCCAGACGGTGGCCGTCGCGTCGCCCGCGTTGAGGCTGATGTCGATGCGGGTCTCCCGGGGGCTCATGTCCACCTCGGAGCGGTCGCTCCCCAGGGCCCCGTGGGCGAAGATCGTCACCCCGTTCATGGCCACGTCCACCTGCCCGGGGTCAAAGGGGCAGACCTCCTCCGGGACGGTGCCGAGCTGGGCCAGGACCCGGCCCCAGTTGGGATCCTGCCCGGCGACGGCGCACTTGAGGAGGTTGGAGGAGGACACCGTGCGGGCGGCGGCCAGTGCGGCGGCCTCGCTGACGGCGCCGGTCACGGTGACGGCAATGTCGTGGGTGGCGCCCTCGGCGTCGGCCACCAGGCGGCGGCCCAGGCGGCCCAGGACCTCGGTGACGGCCTCCTGGAGCTCCCCGGGGTCGGGGGACACGCCCGAGGCGCCGGAGGCCAGCAGGAGGACGGAGTCGTTGGTGGACATGCAGCCGTCGGAGTTAATGCGGTTGACGGTGCGCCCTGCCGCCGACGCCAGCACCCGGGCCGCCACCTCCGGCGTCACGACGGCGTCGGTGGTGAGCACCCCCAGGACGGTGGCCATGCCGGGGGCGAGCATGCCCACGCCCTTGATCATGCCCCCCACGGACCAGCTCCCCTGGGAGCCGGAGACGGTCAGGGCGTCCTCCTTGGGGACCGTGTCCGTGGTCATAATGGCCAGGGCGGCCCAGTGGGCGGCCTGGGTGGTGGCGGCGAGCTCGCTGGCGGCGACCTCCGTGCCCGCCAGGAGCGCGGGCATGGCGATGGGCTCGCCGATGACGCCGGTGGAGCACACCAGCACGTCCTGGGCACGGCACCCCAGCAGGCCGGCGACCTTCTCGGCGGTGGCCACGGTGTCGGCGTAGCCGGCGGCGCCGGTGCAGGCGTTGGCGGAGCCGGAGTTCAGGACGACGGCGCGGGCGGCGCCGTCGGCGACCGCCTGGCGGGACCAGACCACCGGGGCGGCCACCACCCGGTTGGTGGTGAAGACGCCTGCGGCCACGTCCAGGGGGCCGTCGTTGACGACCAGGGCCAGGTCCGGCTTGCCCGAGCGCTTGAGCCCGGCGACGACTCCAGCGGCCCGGAAGCCTGTGGCGGTGGTCACGCTCATGGGGCGACTCCTTCGGTGATAACGCCGGTGTCCTCGGGCAGGCCGAGGGCGAGGTTGAGGCACTGGAGGGCGGCGGAGGCGGTCCCCTTGCCCAGGTTGTCAATGGCGCACAGCATAGTGGCGACCCCGGCGCGGGCGTCGTAGGTGACCTGGACGGTCGCCAGGCCCGAGCCCAGGACCGCCCCGGTGGTGGGCCAGGTGCCCGGCTCCAGGAGGTTGACCAGGGCCTCGCCGCCGGTCGGGGCGGGCTCGCCCTCGGCCGGGTTCACGCCAGGACCGCCGTCGGCCGGGGTACCGGGGCCGCTGGCCGGGGCACCCTCTGTGCCCTGCGTACCGCCGACCGTACCAGCGGGGCCGTAGGCGGCCTCCCAGGGGGCACGCAGAAGGGCCTGGGGGTCGGGGGCGCTGGCGACGGCGTCGGACACCGGGGCGGTGACGGTGGCCAGGATGCCGCGGCTCATGGGGACCAGGACGGGGGTCAGGGACAGGCGCACCGACCCGGCGGGGGCGCCGGCGACCTCCAGGTTCTGGACGACCTCGGGGATGTGGCGGTGGGTGCCGCCGACGGCGTAGGGCTGGGCACCTCCCAGGGCGGCCGAGGCCGTCAGGTGGGGCCTGAGCGCTCTGCCGGCCCCGGAGTAGCCCACGGCCAGGACCGCGGTCAGGGCGCCGGGGTCCAGCAGGCCCGCGGCGACGCCCGGCTGGACGGCCAGGGTCACGGCGGTGACGTTGCACCCGGGCACGGCGACGTGCCGGGTGCTGGCCAGGGCGCGGCGCTGGGCGGTGGCGGTGGTCTCCCCGGCGTGCAGGAGCTCGGGCATGCCGTAGGTCCAGGGCGGGCAGAAGCCGGGACCGTAGTAGTCCTCCCAGGCCCTGGCGCTAGTCAGGCGGTGGTCGGCCCCGCAGTCCAGGAGCAGGGGGGTGTGACCGGCGGCGGCCCCCGCCTCCTCCAGGGCGGCGGTGACGGCCCCTGAGGCCCCGTGCGGCAGGGCCAGCACGACGACGTCGTGGTCCAGCAGGTGGGCGACGTCGGTGGGCTCCACCCGGCGTCGGGCCAGGGCGGCCAGGTGGGGGTGGTGCTCACCGAGACGGGTGCCGGCGCTGGAGGAGGCGGTGAGCGCACCGACCTCCAGGTAGGGGTGCGAGGCCAGGAGGCGCAGGACCTCTCCCCCGGCGTAACCGGTCGCTCCGGCGACCGCTGCTGTCCAGCTCATACGTGAAACATACAGTTTTCTGCATAGACATGCAATTGCCGGGACGCCCTCCTGCCGTCACCTTGCTCACAGCCGGGTACCGCGAGAACGGTACTTGTTCGTCGCGAGAACGGTACTTGTTCGTACTGAGAACGGGGCGCTCACGGCGTTCCCGCAGGAGCACCGGCGCTCCGTGAAGGACCCGCTCCCGCCCCGTCCCTGTGCAGGAGCGGCGCACGTCTGGTCGCGTGGAGGGGCCTGGCCCCCGACCAGGCCGACCCTGCGGGCACCATGGCACGTGCCCGCTGACCGAGGACGCCCACCGCCCTCGTGCGGAGGTCCGGGCGGGCACGCGGGGTGGCAGGGCAACGGCTACCAGACGGGTGCTGCCAGCGCTAGCTGGCCCGGGTCGTGGGGAACAAGTACCGTTCTCACGAGCAATAAGTACCGTTCTCGCGCGGTTGGGGGAGGCGGGCGGGAGCGGGTGGCTCAGGCGTTGGCGGTGAGGGTGGTGGCAATGGCGTCCGCCCAGGCGCGCACGGTGTCCCAGTCGCGGTAGTCGCCCTCGGAGGCCCCGCCCAGGCGGGCCACGGCGCGCTCACGCAGGCTCAGGTCGGCGGGGGCGAAGCGCCCGGGGAAGGTGACGTGGTCCTCAGGCTCCAGCGCCAGCAGGACGGGGCCAATGCGCGTGGGGTCGGCCACCTTGCCCTTGGGCAGGCCGGAGAGGCCCACGGAGAAGGCCCACACGGGCCTGGCCGCCAGGGTGTCGCGGAAGCGCTTGGCGAAGTCGACGGCCTGGGGGGTCCACTGGGTCATGTAGACGGCGCTGCCCAGGATGAAGGCGTCGTACCCGTCCACGCTGACGACGTCCTCGGGACGCATGACCTCCACCTCGATCCTGGCGGCACGCAGCCGCTCGGCGATGACGGCCGCGACCTCGTCGGTCGAGCCGTGGCGGGAGGAGGACGTGAGCAGAATCTTCATGACGACCAGTATCGCTGAAGGCCGGGGCCGTGTCCGGGACCCGCCGTCTGTTCACGTCCCGGTAACGCACGTGCCGTCATGACGTGTATCACGCCATGACGGCACGTCCACCAGCCGGGCCCGGGCACCCCTGCCCGACCGGCCGCGGACCGGGGGTATGTACACGCAACTGTCCTCCCGGGCACCCCGGCCCGGCCAGCCAGCCTGGGCAAGGTGCGGGGCAGGAGGTCGGCGCCCGGGCGCCCCGGTCAGCCGTTCAGCTGCGCAGCTCGGCGCCCAGGAGCCTGCCCGCACGCTTGACCACGCGCTTGCGTACGGCGGCGGTCTCGCCAGCGGTCAGGGTGCGGTCCGCGGCGCGCAGCACCAGGGACAGGGCCAGGGACTTACGTCCCTGACCGACCTGCGGGCCCCGGAAGACGTCGAAGAGGCGCACCTCCTCGGCCAGGTCCCCGGCGGCCTGCCGGACCACGGACTCCACCTGGGCGGCCGGGACGGACTCGTCCACCACCAGGGCGATGTCCTCCTTGGCGGCGGGGAAGGTCGAGACGGGCCTGACCTGGAGGGGTCCCGCTGCCGCGGAGGCGTCCAGGAGGACGTCCAGGTCCAGCTCGACGGCGCAGGCGCGCGGTGGCAGGCCCAGGGCACGCACCACGCGCGGGTGGAGCTCCCCGGCGTGGCCGACCAGCTCCCCGGGGACCAGGTCCCTGCCCCGGCGCACCGGTGCCAGGCGGATCTCCGCGGTGCGCCCGGGGTGCCAGGGGGCGTAGGGCCGCTCAGGGGCGCGGACGGACACCTCCACGCCCAGGGTCGCGGCGACGGTGCGGGCCACCTCGACGGCGTCGGCCCAGTCCCAGGGGCGGTCAGGCCCCAGCACCCCGCCCCTGACGCGCACCCCGGTCAGGACCACGCCGACGTGCACGGGCTGGGAGGGGATCCCCGCCTCCAGGGCGGCGACCTCCTTGGCGGTGGGGCGCCGGTCCACCCCGGGGATGGCGGCGGGCACGGTGCCAGCCGGGTGGGTGACGGAGCCCACCTCGTAGACGGCCACGTCGCCCAGGCCCCGGGAGATATTGCGCCCGGCGACCTCCACCAGGGAGTCCAGGACGGACGTGCGCAGGGCGGGGGCGTCCTCGGCCAGGGGGTTGGTCAGGCGGACGGTGGTACGGCGCGGGTCGTCCGCCGGGATCCCCAGGCGGTCGTGCACGTCCCCGATGAACGGGTAGGACAGCACCTGGGTGATCCCGGCGTCAGCCAGGGCCCGTACCACGTCGCGCCGGGCCCGCTGACGCGGGGTCAGGCCGGTGCCAGCGGGTGCCGTGGGCACGATGACGGGGATGGAGTCGTAGCCGTCCAGACGGGCGACCTCCTCGGCCAGGTGGGCGGCCCCCACCAGGTCGGGACGCCAGGTGGGCGGGGTCACCGACAGCATCCCGGTGCCGTCCTCGGCCCGCGCGGGCGCCACGACGCAGCCGATGGCGGTCAGCAGCTCGGTGACGCGCGCCGGGTCGTAGTCCACGCCGGCCAGGCGGGCGGCGAAGTCGGGGCGCACCACCAGGGGCGCGGGGGCCGAGGTGCGGTCCACGTCGGAGGCCACCGGGTCGGCGACCCCCCCGCCGTACTCCACGAGCAGGTCCACGGCCCGCTGGGCGGCCACGGGGGCCAGGGCGGTGTCCACCCCACGCTCAAAGCGCTTGGAGGACTCGGTGGGCAGGCGGTGACGGCGCGCGGAGCGGGCCACGCTCACCGGGTCGAAGTGGGCGGCCTCAATGACGACGTCGGTGGTGGCGGCGTCGATCTCGGCGTCGGCGCCCCCGAACACCCCGGCGAGCACCAGGGCCCGGGAGCCCTGGCCGTCCGGGGAGTCGGCGACGACCAGGTCCTCAGGATCCAGGGTGCGGGTGACCCCGTCCAGGAAGGTCAGGGACTCCCCCGCCCTGGCGCGGCGCACCACGACGGGGGCGGTGAGCTTGCCGGCGTCGAAGGCGTGCAGGGGCTGGCCCAGGTCCAGCATGACGTAGTTGGTGACGTCCACGATCAGGCTAATGGGACGCATCCCGGCGGCGGTCAGGCGCTCGCGCATCCAGGCCGGGGAGGGGGCGGCGGGGTCGATGCCGCGCACCACGCGGGCCACGTAGCGGTCGGCGCCCACCCGGCCGCGCACGGGCCTGGGGTCAGGGTCGATACGCACCGGGAAGGCCCCGTCGGCGGGGTGGGAGACCCCGTCCGTGGACCCGGTGGACGGGGCCAGGCCGCCCGGGAACAGGTCCGGGTTCGTGGCGTCGGCGGGGTCGGTGAAGCGGGCCCCGGTGGCGTGGGAGTACTCGCGGGCCACGCCCCGCATGGAGAAGCAGTAGCCGCGGTCCGGGGTGACGTTGATCTCCAGGACCTCCTCCCCCAGTCCCAGGATGGGCAGCGCGTCGGTGCCCGGCGCGGGGGGCTCCTCGCCGGTGCGGCCGTGCTCGGCCAGCCACCGCCCCAGGACGATAATGCCGGAGTGGTCCTCGCCGATACCCAGCTCCCGGGCCGAGCAGATCATGCCGTCGGAGACGTGCCCGTAGGTCCTGCGGGCGGCGATGCGGAAGTCGCCGGGCAGGACGGCGCCGGGCAGGGACACCACCACGAGGTCGCCGACGTCGAAGTTGTGGGCGCCGCACACGATCCCGCGGCTGGGCAGCTCAGAGGGCTCCTTGCCGGTGCCGGGGGCGTCGTTGTGCACAGGCCCCACGTCCACCCGGCAGTAGTTAATGGTCTTGCCGTTGGACTGCTTCCTGGCCTCGCGGGTCAGTACCCTGCCCACCACCAGGGGGCCGGTGACGGCGGGGGGGACGACGCGCTCCTCCTCCAGGCCCACCCGCACCAGGTCGGAGGCGAGCTGGGCGGCGCTCAGGCCCGCGGGGACGTCAACGTGCTCGCGCAGCCACTCGAGGGGGACGTATGGCATGTCAGTGACCCTTTCCGGTGGTGCCGAACTGCTGGGAGAAGCGGATGTCGCCCTCGACGATGTCGTGCATGTCGGCGATGCCGTGGCGCAGCATGAGGGTGCGCTCCAGGCCCATGCCGAAGGCGAAGCCGGTGTAGACCTCGGGGTCGATGCCGCAGGCGGTGAGCACGTCCGGGTTGACCATGCCGCAGCCGCCCCACTCGATCCACCCGGCCCCGCCCTTCTTGGCCGGGAACCACAGGTCCATCTCGGCGCTGGGCTCGGTGAAGGGGAAGAAGGAGGGGCGCAGGCGGGTGCGGGCCTCGGGCCCGAACATGGCCCTGGCGAAGTGGTCGAGGGTGCCCTTGAGGTGGGCCATGGTCAGGCCCCTGTCCACGGCCAGGCCCTCGACCTGGTGGAAGACGGGGGTGTGGGTGGCGTCGAGCTCGTCGGAGCGGAAGACCTTGCCGGGGCAGGCCACGTAGATAGGGGGCCGGTGGTCCAGCATGACGCGGGCCTGCACCGGGGAGGTGTGGGTGCGCAGCACCAGGTTGGCCGGCTCGCCGTCGGGCGCGCCGACGGAGTCGCCCCGGACGTAGAAGGTGTCCTGCATCTGGCGGGCGGGGTGGTCGGCGTCGAAGTTGAGGGCGTCGAAGTCGAACCACTCGTGCTCCACCTCCGGGCCCTCGGCGATGGACCAGCCCATGGCGGTGAACATGTCACAGACCTCGTCAATGAGGACGTCCAGGGGGTGGCGGGCGCCGGCGGCCGCGCGCGCGGTGGGGACGGTGACGTCGACGGCCTCGGTGGCGAGCATCTCCTCCTCGGCGGCCGCCTCCAGCGCCTCCTGCCGGGAGGCCAGGGCGGCCTGGAGGCGTGCGCGGGCGGCGCCCAGGAGCCTGCCGGCCACCGGCTTGTCCGCCTTGTCCAGGGCGCCGATACCCCGGTTGGCCAGGACCAGGGGCGAGGCGTCGCCGGTGTGGGCCAGACGGGCCTCCTTGAGGGCCGCCAGGGAGTCGGCTGCCGCGAAGGCGGCCAGGGCCTCCTGGACGGCGGCGTTAACGCCCGCCTCGTCCAGGGGCGAGAGCGCGCCGGGTGCATGAGTCATGAGTGTGCCTTCCCACCGGGTCTGGGTGTCTCGTGCCGGGTCCCAGAGTAGTCGGCCCCACCGGTACGTTCGACTCCAGGCGCCCTCGCCCTCCCGCCACCGCTTGACGGTGACGTTGCGTCACCTGGTGGGATGGGGCCATGCGCGTCACCAAGATCGCCGACCTGGCCGGGACCACGCCCCGGGCGGTCAGGCACTACCACCGCCTGGGCCTGCTGGAGGTACCGCCCACCGTGCGCGGCAGGCGCGAGTACGGCGTCGGGCACCTGGCGCGCCTGCTGCGTATCCGGTGGCTGGCAGACAGCGGCCTGTCGCTGCGCCAGGTCGCCGAGGTCCTGGCCCCCGAACCCGCCACCTGCCCGGAGCAGCCCGGCACCGGGTCGCACCGTCAGGTGGTGCTGAGCGACCTGCGGGCCGTGAAGGACACCATCTCGGCCCAGCGCCGCCTGCTGGCCGAGCAGGCGCAGCGGATCGACGCCCTCATCTCCCGCGTGGAGGCCGGCCAGGCCCTGGCCCCCGTGCCGAGCGCCCTGACCCGTTTCTACGACGCGCTCGAGGCGCGGGTCCGGGCCCTGGGCGGGGACGTGCGCAGCGTGCACACGGAGCGCCAGATGGTCCTGGTCCTGGGGTCGCTCGGCATGGTCCCCGACAGCGTCGTCCCCTTTATCGAGGCCCTTGACGACGCCGAGCTCGACATGTGCGCCCAGCAGATCACCACCTTCGCCCACCTGGCCCAGCTGCCCGGCGACCAGGGTGTCGCCACCGCCCGCGACCTGGCCGCCCGCAGCATGGACCTGATCAGCCGCCACAAGCACCTCACCCTGGCCGTCCTGGGCGACCTGCCGGACGGGGTGATGGGACACGCCATGTGGCACCTGGTCCAGGTCCTGTCCGACGCTGGCTACCCCTGCCCCGCCCAGCACGCCTTCGCCAGCCGTCTCCTGGAGCTCCTGCTCGCCGACCCCGACTTCGCCGCCACTATCCGCCGCTCAGCAGGAAAGGACCCTGTGCTGTGACCAAAACCACTAGCAAGGACCCTATGACCGACCACGAGAACCAGGCACCCGTGCACGTCCGGGGCCTGGTCAAGCGCTTCGGGCGCGTGACCGCGCTGGACGGCCTGGACCTGGAGGTGGCCGCCGGATCCGTCCACGGCTTCCTGGGCCCCAACGGGGCCGGCAAGTCCACCACCATCCGCGTGCTGCTGGGCCTGTACCGGCCCGACGCCGGAAGCGTGCGCGTCCTGGGTCGCGACCCGGGGCACCAGGCCTCGGCCGTCAACCGGGAGGTGTCCTACGTGCCCGGGGACGTCGTCCTGTGGCCGAACCTGACCGGCGGGCAGGTCCTGGACGCCCTGGCCGGCCTGCGCGGCTCACGCGACCGGGCCCGGGAGGAGGAGCTCACGGAGCGGTTCGAGCTGGACCCGAGCAAGAAGGTGCGCACCTACTCCAAGGGGAACCGGCAGAAGGTGGCGCTCATCGCCGCCCTGGCCGCCCCCACCCGGCTGCTCGTCCTCGACGAGCCCACATCCGGCCTGGACCCGCTCATGGAGCGCGTGTTCACCCAGGAGGTCGCCCGGGCCGCGAGCGCGGGGCGCACCATCCTGCTCTCCAGCCACGTCCTGGCCGAGGTGCAGAGCCTGTGCTCGGCGGTGACCATTGTCAAGGACGGGCGCGTGGTGGAGGACGGGGACCTGGGTACCCTGCGGCGCCTGTCACGGACCCGTGTCGAGGTCCGTGACACCCCCGGGCGCCTCGACGCCGTGGCGGCGGCGCTCACCGCCCTTAGGACCGCCCCGGAGCGTGACGGAGACCACCTGGTCGTCCAGGTCCCGGCCGGGCGCGTGCCCGAGGTGCTGGAGGTGGTGGCCGGGCACCGGGCCACCGACGTGACCTGTCAGGCCGCCAGCCTGGAGGACCTGTTCCTGCGCCACTACGAGGACGTCCTGTGAGCGCGGCGGGAGACCGTGCCCCTGCCGGCCACGACGCGCTCGCGGGGCTGGGGCCGGCACTGCGCCTGCTCACCTCCAGGTGCCGGGTCCGGGTACTCGCCTGGGTCCTGCCGCTGTGGGGGCTGGCCGCCATGGTCCCGAGCTACCAGAGCGCCTACCCGACCCTGGAGCTGCGCGCCGGGCTCATTGAGGGCATGCACGCCTCAGCGGGCACCAGGCTGCTCTACGGGGTCCTCCCCTACCCGGGCACCATCGGCCAGCTCGCCCAGTGGGAGGTGGGCAGCTACCTGCTCACGTGCGTCAGCCTCATGGCGGTGCTGCTGACGTGCCGGCTGCTGCGTGCCGACGAGGACGAGGGCCTGGTGGAGGTGGTGCGTGGCGCCGGGGCCGGGCGCTGGGTGCCCCTGGTCGCCCCGGTCCTGCTCGTGGCCGGAGCGGTGGGCCTGCTCGCAGCGGGCGTGGGCGGGATTCTCCACGTCATGACGCTGGACGTGGCCGAGCTGACCGTCGCCGGGGCGTGGGCCGTGGCGGGCACGGTCGCGGTGGTCGGCTGGGCCGCTCTCGCCCTGGCCGTGGTGGTGTGCCAGCTGGCCCGCAGCGGGCCCGGGGCGCGGGGCCTGTCCCTGGCCTGTCTCGGGGTGGCCTTCGGGATGCGGGTGGCGTCCGACGAGGCCGGCTCCTCACGGCTCTCAGGGTGGCTGAGGTGGGCAAGCCCCCTGGGCTGGCGCGACCTGGTGCGGCCCTACACCGAGGACCGCGCGTGGCCGCTGCTGGCGTGCACCTGCCTGTGCCTGGCCCTCCTGGCCGGCGGGGCGCTGCTGTACCGGCGTCGGGAGTACCTGGGCGGGTACCTGCCGGACCGCGCGTCGAGCCGACGCCGGTGGCGGGTGCGGGGGCACGCTGACCTCCTGGGGCGTCTGGCGGTGCGCTCCGCTGGCTCCTGGGCGGTGGCGGCCGTGGCCGTGTCCGTCCTGTTCGGGGCGATGTCGGGCACGGTGACCACCCTGCTGGAACCGGGCTCGCCCACACAGGCCTACGTCGCCCTCATGGCCGAGGGCAGCCCGGTGGTGCAGTTCCTGTCCCTGCTGACGGTCCTCACCGTGCTCCTGGTGGTCGTGGCGGCGGTGGGTCGGGCGAGCGGGCTGGCCGCCTACGAGCGGGCGGGGCTGGTCGAGGTCGAGGCGGCTGCCGGGGTGGGGCGCACGTGCCTGTTCCTGACCCGGACGGGTGCCGCCGCCCTCGAGGGCGCCGGGCTGCTGGTGCTCTCCGGCGGGGTGCTCGCGGCGGCGGTGGCCACCCAGGTCACCGTGGACCACGCGGTGGGGCGGGCCCTGGTCTTCACCCTCAGCCAGCTGCCGGGGCTGCTCGCGGCGGTCGGCCTGGCCCTGGCGCTGGTGGGGCTGGCGCCCCGGTACGTCAGCCTGGTGTGGGCGGTGGTGGCCTGGAGCGTCTTCGCCCAGTTCTTCGGGGGCCTGGTCAGGCTGCCCCGCTGGGCGCGGGACCTGAGCGTGCTCGGCCACCACCTGGACGTCGTCGGCCCGGTGGACTGGTGGCCCCTGGTGGTGCAGGCGGTGGTGGGGGCCGCTGGGATCCTGGTGGGCCTGGTGGCCTGGCGACGCCGGGACCTGGGGGCCTGATGCGAGGGGGCCTGTATACGGCGGCCCTCTGTGCCGCAGGTCCGTATCCTGACCACCCGACGGCTTTGAGAGGCGACGTCGTGCCCACCGGCTTCCGCCCGACGTCGCCCCCGCCGTCCTGCCCTGGTCGCCTGCCTGGGCCCCGACGGCAGCGCGCACCGGCGCCCGGTGCGCGACAAGGCGCGCGGGATGAGTGCGTCCCCGGATCGGCGGCGTCAGTGCCGCAGCCGGTCGATGGTGCGGGGCGTGACCGCGTAGGCGCTGACGGCGCCGTCGGCCAGGGCGGTCACAGTGCGTGGCCGTGCCAGGAGGGTGCCGACGACGGCCAGGGCCGGGGCGAGGCTGAGGGGGTCCCGGCCCACGGGGGTGAGGACCTCGCGGCTGCGCTGAAGAGGTGGACGGCACCCCAGGGCGCGGCCCAGTGAGCCGAGCACGGCACGGCGGCTCCCCCGCTGCTCGGCAGCGCCCAGGGCGAGGGCCATGGTCGAGCGGGTGCGCACCCCGGCCCTGGCGATGAGCGGCGTGCGGGGCAGCCGTCCACCCGTGGCGAGCGCGATGGTCAGCATCGGCAGATTGACCCCGGCCGCGGCGGCATTGCCGGGCTCGGTGGTGCGCGGGTTGCACTCGATGAACATGTTCCGTCCAGGGCCCTCGGCGAAGTAGTCACAGGTGAGGCCGCCGTGCCAGGCCAGTCGCCGGCCGAGACGGGAGACGACGTCGACCGCGGCCGGGTCGCTCACCGACAGACGCGCCGCCGCGGAGCCGCCCGCGCCAAGGCCGATGCGCTCGCTGCACGCGGCCGCGATGAGCCGACCGTGGTCGAACAGCGCGGCCACCTGCCGGTAGGTACCCCTCGCCGGAGCCTGAACCATGACCGCGGCGCCGTCGGACCTCAGGACCCGCCATGCCGAGAGCGCCTCGGCACGCGTTCCGGCCCGGACCACTCCGCGACCAGCCGTGGAGTAGGCGGCCTTGACCCACACCGGGTAGCCGATCCGGTCCAGGTCCGCCTCACAGTGCACCTCGTGCCAGGCCGGCTGGGGAATACCGAGCTCGTCGCACACGCCAGCGAAGGCGATCTTGGACTGCACCTGCTCGAATGCTGACGCCCCGGCGACGGCGAGCCAGCCGGAGGCGTGAGGAAGGTACCTCCTGCCTGCGGCCAGCAGCCACGCCTGCTCGTGCGTGGCTAGCAGGGCCCGGTACCTGCCCGAGGCCAGGAGGGCGTCGACGGCGTGCAGATACCCCACGGGGTCACAGCCCGGGGCGGGGACCTTGCGCACCGCCTGGCACCACACGCTGAAGGAGGCCAGCGGCCGACCGATCGCGGAGGCCACCTCCACGCCGACCCCGCGGGAGCCCAGCACCGTCACGGTCTCGCGGGCCGTCAGGCTCGACCCCTCCGACAGCAGCACCCGCTCATGGCCCATGGAAGGGAGCCTAGCAGCCCGCCGCCGGGACCCGGGCCCTGGCGGCGGGCGGTCAGGGGCGGTCAGGTGAGTGCCGGGATGAGCAGGAGGAGCGTGGAGGCCGCGTAGAGGCAGGCGTACACCGCGTGCAGGGGGAGGTTGAGGCGCGCATAGCGGGCGAGCTCCGTGTCGGTGAGGTGCTGGCCGCTCACCAGGCGCTCCTCGGGGCGGGTGAAGCCCGTGAGCCCGTGCACGAGGAGGAGGAACGGCAGGCAGCAGGCGGCTGGCAGAAGGTGGAGGACCCCGGTTCCCCGGCCCGCGACCAGCGTCACGAGGGCGACGAGGAGCTGCAGGAGCATTGTTAAGCCGTAGACCGGCTTCAGGTGGATGCGACGCCGGAACTCGGGGTAGGTGCGCTGGAGCTCCTCTGCCCGCCCGGTGCGCACCATGAAGGTGAAGTAGCCGCCGATCGTGAGGCAGTACATGGTGAGGAAGCCGGCGACCATGCCCGTGGCGAGCACGTCGCAGACGAGGAGGGTGGTAGACAGTGGCACCTGCGGTTCCTCTCATAGGTCTCTACGGGGCCGTGCGGGCCCAAGACCAGCACGCCTCGACTAAGGGCATCCTAATGCAGTGCCGCCGGGGCGTCCTTGGCCGTACTCGCGCGCCCGGGCCCCACGACGACCCGGGGACAGACGAGGGCCCCGGTACCCGGGCAAAGGCCAGGAGCAGCAGCACCCCGCCACCGGCAGGACCGGTGGGAGGCCGTGCAAGGCGGTGCCCGCCGCCAACGGCCAGCAGGCGAACCCCACGGCTCCCGGGTCCGTGCCCGCGGTTAGCGGCACTGGCACAGGGCCGTGGCGGCGGCGCCAAGGGCTTGCCCCTCAGCGCTGGGCGCGGGCGGAGGCGTAGAGGCAGACCGCCGCGGCGCTGGCCACGTTGAGGGACTCCGCGTGGCCGAACACGGGGACGCGGACCACGGCGTCGGCCTCCTGGAGGACCCGGGGGCCCAGGCCGTGGGCCTCGTTGCCCAGCAGCCAGGCGGTGGGCGCGGTGAGCACGTCGTCGGCCGTGAAGAGGTCCGTGTCCCCCCTGGCGTCCGCCGCGAGCAGGCCCAGCCCTGCCTGCCGCAGGGCGGTGAGCCCCTCCTCCAGCTCCACGCCGGTGACCACGGGCAGGTGGAACAGGGAGCCCGCGGTGGCGCGCACCACCTTGGGCGCCGTCACCTCGACGCTGCCCCGCAGGAGGACGACGGCGTCGGCCCCGGCGGCGTCGGCCGTGCGGATCATGGTGCCCGCGTTACCGGGGTCCTGGACCGCCGTGAGCACGACGACGAGCCGGGCGCCCCGCAGGACAGGCGCCAGCGCCTGGTCCCCCGGGGTAGCCACGACCGCCAGGACGCCCTGGGCGTCGGGGCTCATGGCCCTCATGACCTCGTCGGTCACCAGGTGGCGGTACAGGCCGGCGGCCTCGGCCTCCTGCCAGATCCCCGCGTGCCGCCGGGCGGCCTCGGGGGTGGCGTAGACGTCGTGGACGGCGCCGGGGGCGTGGCGCACGGCCTCGCGCACGCCCTGGGGCCCCTCGACCAGGAAGCGCCCGAACCGGTTGCGTGCCTGGCGCCGGATCAGGCCGGCCACACGCCGCACCCGCTCGGAGCCGACGTTGGACAGGATGGAGGAGGCGTTGCTCATGGCCCCAGACTACGGCCACCGCCCCGCAGGACCCGCGACGGCGGGGCCTGCGGGAGCCGCCCCTCAACGGGTCCGGACCTCCAGCCAGCGGGCCAGGGCCCCCAGGGCCCAGTTCACCAGCAGGTAGAGGAGCGCGATGACAATGTAGGTCTGGATGAAGACGTTCAGGTTGTACCTGGACTGCGCGAAGGTCTCGATCACCCTTCCGGCGTACGTCAGGTCATTGTAGGCCACCACGTAGCCCAGGGAGGTGTCCTTGAGGATCGTGACCAGCTGGGTAATGAGCGTGGGGAGCATGAGCCGCAGCGCCTGGGGGGCCAGGACCAGGCGCATGGTCTGCCCCGCAGACAGGCCCAGGGCCTGGGCGGCCTCCCTCTGCCCGGCGGGCAGGGAGAGCACCCCGGAGCGGAAGACCTCCGCCGTCGTGGCCGAGGAGCACATGACAATGGGAATGACCAGCATCCACAGCGCCGAGAGCGTCACCCCCGTCAGCGGCCGGAAGGCCAGCAGGAAGAAGTAGACCAGCAGGAGCATGGGCACGGCACGCATGGCGTCGATCCAGGTGCCCACCACCGCGCGCACCACCCGGCTGGCGGACAGGCGCGCCACCCCCAGCAGCACGCCCAGGGGGAAGGACAGCACCGCGGCGATGAGGGCCGCCAGGAGCGTGTCCCTCAGGGCCTTGCCCAGGACGGTGACCGTGGAGGTGCCCAGGAAGTAGCGCCACCGGGGGTAGTCCAGGACCCCGACCTGCCTGGCCTTGAGCAGCAGGAGGGCCACCAGGGCGGCGATGACGAGGATGGCGACCGCGGACAGCACGTCCAGGCGCCGCCTGCCCACCGGGCCGGGGACGTCAAAGAGGAGGTCGGCGTCGGTGGCCTTACGCCCCCTGCGGGCGGGGCGGGGCACCGGGCGGGTGGTCAGCAGCTCGGTGCTCATCGGGCCGCCCCCTGCGAGCGGGTCAGGCGGCGCTCCAGGAGGCTGCCCACGCGGGTGGCCAGGTAGGCGATAGCCAGGTAGACCAGTCCCGACAGGAGGAACATGAGGACGGCCTCACCGCTCTTGTTGTTCAGCGCCCGGGTGACGTTGGTCAGCTCCGGCACCCCTATGGCGGCGGCCAGGGAGGAGCCGATGAGGCAGGCGATGAGGATATTGACCAGCGGCTGGATCGCCTGCGCCAGGGCCTGGGGCAGCACCACGGCGCGGACAATGAGCCCGAACGGCATCCCCAGGGCCCGGGCCGCCTCGACCTGGCCCTTGGAGACGGTGTTGATACCGCTGCGCACCGCCTCGCACACGTAGCCCGAGCCGGAGAACACCACAGCCACCACCGCCGCCCAGAGCAGGGAGATGTGGACGCCCAGGCGGGGGATCCCCAGCCCCAGGAGGATCATGGAGCACAGGACCGGCACGTTGGTGGCCACGGTGACCCAGGTGGCGGCCAGAAGACGCAGGGGCGGCAGGGGGCTGACGCGGCACACCGCCAGCAGGGAGCCCAGGACGAGCGCGCCGGCGTAGGCGGTCACGGAGATGACGAGGGTGGTGAGCAGGCCCGATGCGATCATCGACCAGTTGTGCACAATGGTGGTCACTGCGCTCCTCCTGACGGATTGGGTGTGTGGTGGCGCTGGTGGCGTGGCCCGGTGGCGGGCTACCGCGCGGGCGCCCCCACCACGTGGGCGGGGGCGCCCGGTCCTCTCAGCTCGTGGCACTCGCGGTGGCCTCGGGACTGTCGGTGGCCTGCGGCGTCGCGGCCTGCGAGCCCGGCACGGAGCCGATCTCGGGCGGGGTGGGGGCGGTGCCGCCGGTGATCTTGCCGATGGTCGCCTCCCAGATGCGCTTCCAGGTGCCGTCGTCCTCAATGGTCCTCAGGAAGGTGTTGACGAAGCTCTGGGCGTCGGAGTCCTTGGGCAGGCCGATGCCGTAGGGGTCGGTGGTGAAGGGCTCGCCCACGATCTTGAGGTCGCTGTTGGTGGCCACGTGGGACAGGAGCAGGGCCTGGTCCACCACGTAGGCGTCCACCTGGTTGGCCTGGAGGGCGGCCACGCACTTGGAGTCGTCCTCGAACTCAATGGGCTTGGTGGTCGACCCGGCCTTGGCCAGGGCCGGCCCGGAGGAGGAGCCGGACTGGACCGCGACCTTGACGTCGGCGGTCAGGGACTCCACGCCGGTGATGGTGGAGTTGTCCGACTTGACCAAGATGGCCTGGCCGGAGGCGTAGTAGGGGCCGGCGAAGGAGATCTTCTGGGCCCGCTCGGGGGTAATGGTGTAGGTGGCGAAGACCGCGTCCACGGTCCCGTTCTGGATGAGGGTCTCGCGGGTGTCGGAGGTGGCCTGGGTGATCTCGACCAGGGCCTGGGGGTCGTCGCCGCCCAGGACGTAGCGGGCCAGGGCCTGGGACAGGGCGGCGTCGAAGCCGGTGACCTTCTTGGTGGCGGGGTCCTCCTGGCTGAAGACCAGGGAGGTGCGGGTCCCGCCGATCCTGAGGGTACCGGCCTGCTTGACCGCGGAGGCCCAGGTGGAGGCGGCCACGACGTCCGCGGTGGCCACGGGCCCGGAGGTCACGGCGGTAAGGTAGTCCGCTCCGGAGCCTGAGCCCGAGGCGGTGGACACGGCCTTGCCGTCCGCACCGGTGTCCGCACAGGCAGCCAGGAGGGCCATGAGCCCGGCAGCACCGGCAGCGCCCAGGGCACCACGACGGGTCAGGGTCAGGGGTGTGGTGGTCATGTGTTCCTCGTTTCGTACGGCCCCGGTACGGGACTCGGGTGGGGAGATCTGCCGGCCCCGGGCACCTCAGGCCGGTGACGGCCCGGTGGTGGCGTGCTGCCGGTCGATGGTGGGAGGTGGCCCCTGCTGGTCCCGGTGGGGCTCAGCGGGGCAGGACCTTGGACAGGAAGTCGCGGGCGCGCGCGGTGCGCGGGGAGGTGAAGAAGGCCTCGGGGGCGCCCTGCTCGATAATCTGGCCGCCGTCCATGAAGACGATCCTGTCGGCGACCTTGCGGGCGAACCCCATCTCGTGGGTGACAATGAGCATGGTCATGCCGGTGGTGGCCAGGTCCTGGATGACGTCGAGGACCTCCCCGACGAGCTCGGGGTCCAGGGCGGAGGTGGGCTCGTCGAAGAGCATGATCTTGGGATCCATGGCCAGGGCGCGGGCAATGGCCACGCGCTGGGCCTGGCCGCCGGAGAGCTGGGCGGGACGCTTACCCGCCTGGTCGGCCAGGCCGACCCGCTCCAGGAGCTCGTGGGCGCGCGCCTCGGCCCTGGCCCTGGGCACCTTGCGCACACGGGTGGGGGCCAGGGTGATATTGTCCAGGACGCTCCGGTGGGGGAAGAGGTTGAAGGACTGGAAGACCATGCCGACCTCGGCGCGCAGGCGGGTCAGGTCCCTGCCCTCCTCGGGGAGACGCTCACCGTCGATGGTGATCGTCCCCTCCTGGATGGTCTCCAGGCGGTTAATGGTGCGACACAGGGTGGACTTGCCCGACCCGGAGGCGCCGATAATGGCGACGGCCTCACCGCGGTGGACGTCCAGGGAGACGGCATCGAGGGCCTTGAAGTCACCGTAGTACTTGGTGACGTCGACGAGGCTGACGAGGACGTCCGGGACATCCGGGTCGGGGGTAGCGGACTGCTCGGGAGCTGGGGGCTGGGTGCTCATATTGTGGACTCTCTTACGGAGAAGGGGTTGCTTGGTAGGGCTGTCTCAGCGACAGCTACAGCAACACATCCACATGCGCACGCCAGACCTCCTTAGGCAGGGAACCGTACCGCTAGGCGGCATCCTCGGGGCACCACCGGTAGGTGGTGACGAGTAAGACGCTAACGGATCGGTCGAGGGCACGCAACAGGAGACGGGTATGCGCCCGCACACACGCCACGGTCCCGGGGCGGGTGACCACGTGCCTGAGGCGGGCCAGGGCGTGCGCCCCGGGGCCGGTGGGCAGGCGGGCCCGCGGTGGGTGACCACGTGCCTGGCGGGCCAGGGCGTGCGGACACGTAAAGACGACGGCGCCGCCCGGGGTGGGCGGCGCCGTCGTGCAGGACCTGGCGTTGCGGGCGGATCAGGCCCGGGGGGCGTTGACGTCCCGCGGCAGGGCCTCGCGCGCGGTGTCCACCAGGGCGGAGAAGGCGGCGGGCTCGTTGACGGCCAGCTCGGCCAGCATGCGGCGGTCCACCTCCACCCCGGCCAGGCCCAGGCCCTGGATGAAACGGTTGTAGGTCAGGCCCTCGGCCCGGGCGGCGGCGTTAATGCGCTGGATCCACAGGCGGCGGAAGTCGCCCTTGCGGGCGCGGCGGTCACGGAAGGCGTAGACGCCGGAGTGGGTGACCTGCTCCTTGGCCTTGCGGTAGAGACGCGAACGCTGCCCGCGGTAGCCCGAGGCCTGCTCCAGGACGGAACGGCGCTTCTTGCGGGCGTTGACAGACCGCTTGACACGTGCCATGACGAGAACTCCTTAAGACTGGGTAGGGGCCGGCTCAGCGGCCGAGCAGCTTCTTGACCTGGCGGACGTCGGCGGGGGCGACCGGCTGGTCCCGGGAGAGCTTGCGCTTACGCCGCGAGGACTTGACTTCCAGCAGGTGGCGCTTGTTGGCCTGCTCACGCATGAGCCTGCCGCTACCGGTGACGCGGAAGCGCTTCTTGGCACCGGAGTGCGTCTTCATCTTCGGCATGTGTTTTTCCTCTTCTCGGCCACCGGGTGGTCCCGGGGCTGCGGACCCCGCTGACTTTGGCCAGGGGGTGGGTGTGGTGGTCCCGTGGTCGCGGCGGCGCCTCAGCGCTGCCGGGAGGCGGCCTGGGCGCCCGCCTGCTCGGCGGCACGGGAGGCCTTGGCGGCGTGCTTCTCGGCCCGGCGGCTGGCCCGCGCCTCCTCACGGCGACGCCGCTGGTCGGACTTGACCTCGGCCTTCTTGCGCGTGGGGGCCAGGACCATGACCATAT
This sequence comes from Actinomyces sp. oral taxon 897, assembly GCF_002999235.1. Classification (NCBI taxonomy): domain Bacteria; kingdom Bacillati; phylum Actinomycetota; class Actinomycetes; order Actinomycetales; family Actinomycetaceae; genus Actinomyces; species Actinomyces sp. oral taxon 897. Next base: position 543,904 of record NZ_CP027236.1, on the reverse strand, counting down.
TGCGGCCGTCCTGCCGGGGGTGGGACTCGATCGTGGCCAGCTCGGCGACCTCCGAGGCGACCCGCTGGAGCAGGCGGATGCCCAGCTCGGGGCGGGACTGCTCCCGGCCGCGGAAGCGGACAATGCACTTGACCTTGTCCCCGCCGGTCAGGAAACGCCTGACGTGGCCGATCTTGGTGCCGTAGTCGTGCTCGTCGATCTTGGGCCGGAACTGGATCTCCTTGAGCTGGGTGTTGGCCTGGTTGCGCCGGGCGTCACGTGCCTTCATGGCCGACTCGTACTTGAACTTGCCGTAGTCCATGAGACGCGCCACGGGGGGGCGGGCGTCAGGGGCGACCTCAACCAGGTCGAGGTCAGCCTCCTCCGCCAGACGCAGGGCATCCTCCACGCGGACGATGCCGACCTGCTCGCCGCCGGGGCCGACAAGACGCACCTCGGGGACGCGGATCCGTTCATTGATACGGGGCTCGCTGATGGCTGTTCCTCACTACTAAGTGGCTCATGACCGCTGGGACGGAGAAGGCCCCCGCTCCATGACATGCAGCGGAGGCCTCTGACGAGCACGGCAGTCGGCACGGGGCCGACGGACCACGGAGGGCCTTGAGCCCTCGCACGAACCCGGCTCCCGTCTACAGGGAACCCAGGTGGGATCTCTCCGCTTGCGTGCCGGGACGGATCCCGGTCGATCAGGGGACAGGGTACCAGAAGGTCACGCTCCTACCTCAATCCGACGCCGACACACTTTTTCGTGACCCTCACCACTACGGCGTCTTCTGCCGGGAGGCTACTCGCCCCCGTCACGAGGCACCCACAGGCTCCACAGGACGACGGCGCCGCTGAGCACCGCCTGGATCCCCAGCAGCCCGGGGGTCACCGTCCCGCCCAGGACCAGGAGCACCACCGGCAGGCTGACCACCACGCAGGGCGCCAGGGCCCCCAGGAGCATCTGCCCCACCGCCGGCGGCAGGGAGCCGACCGGGGAGGCGACCAGCCCGACGGAGAAGTCGGGTACGGGCCGTAGCCCGCAGGCCACCGCGGCCCCGCCCCAGCCCACCCCGGCCAGGAGGGCCAGGGCCGGGCCACTCCCCCACCCGGCCAGGTCCCGGCCGGCGGTCAGGGGCAGGACGCAGGCGCCGGCCCACAGCGTCATGACGCCCGCGGGGACGAGCAGGTGCCCCGCCCGCAGCGCCCAAGGCGAGGCGGGCAGGCCGGCCTGGGCCCCGACGTCGAACCAGGCCTGCCGGGCCGGCTCGGCCACCGCCAGGACGGCGGTCAAGGCCCCCAGCAGGACCACGGCCGCCGGGAGGAGGCGGCCGACCTGGACCACCCCGGCCAGGAGGACCAGGAGGAGGCCCACGAGCAGCTGGAGGGCACGGCGCGGCTGGCGCCAGAGCACGAGGGCGTCCACCTGGGCCACGACCGCCAGGGGGCGCAGGCGCAGCGGCAGGCGACGTCCCCGGCGCAGCAGGGGCGGGCCGCCGCGGCGTCCCGGCGCCGGGAGCCTCGGCGGGGGGCTCAGGAGGCGTCCCAGGGCCCGGGTGTCCAGGGCCAGGAGGGAGACGTGCGCACCGAAGGAACGCGCCACGACCTCCAGCAGGTCACGGTCGCGCAGCACGTCCAGGCCGGCACGCGCCCTCCTCCACGCGCCCAGGAGCAGGACCGCCCCCACCACCCCGGCCACGGCCAGGCCTGAGCTGGCCGACCCGCTGCGGGGGAAGGGCGTCAGGAAGGCGGCGGCCAGGGCGGCCGTACCGGCCAGGACCAGGACCGCCGTGAGGGCCGTCGGCTCCCGCCGGGAGAGCTGGTCGCAGACCAGGAGCAGCACGACACCCGCGGTCCCGACCCCCACCAGGAGCGACCACGCCGTCGCCCCCCAGGCCCCTGCCCCGGCCAGCACCCCCAGCAGCGCCCCGCAGGCGGCCCCCGACGCGAGCGCCACGGCCGCCTCGACCCGCAGCACCGGGGCCAGCAGCCCGCTGCGGTCCGCCGGCAGGGGCAGCCACCAGGCGGCCTGGTCCGGCCTCAGGAAGAGAGGGCCCAGACGCCGCAGGGGCCAGAGCGCCGGGGCCAGGGCGGCCAGGAGGACCGCCAGCACGACCCAGGCCGGGTCGGCGCCCGCCCCCGTGAGCGTGCCGTCAGCCAGGCGCACCTGCTGGCCGGGTACGAGGCGCCCCAGGTGGGGTGCCGTCAGGGCCCCGCTCATGGCCACGGCGAACAAGGCGGTGTAGACGTCACCGACCAGGGCCCACAGCCCCCTGCGGTGGCGCCGGGTACGCCGGCGTGTCCAGGCGCGCACGGCCGCGCCGTCGGGCACCCGGGCCCACGTACGCCTGCTGCCGGGCTCCAGGACGCTCACCGGGCGCCCTCCTCCATGGCGCGCACGCCCTCGGCCACGTCCACCTCCCGGGTGTCCTGGCCCACCAGGACCGTCCGGGTGGCGGCACCACGCACCACCTCGGGGTCGTGGGAGACCATGAGCACCGTCCCGCCGCAGTCGCGCTCCTCCACCAGGTAGTCCACGAGGGTCTGGCGCGTGGGACGGTCCAGGCGCTGCTCGGGCTCGTCCAGCACCAGCAGGGTGCGGGGCCGGGCCAGGACCGAGGCCAGGGCCAGGCGCCGCCTCTGCCCGCTGGAGAGCTCCTCGGGCAGGGCCCCGGCCAGGGCGCCGAGCCCCAGGTCCTGCAGCAGGTCGGCGACCGTCCCGGCGGGGTCGGGCACGCCGTGCCCGTAGCACACCAGTCCCAGGTGCTCGGCCACGGTCAGGGTCGGGAAGAAGGACTCCTGGCCCAGGTCGGCGGCCACGGCGGCACGCTGGCTGGCCCGGCGCGGGTCGGGGACGCGCCCCATGAGGCGCACCTGCCCCGACAGGGGCGGCAGCAGCCCCAGCACGGTACGCAGGAGGGTCGACTTGCCCGCCCCGTTGACCCCGACCAGGGCCAGGACCTCCCCCTCGGTGAGACTGAAGGTGGCCGGACCGCACACCGCCACCTGCCCGTAGCCCACGCTCAGGTCCTGGACGCTGACCAGGGGACGGGACGCTTCCCGCACCCCGGCAGGGAGGTGCGGTGGGTGGGTGCTGGGGGTCATGCCGGCTATTCCAGCACAACCGGAGGAGTGATGAGAAGCAGCTAAGCGGCTGGTGCCCAGGGTGCCCGACGTCCACCAAAGAGTATCAAGGAGGCCGTCGTGACCCGCTCCGGGGTCGGCCAGGGTCGGTCCGGCGGGGTCGACGGCGGGGCGGAGGGCGGTGTCGACGGCCGGTCCGGCGGGGCGGAGCTGGCGGGACCGGAGGGGACGGCGCTCGCGGCCGCGCTCGTAGGCGCGGCGCCCAGGACGGAGACCAGGGTGGAGGCGGGTCCGCTGGTCGCCGGCTGCCAGGTGTAGCGGCCACCAGCGCCGTCAGCACCCGCGGTGGCACCCGGGCCCGTGGGCAGACCGGGAGCCAGGAGGGTCACGGTGACCGGGCTGCCGGCCCCGGACTTGTCCACGTAGAAGAGGAGGGAGCCGCCCCTGGTGGTCGTGGGCGAGTAGCGGCTGGTCCTGGGCGTGCCCAGGGTCCACACGGGCTCGGCGGTGGAGACGTCATAGGCGCCGAGGCCGCCGTCCCCCTGGCCGACCACTGTGCTCCCGGCCGTCCCGTGGAGGCTCTGGACGGGGAAGACGGTGTCGGGGGCCTGGGCCCGGACAGCCCCTGTGACGTAGTCGCTGCGCTGGTCCTGCCGTGCCCGTTCCCGCCACCACCACTGGGCGTCGGCGTGGCCGAGCCACGACGCCTCCTTCTGGGAGCCCAGCATGGTGGTCAAGGCGTCGTAGGAGAGGGGACGCGCAGGCGCCTCCTCCAGCATGTAGTCCACGAACGACGCCTGGACACCCAGGGCGACGGCCGTGGTGCCGCTGTAGGAGGAGACCTCGTGCCCCGCCTGGTCGTACAGGGTCACGCTGACGTCACGAAGGGACTGCCCGGCAGTCAGACTGAGCGGTCCTCGGTCTGAGGCGCCTACGTAGGCGGTGCCCTTCATGGTTACCTCACCTGACTGCGAGCCGTCGGCGGTCCTGAGGACGGACCACTTACCGCCCTGGCCGCCCAGGACCTCGGCGACCAGCCAGCCCTCCCCGACCCCGCTGCGGCCGATCCCCAGGCCGTTGACCCGCCAGATCTCCCTGCCCGAGACGTCCCAGGCAGCGACCCCCGCCGGGGCGTAGCCGGAGCCGTCAAAGACGTTGCCGACCACCGTCCCCTGGTAGACGCCCTTGAAGTCCGCCCCGGCGGCAATGGGGGTCACGCTGCCGTCGGTCATGTCAATGAGACCGACCCGGTCGCAGACCACGTGGTCAGCCACCGTCTGGGGCAGGCAGTGGACCTCGGGGGATCGGGGAGCCTCCAGCTCGTGGTCCTGCAGCTCCTTGCCGTGGACCCCGTCGTCGGCCGTACGGAAGCGGTGGTCCCTGAGGCTGAGGCTCCAGGCGACCGACCCGTCCGCCAGGTTCACACCGGTCAGGGTCGTGGCGTAGTAGTAGGGCTCGACGCTCATGACGGCCGTGTCCCCGGCGTCATCGACCCAGATCTGGGTGCTCTGGTGCCGGCTGGTGTCAGGACTCCCCGGCATCCTGCTCTCACGCATACCGTAGGCCTCTGTGTCGTGCGGGTCCCCCGGGAGCTCCACGCTCCAGGCCCCGTAGGCACCCTGGCCGTAGCGGGCGTCCAGGGAGGAGTCGCTACTGACCGTGTCCGCTCCGGTACCAGACGACGCCGGCACCCCCTGATCGCCGTCACCGGGCGAGGAGCAGGCGGACAGGGGCATGGCGGCAGCGAGCACAGCGGCCAGCAGACAGGGGAGACGGGAACGCATCTGGGCTCCTGGGGCGGGGTAACGAAGAACCTGTGTCAGGTTAGCGCAGGACGCCGCCCCGCCGTCTCCCGGGGACGTACTTAAGCGCCTTAGTCATCGGGGACGTACCTTAGCCATCGAGGACGCACCCTAGTCATTGGCAACGTACCTTTAGGGTACGTCGCCGCCAGCTAAGGTACGTCCCCGGTGACATGGGGGTAGGACGGGGCAGGGGGGCAGGGCAGGACGGGCAGGAGCCCGCACGCCTCAGGCCGGCAGGGGGACGAGCTCGACGGTGTCAATGAGCTCGCCCCAGGCGGGGTTGACCAGGACCTCCTGGCAGGCCGCCAGCGTGTCAGCCACCGCGCCGCGCCCGGCGGAGGCGTCCACGCGCAGGAGGATCCGCAGCTCGGACGCCTGCCCGGGGGCAAAGGCCACCGCCGTGACCCCCTCCAGGCCGCTGAGCTGGGCGGTGAGCTCGTCCTGGATGAGGGTGCTGCGCCAGGAGGGGACCCAGTCCTCCCCGCCTGCCAGGGCCACCACCGCGGGCCGGGGAAGGCGCAGGTCCCGGGTACCGGGGTCCAGGACCCACAGCTGGTCGGTGTGCTCGTAGGCCACCACCGCGGCGCGGCGCGGCTCCACCGGCACGGGGCGCACGTCGGCGCGCCAGGCGAGCATGGCGCCCACGCTGGTGAAGACCGGCAGGGCAATGTGCCCGTCGGGCAGCTCGACGGCCAGGGTGGCGGCGTCGCGGGAGGCGTCGGCGGTGTGCACCGGGTGCGTGGACGCCTTCCCGCCGGGCGTCGGTCCTGCCGGTCGTGTCCGGGCGGGCAGGGCGTGGGCCTCCACGGGCACGATGACCCGGCTGGCGGCCAGGGCCGACCACAGGCGCTCCAGGAGCAGGTGGCGGGGCTGGTTCCCGGCGTCCAGCGCGTCCAGGGCCCGTGCCACGGCCGGGTCGGCGGCGCCGTCGTCCCCGGAGAAGGGCGTGGGGGACGACAGCAGCCGCTGCATCTTGGCCCGGGCCGCCTGGGCGCGGGCCAGGACGTCGGCCTCGGCCAGGGGCACCTCCAGGCGCCCGCCGGCCTGACGGGCGGCCCGGGCGCCCGTGCTCCAGGCACGGGCCATGGCCGCGTCCCCCGGGGTGGGCGGGGACGCGGGTCGCGGCCCGGGCAGTGCCCGGGGCACGTCCCCGGGGGTGGGCGGGGACGCGGCAGGCTGTGGTGCCTGCGGGTCCGCGCCCTGGAGGCCGTGCCCGACGCCAGCAGGCTCCTGCCCCGGGGTGCTGGGGGCGTCCGGGGGTGGTACTGACTCGCTCACGGCGCCACGCTACCGCCTGCCACACGTCCCCTGCCGAGCAGGGCCCCGCCTCGCGCTCAATGAGGTCCCGGACGGTGGGCGCCCCACCCTCTGCCGAGCACGCACCCCGCCCGCGACCAGTCGGGGCTGACAGGACACGCGCCACGCCCCTGGCGCCGAGCCCGCGGGAACCCAGGCCGCCCGCCCGTAGACGACTACATCCCTGATGCCGAGCCCGCGGGCGGTCGTCGGCCCCTGCGACGTCGTCCGCCGCCAGGCCCCTAGACGACCCGCTCCCTGCGGGCCACGGCCAGGGCGTCGGGCAGGGTGAAGTTGCCGTTGTAGAGGGCCTTGCCCACGATGGCGCCCTCAATGCCCTGGGGGACCAGGCCCGCCAGGGCCGCGATGTCGGACAGGTGGGCGATACCGCCGGAGGCCACCACGGCGGCGTCGGTCCGGGCGGCGACCTGCTGCAGGAGCTCGGTATTGGATCCGCTCAGGGTGCCGTCCTTGGTGACGTCGGTGACCACGTACCGGACGCAGCCGGCGGAGTTGAGCCGGTCCAGGACGTCCCACAGCTCACCACCCTGCCTGGTCCAGCCCCGGGCCGCCAGGGTGGTGCCGCGCACGTCCAGGCCCACGGCGATCCTCTCCCCGTGCTCGGCGATGACGCGCCCGGTCCACACCGGGTCCTCCAGGGCGGCGGTGCCCAGGTTGACCCGGGCCGCCCCGGCGGCCAGGGCCCGGGACAGGGAGGCGTCGTCACGAATACCCCCGGAGAGCTCGACCTTGATCCCGACCTCCCCGACGATGCGGGCCAGGAGGGCGGCGTTGGAGCCGCGCCCGAAGGCAGCGTCGAGGTCCACCAGGTGGATCCACTCCGCCCCGGCCTTTACCCAGTCTCGGGCCGCCTCCACGGGGCTGCCGTAGTCGGTCTCCGAACCGGCCTCGCCCTGGAGCAGGCGGACGGCCTTGCCGCCGGCGACGTCCACGGCGGGTAGCAGGACGAGAGGAGGGATGTGTCGTGGAACAGGGGGCTGGACGATCCAGGTGGTCATGAGGCCTCTCTCACGGTTTGTCAGGGGACGCCGTCGGCTGCTCCGAGGGCGGTGGGCAGGATCACAGGGTAGTCAGCCAGTTGCGCAGGAGCTGCGCCCCCGCGTCCCCGGACTTCTCCGGGTGGAACTGGGTGGCGCACAGGGCCCCGTTCTCGACGGCGGCGACGAAGTCCTCCCCGTGCGTGGCCCAGGTGGCCAGGGGCAGGCGCATGGGGCCAGCGTCCATGAGCCCGGCGGGGTCGGTGGTGGCGGCGTAGGAGTGGACGAAGTAGAAGCGCTCCCCCTCCACGCCCTGGAACAGGACGGTTCCCCGCGCCGGGCGCACCGGCGACCAGCCCATGTGGGGCACCACCGGGGCGTTGAGGCGACGCACGGTCCCGGGCCACTGCGCCAGGCCCCGGCGTGCGGTGCCGTGCTCCTGGCTGGACTCGAACATGACCTGCATGCCTACGCAGATGCCCAGGACCGGCCGTCCGCCGGCCAGGCGCCGCTCAATGAGACGGGGGGCGTGGACGGCGGCGAGCTGGTCCATGACCGCCCCGAAGGCGCCGACTCCCGGCACGAGGAGGCCGTCGGCGCCCTCCACGGCGGCGGGCTCAGCCGTGAGCTCCACGCTGGCACCCACCCGTTCCAGGGCGCGTACGGCCGAGCGTACGTTGCCGCTGCCATAGCTCAGGACGACGACTCTGGGCTGCCTCATAACCGTAGGGTACCGACGACGGCGGGCCGCGTCAGCCCCCGACGGGGTCACGGCGAGGCGCCGCGACCAGGAGCTGGGGGTAGGCGAGGATAATCCTGTGAGACCCCTGGTACCCGCTGCCGCACTGCCCCCGATCCCCGGTGTCCGCCTCGACGGCGTCCTGGGGCGGGGCGGCTTCGCCACCGTCTACTCGGGCACGCAGGTCTCCCTGGAGCGGCCCGTCGCCGTCAAGGTCGACTCCCGCGCCCTGGACGACCCGCGCAACCGCCGCCGGTTCCTGCGCGAGGTGCAGGCGTCCAGCCGGATCTCCGGCCACCCCCACGTGGTCTCCCTCATTGACACCGGGGTCCTGGAGGACGGACGCCCCTACCTGGTCATGGAGCGCTGTGACGGAGGCAACCTGGCCGACATGATCGACCAGGGTCCGATACCCGCCTCCGACGCCGTGGCCCTCATTGAGGCGGCGGCCTCCGCCCTGGGCGCCGCCCACGGCGCCGGGGTACTCCACCGCGACGTCAAGCCGGGCAATATCCTGCTGGACTCCTACGGCTCACCCCGGCTGTCGGACTTCGGCATCGCCGCCATCCAGCGCGAGGGCCAGGAGCCCACCGTCACCCTGGAGTGCCTCACCCCCGACTACGCGCCCCCTGAGGCCTTCGCCCTGGCCGCCCCCACCCCCGCCGGGGACGTGTGGTCCATGGGGGCGGTCCTCATGGCCCTGGTCACCGGGCACGGGCCCCGGCGGGGAGAGGGCGGCCAGATCCAGAGCCTGACCCAGATCGTCGGGCGCATTAACGAGCCCGTGGTCCTGGACAGCCCCTTCCTGCCCGCCGCCATGGTCCCCGTCCTGGCCCGGGCCATGGCCCCCGACCCGTCCGACCGCTTCGCCGACGGCCAGGAGCTGACGGCGGTGCTGACGACCCTGCGCGAGGCCCTGGGCGAGGGCCGTATGACCGTGACCGGGCCGATCACGACCCTGCGCCTGAGCCGGTCCCCTGAGGGGGCGCCCACCCCGGGGTCACCGACGTCCACACGGGCCATGGGCCCCACGCCCCCGGGTACGCCGGACGACGGGGACCGGGGGCGTGGGGCCCCGGACGGGTCCGCCTACGCCGCCTCCGAGCGGGAGGTCTCCCTGCGGCGTCGGGCGCTGGCGCTGGGCACGGTGACGGGGCTGGTCGCGGGCGCGTGCCTGGGTGTGGCGGGAGGCTGGTGGGCGTGGGGGGCGCAGACCGCGCAGGTGGCCTCCGGCACACCCTCTGTCACCGAGACGGTACCGGGCACGGCAGAGAGCCTCCCGAGCCCCTCGGAGCCTGCCGAGACCACCCCGCCCGGTGACGAGGCCACCGAGGACGTCCAGGACACCGCCAGTCCTGCTGAGGCCGACAGCACCCTGCCACCCAGCGTGAGCACGACCGGCCCCGCCGAGCCCGTACCCTCGCCCACGCCCCAGCCGCAGATCAACCCGGAGCCGCCCTACGCGGTAGGCACCTGCCTGAAGAAGCTCAGCTCGAGCTCTGACCGCTCCACCGCCAAGGCCGTCAGCTGCTCTAAGAACCACTCCTGGACCGTCTTCGCCGTCGGGACCCTGGACCCCTCCACACCCAGCTCCCTGGATGACGACATGGCCCAGGATCCCCAGGTCGCACGGATGTGCAGGATCGACTTCGCCCGTGCCCTCATCCCCGACATCAACGAGGACGCCCAGACCTACGTGCTGGGCCCCAGCGAGGCCCAGTGGGCGGCCGGCCAGCGCGGCTTCTCCTGCCTGGTGGAGGCGGGCGACTAGGGCGCAGCCCAGACCGGACGCCTCGTGGGGGCGGGCGGGCCGGGTCCCGGCACGCGCCGCCGGGCCCGGGCGTCAGCCCGGGACAGCGCCCTCAGTCCTGGGGCCCTCAGTCCTGGGACGGGCGGCGCAGGCCCCGGCTGAGCCAGCGCATGGTCCGGGGGACCCTGACCTCGGAGGACCTCATGGCGCCGGGGACGTCCTCGGCCCTGGTCACGCCCAGCAGGACGTCCTCGACCACCTGGTCCACCCCGGAGAGGATGAGCCCGGCGCTGGCCTCCTGGCCCGCCTGGCCGCCCACGTAGCCGCGCGCGGTGATGGTGCCCGACAGGCCGGACTCCACGCCCACGTCAGAGGCCAGGTCGGCGGTCAGGAGCACCGCCCCGGCCCGGGACAGGCGGGAGAGGGTCGCGGCCAGCTCCGCGGCCTCGGCGGGCTCGGTGTCCGCGCCCCCCAGGAGCTCCTCGATGTCCCACTCGGCGTGGGCGGAGACGAACTCCTTGACCGCGAACGCCCCCGAGCGGGCCGGGACCACCACGCAGTCCAGGTCGCTCATGGACACCAGGGCGGCCAGCGCCTCCGCGTTGGTCAGCGGGGTCAGGACCACGGCCACCTTGACGGCCCTGGCCTCGGGGACGCCGGCGTCCAGGGCGGCTGACAGGGCAGCCACCTGGGCGCGCTGCTCCTCGGTGAGCTCGTCCTCCTGGGGAGGCTTGTAGGTGTTGTGGGGCACGCTGTCGGGGTCCACCCGGCCGGTCAGCGGCGCCTCCCGAGGCTGCGGTCCTTCTGCGGCCAGCTCGAGCCGGCTGCCCGGGGCCGACGTCCCGTCCAGGTCCTGACGCAGATCCGCCGGGAGGTCAAGGTCTCCCATGAGGGCGGCGAACTCGGCGTCAAGGTCACGTTCCTCTCCGGAGGGACTGGTGGGCTGGCTCATGACAGGGCTCCCTTGGTTGAGGGGATGGTGTCCACGCGGGGGTCGTCCTCCACGGCGGCCCGCAGGGCGCGGGCCAGGGACTTGAACTCGGCTTCAGCAATATGATGAGGGTCACGTCCGGAGACGACGCGCACGTGCAGGCAGATCCCGGCGTGGTAGGCGATGGCCTCCAGGACGTGGCGGACCATGGACCCGGTGAAGTGCCCGCCGATGAGGTGGTGGATAAAGGCCTCGGACTCCCCGGTGTGGACCAGGTAGGGCCGTCCCGAGATGTCCACCACGGCCTCGGCCAGGGCCTCGTCCAGGGGCACGCACGCCTGCCCGAACCGCCGGATGCCGCGCTTGTCACCCAGGGCGACGCGCAGGGCCTCGCCGATGCAGATGGCCGTGTCCTCCACGGTGTGGTGGACGTCAATGTGGGTGTCCCCGCTGGCCCGCACCTTCAGGTCGATCAGGGAGTGGCGGCCCAGGGCGGTGAGCATGTGGTCGTAGAAGGGCACCGTGGTGTCCACGTCCGTGGCGCCGGTGCCGTCCAGGTCGAGCTCGACGACGACGCTGGACTCGCTGGTGACCCGCTCAATACGGGCGGTACGGCTCATAGCTGCTCCTGGGTGGTTGCGGTGGCGTCCCGGCCGGCTCCCCGGGGCGCGCCGTCGTGGGACAGGTCGACGTCGCCGAGCACGCCGACCAGGGCGTCACGGAACAGGGCCATCTCCTCCGGGGTCCCCACGGACACCCGCAGGCAGCCCTCGGGACCGACCTCGCGCACCAGGACGCCGCGGCCCAGGAGGGCCCGGAAGACGGCGTGGCGGTCGGGCAGGTGGCCGAACAGGACGAAGTTCGCGTCGGAGTCGTAGGCGGTCAGGCCCTGGGCGCGCAGCCAGGTCACGGTGGCGTCACGCTCGTCCCGCAGGGAGGCGACCTGGGCCATGAGCTCCTCACGGTGCCCCAGGGCGGCGCACGCCGCCGCCTGGGTGAGCGCGGAGAGGTGGTAGGGCAGGCGGACCACGCGCAGGACGTCCACCACCGCCCGGCAGGCCGCCAGGTAGCCCAGGCGCAGCCCGGCCATGCCAAAGGCCTTGCTCATGGTGCGCGCCACCGCCAGGTGCGGGTAGGCGTCGTCGCGCAGCAGCTCCAGGGCGCTGGGCGTACCGGGACGGCGGAACTCGCCGTAGGCCTCGTCCACCACGACCAGGGCGTCGGTCGGGCCGTCAGCGCCCACCGGGCCGCTGCCACGGGCGGCGTCCAGCACGGTGGTAAGGTCCTCCAGCCCCAGGGCGGTGCCGGTGGGGTTGTTGGGGCTGGCCAGGAGGACCACGGCCGGGCGATGGCGGGCGATGGCGGCGGTGACGACGCCCGTGTCCAGGGCCAGGTCCTCCCGGCGCGGCCCGGTGACGTAGGTGGTCAGGGTGTCCCGGGCGTACTCGGGGTACATGGAGTAGGTGGGGGTGAAGGACAGGCAGGTGCGGCCCGGCCCGCCGAAGGCCTGGAGGACGTGGAGCATGACCTCGTTGGAGCCGTTGGCGGCCCAGATGTTCTCCCAGGGCAGGCGCACCGCGGACTCGGCGGCCAGGTAGTCGGCCAGGGCCGCGCGCAGGACCGGGAAGTCACGGTCCGGGTAGCGGTTGAGCCCCGTGGCGGCCCGGGCCACGGCGTCGGTGACGGACCTGACGACTGCGGGCGAGGGCGGGTAGGGGTTCTCGTTGACGTTGAGGCGTGCGGGTACGTCCAGCTCAGGGGCACCGTAGGGACTCTGCCCCACCAGGTCCGGACGTACAGGAAGACTCACGCTCACGTACCCGAGTGTACGGGTGTATCCCGTCAACGCCCACCGCTGGGGCCAACGACCCGTTATCCTGGGAAGACCGCCACAGTCCAGGCGCACGAACAAGGAGCGTTCCCGTGAGCCAGACAGCACTGCCAGTGCGCCCGCCCGCGGTGGCGGGCTACTTCTACCCGGCCGAGCCCGCCCGGCTGCGCGGGCAGGTGGAGGCCATGCTGGAGCAGGCGCGCGCCGACCTCGCCGGGGACGGGTGCGGCGCCGGGGACGGGCGCGTCGGTACCAGCCCGTCCGGTCTGGCGGCCCTGATCGTGCCCCACGCCGGGTACGTCTACTCCGGGCCGACGGCGGCCCGGGCCTGGGCGCTGGCCGGGTCCCTGCGCGGGCGCCTTGAGCGGGTGGTCATGCTGGGCCCCACCCACCGGGTGGGCGTACGCGCCATGGCCCTGCCCGGGTGCCGGGCCATGGACACCCCGCTGGGCGCGGTGGAGGTGGAGGTGCCCCCGCAGCTGGCGGCCCTGGAGGAGGAGGGGCTGGTGGTGACCCGTCCCGACGTCCACGCCGAGGAGCACTGCCTGGAGGTGCAGCTGCCCTTCCTGTCCACGGTCCTGCCGGGCGTCCCCGTGGTACCCCTGGCGGTGGGGCGGGTCTCCCCCGCCCAGGCGGCACAGGCGGTCCGCCTCTTCCTGGGCGACCCGGGCAGCCTCGTGGTGGTCAGCTCCGACCTGTCCCACTACCTGCCCCTGGCCAGGGCACGCCAGGTGGACGCGGGCACGGTCGCCCGGATCCTGGCGCTGGACCCCGACGTCACCCACGCGCAGGCGTGCGGGGCCACCAGCGTCAACGCCCTGCTCCTGGCCGCCCGTGAGCGCCACCTGGAGGCCGAGCTCCTGGGCACGGCGACCTCCGCGGACACCATTGGCAGCCCTGAGAGGGTGGTGGGCTACTGCGCCGTCGCCCTGCGCTCCCGGGACGCCGACGGCGCTGGTAGGTAGGCGACCGTGACACCCGTACCCGCCCCGTCGCCGCCCGCCCAAGCCGGCCTGGTCCTGCTCCCGCTGGCCCGGCAGGCCATTGCCCGCCGCCTGGGGGTCCCCCACACCGCCCCGCCCCCCGCCGGGGCCGACGCCGCCTGGCTCCAGGAGGAGGGCGCCAGCTTCGTCACCCTCACCCTGGACGGCGCCCTGCGCGGCTGCATCGGCTCACTGAGGGCCTACCGGTCCCTGCGTGCGGACGTGGAGGACAACGCTGTGACGGCCGCCACCAGGGACCCCCGCTTTCCCACCCTCACCGCCGTCGAGCTGGGGGCGGTCTGCCTGGAGGTCTCGGTGCTCTCGGCCCCCGCGCCCCTGGAGGCGGGCAGCCAGGCGGAGCTGCTGGCGAGGCTGCGTCCCGGCGTGGACGGGGTGGTCCTGAGCGCCAGCGGACACCGTGCCACCTTCCTGCCCCAGGTGTGGTCCGACCTGCCCGACCCGGCCCGTTTCCTGGAGCTCCTGCGCCGTAAGGCCGGGCTCCCACCCGGCTACTGGGGTCCGGACGTGGTGGTCGAGACCTACACGGTCACCGCCTGGAAGGAGGCCGCCCCGGGTGCCGGCACGCCGGGACCAGAGGGCCAGCCGGAGCCGGGAGGCCGACCGGGACCAGGGGACCAGCCGGGACCGGGGAGCCAGCCGGGCACGTCGGTGGACGGTGCCCCGTGAACCGGGCGACGCCGCCCGCCCCCGCGGACCAGCGCGGGGACCGGTACAGCCGTTCGCAGACGGACCAGCACGACCAGGGCGTGCCCGACCTGGGGCACGTAGGCGCCGTGCCGGGGCGCGCCAGCTCGGTCCCGGGGGCCGGCCCACGCTACGACCTGGGCCAGGAGCGCACCGACCCGGTTCCGGGGGCCAGCCCGGCCGTGGACGGGGACGGCGTCGACCAGGAGTACCGGGCGCGCTGGTGGCACCCGGTGCCCGACGGGCGTCTGCGCTGCGAGGTGTGCCCGAGGCGGTGCACCCTGCGCGACGGGCAGCGGGGCTTCTGCTTCGTGCGGGCCCGCCACGGGGACGCCATCGTCCTGACCACCTACGGGCGCTCCTCCGGGTTCGTCCTGGACCCGGTCGAGAAGAAGCCGCTGGCGCACGTGCTGCCCGGCTCCACGGTCCTGTCCTTTGGCACCGCGGGCTGCAACCTGGCGTGCAGGTACTGCCAGAACTGGGAGATCTCCACCTCCCGGGACGTGGACACGCTCGCCGCCAGCGCCTCCCCCGCCGCGCTGGCCCGGGCCGCCGGGCGGGAGGGCGCCGTGGGCGTGGCCTTCACCTACAACGACCCGGTGGTGTTCGCCGAGTACGCCATTGACGTCACCCGGGCCTGCCACGACGTCGGGCTCCTGGGGATCGCGGTCAGCGCCGGGTGGATCGAGCCCGCCCCCAGGCGGGAGCTCTTCGGGGCCGTGGACGCGGCCAATATCGACCTCAAGGGGTTCACCGACGACTTCTACCGGCGCGTCACCGGGGCGCGCCTGGCCGACGTCCTGGACACCCTGGTGGAGGTGCGGGCCCTGGGGACCTGGCTGGAGATCACCACCCTGCTCATCCCCGGGTACAACGACTCCGACGCCGAGATAGCCGCCGAGTGCGCCTGGGTCGCCGCCGAGCTCGGGGTCGAGGTGCCGGTGCACTTCTCCGCCTTCCACCCGGCCCACCGCATGCTGGACGTGGCCCGCACCCCGCCCTCCACCCTGGTGCGGGCCCGGGACATCGCCCACGACGCCGGGCTGGCGCACGTCTACCTGGGCAATGTGCGCCTGGCCGACGGCGCCACCACCCGCTGCGCCGGCTGCGGGGCCCTCCTGGTGGACCGGGCGGGCTACCACGTCACCACCTACCGGATCACCCCGCAGGGAACCTGTCCGCAGTGTGGTCGTACGGTTCCCGGTATCTGGGACCCGGCTGGTCCGCCGCCCGAGGTGGGCCAGTGGTGGTCGCGCCGGGTGGAGGTGGGGCGGTAGCCGCCCCTCCCCCGGGGCCGGGCGTCGCCTGTCTATAGCGGTGCGTGCTCGGGGGAAGCCGCCCGGCGGGCCGGGCCGTGGCTGCGGTCGGGTACGGCCGCGGGACGCCTCACCTGGGCTGGGAGGTCAGCATGATCTCCTCGTAGTCCAGGCGGGTCAGGGCGTACTCGATGGAGCCCGCCGAGTACAGGCCCAGCTCCCCGGCGTCCAGGAGTGCCTCGCGCTGGGCGCGGATCATGTCCAGGGTCGTGGCCCGGGCGGCGGCGATCTCGTGGCGGTGGGCCTCGGAGTTCTTCCACGCCTCCGTGGTCAGGGCGGCCGAGACGACGTAGTCGCCGTTGTCCTTGCGCACAATGTGGGTGGTCAGGTCCGAGGTGCTCCTCGGGACGACTCCCACCACCGTCCCCGTGGCCTGCTGGGAGGCGTCGGGCTCCGGTGCGGGGCCGGACGGCCCGGCGGGGCCCTCGTCGTGCTCAATGACCTCCCCGGGTGCGAGCTGGTGGGACGGCGGGACGGCGGGGCCCCTGTCGCGCTCGGCAATGACCTCCTTGGCGGCGGTGATCAGGAGGCGGATGAGCTCGCTGCGCTCCTTCTCGTCGGCGGGCCCGTCCATGGAGGGGCGCACGACCTTGACCATCCACGGCAGGGTCAGGCCCTGGATCACCAGGGATCCCGCGGCCACGAGGATGGCGACCAGGAGGAGGAAGGAGCGGTTGGGGGCCGAGGCGGGCAGCGTCTGGGCAGCCGCGAGGGTGACGGCTCCGCGCATCCCGGCCCAGACGATGACAGCGCCCTCCCTCAGGCCCAGCGGCTCGTCGCGGTAGTACTCCATATCCGCGCCGCGGCGGCGGATCCGGCCCACGGCACGGGAGGCGCGACGCTGGGTGCGCTCGGGGCTGGTGGGTAGGTGGTGCAGCTGGAGCGCCCGCTTGAGGCGGCGCCTGATCCCGCGCCGGTGCGGGTCCCAGGGGATCTGCATCTCCTCGGGGACCTCGCCGTGGGCAATGGCCTGACAGCGTCTCTCAAAGGCCTGGACGGACTCGCTCATCTCCTCCCAGCGGGTGGCGTGCCGCTCGGCGCGGCGTCGCAGCCAGGCCAGCATGGGGGCCACGACGGCGGCCCGGACCGCCACCGTCAGCCCTCCGGCGAGGACGGCGAGCCAGACGGCGGTGGTAATGCTGGGGCCCGCGGCGGACACCTCCTCGACTATGCCGAAGAGCTGGAGGCCCATGACCAGGAAGATGAACCCCTCCAGGACGAGCTCGACGGTGTGCCAGGTCTCCTGCCCGGCGATACGGTGGTCGGGGGGCAGGAGGCGCGGGGAGCGGTGGCCGGTGACCATCCCGGCGACGACGGCGGCCACGAGCCCGCTGCCGCCCAGGTGCTCGGCGGGGAGGGCGGCCAGGAAGGGGATGGTGAAGGAGACGACCGTGTCCACCGAGGCGTCGGTGATACGGGCCCGCAGGTGCAGGGTGAGCTCTCCGACCGCCCAGCCCACGACCAGGGCCACCAGGACGGCGGTGGCGAAGTCGCCCACCACCCCGGCCACGGTCACGGTACCGGCCGTGGCGGCGGCGACGGCGGAGGACAGGACCACCAGGGCGGTGGCGTCGTTGAGCAGGCCCTCGCCCTCCAGGACGGTGATAATGCGCTGGGAGACGCCCAGGCGCCGGGCTATAGAGATGGCCACGGCGTCGGTGGGGCTCAGGACGGCTCCCATGGCCACGGCCCAGGCCAGGGAGAGGCTGGGGACCACGAGGGTGAGCACGGCGCCGATGACGGCGGCGGAGACGGCTACCAGCAGGACCGCCAGGACCGCCACGGGGGCCAGCTCGCGACGGAAGTTAATGGTGGAGATGCTCACGGCGGTGGCGTAGAGCAGGGGCGGCAGGACCCCCTCGAGGATGATCTCCGGCTCGATCTCGATGGCGGGCACGACGGGTAGGAAGCCCACGACGATCCCCAGGCCCAGGAGCAGCAGGGCCGGGGCCACCTTGACCCGGTCGCTGAGCTGGGTGGCCCCGGCGATCACCAGCAGCCCCGCTACGGCGACAATGAGTAGGTCCATGGTCCAAGCCTACGGTCCCGCGGGCCCCGTGACGTGCGGGCCTGTGACGTGGGGGCCGATCGTGTCGGCCGGGGGGCGCCGGGGGCGGGCCGGGAACGGCAGCCGGGAGGCCTAGGCGCGGTACACCATTCCCCGCATAATAATGAGGTCGCAGCCGGACGATATTACGAGCTCCTCGACGGCGAACCACTCCGACTTCGAGTCCAGCTGTGCGTGCTCGACGTCAAGGAGCTTATCAGCCGTCTTTGCGGGAACAGTACTGAAAGCACAGCCCTCGGGGACGTACTGGTGGAGGTCGGGGTAGACGGCAGGGAGGATGTCAGCGGGGCCGGCAGAGGCCTCCTCGAGGACACGAGCACTGTCATGCTCAATACTAATGACAGCGTGGAACCAGTACGGACGATCCGGGTAGGGAAGAGGCTCCCTCTGGTCCTGCTGGTACTGTCCTACCCAGTGGGCAGCGGAGGGGCGGAGGCCGGGCATACGGCTGGTCACCGACTCCAGGTCCGTCTTGACCTCCAGCTTCTGGGGGACGTACTCACTGAACGGGGCGAAGCGGTCGTCCTTATAGCTCTCGTCCTGCGACCGGGAGCACCCGGCTAGGACAAGCGCGGCGCACGCAACCGTACCGATAACGGTACGTCGTCTGTAGTTGCTCACACTTGCTCCTTAAGCACAGGAACGGTAATGGTGGAGGAGGTCTTCATCTCCGGCCGACGGGTCCAGGAGACCATGATGTCCGACTCAATCCAGGCATTAATAATGTCTGTTTCGACCTGAGTGGGGTAGCACGGACCATCGTCAACGAGTTGCCCGTGGGAGAGCGCCCAGGACCACACGTCGTGCCAGGACCAGACGCCTCCGCCGACGGGGTTGACCGCGAGCGGGAAGCCGCTCTGGCGCCTGCCGGAGGTCCAGTTCTGGACGGCCTGGCGTGTCACACCCAGTCGGGCGGCGATCTCGGAGCGGGTAAGAAGATCCGGCACCAGGCGCCGGATCCGCAGGCCGTGGCACTGCAGCTCGGTCACCATGGTGCGGGCGGCGTGGTCGAAGCTGTTCCCCTCCGCCAGCACGGTGACGAACTCGTGGCCGGTGTGATCGGTGCCGACCGTCGCCTCGTAGTCGTCGATGAGCATGTCAACCAGGCTGTCGTCGACGTGCTCCACGTGGAAGGTCATCTCAAACAGGTTCATCGTCCAAGTCCCTCTCGAAGAGCCCTACGTAAGGGCCGTACGGCGTAGGCCGCTCCGCCGTACGGTGATCAGACTGCACTGCCGCCGAGCCGTTGTCAATCGTCGACACCCTTTGCGCAGGGCCGGACCCGCTCATAGAGGCAGGGGCTCCAGGGCGCGCATGCGCTCCTCGACGGCGTGGGTCAGGACCGGGTCCTCCAGGCGCGGGCCGAGCTCAACATTGTGCTCCGCGGCGCTGGCCGACATGTTGGCGCTGGTGACAATGAGCATCCGGCCGTCGGACTGGGCGCTGCACCGCCTCAACACGCGACGACCTGGGGCCCGACAGCGCCCACCAGGGAACCCATGAACCACCTGCACCGGGTGCGCGATGCGTCCCCTCGCCCAAAGACCGCTACTGTGTGCCTGTCTCCATGTCCTCGCCACCCCCCCTCCCGCGGTAGGATGTAAGACATGGGACGCCAAGCCGGTTACTACGAATGGGATGACGACGATCTAACTCCAGGACAGAAGAAGGAGGGCGGATGGCACCAGAATCTCTACGACGCAGACGGTCACCTGAGAGGCAGCGCTCGCTTCGTTCCCGTTAACGAATTCGAATCCGAAACGTACTACGCCACCGAGACGACGTATTCCTCGAACGACGAATATCAGCTTACGGAGGAGCAGGAAGAACGCGCGCAGATGATTGCCGAGATCATCTCTGATCTGATTACCATCGGCATTGAACGAGCTAAGCCGCGTGTCAAGAGATGGTGGAAGAATACCGTCTTTCCGTTCATATCCACACAGACTTCCAAGATCCATCCCCGGCGATGCGAGCACGGGAATTCATGGGAAAGTCTCGAGAGAGGAAACCCCATCGTTGAGACCGACACACCCGAACCCCCTCGGATGTCAAGCGCCGAAGCTCAAGCCCGCGTATTGGCCGCGATTGCGGCCCGCGCCTATAGCGACGAACAAATGCGGAAAGTCTTCAATGCCCGCATCGTCGACGCACAGGACACGGTCGACGTCAGTCAGATACTCTCGAAAATCCCTCGGGAGGAGCTCTCTGCGATTATCGAGCGCATGGTGCGCAATCCGGCGATGCTGGAGGACTCCAACCTAGCAGACCTCGCAGGTATCCTGCGCTCTGCGCAGCAGACAGCCTACGACCCTATTGAACGTGACAACAACAACGATCGAGGGCGCCTCAACCACTATTAGGCCGGTCGGCAGGCCGGATCTGGTCTCGTCATCTCGCCGTTGACAGCACGTGCCAGCGTACTCGTATGGGCGGGACGCTCAGCACACGAGGAGGCGTTCGCGGGCGCGGGTGGCGGAGACGTAGACGAGGTTGCGGTCGCGACGGTCGTCCCTGGTGCGCAGGGCGGAGGCGTCGCGCACCGCTACCGCCCGGTACTCCAGGCCCTTGGCGCGGTGCATCGTCATGACGCGGACGGCGTCAGGGAGGGTCTCCTCGTTGGTGGTCCGTCCGACCTCGACGGCAGGTATCTCCGCCTCGGTGAGCAGCCCCACAGTGTCCTCCACGCCCTCGCGGCTGACACGCACGACGGCGATCTCCTGGCACCTCATCGGCCTGTCCTGGTCCGGACTGACGAGGCGTCGCAGCCACTCGGTCAGGGCGGCGTCAGAGTCGGACGGCAGCCCCGCCTCACCAGGCCGGTCCACCGGTGGACCGGAGAAGACCGAGCGGGTGCCGCGGAGAGTGTCGGACTGTTCGTCGAGGTCGTCGGCGTCGGGGTCAGCCACGCCGAGGGACCAGGAGAGGATCTCCTTGGAGGTGCGGTAGTTGACAGTAAGCCTGCGCGAGCGCCCCCGTGTCTTAATGCCGAAACGGCTCAGCGGGACGGGGCGCCCGTAGATGCGCTGGTGGGCGTCGCCGACGATAAAGAGGTCATCCTGCCCCGGGGGGACGACGCCACGCAGAAGACGCCAGTGCGCGGCGGTGAGATCCTGCGCCTCATCAACCACGACGTACCGGATTCCCAGGCGCTCTGCGATATCCGGGTCGCTGCCCAGGAGAAGAGCAGCCCGGTGCGGGACCTGCGACCACAGGTAGCGGCCGTCAATATCGAGGGCGTTGGTAAGCCGCTCATAGGCCTTCCACACGCTAAGACGCTGACGTCGGGACAGGCGCGAGCCGCGACCTACTCGCGGGGTCGCGAAGTAGTCGTCCCGGCTGCTTATGGCCCCCGTGAGGATGACGGACTCGATCTCCTCGGCGAGGTCGAGGCCCGCTGGCAGACCCGTCATCCCGTCGGCGGCATCCGCGACGTAGTCCTTGTACTCACTGGAAGTCAGTGCTCGGCGTCCGTCCAGCCACTTCTCTCCCTCAGGGGACTGCCGCAGGACCCGGTGGGCGAGCGCGTCCACGGTCAGGACCCCCACGCGGCTGCCCGCCAGTCTCTGCCCGGCCAGTGTGTCGAGCTGGGTGCCGATCGTGGTGGCGAGGTTCTTGGTGTAGGTCAGCAGGAGGACCGCGGGCATCAGCCCGGTGGCCCGCCCGGCGGTCTGCTCGCACAGGAAGCGCGCACGGTGAATGGCGGTGACGGTCTTGCCGGTCCCGGCGCCGCCGGTGACCCGGTAGGGGCCGTTCCAGCCCGTGTGCCGGGCGAGAGAGGCCTGGGTCGGGTGGAGCCAGACGCGCCACGCCGCCAGGGGCCCCTCAAAGGCCGCCTGGACGGCCGCGGAGTCCTCGGCGTCGACGAAGACGATCTGGGAGATGGGGCGGCGCATGGCCTCAACGAGGTCGTCCGTGTCAATCTCCCCGACGACGAGGTACTCCTCGCGCACGGCCTGGACGTCCTTGCCCGCCAGGAGGTCGAGGACAATGACGCCCTGCGTGAGGGGCAGGTCCTCTGCGACGGACTCCGCATCCTGCTTGGTCCGGGCGGCCACGAGCTCCTCGGCGGAGTCCTGCCGTATCCCCAGCTCGACCAGTACAGCGGGATCCCATCCGTGAAGGGGCGACGACGTCGCGGGGGCCGTCGGCGCCGCAGCAGCCTCCGCGTCATTCACCCGCTGCGTACTCGCGGTACTGGCTTTATCCGGTGAGCCCGTTCTATCCGCGTCCTGCCCGGCAGCGGGACGGCTCGCGGCAGCATCCTCGGCCTCCAGCTCCCGGGAGGCTCGGACGGCATCGGCGTCGAAGATGTCCAGGGCCCCGGTTGCCGTGTTGACGCCGATCGTGACGTGCTCGGCGTACTTGTTCGCCTTGTCGTGCGTGTCCACGGCGAGCAGGCCGTAGACGTCGGCCCCGGCCTGGATCATGACGGCGCGGTGGTTGCGGTCGACGCGGGCGGTGCGCACGCGCGGGTCCGCGGCGTTCTTGAGCGACTCAATGTTCAGGCCCGGGCGCCCGGTCTGGATCTTGGCCATAAAGGCCAGGACCCTGCTCCTGAGGGTGCCGTCCAGTTTGTCGACCTGGCGGGTGAAGCGCCGTGTCATAAAGATGATGGGCATTATTTCTCTCCTGCGAGGTGAGCCATAATGAGATCGGTAGCACGATCCGCGGTATCCAAGGCGTTGAGGACGGTGAAGCCCCGCGCCCGGAGGTAGTCGTCGCGTTCGGGGTCAGCGTCCACGACGACGGCGAGGTGCTCGTCGTCCCAGAGGAGCTCAATGGGCCAGCTGACGCGGTCGTCCCCGACCTCCTCCCCCACGAGGGGGAGCCTCGCCCCGCGGTGTCGCAGCGCCTCCGTGCACAGGCGGAGCTTGCTGCTGACAAGGTCAAGGACCTCCTCCCACGCCGCGGCCTGCCCGGCGTCCTCCGTCCCACCGGGGCCAGGCGGGGGCGGTGTCTCCGGCTCCTCCGCCTTAGTACCGTGGGCGGGCGCCGCGGTGGCGGGCACGGGCGGGGCCTTCAGGATGGTGGGTGTGGAGGCGGTGAAGGCGCAGGCCTCCCGCGGGGGTGTGGAGCCGTGCGCGGGTGAGATGCCGAGCATCTGGAGGACGTTGCCCCACCGGAGCCAGTCGTGCCACAGCTCGGCGAAGCCGGGCCGGACGACGTCCGTGTCGGCGTCGGGAAGACGCAGGTAGGCGCTCACGCTGTGCTCGGGGCAGGTGGGGTCCTGCACAGACAGGACGATCGGCAGGCCCGTTGCGGTGCGGCAGGGCAGGAGGAGAACGTCCTGGGAGCCGGTGGTCGGGACGGGGGTGCCGGCGCCCAGGGAGTCAATGGCCGCCGGCAGGGCGTCCGCGGGCACGTAGCAGGGCGGGAGGGAGGGGTCCTGGTGGCTGCCCGCCAGGGCCACGGCGACGGCGGCGGCCGCCTTCTGCCACAGGTCGCTGTCGGGGTCCTGGAGGATGGCTGTGAGCAGGTCCAGCGGGTTGGACCACAGGGCCGTGGTGCGCGGATCCTCCAGCCGGGCAGCCACGTCGGTGCGCACAGTCGAGCTCATCCACGGCGCCGGCACCGCCCTGGCGGGGTTGTCGAGCTCACGCTGGGCCTCCTCGACGTCGTCCCAGGTCAGGGAGACGACCAGCTCCCCGTTCTGGCGCAGGTCGTGGCGGAGACGCGCGTCGTCGCCGAGCCGGTTGAGACCTCCCTGGCCAGCGTGGAAGGCGCGTCCGTCGAGGTAGACGTTGACGGTGGCGCCACGGTGGTCCTCCCTGGAGAGGGTGTAGTCGGGGATGGTCCCCCGCACCCGGCGCTGGGCGCGCACCACCCACCCGATGAGGTCGGTGTCGTCGGCGGACGGGACGGTCAGGCGCATGCTGGTGTAGCCGTCACCGGTGTCGACGGGCGTCACCCTGCCGCCGTGGGCCTCGGCCCAGGCGGCGAGGTAGCGGCGGAAGCGGGCTTCGAGGACGGACTCGGGCTGGGCCTGGACGGTGATGTCGTCCAGGGAGTCGATCTTCTCGGTGGCCCACGGTTCCAGCAGGTTCTCGAGGACCTCGATGCTGCGACGGCGTGAGGCCAGCTCGAGGTGCACGGTGGGAAGGACGCCGAGCACGCAGTGGTGGCAGCCGTCCCTGCTGCCCGCGCAGCGGCAGGAGCGCAGGTGGGTGAGGGCCTGGTCCAGGACGCCGCGCAGGGCCTCGGGGTCGGCGTAGCGGTCGAGGTAGCCGGTGCCGCCGGGAACGGTGTCGGCGACCACCAGGTAGCGGGTGGGCACGCCTTTGCTGCGTCCGGGCACGTCGCGGATATCCAGGTGCTGCGGGTCCCCGCCCAGGTCAAGTCGGATGCCGAGCATGAGCGCGGCCTCGAGCGCGACGAGCTCGGCGGGGTCGTCCAGGGCGGTCTCGGGCAGGAGGACGCGCAGCGCCTGGGTGGTGAGCTCGTGCTTGAGGTATACGCGGGTCCACTTCTCCTTCTCGCCCCGGCGGGTGCGGCAGAAGCCGCGGTGCCGCACGGCCTGACCAGCGTTGCTGCCCTCACGCAGGTCGACGACGCCGCACATGGTGCAGGTGAGGAAGCCCGGGGCCTGGTGCTCGGTGCCGCCGACGACAAGGCCGGGTCCGGGGCGTGAGAGCGGGCCGAGGTTGTAGCTGCGGACGACTGCCCGGCTCAGGTGCTCCACGCCGAAGGTGTAGTCGCTCAGGCGCCAGGCGGAGGTGACGGAGTCCTGGGGGTCCACGCCCCAGGCCATGTCGAAGGCGAGCCGGGAGCGCTCCTCCATGGAGTCGGTGATGGTGGTGTCCTCGATGCTCGCCACGGAGGAGACCCGTCGCAGAGGCCTCATGGTGACTCGCTGACCCACGTCGGTGACGCCGAGGCTGTGGCACTGGGGGCAGCCCTCCGCCCGCGGGCTGGGACCGGACCAGCCGCAGGCGGGACAGACACAGGTGAGGCCCGCGGCGGCCTCGTCGGCGTTGAGGTCAATGGCGTCCACGACCACCTTGCGGCCGTAGGCGTAGAAGCTGGCCCCGGGTGCGAGCTCGCTCAGGGCGGTGGTCGAGGGGCGGGTGACCTCGTAGTCGACGTTCTGGATGTCCGAGGTGGCGCTGTCCTGGCTGTCGCCGCGCCACCACAGGTGCGCCTCCAGGGTGGTGGAGTCGTCCAGGAGGTTGTAGCCGGGCAGGAGGCCCTCGCGTCCCAGCGCGGTGAAGGTCTCGTTGATCTCGGGGTCGTTGAGGTGGCGCGTCTGACGGCCGCGGAGTGCCCTCGCCTCCCCGCGGAGGCGCTCGAGGTCGCGTTCGTCCGCCTCGTCGCGGTGCCCGAGAGCGAGGAGGCGGTTGATACTGGCTTGTGTCTGCTCGCTCTGCTCACGCAGGGCACGGGTCTCGGCGTTCCACCGGCTGGCGATCCTGTCCACGGCGGCGGGCAGGCCGACGCGGCAGTGGGCGATGAGGTGGTCACGGGCGGGGGCGACCTCGCCAGGGAAGAGCGCGAGGAAGGAGTCGACGAGGGTCTCGGCGTGGGTAGAGACGTAGCCGGTGAACGTGTCGAGCCAGCAGGGCGCCGGGTCTGCGGCCTCTCCCCCGGTGCCGCTGGGACCGGGGCGGCGCGCGTCGCGCCACTGCTCGAAGACCGTCCTGATGCTGCCGGGCGGCGCGGGGACGGAATCGGGGACGGCGGTGTCCAGGACGTGGGCGGTGAGCTGGCGGGTGAGGAGCTCGGTGGCGCGCAGGTAGGCGGCCGGGGGCCGCACGACGCCGTCGAGGAGCTCAGCGGGCTCCTCGAGGTAGGGCATGGTGCGGGTGGTGGGGCGCACGACGGCCAGGACGAGGGCGTTGCCGTCACTACGGCCGGCGCGGCCCACGCGCTGGAGGTAGCTGGCGGTGGTGCGGGGCAGGGAGGCGAGGCAGACCACGGAGAGGTCCCCGATGTCCACGCCGAGCTCGAGGGTGGGTGTGCAGGTCAGGACGTTGGGGTCCGTGCCGGTGTCGGAGCGGGCGAAGGCCTCCTCCAGCTCCTCGCGGCGCTGGCGGTCCAGGAGGGCGGTGTGCTCCCGGGCCTTGATGGGGCGCAGGCGTCCCTGGGTGTAGAGGGCGCGGTAGTAGTCGGCGCCCTGCCCCACCCCGCCCTCTGAGGCAGCCTGGCCCGGGGCGGGGCCCAGGGTCCCGGTGCAGTGCCACCGGGTGCACCGGGCACCCGTCCAGGCGGCTTCGCGCTCCGGGGCGACGGTGAGGACCTGACGGCAGCGGTCGCACACGAGCCTGGCGGCCTCACGGGTGTCGATGACCAGTCTCTTCGGGTTCAGCCCGTAGGTGCGGCCGGTGGGCGTTGACCGGGAGTCCAGGACGCCCCGGCCGGCCAGGAGCTCGGCAGCCTCGCGCAGGAGGGCCCCCGCGGAGCCGTCCGTCGGGCCGTCGCTGACGTCCAGGCAGCGTCGGGTCCAGTCCCCCGCCCAGGTGGTGGGGGCGCCGTTCAGGGTGATGAAGTCGCTGTCCTTGTCGGTCCTGCCGGTAGTGAGGAACCCGGGGCGGGCGCTGCGCGGGCCGAAGCGGCGCATGGCCCGGTGGCGGGCGCCGCCTCCGACGAGCCAGGTGCGTCCGTCCTGGTCGCGGTAGGGATTCAACCAGTGGTGGGCGATGCCTCCGGCCAGGCGGAGGTGGTCCAGGAGCCCGAGGAGCCACTGCTCGTAGGCGCGTCGGGGCGCTTGGGTCCCGGGGACGTAGCCTGCGCTGTTGAGGTGGGACTCGCGCAGGATATCGGCGACGTCGGAGAGGTCCTCACCGGTGAGGTCGACGTCGACGTTCCAGGAGCCGGTCAGTTCCAGGGTGCGTCCGAGGCGGGCGAAGAGCCCTGCCTCCAGGTGGGCCTCCTGGGCGAGGCGCTGCCGGACGGCCTTGTGGCGTGCCCCGCCCTTGTCCGCGGCGAGCCAGGTGTTGTCCCGGTCCCAGCCCATGCGTCGTACCAGGGACGGCGGGGCCAGGAGGTAGAGCTCCTGGTCGTCCTCGTGGCGTCGTGTCGTGGCCGGGACGAGGTTGTGGGAGAGGTCCTCCAGGGTGGTCCGTCCTCCGGCGGCGCGGGCGGCGCGGTAGAGAGCGGAGCGGAGGTTGAAACGGAAGGCGCGGGCCTCGATGAAGGCGGCCCGGTGGGCGGCGTCCTGGACGGAGTCGGTGAAGACGAGGGTCTTCTTCTCCTCGTCAGGCAGGTGGGTGGAGCCGAAGGCCTGGGACAGGGCGACGGACAGGAGGGTGGAGGCGGCTGTGCCCATGAAGCGGACGGCGTCCCGGGTGCCGCAGGCGGGACAGGTGTCGCGCCTCGCGTCGTCCCCGGTCAGGGGCTGGTGGACGGGGATGAAGCGCTGGTGGGCATCGAAGTCCGGGGAGGGGCGCAGGAGGGCGGGACCCGAGGGGTCGAGGAGGTGAGCGCCTTCAGGGTCGGCGGCGCGCATGAGGTAGCGCAGACGGGAGTGGTCGGTCGAGGAGACGCCCGCCTGCCAGATGGTCAGGTGGTGGGCGTTCAGGGCGCCCTCGGTGTGGCGCTCGGCGGTACCCGGCCTCAAGGCGGCCCAGCCGGAGGCGCCGCAGGAGCGGCAGTAGACGGCGGGGAGGAAGGTGGCGCCTTCCTCCTTCACGGTGGTGGGGGTCCACCAGGTGAAAGAGGGCTCGGTGGAGACCTCCCGCAGGAGCCGGTGGACGTCGCGGACCCAGAGCTGGACCTGGACGTCGATGAGGGGGCGGAGGCGTCCTGTGGCCGGATCCTGTGTGCGGGCGTAGGAGGCGAGGGCGAGGAGGCGGCTGAGGGCGCTGACGCCGACCCTGCGGGTGGCGGGGTCGGTGGAGTACCAGGGGCGCATGGTCGCCCGCCCCAGGGCCATGAGGGCCTCGTCGACGGTGACGGGGCGCGTGCCCAGGACTCTCAGGAGGGTCTGTCCCACGGCGTGCCCGGTGAGCCGCTGGCCCAGTGCGACGGGGTCGGAGAGGTCGTCGGTGGCGGGCTTGCCGTCGTCGGTGACGAGGACGGACTGGGCCAGACGCCTCCAGCCAGCGGCGTCCGTGGGGGCGCTGACGGCGGCGATGTCACCCGGGTCCGGGAAGATCCGGGTGGCGTTCTCCCCCGGCCCGGGGAAGGCCTCGTCGGGGGTGAGGCGGTCCTCGGTAATGACGCAGTCCGCCTCGAAGGGGCGTCCGAAGACGGTCCGGGCGAGGTCCCGCATGGGGGCGGTGGCCGCGTTAGCGCCGCCCGGGTCGGGGCGGCCGTCCGGGGAGCGCGAGGAAGTGAGGTCGCCCAGGGTCGCGGAGGTGGCGACGGGGACGACGTCCCCCAGGGGCCGCCCCGGCCGGGCGATGCCCAGGGCAGCGCCGAGGCGGCGCAGGAGCATGGCGACGTCGGTGCCCTGGGCGCCGTCGTAGGTGTGGAACTCGTCCAGGACGAGGTACTGCAGATCCTGCCCGGCGCCGCGCCACAGGTCCGCGTGGCGGGGGTCCATGAGGAGCAGGTCGAGCATCTTGTAGTTGGTGAGCAGAATGTGGGGTGGGTGGGTGCGCAGGGTGTCCCGGTGGTCAATGACGTGCTCGGCACTCATGACGCGGTGGTGCCCGTCACCGCCAATGTAGAGGCCGACGCGAACCCCGTCCAGCTCGGGGACGCTGCTGACGGTCTGGGCGATGCGACGGGCCTGGTCGGTGGCCAGGGCGTTCATGGGGTAGAGGATGATGGCGGTAATGCCGCTGGGGCCCCTGCCGTGGGCGCGGCGCGCGTGGTCCAGCAGGGGCAGGAGGAAGGCCTCGGTCTTGCCGCTTCCGGTGCCGGTGGTCACCAGCGTGGGTCGCGGTGCGTGGTCGCGGCTGCTCAGGCGCTCGAAGGCGCGGGCCTGGTGCAGGTAGGGGGTGAACCCGGCGGGCATCCAGCTCAGGGGGCTGGCCCAGGTGGGGGCGACGCTGCGGAAGGGCGGGCGCAGCCTCAGGTAGGGGCCGCGGAAGATGCCGTGCTCGGAGGAGTCGAGGAAGGCGGCCAGGACGTTGCGCGCGGCCGGGTCGGCCAGGGAGTACGTGGTGGACAGGTACTCCACGAGCCCGGTGCGGACGTCCTCAGCCAGGAGGCTCGGCAGGCTGGGGGTGAAGGCGGCGTGCCTGCCCCGGGACGGTGCAGAGGTGCCCATTACCAGCCGCCTGTTCTCAAAGCGTCCGATCGAGCAATCATAATGTTACCATCTTATTGCTAGAGTTCGACGATCTTCAATTAGGCGCGAGACAGCATCTAGGATATCCTGCCGGGCGGCCTCCACCAGGGCGTCAGGGCCGAGGGGGAGCTCTACGGCGCCGCCCCGCAGCTCGTCCAGGACCGCCTGCGGGTCGCGGGTCTCCAGCAGACGCAGGACACGCTCGGGCTGACTGACGTCCCGGGCGGGCGCACGGGTCACCGCCAGGACGAGCGCAAGACGATCAAGGTCAGCCACGTCCGCATCATAAGCGGCCCCACCGACACGGTCTCGGCGCACTGGTTCTAGCGTCATGACCCGGGCCGCCCCTTCTGTGCGCCCTGGCCAGCATCCCCCAGGGGCCGGCCAGCGGCGTCGGTGAGGCCGGCGGCGGCGAGGCGGCGGCAGAACTCGGCGTGGGCGGCGGTCATCTCGGCCTCGCGGTCGGCCTTGGTGAAGGGGGCCTCGTAGCGGGAGAGGAAGTCGGTGTAGGGGCCGTCCTCGTACCAGGTCTCAGGCGGCTGGTCGGCGCAGGGGTCGAGCCCCGCCTTCTCCATGTCCTGGATGTAGGACATGAGGGTGGGGTAGTCGGTCTTGTCCTGGTGGACGCCGTAGGCCTGGTGGTGCCTGGCGATCTGGTGGCCCAGGGCGTCGAACCACATGGTGTGCTCGTACTTGCGCAGGACGCCGAACTGGGCGCGGTAGATGAGGCAGAGCTGCTCGGCGGTGAGCCCCAGCATGATGGCGCCCAGGGCGTCGGTCTCCACCAGGGCGGCACGGCGCTCGTAGTCGCTGCGCAGGGGCGTGTCCATGGTCCAGGTGGACAGGCCGAGGTCGCCCGCGTGGTCCCAGGTAATGGGCTCCTCCCCCGCGCCCGGGTCAGCAGGGTGCGGGGCCTCGGCCCGCGCCCGCTTGCCGACGGCGAGGGCGGGCCAGTCGGCGAAGGCGGGGGTCCACGCATCCTCCGGGTCCGTCAGAGGAGCGAGGGCCTTCCACAGGGGCTCGAAGTCCCGGGTGAGGCAGTTGAGGCGAAGCGTCCGCAGCAGCAGGTAGCGCCAGGCCGGGTGCTTGGTAGGGGCGGGGAGCTTCTCAATGAACTCCGGGTGAACATGCGTCTGCCCGGATACCTTGACGAGGTAGTCCCACGGCAGCGAGCACCATTGACCGCACATGAGGACGGTTGCGAGGGCGTCTTCCGGACGGGGCGAAAACCCCGCCGAGAACTCCCCCGAAGAATCGTCGCTTTGCGGCGATTCTTCGCGTTGACATGCGTGGACAGGCGCAGCGCATGTCGACGCCGTACACGAGTGTACGGCGTTGACATGCGCTGCGCCTACAGGGATGAGGGCCGGGACCAGTGAGCGCACGAGCCCGGGAACAGTCATGCTACGCACTGCGACACGCCAGTAGTCCCAAGAGGGCACTCCACTCCAGCGATCAACGCGGGCCTCGTACTGCTCGCGGGCCACAGCGGGTTGATAGTTGGTGCGAGGGACGCAAAACTCAGGAAGCTCCTCCAGATCCCATGGATCATAATCGGAGTTGTGCTTCACAACCTCACGAGGATTCTTGGCAAAAGGAGTACCCACATAAAAGTGAGGTCCTTGTAGGATCACGTCGTTCCACGAACCCGGCACCTCCGTGCGCCACGCCATGGTCCCATCCTGTTTAGCATTCTTCTCATGCCAAGCAGGAGACACCTCGACATTTTCGCCAATCGCAGCACTCTCCGCCAGCACCTCAAGGACGTTCTGGTGATCCTTAAGCAACGGGCGCATCAACCGAGCCTGGGATGCGGGGACGCCCGAATCGTCAATGAGTCTACCCCAGACGCGGAGCACACTCTCATCAACTTTCACGATACGAGCCGGATGCGGGCGCATATCCCAATCGCCACTCGGAAACTTTGTCACTGGCTTTACGTTGGATTCTGACGTCACAAAAGAGTCGTCCAAGGTGCCAGCCGACAGCAAATCGGTCACTTGCATAAAATCCGGAACCCGCGCAACACCGTATACATGAACTCCGAAAATCGCCCAATAATCGACTTCTGGAAACAAGTAACGGTAGTTCAAGAACTGCCAATGTCGTCTCAGCCTGCGGTACGTCGCCCCACGCAATGTCCCGGCTTTGGGGTCCATAAAGTGCCCCTCAGGGTGAACCAGTCCCGCAATTCCATGACCATTCATTGAACGCCACGTTCTCTCCATGAAGAGCATATAAAGATTAGTTTGAACTCCAGCAAGAACCGAATGTTCCACAGGCGACCCAAGCACTGAAGACATAGCCGCCATGGACGTCAAATCCGCAAGATAAGAGGCGCGTTCATTATGAGAACCTAGAACTTCAATGCGTCTTGCGGAAAAGGCCTTCTCGGGGATCCTTGGCTCGAGCATGAACCAGGGATCCGCCTCGGACAGAGTCTCGTTATCCTTCCATGTAGGCCGCACCCACGGCGGGTTCCCGACCTGAAGATCGAAGCCGCCGCGGGTGAAGACCTGGGCGAAGTCGAGCTCCCAGTGGAAGAATCCCTCCTTCTCAGTGATCTCCCGGACGGTGGCGAGCCAGGGGTGCAGCACCTGGAACTCAACGGAGGAGCGCATACCGGTCTCGGCGCGCTCGGTGCGCTCAATGAGGTCGAGGTCGTCGAACCCCGCCTGATCCACCAGGCGCTCGCTGTCAGCCGTCTGCACGGAGTCCAGGCCCAGGATGTCCTCCAGGGTGGCCAACCACTCGCTCCAGTCGGGCAGTTCCTGCCGCCTGTCCAGCGGCCAGAAGGACAGGGCGCACCAGGCGTTCATGACGGTGCGCAGGCGCTGGTACATGGAGTCGGGGTCCGCGAGCGCGTTCTCAATGCGCTCACGGGTCACTGTGGAGGGCGGGGCCTGCAAGGCGTCGGGCATCCCCCAGACCTCAATGCGGCGGGAGGCCTCCTGCTCACTGACCTCCAGGCGCCGTGCCGCGATAGCCCAGAGCCTCTCCACGCGCCCGGCCAGGGCGATCAGGCGCTCCTCCTGGCTGGCTCGCCTGACCGTGCGCCTGCGCAGCTCCTTCTCCGCCTTGCGGCGTCTGTCCTCATCGGTCCTGCGTGCCTGCTCGGCCAGGTCGATCTGCTGGATCTCGCCGCCGAAGAGCGCCTCGGTAATGACTGTCCCGGCACCGGCTGAGCCGACCGGTGCCACCGGGGCGGAAGCCGCCTGCTGATCAGCGGCTTCGTTCTCCAGGAATGCCTCGACCAGGGCGGCGTTGGCGTCGCGGCGCAGCACGTCATCGCGGCGGTGGTCGGGCCGCTTCAGCATGGTCTTGCGCCAGGTCCTCATGGCCTTGGCACCCGCCGGGTCGAGCTCCTTGGCCTGCTTGGCGTCGGCCACGGCGCCCCAGGTGGCTGAGGGCAGGAGGAAGTGGTGGACCTGCCCGGTGCCCAGGGTCCCCAGGGGCACGGCGGCCAGCCCCTGGTCCGTGGGGACCTCCTTGCTGTGCAGGGTCCTGGCCTTGCGCAGGGCGACCAGGTCGTAGGTGGCGCGGCGGGCCCCGATGAGGGAGTTGCCGCGCCTGAGGTGGAGGCCGAACCAGGGGGCGGCCAGGTGGGGCTGCATGACGTTGAGCCACATGGAGACCTCGGCCAGCTCCACGGCGGTGGCGTTGAGGTCCACGCCGTAGACCCGGTGCAGGGCGATCCACGCCTTGACGCGGCGCCGCTCGGCGGGCAGCCGGTCGGCGTCGATCGTCTGCCCGAGCTCCTTCTGCCTGCGCTCCAGGTAGGCCTCGGCGAGCTGGTTGACGGCCTCGTTGGCGAAGGCCCCTGATCCCAGGGCGGGTTCGCACACGCGCACGCCCAGGACCTCTGCGGCGGTCGTGTCCTCAGTGAAGAGCTCGGCCAGGGAGTGGCGTACGACGCACTGGGTGAGGACCTCGGGAGTGTAGTAGGAGGCGGAGCGCTCACGGTCGCGTCCCGACAGGCGGTAGGCGAACTCCCCCGCGCCGTAGCGGCGAATGCGTCTCTCCCCCGTCGTCGGGTCCGTCACCCTCACAATGTCGGAGTCCGCGTAGCGGCCCGAGCTCGCTTCGGGCACCAGCCAGGAGCCCTTGGAGGCGTCCCCGCCCTTGGCGACCTCCACCATCGGCTGGGTGGTGAGGACCCCGGAGTAGGACATGAGGCCCTCGTAGACGGCGCCGAGCTGGTTAATGCCCAGGTTCGCGTACGAGATCCACCCGCCGCGCCTGCGCGCCCCGCGTGATCCCTTGCCCGTGGGGGTGGACAGCAGCAGGAGGCGGAGCACCCGGTGGAGGGCGGCGTCGGAGAGCCAGTGGCGCACCCGGCCGTCCGTGCCGTCAATGAGCGAGGTGCGGGAGCGGGAGAACAGGTCCGCGCGCAGGTCCTCCACCGGCATCTCCTGCACGCCGGGGACGTCGCCGGACACCAGGCGGAAGAGGATGTCGAGGGAGGCGTGGATGTGGTGGGTGCGCGCGGCGGAGGCGGGCAGCTCCTCCAGGCACAGGTCGCGCAGCCGGTCCAGGCCGTAGCCCGAGGCGTAGTCGTCTGACGCCGTGGGCAGGACGCCCAGCTCCGGGTGGGCCTCGGCGAACAGGAGGAAGAGCAGCCGGTACAGGAAGCGCAGGGACTGGCGGGCCAGCTCGTCCGGAAGGTCCGGGTCCAGGAGGTCCTCGTCCTCCCCGGCCTCGCGCATGGAGCGCACCACGTCGCCGGCGACGATCTCCACGCTGCGGCGCAGGCCGTCGCGCAGCTCGGCGGAGACCCCCACGGCGTGGTTGGTGGAGTCCTGGGTCAGGGAGTCCATGACGGTGGTGCCCTCGGGTGTGGGCAGGAGGACCTCGCCGCTCATGAGCCCGGCCACGCGGGCCAGGCCGCCTGACGTCGTCGCCTCCCGGCGCTCCATGGCGGTCACCAGGTCCAGGGCCAGGTAGCGGCCCTCGGACCAGCGCGGGGCGTCGGTGAGCAGGGCCCAGCGGCCTGCCAGCACCAGGGCGTAGCGGGCGGTGGCGTCGGAGGCGAAGAGCTCGGACAGGGCCCGGGCCACGGTGAAGACGGCCTCCGGCTTGCCGCTCGCACTCGTGCGGCTCAGGGGCGACACGAGCCCTCCGGTCCCGGGCACCGCCTGGTCCGCCGCCCCGCCTGGCGCCTGCTCCTCGGCCAGCAGGTCCCCGATCCCGTCCGTCGCGCAGGCCTCCAGCACCACGAGGGCGTGGCCCCCGGGGCCGCGCACGTCCAGCAGCACCGGGACCACGAGCTCGCGCTCGCCCTGGAGAGTGACCAGCTCGGTGCGGTGGCTCGTCTCCAGGGCGGCAGCGGCCTCCTCGCAACCGGCGGCACCGGGCTCAGGGAGGAGGCCGAGAGCCCCCAGGAGGCGGTCGTGGGCGGGGGCCAGGAGGCGGGCGGAGGCCTGCCTGGCCGCGTCGTCCACACCGCCGGCCACCGCGCCGCCGGTCCCCTCGGTGGCGTCCAGGGCCTGGTGGACGGCACGCAGGTAGTCCCCCGACACTGAGAGCAGCCCGTGAAGGGGGTCGGCGCCGCCTGTCCTGGCCTGTGCGCGCCAGCCCTTGACCAGGCCGGAGAGTCGTGCCGGGAAGCCCTCGGCGAGCCAGTGGGCGGAGAGGAACTCGGTGTCGTTGACAATGACGTCGTCCATCACATGCTCCTGGGGACGATGACGGCTAGCAACCAGACATGGGGCTCCCCGGTCACCTGCATGGAGGTGATGAGGTCGTCAATGCCCTGGGCCGTGCGTTCAATGCGCTCCCGTCTCGCACGGGAGACCGATGGCAGGGTCAGGTGATCCAGGCTCTCCTGGTGCCAGACGGACAGGCGTTCGCGGTCGGCCGCCAGGCGCTGGTCGAAGTCGCCCTCGAACTCCGCACGGCGCCTGCGCAAGGCGGTGGTGGCGGCGTCCAGTGCCACGGGAACGCCCGGGCGCAGCCGCTCCAGGAGCTCCTCCTCCAGCGCGCCCGTATTAATGGCGCGGTCGTCCAGGCCCGCACGGCGCAGGAGGGTCACCATGTCCTCGACCCCGACCACGGACGCACTGGCCGAGCCGGTGCGCCCCGCGTCCTCGACGCCGGCTCCCCGGGAGCCTCGCCCGGTGTCCGCCAGTGCCACGCCCACGGCGTCCAGGCTCGCAATGACCACCTGCCCGGCGCCGTTGGCCCAGGTCGCCTGCGTCAGGTAGGTGGGCTGGTCGACCTCGCCGGTCACCACCAGGGCGGTGCCGCGCTCGGTGACGCCCAGGCCCCGGTCGGCCGCCCACTCGGCCACCGGGTGAGCGGGGGTGAGGAACTGGACGTCCGGCCAGGCGTCACCGGAGCTGGTGGACTCCTGGGCGGCCTGCAGGCGCCTCTCGGCCAGCGGGCCCGAGCCGGTCACCGCGATGGCGTCCAGGACCGAGTCCTCGCCGCGCACGAGCTCCCGTGGCAGGTTGCGCAGACGGGTGCGCAGACCCGAGCGGAGCGCCACCGCGGAGTCCGTGCGCAGCTCCAGGAGGTCGTGCTTGCTGTCCCGGCGCACCTGGAGCTCCTCGCGCTCGGCAGGGGTCATCGTCCCGCGCAGGACCGCGGCGACGTAGTCGTCGTCATCCGCGAAGAGGCGCGCCACCTCAGCGGTGCCGCTCAACGCGCCGTCACGGTGGTGGTCCGTGCGCGCCACCGGGGGCCGCACGTCCGGGGACTGCGCGCCGGGGGGCCGTGTACCCGCCGGTGCGCCGCCCCCGGGCGCGTCTCCGGCCAGCCCCAGGGCGACGCGCAGGAACGGGTTGTCGGCGACGACCCTGGCGGGGGGTGCGGAGACGTCCTCGACGGTGCGCCCGCGCGCCAGGGCGTCCATGACCGTGCGCTCCTCCAGACCGCCGTCGTACTCGGTGACGTCCAGGTCCATGAGCACCCCGGCGTCGCCCAGTGCGCGGTTGGCCTCGTGCTCCTTGGTGAGCAGGGAGGTGACCACGCGGACCTCGCTCGTGGCCTCCTCGTCAGCCAGGGCCAGGGCGTGGATCGCGGGGGCGTGGCGCTGCCCGTAGCGGTCGATGCGCCCGTTGCGCTGCTGGAGACGGATAAAGGACCAGGGGACGTCGTAGTGCACGAGCAGGTGGCACTGCTTGTGCAGGTTGAGGCCCTCGGAGGCCATGTCCGAGGCCAGGAGCACCCGGATCGGGGAGCGCTTCTGGCCGAAGGACTCCACAGTGGACTGGATGGTGTCGTCGGACTGGCTGGCGTAGAGGGTGCGGACCGCGTCCTTGGGCATGTGCAGGCGGCCGGGGAGCTCGCGCGCCAGCATCTCAATGGTGTCAATGCGTTCGGAGAAGACGACGACACGGGTGTCGCTGTCCCGGCCCACGCCGAGCTCCTTAAGGAGGGAGGTGAGCACCCTGGTCTTGGCCGGAGCAGTCACCTGGGCGGTCAGGGAGTCCAGGCGCCTCAGGGCGCACTGCTCAGCGGTCTGGGCGGTGCCGTTGGCGCCCGACAGGGTGCGCAGGCGGTTGGCGATAGTGGAGCGCAGGGCCTGCGGGGAGGACAGGAAGGCCTTGAACAGGGTCCAGGGGAAGAGGGTGCGGCCCCGGCCGGTCACGGGGGCGGACCCGCCAGCGGGGTGGAGCCACACGGAGTCCAGCTCGGCCATGACCTCGCGCTCGGCGGCGCCGGGGGCCACCGGGTGGATGGTCGGCTGGAGGCGCTCGCGCCAGCGGTCGGCGATCTCGGAGCGCACCTCCGGGCTGCCGCGGTGGCGGCGCACGTAGAGGTGGGCGATGTCAGCCGAGGAGTAGGAGCGGGGGTCGGCGATCGCCGTGGGGTCCAGCAGGGAGACGAGCTCGGCGAAGGACTCCGCGCTGCCGTTGTGGGGCGTGGCCGAGGCCAAGATGAGGGCGTCGGAGTTCCTCGCCAGGATCCGGGCCAGCTCGTTGTTCTGGGTGCCGCGGTTAATGAGGTTGTGGCACTCATCGATGACGACGGCGTCCCAGCGGTGGGAGCGCAGGTGGTGGCGGTACAAGTGCGGGTTCTTCAGGGTGTCGATGGAGACGATCACCCGGTGGAAGTAGGCAAAGGGGTTGCGTCCGGCGGGCAGGTCCCGCTGGACGCGCTGGATGCCGGCGGAGTCCAGGCGCACCAGGGGGATGCCGAAGCGCGTGAACATCTCGTGCTGGAACTGCTTGAGGACCGCGCGCGGCGTGACCACGAGGACGCGGTCCCCGCGGCCGCGGGCAATGAGCTCGGACAGGGCGATGCCGATCTCCAGGGTCTTGCCCAGGCCCACCGCGTCGCCGATCAGCAGGCGCGGGCGCAGGTTGGACAGCATGGTCCGGGCCGGGCGCAGCTGGTAGTCCAGGTGGTCCAGGAGGGCGCGGTGACCGGCGACCACGCGGGTGTCCGCCACCGGGACCGGGCTGCGGCGCATGACGGCGTCCAGCCACAGGCGCGTACTCAGGAACGCCCCGGAGGTGTCCGGTACCAGGCGGACCTGACGCGGGTCGAGGCGCCGGACCTCGTCGATGGCGGAGAAGAAGGTGGCCTCGTGGTCCCGCACGAGCTCGGAGGCGCCCGTGACCTCCAGCCGCACGCCCGGGGTGGCCGGTGAGACCGTACGGACGATCCACTCCTCGTCGCGGATGACCACCCGCTCGCCGGTGGCGTAGGAGGAGAGCCCGTCGTCGGCCCGGGCGGCTGGGTGGCCGGACGGTCCGCTGAGTGGGTCCGGGACCGTGCCCGAAAGTTCCATCGCCCGCTCCTCCACCAGCTCCGGCCGTGACAGCTGGCAGAACTCTACACCAGCGCGTTCCGCCCACCCCGCACCGCGGCGCGTGCCCGCACAGGCGAACCGCCTCGCCTAATCAGCGAACGCGGACACGGCCGTACTGGAGGTAGTCCAGGTCATCGAGCTCCTCCAGAAGATGCTCCTCCCGGGCAAGAAGCACGCCCTCAGCCTGCCGCTCCCTGAAGTCGTCAGAGTCCACGACCTGCCTGATGCGGGCACGGCGCTCCTCGATGTCCTCCACGGTCAGTGTCGTCACCCTGACGGTCATCTTTCCCTCCGGCGCTGATCGCTGATCTCACCTCGGAGCCTACCCGTGCACGCCCCTGCCACGAGGACCGGACGGGATGTCCGCAGAAGACGACGGCCCAGGAAGGGTGCTTCCCACCACGAGGACCGGGCCCGTTGGGGCCCGCCGGGCCTCACGCGCCCTTACGGCTCGGGAGGCTCGGCGGTGGGAGCTTGGGCGGTGGGAGCCCCGTCAGCGGACAGCGCGCCACACCAGG
Organism: Actinomyces sp. oral taxon 897; assembly: GCF_002999235.1. Taxonomy (NCBI): domain Bacteria; kingdom Bacillati; phylum Actinomycetota; class Actinomycetes; order Actinomycetales; family Actinomycetaceae; genus Actinomyces; species Actinomyces sp. oral taxon 897. Next base: position 505,964 of record NZ_CP027236.1, on the reverse strand, counting down.
TGTTGGGGCCGAGGCTGCCGTCGGCGGGGAGCCCCGTCAGCGGACGGTGCACCAGGCGCGGGCCCGGTTCAGGTTCAGTAGTCCTGGCCGCCGAAGCGGCCGAGGAACGTGCGGGCCCCACGACCCGGGTGGCCGTGGCCGCGTCGGCCGGGCCGGAACCCCCGCGCGCCGCGCTCGGGGAAGTCCTCACCCGGGAAGCCGGGGACGCCACCACCAGGACGCCCGCCACGACGCGACCCTCCGTGCGCCCCACGACCACCGTGGCCGCCGTGGCCCCTGCGGCCGCCACGGCCTCCGGGCCCCTCGCCAGCGAAGGCGTCGTCAGCCTCGGGGCCGAACCCGGGACCACCGGGACCGAACCCGGGACCACCGGGGCCGAACGGCCCGAAGCCGTGCTCACGCATGTGCATCATGGCCTCAAAGCGCTCCGCGCCCATGCGCCTGCGCACCTCGTCGAACCGGGGCCCGCACTCGGCGTCGGCATCCGTCCCGAGCTGGGCCTCGAGGGAGTCGATGACCTTGTCCAGGAGCCTGGCCAGCGTGGCGGCCTCCTCGTCGGTGAGGACATTGAGGTAGTCGGCGTGCGCCCCGCCCAGCGGCGTGCCGCGGCCGGCCTGGGTGAGGTGGACGACCATGACGCGGCGGTCCTCCTCGCTGGGCCTGCGCTCGACGAGGCCGTCGGCCTCGAGCTTCTTGAGCAGCTCGTTGAGGGACTGCTGGCGGATGTCGAGGAGGAAGGCGAGCTCGCGGGTGGGGATAGGGCTCTGCATGCGCAGGGCCGCCAGCACCCGGCCGCGGCCGCGGGTGGTGTCGGCGAAGGGCCCGCCGTGGTGGGCCGCCATGTGGCGACGGCGCGTGAGGCGCTGAAGGCGGCGGAAGCGCTCGTGCAGCGGGGCTCGGGCGGAGTCCTCGTCCGGGTGCTCCGCAGGGTCGTCGGGGTCCTGGCTGGCGTCCCACTCGGGAGCGTCCTCCTCGGGGACACTTCCCTCGGGGGCGCACCCCGAGTTGGTTCCCGAGGTGGTCTCGGGGTGGGTGTTGGGGTTCATAGTCGTCTCCGTCTTCGCGTCAGGATGCGACCTCGCATCCGGGGTGGTGTCTGGGGTCATGTCCGCACTGTCGGCGTTCATGGGAACCTCCTGATCTGCTAGGGGCACCGAAGGGCTCCGGCCTCGAGCGGTCCAGGGCGGCGGGACGACGGGTCTCGCACTGCGCTCCGACGCCCGGCACGTGCAGGGCAGCAGCTCAAGGCGTTCCTAACGGTACCTGTTGATTCTTGGTAACACCGACGTTACAGGTACCTTCTGCACCTGGTCAACCCATTCCCGACTGGTACCTGTATGATTTGACTCACGTTTTGTCTCGCTGGCCGCTGCGCCCCGGCCTGAGGGCGGCCACGGGTAGCCCGCGTCCTGTACCTCAGGGAAGGACGAGCTGCGCCCCGCACCGGCGCATCATCTCGAAAGTGGTGGTAACGGCCACCCCCATCGCCTTGCAGGCGTCGGGGATCTTGACTCGTTTACGCCCCATAGGCGCAGACACCTCATTGGTGACCACGGTACAGCCGTAAGCGCGCGCAAACGTCACAAGAAGATAGTCCGCATTATTTCCCGTAAATTGGGCGAGCGCCGCTTTAGTAAACTTCTGACTCACCGCCCACTGCGAGAGCAAAGAAAAGTACTGCACGGGCCCTTGCCCAAGGGGGCGGAAAAAGTTAGTATGCTCCTGCGCCCACACCGCAAGATCGTCTTTGCCAGCTCGGAGCTCATCGTAAACCGGTTCGATACTGAAGACATCACCTGCTACACACATCTGATTCAACCATTCCCAAAAACCTGGGGCAAGATCGAAAGCATAGTAACGGTTCTTAGCCTCAATGAGAACGTTCGCGTCGACCACGTACATCAGGCCACCTCCATGTTAGCAGCCAACTCCTTGAATGTAGCGTGCTTCCTCACCTGCAAGAGCTCGTAAGCCTCCCGGTACGGGGTCCGCCCCCCGAAAGTAGACAGGAGCACCGCCTGGGCGAACCGACGCCCTAGTCGCAAGGGAACCGTATTGTAGTAGTTGCCGCCGTCGCCCGACCTTCGTTCTGTCATGAGGCTCATCAGCCGCTCATGCTCAACACCATACGTGCGACGGAACGCATCCCAGGAGATAAGATGGAGATCGTAGAGACGGTTAAGCACGACCAGCGTGCTCACGCCGAAGCAGTTGGCGAGCCCCTCCAGGGCCTCAACCCCGACATCGCCCCGGTACTCCGCTCTCAGGACCGCTTCCGGGACGAGGGTCGCGGCCGCAACCGCGTTGCACCAGCGCTCCTCGCTGACACCCGGGCGCACGACGTCACTGGGATCCGATAACGCACTGCCTCCCAGGCAGAGGTGGGCCAGCTCGTGGACAAGCGTGAAGACCTGGGCAGCCTGCGTATCCCTGCCGTTGACGAAGATCAGCGGCGCCATCGAGTCAACCAGGGCGAAGCCCCGGAACTCCTGAGGGTCAAGCCGCCGACGAGTATTACTCCCGACGATGCCACTGACCATGACGAGCACCCCAAGCTCCTCGATCCGGTCAATGAGCTTCCGCCGCATACCCTCCCTGCGCGAGCGGCGCGAAGCGGTGTCGTCACGGAGACGAAGCACCGTCCGGACCCGCTCGGCGACGGCAGCGGGATCCTCCTCGCGGACTGCGGATCCCACAATCTCGACAGCTGGCGCACCCTCCTCCAGGAGGTACTCCCGGTACCACTCCTGCCGGTTCTGGCACAGGTAGATCGTGTCGAGCAGATCCCCCGACGGCTTCGAGACGTCGTCGTCCCCGACGGTCCGCATATCGGGGATCGGCAGGGGCTCGTCGGGGGGCTCCGGCAGGAACAGCTGCCCGAACGGCGCGTGCGTCGCCCTGGAGAAGTCCTCGATCTGCCTCAGCGTCGGCCTGCGCGTGCCCCTGATCCACTCATCCAGGTGAGGCACGCGGCTCTCGGCGGTCTCCTTGTCCCAGCCCGCCCGGTCCACCGCCCACTTCAGCAGCGCAGGCGCCACCTCGACTCGAACCGCCACGGTCGGCACCTCCCTCATCGGCAGCCACGATCAGGCTTTCTGTCCCCTCGTGGCCATCATACGACACCGCTGCGACATCCCCGCCGTCTCGGCACAGCCTCGCAACCGTGGACCGGGCCGCCTCGCCCCACGCCCACACGACGGGCCGGAGCCCAGCCACGCCGGGAGGTCATCAACCACCCCATCGCCGTGGGGTACGCTCAGGACAGACGCCCCAGTCATACCGGGAGGTCGCGGCGCCCAGCTCGATCCTGGCCCCGGGCAGACCCGACCACGCTGGTGACAGCGCACCAGACCGAGCGTAATACCGTCGTGATATAATAATCACCACAGGCTTTAGTAGACACGGTGAGAGAAGGACATGTACGGTCACTATCGCAGGTTCGCAGGACTGGCGCTCACGTTAGTCCTCTTTGGCGGCCTCCTTACCGGGACTACGACCCGCGCCCAGGACGATAACGGTACTGACGAGGATCTGAGGCTCGGCACCTTCAATATCCTGGCCTACCGGGAGGTGAACGACGTCCCCCCGACGTCGTGGTACGAACCCGACCACCGGTCCCAGGCGATACCCAGGATTATCAGGGAGAACGACTGGGACGTGGTCAACCTTCAGGAGGTGCAGACCGCGCTCACACGCAAGGACGGGTCCACCACCCCCAGCCAGATCGAGGACCTCAGGGCCTCCACCGACCTGTCGGCCTACGACTTCGCCGCGACCGACAAGGATGGGTGCAACTTCTCCACGAGCAACCCCATGCCACGGACCTGGATGCAGCCTATTGCGTACAAGCGGGACAGGTTCATGCTGGTTGCGCAGGGATGCTTCGTCATGTCCCAGACCCCGGACGACTTCTCCGAGTCGAGCTTCGGCTGGCCGCGCAATATCACCTCCTGGGTCCGGCTGCGGAGCCGGGCCAGCGGCCAGGAGCTGTACGTGTTCAACACCCACATCGCCGCCAACTACGGTCCCATAGGCTCCGGGGGCAAAGGAGTGCCGCGGGAGGAGTGGCTCAGCCACCAGGCGGACCAGGCCAACGTGCTCCTCTCACAGATAAGGAGCATCAACTCGGATAACCTGCCCGTCATGCTGTCCGGGGACTTCAACTCGACCCTGCAGAAGGATCCGGTGTCGGCGGCGAGGACGGTGGCAGAATCAGGGGCGTTCACCGACGCCTACGGCAGTGCCGGCAGCGTCCTGGCCGACGGGGCGACGTGGAACCAGCTGACCGAGACAGGGAGGTTCACCGACAAGATCGACCATATCTTCCTGGGCGGCACGCTCAGGCCCACGGTCCTGGAGTACGCGGTCGTGAGCACCATGAGCAAGGACCCCGACGGGACCGTGCACTTCGCCTCCGACCACAACGCCGTCTCGGCGCACGTCACCTTCCACTGGGCGGCACCGGCACCCACGGGCGCGGCGGGGGCGCAGGGCGCGGCGGACGGCGGCTCCGGCAGCCCGGGCGCCGCGGTGGACGGGCAGGCGGATGCCACGGCCCCAGGGGCCTTCAGGAAGGTGAGCGGGTACGTCGCGGCACTGACCGGGGTCCTGGTCGTGGCCGTACCGGTGCTGGTGCTCTGGCGGAGGCGGGGCAAGGGGGACCCGCCTCGGCACCGTTTCAGCGCCCGGTGACCACCATGTAGGTGAAGCAGTACAGGCAGTAGGCGTACAGGATCCCTCGGAGCACGCGCTCCCGGCCGCTGCCCGCGTCGCCCAGCAGGGCTGGCAGGTTGGCCAGGTGGGTCTTGAACAGCGGGTAGAGGAGGCCGTGGACCGACTGGGTGGTGATGTCGTCGCCTATCCGGTGAACCCACATACCGGCGGCCACGAGCGTGGGCATGAACCACAGGGAGCTGGCCCCCAGGGCCCACGTCCCGATCACGAAGCCGATGAGGAACAGGGACCACAGGGTCCCCTCCCGGCTGCGTGACACCCCGAGCGCGCGGGCGGCGACGGCCAGGAGCAGGCCCAGGACGATCCCGTTGCCGGGGCGCACGTCCACGCCGTTGACCGTGACGGTCCAGAAGGTGACGTCATAGGTCAGGAAGGCCGCAATGACAAAGCCTATGAGGCTGTGGGTCCAGGTCCGGTGCCCGCCCTTGGCGATCACGCGGCTAATAGGCCGGGTGACCCCGGGCAGCGCGGTGGCGACGGATGAGGAGGGGGAGTCGATGTCCGGCAGGAGCGCCGTCACCCCCATAATGAGCGACGCCGCGACGACCTGGGTCAGGGACAGGTCGCCGACCCCGGCGCCCAGGGGGATGGTGGTGACCTCTGACCCGGCACCCAGCGGGGGGATGCTCAGAGTCGCGGTGCCGAACAAGGCCATCCCGGCCGCCACCCCGGAGACGGCGTGCGAGTGCCCCATCATGACAGCGTTTCCTCCCTCTGGCGGGCGACCGCGCAGGTGGGCGACGGTCCTGGGTTCCTGGGCCCACCTTAGGACGCGCCCGGCCCCTGCCCCGGTCACCACGCGGACACGGTCCACGCCACCGCACGGTCAGAACAATATTTCGAACCCTGCCCTAGTCACCACGCGGACACGGTGGCCGAGCGGCCGGGCGGCGTTTGCCGGTCCTCCCTGCGCCGGGGCCCGCCCCGCCGCCATTAGCGGCACCCCCTGCACGCCCGCCCCCGCCCGGGATCCGAGGCCCCCGTCCCCACCGGCAGCGAGCCGCCCCGGTGCGCGCCTTCCCCCGCCCGGGATCCGAGACTTGCACATTCTTTTTACAAACAGCGATCAAAGAACGCTGGAATCAAGCGGATCCTGTCAGCGGCCCGGGGCCTGGACACCAGGATGAATGTGCAGCGCGATCCTTGTTGCACATTCATCCTGTCTCCGACCCCCACCCAGGGACGCAGAACGTTGGAATCACGCCAACGCTTCACTGACACACCTAGGATGAATGTGCAACTGCGCCCTTCCCGCCTCCTGGACCTGAAGATCAGGTGGTCCTCGACCCCAGGACGCGGCCACCTGACTGCGGGTCAGGGCCCGGGGCGGTCCGGCGGGGCGTGGTCTGAGGGCGGGGCCAGGGCGGCCGCGGCGGCAGGCCCACACCCCACCGCCCGGGCGCCACGGCAGCCCCCGACCTCGGCCGTCCGGCCCCAGCCTAGGCCCGGACGACACCTGCGCCCCAGCCTGGGCCCCGCAGACACTCCCTCGCCCCGCCCGGGCGGCGCCCTCGGTCAGTACCATCCTCCTATGGCAAGGACGATTGACGGCAGGATCGTTTCCAAGAAGGTGGACGGGTGGGACACCGAGGCCAGGCACGGGTACGACGTCGACCAGCTCCACGGGTACGACGTCGACCAGCTCCACGGGTACGCGGACGAGACGCCCAGGCACTCGGCTCCTGCCCGGCAGGACGAGGTCCCGCCCAGGGCGCCGTCCGCGCAGACCCGCCCCTCCCCCGTCCACCAGCGCACCAGCACGCTGGCCGGGGGCTCCGCCGTGGGGGACCGCCCCTCCCCCGTCCACCGGCGCGCCGAGGAGATCCTGCGGGCCCTGGTCGGCGTCCCCACCGCCCGCCTGCACCAGGACCAGTGGCGGGCCATTGAGGCCCTGGTGGTGGGGCACCGCCGGGTCCTGGTGGTCCAGCGCACCGGGTGGGGCAAGTCGGCGGTGTACTTCGTGGCCACGGTCCTACTGCGCGAGGGCTGGGGCACCTGGCGGCCGGGCGACCCGCCGCCCCGCCCCGGTGCGATCTCGCCGCCCCGCCCCGGTGCGGGCCCCACGGTCATTGTCTCCCCGCTCCTGGCCCTCATGCGCGACCAGGTAACGGCAGCCAGCCGGGCCGGTATCCACGCGGTGACCATGAACTCGGCCAACGCCACCCAGTGGGACCAGATCCAGGCCCAGGTGCGCGCCGGGGAGGTGGACGTCCTGCTGGTCTCCCCCGAGCGGCTCAACAACCCCGTCTTCCGTGAGGAGGTCCTACCCCACCTGGCCGCCGACGCCGGGCTCGTGGTGATCGACGAGGCGCACTGCATCTCGGACTGGGGCCACGACTTCCGCCCCGACTACCGGCGTATCCGCACCCTGCTGGCCTCCCTGCCGCCCCGCACCCCGGTCCTGGCCACCACGGCCACCGCCAACGCCCGGGTGACGGCCGACGTCGCCGAGCAGCTGGAGACCTCTACGGGCTACCAGGCACCCACCACAGCCCACCGTGCCCCCACCACGGGCCGGGTCAAGGACACCGCCCCATCCGCCCCGGCAGCCGGTAGCGCCCCCGCACCCGGAGGCGCAGCCCGGCAGGAGGCTGCCGGTGCTTCGCGCCGCTACAGCACCCCCACCGGAGGCGCAGCCGGTAGCGCCCTCGCGAGTGGCGACCCGGCCGGTCCAGGCGTCCTGGTGCTGCGCGGCAGCCTCCAGCGGGACTCCTTGCACCTGGGGGTACGCATCCTGCCCGACGCCGCCACCCGCCTGGCCTGGCTGGCCGCCTACCTCCAGCACGTGCCGGGCAGCGGCATCGTCTACTGCCTGACCGTCGCCGCGGCCGGGGAGGTCACCGAGCACCTGCGTCAGGCGGGCCTGGAGGTGGCGACCTACACCGGCCAGACCGACCCCGCCGAGCGCGAGCACCTGGAGGAGGACCTCAAGGCCAACCGGGTCAAGGCCCTGGTCGCCACCTCGGCCCTGAGCATGGGCTTCGACAAGCCCGACCTCACCTTCGTGGTGCACGTGGGGGCTCCCTCCTCACCGGTGAGCTACTACCAGCAGGTGGGCCGCGCCGGGCGCGGGGTGGAACGGGCCGAGGTGGTCCTCCTGCCAGGGAGGGAGGACCGCTCCATCTGGGAGTGGTTCGGCTCCCAGGGCTTCCCCCCGGAGAAGGAGGTGCGTGCCGTCCTGGAGGGAATGGCCGCCCGGCAGGCGGCTGGCGGCGGCCCCATGTCCACGCCCGCGCTGGAGACCCTCACCTCACTGCGCCGCGCCCGCCTGGAGTCCATGCTTAAGGTCCTGGACGTGGACGGGGCGGTGAGACGGGTGCGTGGCGGGTGGGAGCCCACCGGCCGCCCCTGGGCCTACGACGCCGACCGCTACGCCCGCCTGGAGGCGGCCCGGCTGGCCGAGCAGGAGGCCATGGTCGCCTACGAGCACCTGGGGGCCGAGCCCCTGGGGGCTAAGCGCGCTGGCGCCGTCCCTCACCTCGGTGGGGCGCCGCGCCCCGCGGACGACGCGAACAGGGCCGGCACCGGGGCTGGCACCGTCGCCGGGGCTGGTGCCGGGGCTGGCACCGTCGCCGGGCCCGGCACCGGGGCTGGTACCGGGGCGTGCCGTATGGCGTTCCTGCGACAGGCCCTTGACGACCCTGAGGTCACTGAGGGCTGGCGCTGCGGGGCCTGTGACCTGTGCGGCGGGCTGGTCCTGCCCCAGGCGCCCGACGCCGGGCAGGTCGGTGCCGCCCGCCAGGCACTGGCACGCACGGGCGTGGAGCTGCGTGCGCGTCGTCAGTGGCCCACGGGCATGGACCGCCTGGGGCTGGCGCGCTACAGGGGCCGTATCGGCGTTGACGAGCAGGCCGGGGCGGGTATGGCCCTCGGCCGTCTGGACGGTCTGGGGATCTCCGCTCCGCTGCGGGACCTGGTGCTCTCCGGGCGAGACGGTGAGGTCCCCCGGGCCCTGCGCGCCCCCTTCCTGGAGGTGGTTGACCGCCTCGGCGAGGTCGTCCGCCAGGCCGACGCCAGTGGTCAGGCGGACGACGAGGGGCGGGGGCCGCTGGCCGTGGTCATTGTGGACTCCCGTACCCGGCCGCGCCTGGTGCGCCAGCTGGGCCGGGCCGTCGCGAACCGTCTCAGGGGCAGGGCCCTGGGGATCGTGGGCGTCAGCGGGGACGAGCCACCACGTCACGACGTCGGCTCGGCCTTCCGCCTGGCACAGGTGGCCCGCAGCCTGAGCCTGGGTGCCTGGTCCGCTGCCGCGCTGGGGAGGCTGCAGGGGGCCACCGTGGTCCTCGTGGACGACTGGACCGGCTCAGGCTGGACGCTCACGGTGGCCACCTCCCTGCTGCGCCAGGCCGGTGCCGCCGCGGTCCACCCCCTGGTGCTGGCCCAGCGCTGAAGGCAGGTGATGAGCGCGTGCAGCACGACAGCACGGTGCGCCCGGGGGCGATGACCCCGGCCAGCCCGTCGCGGCAGATGGCGGCGCGTGCAGCACGGCGTCCGGAGGCGGCGGTATCCGGGCCCGGGGCGGCGTCGGGGTGGCCGCCAGCGCCGGGCTGCCTGTCACGGACCGGCACCCAGGTCCGGGGCGACGTCGGGCACCAGGCCCGGGGCGGCGTCGGGCACCGGTGCCGTCGGGCCGGTCCCGAAGACGGCTCTCCGGCCTCAGATCACAGCACACAGCCGCTGTGAGTGTGATCATAGGCTTATGTCTGTATCTCCTATGACGCAACCCGCCCGTGCGGGAGAGGTCAACTCCGTTATCTGGCGTGACGGGGAGAAGACGTCCACCGTCCTGCCCCTGGGCCACATTGCCGCGCAGATCGAGGACCCGACCTCCCTGGTGTGGATCGACCTGGTGGACCCCGACCCGGCCACGCTGGTCCTCCTGGCCGAGGAGCTCAGCCTCGAGCCCACCTCCGTGGAGGACGCCATCGCGCCCTTTGAGCGGGCCAAGGCCACGCACCACGGAGACCACGCCTTCTTCGTGGCCTACGCCACCACCTTGACGTCGGAGGTGCTCCCCCAGGCCAGCGCCGAGGACCCTGACGGCGACGGCCTCCTGCTGCACCGCGTCTCCGCCTTTATCTCCCCCTACGGGCTCATTACCATCCGCCGCGGCAACGGCTTTGACATGGGACCGGTCCTGGAACGCTGGCACACCGCCGGGGACATGCTGCGCCTGGGGCCGTTCGCGCTGGTCCACGGCCTGCTGGACGTCATTGTGGACGGCTACTTCTCCACCATCCAGGATCTTGACGAGCACATTGACCACCTGGAGGACCAGCTCTTTGACGTCGACGGGCCCGGTCCGGACTTTCAGCGGGAGGCCTACACCATGCGCAAGAAGCTCGTGGCGCTGCGCCGGGTGGTGCTGCCCATGCGGGACCTGGTCAATATCCTGTGGCGCAACCGCCGCCTGGAGCTGGTGCAGCTGGACCCGTGGTACTCCGACCTGACCGACCACGTGCTGCGTGCCGGGGAGTGGAGCGAGTCCCTGCGCGACATGATCAGCACCATCTTCGACACCCACCTGGCGCTGCAGGACGCGCGCCTGAACGTGGTCATGAAGAAGCTCTCGGGCTGGGCGGCGGTGCTGGCCGCCATTACCTTCGTGACCGGCTGGTTCGGTCAGAACGTGCCGTTCCCGGGCTTTGGTAACACCTTCGGGTACGTCCTGACCTGCCTCCTGACCCTGGGGTCGGGCGTGGGCATGTGGTGGATCATGCGCCGCCACGACTGGATCTAGGCACCCGCCCCGGGCCCCTCCACCCCTCCACCTCCTCCGCTCCCCTCCGCGAGAACGGTACTTATTCCTCGCGAGAACGGTACTTGTTCGCCGCGAGAACGGTACTTATTCTTCGTGAGAACGGGAGGGGTGCTCGCGGGGAGCCAGGCTCGGAAGCTCGGGACCTGTGCGGCACGCCAGGCTCGGAGGCTCGGGGATCTCTGCGTGGCACGCCCATCGTGCCCCCGCACCCGACTCAGTCTGCTGGCAGCCGCCAGGCCCCAGCAGGCGACATGGGAGAACGCTCTGGAGACCACTCGTCGCAGGATGCCCCTTGCCCCTCGCCGAGTGTCAGTGGATCGCCCCGAGGACTACCAGGTATAGGCCTCCTCGCAGATCAGGGCAGGAGTCATAGGCGTCCTGAATGACTCTCCCGTTCTCACGAGGAACAAGTACCGTTCTCACGGCGAACAAGTACCGTTCTCACGGCAAACAAGTACCGTTCTCACGAAAAATAAGTACCGTTCTCGCGGGGGTGGCGGGCCTGGACCGCCTCGCCGTGGGCAGGCAGGTCCTCGGCCTCGGCCAGGGCCGTCAGCGGCCCGGCCACCGCCTCCAGGGCGGCGGCGTCGTACTCCACCACCTGGACCGGCTTGAGGTAGGACATGACGGACAGCCCGCCGGTAAAGCGCGCCGTGCCGCCGGTGGGCAGGACGTGGTTGGAGCCGGCCAGGTAGTCGCCCAGGGGCACCGGGCTGTAGGGCCCCACGAAGACCGCCCCGGCACTGCGCACCCGCCGGGCCAGTCGGGCGGCGTCGGCGGTCTGTACCTCCAGGTGCTCGGGGGCGTAGGCGTCGGCCACGGCCAGGGCCTGCTCGGTGTCCCGCACCAGCACGACGCCGGACTGGGGGCCCCGCAGGGCGGTCCCGGCCCGCTGCCGGTGCCGGGTGGCCGCCAGCCTCCGCTCCAGGGCGGCGTCCACGGCGTCGGCCAGCGCCTCGGAGTCGGTGACCAGGACGCTGCCGGCCTGGGGGTCGTGCTCGGCCTGGGACAGGAGGTCGGCGGCCACGTACTCGGCGTCGGCGGTGGCGTCGGCCAGGACCATGATCTCGGTGGGCCCGGCCTCCGCGTCAATGCCGACCACCCCCCGCACCGCCCGCTTGGCGGCGGCCACGTAGACGTTGCCCGGGCCGGTGACCACGTCCACCGGCTCGCACAGCACCTCACCCCCGGCGTCGGCACGGTCCACGTCGTCCTCGACGGCGGCGCCGTAGGCCAGCATGGCAATGGCCTGCGCCCCGCCGACGGCGTAGACCTCCTCCACCCCCAGCAGCGCGCAGGCCGCCAGGATGGTGGGGTGGGGCAGGCCCGAGAAGGCCGCCTGGGGCGGGGAGGCCAGGGCGACCTGCTCCACGCCCGCCACCTGGGCAGCCACCGCGTTCATGACCACGCTGGAGGGGTAGACGGCCAGGCCCCCGGGGACGTAGAGGCCCACGCGACGCACCGGGACCCAGCGCTGGGTGACCACGCCCCCGGGGACGACCTGCGTGCTGCGCCCGGTGGGCAGCTGGGCGGCGTGCCCGGCACGGTTGTGGGAGACGGAGAGCTCCAGCGCCTGGCGGACCGCGGGGTCAAGGTCCTCCAGGGCCCGGGCCAGGGCGGAGGCGGGGACCCGCAGGTGCTCGGGGCGCACGCCGTCGAAGCGCTCGGCGGCGTCACGCAGGGCGGCGGCCCCGCGCCGGCGCACGTCAGCCAGGACGGGGGCCACCGCCTGGAGGGCGGAGGCGACGTCGACCTCGGCGCGCGGCAGGACCGCGGCGAGCTGGCGGGCTGACAGGTCGGAGCGGCGCAGGTCAGTTCGGCGGAGCATGGCAGGAGCCTACCGGCCCGGGCCCGCTGGCCGCCCCCGCACCCCGCACCAGTTGGTGCGGGCGCCCCTGTGGGCGTACACGAGGCGCCCCCGCCTCAGTTGGTGTGGGCGTTCCTCAGGTGCGGGCCGATATAGCCGACAATGACGTCACCGCAGCCCCTGACCCTCGTGGCGTCGTAGAGGTAGAGGCGCGGGGACACCATGCTGCTCTGGGCGATCACGAAGTGCGCCTGCATGAACACGCACCCGTTGCGGTCACGGCCGGGGACCGTAACGGGCACGGGGAACATGCGTTCCTTGGCCAGCTCGGGCCGGTTGGTCACGGTGTCGGACTCTCGTGGTTTGTACTTGCTCGCGGGCAGGGGCAGGTAACCGGGCGGGGTCTCCTGGAGGTAGGTGTGGAGGTTCTTGACCCCGCATTCGGAGTCGGCCCGGGCGCGCGCGTAGTCGCTCAGCACCTGGAGGATCTGCCAGGTCTTGGTCAGCCACAGGACGTCGGAGTGGTCGTCGAGGTCGGCCACAATGTCCCAGTCGCACGTGAAGGTGACCCCCGGCAGCCCCTCCAGGTGCCCGCTGGAGGCCCGCACCGCCAGCTCGTTCCAGCTCGAGGGGCGCTCCGGCCCCACCGACTCGGGATCCTCGTTCCAGGCCTCCGCGCTCAGGCCGTTGTCCTCAAGGAGCCGACGCAGGCGCAGTATCTCACGCTGTGCCCGCACCATACGGGGGACGGACTTGTCCGTCTCCTCAATGGCGATGGCGAGCTCGAGCTCAAGGTCCTCGTGGGCCTTCTTAAGCAGGTCACGCTCGTCGATCACCGCCTCGATCTGCTCGTTGAGCCGCTCGACCTCGTTGGCGGAGGAGGCCAGGCGCTGGCGTATCTCGTCGTTCGTGGTCTCGGCGGCCAGGAGCGCGCGCTGGTGCTCACCGGCCTCGTTGCGTAGGCTCTCCGCCTCCGAGCGGACCTGGGCCAGCTCGACGCGCAGCGCCTCGATCATGGTCGCGTCCGCCCGGGGCACCGGCGTGACCTGGTCTGCCTGCGCCGTCAGCGCGTCGGCCGTGAGCGTCGTGGGGATCTGCTGCTCAATGGCCGTGTAGGCCTCATTGGGCAGCAGCGAGGGCTGCACGGCCAGGCGACGTCGCTCCTTCTCGGCGCTCTGGGCGAAGACGATGTCGTCCAGGTGCCGGTCCAGGACCTGCCGGTAGCGACGTACCTGCCGGTCCTGGGCCCGCTCGTTGGTGAAGTTCCGTGCGCGCCGCTCGATCGCGCGCGCGGCCCGTTGGCAGGCGACGTCGTCGGCGATCGAGCCCGGCACCAGGAACCTGTGGCGGATCCCGTCCTGCGGCTCGTTCAGGTGCGCACCGGGCAGGAAGGTACGCAGCCCGCCCGGGAGGACCTCGTGGCGGGGGGACACCTTGGCATTGAAGGCCTCGGTGGCCTTGGCGTCCAGGACGTAGACGGCGCTCTGCCCGGCCGTCCCGCAGGTGACCTTGCTGTCAATGAGGCTCTTCCACCTGTCCACCGGGAAGTCCTCGGGCGTCCCCGCCACGAGCACGAGCCCGTGGTGGTCGTCCTCCCCGAGCTCCTTAATGAGGGTGTCCACGTCCTCGGCGTGGAGCACGCGCGGGTCGTTGGACAGGGTGATCCCGTTGTCGTCGCAGTCGAACTCCTCCAGCATATTGCGCACGAAACGGGGTACGCCCATGGTGGTGGGGCGGGACGGCTCCGTCGAGGCGGACTGGGCGTCGATGTCCACCGCGATCACGGTACGCCCGCCCTCCTCCGGGCCGGCCACCATGACCTGGCTCGTCCAGGCGTCACGCCCGTTGCTCTCGACGCAGACGAACCCCATGATCCGGTCCCCCGACTCCTCCGTGGTGTCGACCAGGAAGAACTCCAGCGAGGGCGCCGGGGACACCCGGCTGCCGGGGACGAGGTCGTCGAGCCCGTGCGGTCCCAGCACCTCCCCGTGCTTCGCCTCCGACCAGCGCACCATAATCCCCCGGACCCGGTCCACGACCGAGTCACGGGGATCGGCCACGGTGAAGGTGCTTCGGTACCCCAGCATACTCGCTCCCTCTTCAGTCACCACGGGCCTGGCGACCGCGCCTCCGGGCAGACGACGTCGTCCCGGACTCCGACACTTGGACAAGGACGTCCCACCGGTACCAGGTGGGCCGCGCTCAGGAACCGCCTGGGCGGGTGCAGGCGGCTTTGGCGCGCACCGGCAGGAGGGGTGGCGCAGCGACGGTACGCGGGCCACCATCCTGGCTGTATTGTGCCCTTCCCCGGGCCTCAGCGGGCGCAGGCACGCCCATGGCCCTACCCGGTGCCCGGGCCCCGGCCCCGTGGTCCCGGTGTGATTAGCGCCAGCCGATTCGTGCCAGCGGGCCCCCAGTCCCCGCCCCTGCGGCCCTAAGTACCGGGGCGGCCGGTTCAGTGCCCGGGGCGACTGGCTCAGTGCCCGGAGCGACCTGTGAAGGTGTCCATGGTGGTCGAGATGCCGAACAGGTCCGTGACCGCGTCGGCCACCGGTACCGGCAGGGCCTTGACCAGCAGGACCGCGTTGGCGAACCACGGCAGGATCCGCCGGGCGTCCCCGCGCTCGACGGAGTCCAGGACCTGGCTGGCCACACGCCCCGGCTCCAGGACGGGCAGGAGGAGGGGGACGCGGGTGCGCACGCCGGCGAACATGCCGGTGGAGACGTAGTACGGCGCGACCACCAGGGTGCGCACGTGGGAGCCGGAGCGGCGCAGCTCACTGCGCAGCGACTCCATAAAGCCGACGGCGGCGAACTTGGAGGCCGAGTAGTCGGTCTGCCGGGCCACCCCCACCAGCCCGGCGGCGGAGGCGATAGTCACCACGCAGCCCCGGTCCCGGGTGCGCATACCGGGCAGGAAGCAGCGCACCACCCGGTACAGGGCCAGGACGTTGACGTCGAAGGTGCGCGCCACGTCCTCCTCGGAGAGGTCCTCGAAGCGCCTGCCGGTGACCACCCCCGCGGAGTTGACCAGTACGTCCACCCTTCCCAGGCGCTCCAGGACCACCCGCCCGGCGGCCTCCACCTCCTGGGCGTCGCGCAGGTCCACCCGCTGGGCCAGGCAGGTGGCCCCGGCCGCCTGGACCCGGGTGGCCACGTCCTGGGCGGCGGGCAGGTCCAGGTCCCAGAGGACCACGGCCCGGGCGCCCCGGTGGGCAGCCTGGACGGCCACGAGGGCGCCGATCCCGGAGGCCGCCCCGGTGACCAGGACGACGGCGCCCCGCACGGGGGTGCGACGCGAACGGGCGGGAGACAGGGGACGAGGGGTCCGCGCTGTACTTCTCATGTCAGGGTCCTTAGTGTCGGCGGGTGGCGGCGCAGCGGGCAGGGGTGCCAGCACTCGCCAGAATGTCCGTGCTGCCGGTCCTGTGTCACCGCATCGGTCAGGGCCGTCAGCGCAGTAGGCAGGGGCGTCAGCGCAGCGGGCAGGTCAGGTGCCGCAGGCCGCGCAGGTAGGTGGCCAGCGCCCCCGCCCAGGCCCGCTCCCCCACGCCCGGGGGCGCGTGCAGGCCCAGCCCGTGCTGCACGGCGACGGCCTGGACCTCGGTGTACTTGCGGATCCCCTCCGGCCCGTGACGCCGTCCCAGACCGGAGGCCCCCATGCCGCCCATGGGCGCGTCGGTCGAGCCCCAGGTGGCGGCGTAGCCCTCGTTGACGTTGACGGTGCCGCAGCGCAGGCGACGTGCCAGCGCCCGGCCAGCGGCGGTGTCCCGGGTCCACACCGAGGCGTTGAGGCCGTAGGGGCTGTCGTTGGCGGCGGCCAGGGCGGCGGCGTCGTCCGCCACCGGGTACAGGGCGACGACGGGACCGAAGGTCTCCTCCCGGTAGACCCTCATGCCGGGCCCCACCCCGGTCAGGACGGTGGGTGCGTAGGCGGTGGGGTGGGTACCGGGCAGGGGGTGCCCGCCGGTCAGGACAGTGGCCCCCCGGGCGACGGCGTCCTCCACGTGGGCGTGGACCCGCTCCAGGTGGGCGGGGCTGATCAGCGGGCCCATGCCGGTGGACCACTCCATGTCGGCCCCCACCCGCAGGGTGCGGGCGGCCGACACGAAGGCGGGCACGAACCGGTCCCAGACGGCCTCGTGGACGTAGACGCGCTCAATGGAGACGCATAGCTGCCCGGAGTTGGAGAAGCAGGCCCTGAGCGCGCCGCGCACCGTCCGGCGCAGGGGCGCGTCGGCGCGCACAATGAGCGGGTTCTTGCCGCCGAGCTCGGCCGACACGCTCACCAGGCGGGCCGCGCCCTGGACCGCCACCGTCGCGCCGGTGGCCGACGAGCCGGTGAACATGACCGCGTCACAGGCCTTGACCAGGGGCGTCCCGAGCTCGGCCCCCGGCCCCAGGACCACGGTCAGGAGCCCCTCGGGCAGGCCCGCACGCCTCAGCAGGGAGCGCACGGCCAGGGCGGTCAGGGGGGTGAGGCTGTCGGGCTTGAGCATGACCGCGTTGCCCGCGACCAGGGCGGCCAGGGCGTCCGAGGCCGCCAGGGTCAGGGGGTAGTTCCAAGGGGAGATCACGCCCACCAGGCCCTTGGGCTGGTAGCCGACGGTGACCCGGGTCAGGCCCGCCACGGCACCGCGGCGGCGGCACCGGGCCAGGTGGCGGTGCGCCGTCGCCGCGTAGTAGCGGGCGTTCATGGCCGTGTCGGCCAGCTCCTCGAAGGCGTGGGCCCGGGCCTTGCCGCACTCCCACTGGACGAGGTCGAGCAGGGCCTGCCGCTCCTGCCAGAGCAGGTCGTGGAAGGCCAGGAGCACCCGGCCCCGGTCCCGCACGCTGACCGTCTCCCAGCGCTGCTGGGCGGCGCGCGCCCGGTCCGCCAGGGCGGCCAGGGCCTCGGGACGGGTACGCGGCAGGGTCCCCACCCTGGTCCCGGTCAGCACGGAGGAGGCCTCGAGGCCCGGGGAGCGCGGGGGCCGGAGGGTCACGCCCAAGCGGGCCAGGGCGGCCCGGCCCCGGGCGTCGATACGACCCGCCACGTCGTCGACCTGGTCAGGGGCACTCAGGGGCGGGGCGCCAAGGGCCTGGGAGGAGGTCATGTCCTAACACCTTCCTGGGCACGGGGACCGTACCCGGCAAGCCTACTCCCGCCCGGGGCCCGCGGTGCCGCAGCCCCGTGTCCGCCCGGCGCAGCCAGGATACGGGGAGCGTCCGGTGCCCGGACCGCCAGGGAGACGCGGTCCGCCCCACGTCCAGGATACGGGCCGACTCCGCAGGGTCGCAGTCACCGCCCCGCCTACCGCCCGGCAGCCCTGGGCGGGGCCCGGGGGGATCCAGGGGTCACCACCAGAGCGGCCCTGGGCAGGACCCGGGGGTCCGGGGCCGCCTGGCTGCCAGCGGGCTGGAGACGCCCTAGGCGGGGCCCCCGGGAGCGGTTCCCCTCAGACGGGCCAGCAGGGGCCTGCCCAGGAGGAACCCGGTGACGACCAGGGCAGCCAGGCCCAGTCCGACAACCACCGGGATCCACACCGGCGTCCTGCCCTTGGGGGCCTGGACCGGGGCCTGCGCCACGGCAGCCGTGGGCGTGGGCCCGCTCAGGACCGCGGGCTGGGCCGCCGCGGGCGTGACGACGGGCGCCGGGGCGGGCTGCTGGGAGGTGGGCTGGGCCTGGGGCTCCGGGGTGGGCTGGGGTGCGGGCGCCGGCTGGGCGGCAGGCTGCCACGCCTCGTTGCTCAGGACCCCGCGGTCCACGGCCGTGCCCGCCGGGAGGCCCACGACCTGGGCGACGTCCTGGGGCAGGGGCCGTCCGGTGCCCGAGGCGGGGCTGCCGTCCTTGAGGTGCAGGTCCGCGGTACCCCAGGCCGTGGTCTGGACCGGCTCGGAGACGAACAGGGGGTTGCCCGCGCCGTCACCGTGCAGGTCCAGGCCGCTGGCCTCCTTGCCCTCGGCGGTGACGTGGGGGCTGGCGGTGAAGTCCGCCAGGGAGGAGGCGTTAATGCTCTGGTTGGCCAGGTCCGCGCCCCAGTTCCACAGGACCGTGGTGGAGGGCAGGCCGGTGTCCACGGGCCGGTAGTAGACGTTGTTGTCGATCAGGCGCACCATCTCGTTGGCGTAGACCGACCCGGAGCCGTCGTCGTTGGTACCGCCGGTGACCTGGATCATAGCGGAGTAGCGCCACACGTCACCGGGGGCCGGGATGGTCTGCTCGGAGGAGAAGATGTTGTTGACCACGCTGGTGCCGGTGGTGTCCCAGGACAGGCCGTGGTTGGTGCTCCAGGGCTCCACCGCGACGCACACGCCGTCGGGCCGACGGGCGTTGCAGCCCTTGGAGCGGGAGTCCTCCTGGATCATGACGCTGGTCAGGGCGTGGGAGACGGTGTTGTTCCACACCTTGGTGTCATTGGATCCTGAGACGTGGATGCCGGTGCGTGCGCCGTTGACGAGGTTGGAGGCGATCGTGGTGTTGGAGGAGACCTCGTTGAAGATACCCACCGGCACATTGACCAGGTTGTTGCCCACGATCTGGGAGTCCATGATGCCCTCGTCGAACCAGATGGCCCCGTGCTGGTCCCGGGACTCCTGGCTGGGGTCGGAGACGTCGACGCCGGTGAAGGAGTAGTCCACCGTGTTGAAGGCGACCCGGAGGCGCTGGGAGTGGGTCATCTTCATGTCCGCGATCGTGCAGTAGGCGCCGCAGGAGGTGGTGTTGAACCCGTCGGTGTTGTTGTCCGTCCAGGTGTTGTGCTCCACGGTCACGTCGCTGGAGTCCACGACCCCGAACCCGCCGGCCCCGTTGTGCTCGAAGCGGTTTCCGGTCACCGTGGCGCCGGCGGCGCTGGTGATCCCCAGGGCGGTGGCCCCTGAGGAGTAGCGGAAGACGGAGTTCTCCACGCGGACCGCGTTGGCGGAGGTCACCAGCATGGCGCCGCCGGAGGCGGTGCCGATCTCGGGGTCGGGGTAGTCCCACTGCGCCACCGGGGCGTACTTCTCCACCACCAGGCCCGAGAGGGTGGTGCCGTCCGCGGCCACGGACATGGCACGCGAGTGCTGGACCACCTCGACGGTGTGGGCCGCCGGGTCCACGCCGATGACGTAGGCGGTACCGGTGTGCGGTTTGACGTTGTAGCCGGCCCGGTTGTTGGTGGGGTCCTTGAGGGTGACCGGGTCCGGGTCCTGGACGTAGAAGCTGGAGGCCGTCACCTGGTCCGGGGAGGCCACCTGGGTCAGGGGGACGCCGTCGACGAAGACCTGCTCAGGGTGCGCGGCCATCCCCTCGACGGCGGGGTTGGCGTTGACCGTGCACACGGTGCAGAAGCGCACCATGTCGGTCGCGGTGGACCAGGTGCCCCCCTGCGAGGGCGTCCAGGAGGTGGGGACCGTGGCCCCGGAGAGCACGGGGGAGGCGCCCTGGGCGGCGCGGATCGTCACGGACTTGTCCACGAACAGCTCGCCCTCGCGGTAGGTCCCCTCGGCGAGCTCGATCGTGTCCCCCGGGGCGGCGGCCGACAGCGCGGCCCCCAGGGTGCGTAGCGGGTGCTCCGCGCTGCCGTCGGCGGCGTCGGACCCGGACTGGGCCGAGACGTAGACGGTTGTCCCCGCCGGGGCGGCCAGGGCCTGCGAGGGCACCAGGCTACCCACGGCGACCAGCATAAATACTGTCAGAAGATAGGCGCATAGACGACGAGACACGGGTCGTATTCCCAGCATGGCTCCTTGTTCCCAAAAGGTAGAGGTCATCAACGGGTGTTACCATACCGTGATCCGTGGTTGGTCGGCGCACAGCGGCACTGTGACACGTCCCCTGCCGTCAGCCCCCTGTTGGTGGTGTCAGGTCCTGCGGGACCGTCTGAGCACACAGGGCATGCCACCGCAGCGGCGCCGGGGCGGCCCGTGTCACAGGCGGCATGCCGGCGGCTCACGGGGCCCAGTACTCCCAGCAGGCCAGGCGCTCGGGCGGGGCCCAGGTGGTGGAGGCGGTCCCCACCTCGCCGCTGGCGGCGCTCACCACCAGGGCGGCCAGGGCGGGCTCCCCGCGGGCGGCGCAGTCGTGGTCGAGCATGTGCAGCAGCGGCCCCATGTGACGGGGCAGGACCGCTCCCCCGATCTCCTCGCTGAGCTCGCCGTAGGTGATGGTCTCGCGGTGCGCGGCCACGTCCACCAGGACCTGCCGGGCGTCGGCGGCGGCCCGGGCCAGGCGGGGCGTGAGGGTGTGCAGCCGCTCCCCCACCGGGTAGCGCTCCCCCGTGGTCAGGACCAGGTCCTGTGGGGCCGTCGCGCCGGGGGCGTCCGTCGGGGCGTCGGAGGTGGTCACCATGGTCAGGACCCTACCGTTTCGCCGCCCACGCCCGCCCTCGCTTCTCGCCTTCGCCTGTCCTCGCCCCGTACGTCCTCGCCCCGCCCGTCCTCGCCTTGGCCCACCGGGGACGTGCCTTAGCCATGGGGGACGTACCTTTAGAGTACTTCCCCGGCGACTAAGGTACGTTAACGGTGGCTAAGGTACGTCGCTGGTTAAAGGCCGGTCCTCGCGCAGTGCCGGGCGAAGGCGACCACCTCGGCCTCGACGTCGGCGCGGGTAGAGGGCTCGTTGTGGACCTCGTGACGCACCCCGGTGTAGACGCGGGTGCGTACGTCGCGCAGCCCGGCACCCCACAGGCAGTTGGCCACGTGGTAGGCGCCCTCACCGTAGTTGGCCACCGGGTCCTGGTCGCCGGCCAGCACCAGCACCGGCAGGTCCCGGGGCAGCGTCTCGACCCAGGCGGGGTCGTTGGCCTGGGCGTAGAGGACGGCGAAGTCCCGGGCGAAGCGCAGGGTCATGGGGGCGCCGAAGTTGTTGAAGGGGTCCACGGCGTGGTCCTCGACGACCCCGCGGTCCAGGGCCACCCAGTCGGTGGGGCGGCGCACGTCCTCAAAGCGGTCCAGGGCACCGGCGAAGGCGGCCCCGAAGAGGCCGTCGTCGTCCAGCGCCTGCCCCCCTCGCTCGGTGACGGCGGCCTCCAGGGCGCGCAGCAGGGCGGGGTCCTCCAGACCCCTCATCTGGGCGGCGACACCGCACAGCACCAGGCCCGCCAGGCCCTCGGGGTGGCGCGACGCCAGGACCCGGGCGATCATGGAGCCCCAGGAGTGGCCGAACAGGATGTAGGGGAGCCCCTCGAAGCGCCCGGTGACGACCTGACGCAGGTGCTGCTCGTCTGCCACGACGACGTGGGCCCCGTCCTGGCCCGTGTCCTGCCACACGCCCGAGACCATGGCGGTGCGCCCGTGGCCGGCGTGGTCGTCGGCGGCCACCACGAAGCCGGCGTCGAGCAGGGTGGTAATGAGGTGGAGGTAGCGGCGCGAGTGCTCGCCCAGGCCGTGGATGACCTGGACGACACCGCGCGGGGCGGTGGTCGGGGTGTAGATCCACGCCTGGATCTGGTCGCGGTGGTTGGCTGACTCAAAGGGGACCTCAAACAGTGCCATGGGTGACCTCCTTGTCACTGGCGGGTGGGCCGGGAACCTGCCCGGTCGGCTGCGGGACGCCCCCACCGTACCGGCTCCCGGCCCCCGCCGCCACGAGCCCGACGCCGGGGTCCGCCTGCCCTAGCCGGTCTCCAGCCCCGCTACGCGCCTACCCAGGCCTGGGGAAGGCATAGTCACGGCGGTGACCGCGGTCTGCCTGGTGTTCCACACGCCCGCCCAGGCCTGGAAGGCATGCCATGACGGCGTCTGGTCTCCCACCGCATCACGAGCCCAATACCGGTATCCCGCCTGTCCTGTGCCCGACGCCGGGGTCCGCCTGCCCCATGCCACGCCGCGCTACCCGGTCTCCCGACCCGCTACGCACCCGGTGCCGGGGGACCGCCTGTCCCGTGCCCGGTGCCGCTCAGCGGTGGTGGGGCGGCAGTGGGTAGAGGACGTGCTCGGCCTGCTCCAGGGTGTTGGTGACCAGGAGCTCCACGTGCTCGTTGGCCAGGGCGTAGTAGGAGCGGTTGGCCTCCCGCCGCACTGTGACGAGGCTGCCGTCACGCAGCCTCGCCAGGTGCTGGGACACGGCGGGCAGGGGCCGGCCCAGCCCCTGAGCGATCTCCCCGACGCCGCGCTCACCCTGGCGCAGGCAGGCCAGTATGGCCAGACGGGTGGGGTCGGCCAGGAGCCTGAGGATGCGCGCGGACCGCTCCAGCTCGGCGGCCGTGGGCGAGCGCCCGGGGGGCTGGGCGGACCGGTTCTGGCTCATGGCCAGGACCCTACCGCCCGAGGGCGGGGCTTGGGTCGCCGGATCATCCCCGCACGCGCTGGGCTGGGCCACTACCGCCTGGGGGCGGGGCTCCAACGGTCCGGGCGGGGCCCGAATAGCCTGATTGGCTCGTAGGCGCGGCCCACAAGGCCCCACCCAATGGTCTGGGCGGGCCCAGGTGGCCCGGGGACGGACCCGGGAGAGATCCGCCTACCGGCCCAGGCGGAGGCCCCGGCGGCACCGGCTCAGCAACCGGTGGGCCACCTGCCGGCCCCGGCAGCGGGGCCTACTACCCGTCCCCGCGTCCGGGGGCCACGGTTCATGTCGGTCAACAGGTCGCCGCCGTGAGACGTGTCGTCTCCGCATCCGGGGGCCACAGGCGTACGGCCGCCACGGTGCCCAGAGCGGCCAGGAGCGTCATGGTCCCGGCCGCCAGGGGCAGGCTGGCCGCACCGAGCCACCCCACCAGGGGGTAGGTCAGGAGCCAGCAGGCGTGGGAGACGGAGAAGTCCGCGGCGAAGGCGGCCGGCAGGTCGGCGTCGGGGACCTCGCGGCGGACAATGCGGCCCACCGGGACCTCCACGGCCGCCCACCCCGCCCCGACCACCAGCCAGGTCGCCAGGAGCGCCGGGGCCAGGGCGGCGTCGGGCAGGAGGGTGAGACCGGTCTCCCCGACCCCGCCGAGCACCAGGACGACGGCGCCGGTGAGCATGACCCGGCGCTGCCCCACCGCCTCCAGGAGCCGGGGCAGCAGGGCCGCCACGAGCATGGACCCGGCCCCGTTGACGGCCAGGACGACGCCCAGGGCCGCCTCCCCCAGCCCCAGGCGCTCGCGTACCAGCACCACGGAGTGGACCAGGACGAAGGCGCAGGGGGCGGCGACCACCACGTCCAGGGCAACCACCGGCCGCAGCGCCCGCAGGCGGACGAACAGGGCCGTGCCCCGGCGGACCCGCTCCCAGAAGGGGGCCTCCCGGCTGCCGGGCGCGCGGGCGGGCACGCCCGCACCCGCAATGAGCAGCGCCGAGGCGGCGAACCCCAGGGCGGTGATGTCAAAGAGCCGCCCGGCGGGCAGGACCAGGAGCAGCCCGGCGGCGAGCCCCGGGGAGAGGACGCTTTCCAGGTCCGCGGCCACGCGCGTCAGGGACAGGGCGGAGGTGTAGTCCTCCTCCCGGGGCAGGACGTCGGGGACGACCGAGCTGAGGGTGGGGGTGAAGACCGCGGAGGCGCACTGGAGGACGGCAATGAGCAGGTACACCTGCCAGACCTGGTCCACCAGCGGCAGGGCGAGGGCGCTGGCCAGGCGCACGCCCTGGGCGACGGCCAGGACCGTGCGGCGCGGACGGCCCTCCAGCAGGGTGGCCGCCACGGGGGCGACGCCGACGTAGGCCACCATCTTAATGGCCAGGGCGGTCCCCAGGACGCCGCCGGCGCGGGCCCCGGCGAGCCCGTAGGCCAGCAGCCCCAGGGCCACGGTGGCCAGGCCCGTGCCTACCAGGGAGACCACGTGGGCCAGGAAGAGACGGCGGTAGGTGCGCTGTCGGAGGATGCTGAGCACGTCACCAGGTTATCTAGTTATTGCGCAATAACGCAATTAGCTGAGATGCCGAGGCGTTCGGGCCTCCGGGGCGAGCACTCCTAGCTGCCCGAACGCACAGTACGTCAGAGGCGCACGGGGCGGACACGGGTACCGGGGCTGGGAGAATGGGGGCGTGAGCACCCACCAGCCCTACCCCGCCGTCCCCGTCCGAGGCGAGATCAAGCTCGGCCAGTTCCTCAAGCTCGCCGGACTCGTGGAGGACGGCGCCTCGGCCCGCCTCGCCGTCCAGTGCGGGGACGTGAGCGTCAACGGCCGGGTCGAGAGGCGCCGCGGACACCGTCTGGAGGCGGGGGACGTGGTCGAGGTGGAGGCCCCCTCCGCCCGGGTCGGCGCTCGCGTCGCCGGGGCCTGACCCGCAGACCCGGCAGAGCAGACGAGCCCGCCAGCACAGCCTCCACGCCTGCCTGGGCCTGCTTGCCCGTGGCGGCGAGCAGCGCGCTGGGCGCGGCCAGGCCCTACGCCAGCCTCCGTGCCAGTCTGGGCCCGCTGGCCCGGGGTCCCGCCGGCCTGAGCCCGCTGGCCTAGGGCCCGCACTGGCACCAGCCTCACGCGACAGGCCTCGCCGGCCTGAGCCCGCCAACCGGAGGCCCGCACCGGCCTCAGCGCAGGCAGCCGGGGCCGAGCAGGGCCTTTATGTCGGAGTAGAAGGCCGCGGTGGCCTCCACGCGCAGGGCGTCGTCGAGCTGGGTGCGGATCTCGCGCCCGGGGCTGGTGAGGTTGAGGCGTACCGTGGACATCCCCGGGTGCTTGGTGAGCACCTCGCGCAGCCGCTCCACCAGCGGGACGGTGCAGCGGTTCGACGGCAGGGTGAGGGTCACCGCCTCGTTGGCGGCGCTGGCCACGTCGGGGATGGTCATCTCCTGGGCGTACAGGGCCACCTGGCCGTCGCGCCGGTTGAGGCGCCCGCGCACGGTGACCACCGTGTCAGGGGCCAGCATGGTGGAGACCGTCTGGTAGGTGGCGGGGAAGAACAGCGCCTCCAGGCTCCCGCCCAGGTCCTCGATCTGCGCGATCGCCCACAGGTTGCCCTGCTTGGTGGTCTTGCGGGTCAGGGAGGTAATGAGCCCGGCAATGGTGACCACGGCGCCGTCAGACCGCTCCTCGTCCCCGATGAGGTCGGAGATCTCGGTGTCGCTGAGCTTGCCCAGGATCCCCTCCAGGCCCAGGAGCGGGTGGTCGGAGACGTACAGTCCCAGCATCTCGCGCTCAAAGGCCAGCTTGTCCTTCTTGTCCCACTCGGGGAGGTCGGGGACCTCGGAGGAGAAGACCGGGCCGGAGCCGAATGCGTCGTCCTGCGCCTCACCGCCCGTCAGGGAGGCGAAGAGGTCGAACTGGCCGGCGGCCTCGTTGCGCTTGACCCCGATGATCTCGTCAACCAGGTCCTCGTGGACGGCCTGCAGGCTGCGGCGCGTACGGCCCAGGGAGTCGAACGCCCCGGCCTTAATGAGGGAGTCGATGGTGCGCTTGTTGCACACCACCGCCGGGACCTTGTCCAGGAAGTCCTCGAAGCTGGTGAACTCGCCCTTCTCCTGGCGGGCCCTGACAATGGCGTCGACCACGTTGAGGCCCACGTTGCGGATAGCCGACAGGCCGAACCGCACGTCGTCCCCGACGGCGGAGAACTGGGCCCGGGAGGCGTTGACGTCCGGGGGCAGCACGGTAATGCCCATGTGACGGCACTCCCCCAGGTAGACGGCCAGCTTGTCCTTGTTGTCCTTCTGGGACGTCAGCAGGGCCGCCATGTACTCGGTGGGGTAGTGCGCCTTGAGGTAGGCGGTCCAGTAGGACACGACGCCGTAGGCCGCCGAGTGCGCCTTGTTGAACGCGTACTTGGCGAACGGGACCACCACGTCCCACAGGGTCTTGACGCTCTCCTTGGAGAAGCCGTTGGAGACCATTCCGGCCTCGAACTCGACGAACATCTTGTTCAGGATGTCCATCTTCTTCTTCCCCATGGCCTTGCGCAGGGCGTCGGCCTTGCCCATGGTGAACCCCGCCAAGTCCGTGGCGATCTTCATGACCTGCTCCTGGTAGACGATCAGTCCGTGGGTGGTACCCAGGATCGGCTCCAGGGCCTCCTTGAGCTCGGGGTGGATGGGGACGATCTCCTGCTGGCCGTTCTTGCGCAGGGCGTAGTTGGTGTGGGAGTCCGCTCCCATGGGCCCGGGCCGGTACAGGGCGCCGACGGCGGAGATGTCCTCGAAGTTGTCCGGCCGCATGAGGCGCAGGAGGGTGCGCATGCCCCCGCCGTCGAGCTGGAAGACGCCCAGGGTCTCGCCGCGCGAGAGCAGCTCGTAGGTGCCCTGGTCGTCCAGGGGCACGCTGTCAATGTCCAGGGCGGGCTTGCCGTTGGCCACGATGTTCTCCAGGGCGTCGGAGATGACCGTGAGGTTGCGCAGCCCCAGGAAGTCCATCTTGAGCAGGCCCAGGTGCTCGCAGGTGGGGTAGTCGAACTGGGTGATGTAGGCCCCGTCCTGGACGCGCTGCATCATGGGGATAATGTCGGTGAGCGTGGCCGAGGACATAATGACGGCGCAGGCGTGCACGCCCCACTGCCGGGTCATTCCCTCGAGCCCCTTGGCCAGCTCCACGATCTTCTGGGCGTCGGCGTCCTCGGCGTGGAGCTTACGGAACTCCTCGGCCTCCCCGTAGCGCTCGTCGGAGGGGTTGAAGATCCCCTTGATGGTAATGTCCTTGCCCTGGACCGTGGGGGGCATGGCCTTGGTGAGGCGGTCTCCCACCGCGTAGGGGTAGCCCATGACCCGGCTGGAGTCCTTCAGGGACTGCTTGGCCTTGATGACGCCGTAGGTGACGACCTGGCTGACCTTGTCCTCGCCGTACTTGCGCTTGACGTACTCAATGACCTCGTCACGCCGGCGCTCGTCGAAGTCGACGTCGATATCGGGCATGGAGATGCGCTCGGGGTTGAGGAAGCGCTCGAAGATGAGCCCGTGCTCCAGGGGGTTGAGCTCGGTGATACCCATGGCGTAGGCCACCATGGAGCCCGCCCCCGAGCCGCGTCCCGGCCCGACCCGGATTCCCTGCCGCTTGGCCCAGTTAATGTAGTCCGCCACGACCAGGAAGTAGCCGGGGAACCCCATCTGGGTAATGACGCCGATCTCGTAGTCCGCCTGCTTGCGGCACTCGGGGGGGATATTGCCGCCGAATCGGCGCTCCATTCCCGACCAGCACTCGGAGACGAACCAGGACTCCATGGTCTCACCCTCGGGGACGGGGAAGACGGGCATAAAGGAGGCGCCCTCGTCCACGGTCTGGAAGGACACGTCGCACTGCTCGGCGACCAGCAGGGTGTTGTCGCAGGCGGTCGGCATCTCGGTAAAGAGGCGGCGCATCTCCGCCCCGGGACGCAGGTAGTAGGTGTCGCCGTCGAACTTGAACCGGTCCGGGTCGGACAGGACCGACCCGGAGTTAATGCACAGCATGGCGTCCTGGATGGTGCGGTCCTCGGGGCGCACGTAGTGGGAGTCGTTGGTGGCCAGCAGGGGGGCGCCGATCTTCTCGGCCAGGCGCAGCAGGTCCTTGGTGACCCTCTGCTCGATCTCCAGGCCGTGGTCCATGAGCTCGACGTAGAAGAAGTCGCGCCCGAAGACGTCCTGCAGCTCCCCGGCGCACCGCAGCGCCTCGTCCCACTGGCCCAGGCGCAGGCGGGTCTGGATCTCCGAGGAGGGGCAGCCGGAGGTGCCGATCAGCCCTTCGCTGTAGCGGGAGAGCAGCTCGCGGTCCATGCGCGGGTTCTTGCCCCACTGCCCCTCCAGGGAGGCCAGGGAGTCCAGGCGCATGAGGTTGTGCAGGCCCTCGTTGGTGCGTGACAGGAGGGTCATGTGCGTGTAGGAGCCGCGGGCGGAGACGTCGTCGCCGCGCTGGGACTCGTCCCCCCAGAAGACGCGGGTCCGATCGAAGCGGGAGGTGCCCGGGGTCATATAGGCCTCGACCCCGATAATCGGCTTGATACCGGCGGCCCTGGCGGCGGCGTAGAACTCGTAGGCGCCGAACATGTAGCCGTGGTCGGTAATGGCCAGGGCCGGCTGGCCCAGGCGCCTGGCCTCGGCGACGTAGTCCTTGATCTTGCCCGCGCCGTCCAGCATGGAGTAGTCGGTGTGGACGTGGAGGTGGACGAAGTCGTCCCTGGGTGCGTCCTGGCTGCCCGTGCTGCTTGTCTCCGCCATGGGGTCATCCTAGGGGCACGCATGCCGGCCAGGTGCGCCGGGCCGCCCGCGCCTCCCGACCGCCTGCGCCGCCCGACGGCGGCCGGGGCCCGCGCCGCCCCCGCCTACCGGGAGACCACGCGGGTCATGTCCTGGTGGGCGATGCCCGCGTCCAGGTAGGACCTGCCGGTGAGCACGGTGTAGCCGCAGCGGGCGTAGAAGCCCATCGCCTGCTCCTGGGCGGCGAGCACGACGACCACGGCGGCGGTGCCGTCCCGGTCCACCGCGGCGCGGTGCCAGGCGGCGTCCTCGAGCGCGGCGACCACCCTCACCCCCAGGCCCGTGCCGCGGCAGGCGCGCCGCACGGCCAGGCGTCCCAGGTGGACCAGGCCGGGGTGAGCGGGGTCGATCAGGAGGCGTCCGGCCGCCAGCGGCGCCCCGTCCGCCCCGCGGGCCAGCACGTGGACCGTGGTGGCCAGGTCGTCACGGGCGTCGATCTCCAGGACCAGGGGCACGCCCTGCTCCCCGACGAAGACCTCCAGGCGCACGTCGGCCACGCCCGCGCGGGTGGACTCGGCGGCCGGGCCTCTCTGGTCCCCCGTGCAGGTCTCGAACCGGTACGGCTCGACGGCGGCGCCCAGGGGCGTGATCAGCAGCTCCGGGATCCCGGGGCGCCTGCTGGGCAGGGTCATCGCTCGCTCCTCGTCCACGAGGTCTCCTAGGTGGTGTGGTCTCCCGGGCCGGGGCCGGGCGCGGGGTCAGGGCAGGCGCAGGGCGTCCAGGGCGCGGACCAGGTCGGCGGGGTAGGGGGAGGAGAACCCCATCCACTCCCCTGTGACCGGGTGCGGCAGGCTGAGCTCGACCGCGTGGAGCCACTGGCGTCGCAGGCCGGTGCGGGCGCTCAGGGCGGGGTCGGCGCCGTAGGACTCGTCCCCGACGCAGGGGTGACCGACGGCTGAGAAGTGGACCCGGATCTGGTGGGTGCGACCGGTCTCCAGGCGGACCTTGACGAGGTTGGCCAGGGGCATGGCTTCCATGACGTCGTAGTGGGTGACCGACTCCCTCCCGCCGTCGACGACCGCCATGCGCCACTGCCGGCCCGGGTGGCGCCCAATGGGGGCGTCGATCGTCCCCGAGGAGGGATCCAGGTGCCCCTGGACCAGGGCGTGGTAGACCTTGACCGGCACGTGCTCACGGAAGGAGCGCTTGAGCACGGAGTAGGCACGCTCCCCCTTGGCCACGATCATGACCCCGGAGGTCCCCACGTCCAGGCGGGAGACGATCCCCTGACGCTCGGCGGCCCCGGAGGTGGCCACGCGGACCCGCATGGCGGCCAGCGCCCCCAGCACGTCGGGGCCGTCCCAGCCCATGGAGGGGTGGGCGGCGACGCCGGGCGGCTTGTCCACCACCACAATGTCCTCGTCCTCGTAGAGGATCCCCATGCCCTCCACGGGCGTGGCCACGGGACCGGCGGGCCGGGGGTCGGGCAGGTCCACCTCCAGGGTGGTACCGGCCACCAGGCGCTCGGACTTGCGGACCTCCCGGCCGTCGACCCGTACCCCTCCGCGCGCGCAGATCTCCTCCGCCCGGGAGCGGGACAGGCCGGTCATGCGGGCCAGGGCCGCGTCCAGGCGCTCCCCGACCAGCCCCTCGGGCACCGGCAGGAGACGCAGGCTCATGCACCAGCCCCCGGGGCCCCCGGTGCCGGCTCCCGCCCCGGGGCGGGGTCGGCCCCCGGTGCCGCCTCCGGGGAGGACCCCACCGGGGCGGCGTCCCTCACCTCAGCAGGGTCTCTCACCTCAGCAGGATCCCTTGCCTCGGCAGTGTCCTCTGCCTCGGCGGACTCCGCGTCCGGGTCGGGCTCCTGGTCCGACGAGGTGTTCTCCGCGGGCTTACCGACGCGGCTCCCGTCAAGGTTGACCCCCAGGATCGAGAGAACCATCACGATCCCGGCCGCGACCACAATGGCGATGTCCGCGATATTGCCCACGAAGTGCCCGCCGTAGTCCAGGAAGTCAATGACCCGGCCCCGCAGGAACCCCGGGGAGCGTACGAGCCGGTCCACCAGGTTGCCCACGGCCCCGCCCAGTACCAGCCCCAGGGCCAGGGCCCACCAGGTGGAGGCCAGGCGGCGGCTGACCCACACGACAATGCCGGAGACCACCACGGCGATGAGGGCGAAGAGCCACGTCTGCCCCGTGGCGAAGGAGAAGGCCGCCCCGGGGTTGCGCAGCAGGACCAGGGACAGCCAGGAGCCCAGGAGGCGCACCCGGCTGCCGTCGCTGAGGGCCGCCACGGCCCACACCTTGGTGAGCTGGTCGATCAGGATCACGGCTGCGGCCAGGAGCCACACCATGAGGACGGAGCGGGACCACGGCCGTGCGGGCAGGCCGGTACGGGCAGGAGTGGGCATGAGATCCTTTCCGGGCGGTTATGCCGTGAGGGCGGCGACCGGTGGGCCGCCGCCCTCACGGACAGCATGGTTGGTACCACGCGGTGGGCTACGGTGTCCGCAGCCGCACCAGGTGCGTCTCAGATACCAAGGTCACTGTTTTGGTTGCCGTCCTCAACGTTGGACAGCAGGTTCTGGAGGTAGCTCTTGAGGCGTGTGCGGTAGTCGGACTCGAAGCGCCGGAGCTCGTCGATCTTGTGCTCCAGGCCCGAGCGCTCCTTCTCAAGTTGAGCCAGTGTGCGGTTGCGCTGGTCCTCGGCCTCACGCACGATCTGCTCACCGGTGGTGCGGGCCTCGGCGATAATGCGGTCGCCCTCGGCCTTGCCGTTGGCCACGTGCTCGTCGTGCAGGCGTTGAGCCAGCTCGAGCATGCCCGAGGCCGCAGAGGGCTCCTGCTCGGGGGAGTCCACGGTCAGGGCGGGGGCGACGGGGGCCACCCGGTGCTCCTCCACCACGGGGACCACGGTGGAGGGGCCGCCCTCACCGAACTCCGCAACGCGGCGGTTGGCAGCCTCTAGACGGGCCTTGAGGTCGATGTTCTCGGCCTCCAGCTGCCGCATGGCCTCCACGACCTCGTCGAGGAACTCGTCAACCTCGTCCTGCTCGTAGCCCTCGCGGAACTTGGTGGCCTGGAACTTCTTGTTGAGGACGTCGTCTGCGGTCAGCAGCGCCATAGTCGTCACCTCGGTGTCGTCACGGAACAGGGTACACGAGCACCGGTGAAGAACCGGTCACTCTGGTCACAGCGTACCGGAAACCTGCCAGTCGGCCACCTCGGATGGCGTACATCACGCCGCGCACAGACTCCCGGCACCTCAGACAAGTGCCAGGAGAGCCTCCTGAATCAGCATGATTCCAAGGAAAAGTACGATGAAGCCGAGGTCGATGCCCATGGCTCCCAGCCGGAGGACCGGCAGCGCCCTCCGCAGCCAGCGTAAGGGCGGGTCCGTCAGCCAGTAGACGAGGTTGGCCAGGACCAGGACCACCCCGCGTGGTCGCCAGGAGCGGGCGAAGAACCGGACCCAGTCCAGGACCACCCGGACCAGGAGGACGAGAAGGTAGAGGCTCAGCAGGCACCAGACGATCCAGACGACCTGGCTCAGGGAGCTGCTCACCGAGACGGCCTCAGCCCTGGTTGAAGAAGCGGCTGTGCGTGGTGGTAGCGGCCTCCCCGTCGTCGATCGACACTGAGATGGGCGTCAGCAGGAAGACGCGGGGCGTGACCCGCTCGATGGCGCCGTGCAGACCGAAGACCAGGCCGGCGGAGAAGTCCACCATGCGGCGGGCGTCGGACTCGCTCATGTTGCTGAGGTTCACAATGACGGGGACGCCGTCACGGAAGGACTCACCGATGACACGGGCCTCGTTGTAGGTAGAGGGGTGCACGGTGACGATCCGGCGAAGGTCGGCAGGAACAGGCTCCTCCATCTCCTCCTCGACATCTTCCTCGTAGGGGGTCACGTCCTCGTAGTCCATGGGGGCCTCGGCCGCGTAGGACTCCGCGTAGGTGGCCTCGTCGGGCTGCTCGGCCATGCCGAGAAAGGTTGATACCTTGCGCAGGGCGCTGGCGCTCATGGGTGTGCTCCTTGTCCGTCCGGCTCCGGTGCAACCGAACGCCCTGACCGTAGCTGGCCGGGGGGCCCGCGAGGTCGATTGAGCCCGGCGTGTCTCGCACACGCTGCCCGCGGGCGCCGCGGGGCGCCCCCGCGGCCCTCCCGGCCCCCGGGCCCGGGACCGGGGAAATCGGCTCAGAACACGGGCAGAACAACGCCTCCCAGGCGTCCGACGTCCCCCTGCCGGCGGTAGGAGTAGAAGCGCTCGTCCTCATACGTGCATATACTCACATCTGTAATATGCCTCACTCCTGCACGTCGTAGCTGCGCACGGACCCCCGCGGCGACGTCAATGGCGGGGGTGCCCCACCGGGTCCGGCTGGCGCAGTCCGGCTCGCGGGCGGCCACCTGGGCGCGCATCGCCTCGGGGACCTCGTAGCACGCCCCGCAGATCGAGGGGCCGAGGGCGGCCAGGATGTCCGGGACGGCCGCGCCCAAGCGCGCCATCTCACCCAGGGCCGCGTCCACGACGCCCTCGCACATGCCGCGCCGCCCGGCGTGGACGGCCGCCAGCAGCCGCCCGTCGGCCGAGGCCAGCAGGAGGGGCACGCAGTCGGCGGTGAGGACGCCCGCGGCCAGCGGCCCGCGGCCACGCAGGTCGGCCACCAGGGCGTCCGCGGTGGGCTCCTGCCCCGGGGCGGCGGGGGCGACGACCGTGGAGTGGACCTGGCGCATCCAGGCCACCCGCGTCCCGAGCGCCTCCTCCAGCTCGCGCCGGCGCGCGGCCACACGGTCGGGGTCGTCACCCACGTGGGCGGCCAGGTTGAAGCCCGGGTCGCCCGCGGCGGCAGGCGCCTGGGCGCGCCCGAGGGCGGTGCCCGTGGTGGTGAAGACACCACGGGCACCAGGACCGAGGCTGACCTCGACCAGGTCGGGGACGGTCATGCTCAGCGCAGGAAGTCCGGCAGGTCCAGGTTGTCGTTGTCGGAGTCCTCCGACCCGATGGTGGGGGGCACGTCCAGTTCCGGCCCGGAGCGGGCCGCGGCCGTCCAGGGCACGTCGGCGTAGGGGGGGATCTCGCTGGTGGTGGGGGCGGAGGCCACCGGCGAGGCCGACCTCGGCTGGTAGGAGTTGGGCGGCGGTACCACCACCGGGCGGGTGACCGGGTTCTGGACGGCGTGGACGCCGCGTGCCTGGGTCTCGGAGGCCTGGTGGAGCCTGTGCACCGAGGCGGTCGGTGCCTGGTTGCCCATCACCGGGCGGGGGGCCGGGGCCTGGCGGCTGGTGACGGCCTGGCGGCTGGTGACGGCCTGGCGGGTGGTGGCGGGCGGGCGGGCGGCGGCGCTCTCGGGACGGGCCACCTGGGAGTCGTCGTCGAAGCCGGCGGCGATGACCGTCACGCGGACCTCGTCGCCCAGGGCGCCGTCGACCACGTTGCCGAAGATGATATTGGCCTCGGGGTGGACGGCCTCACGGACCAGCTCGGCGGCGTTGCTGATCTCGAACAGGCCCAGGTCGGAGCCGCCCTGGAAGAACAGCAGGACGCCGTGGGCGCCCTCGATGGAGGTCTCCAGCAGCGGGGAGGCAATGGCCTGCTCGGTGGCGGTCAGGGCGCGGTCCTCGCCCGTGGCCGAGCCGATGCCCATGAGGGCGCTGCCGGCGTCCTGCATAACGGACTTCACGTCGTTGAAGTCGACATTGATCAACCCGGGGGTGGTGATGAGCTCGGTAATGCCCTGGACACCTTGGAGGAGGACCTGGTCGGCCTGCTTGAAGGCGTCCACCACCGAGATATTGCGGTCCGCGATCTGGAGAAGGCGGTCGTTGGGGATGACAATAAGGGTGTCCACCTCCTCGCGGAGGTTGGCCACGCCGCTCTCGGCCTGGTTGGCGCGACGACGGCCCTCGAAGGCAAAGGGGCGGGTCACCACCCCGATGGTCAGGGCGCCGAGCTCACGGGCCACGTGGGCCACGACGGGGGCCGCCCCGGTACCGGTGCCACCGCCCTCACCAGCGGTGACGAAGACCATGTCGGCCCCGTCCAGGGACTCGCGGATGTCGTCCTGGTGGTCCTCGGCCGCCTTGCGCCCGATGCTGGGGTCGGCCCCGGCACCCAGGCCACGGGTCAGGTCGCGGCCGATGTCGAGCTTGGTGTCGGCGTCGGACATGAGGAGGGCCTGAGCGTCCGTGTTCACGGCAATGAACTCGACGCCACGCAGACCGGCCTCGATCATGCGGTTGACGGCGTTGACGCCACCGCCGCCGACGCCCACCACCTTGATGACTGCCTGGTAGTGCTGAGATTCCGCCACTGTGTGCCTCCGAGCGAGTTGAGAGCCACTGGAGCTCCCCCGGTTGCCCTCAACCTTGAACCTGAGGTTGAGGTTGATACTTATGTCATTGTGTTGATGACGAGGTCAACGTTATGAGCCCAGGCAGGATGTGGTCCGCATTTGCCCCGGCGTGTTTCACCACCTGTGAGGGCAAATTTCCCACCCGGGCGCCCCCGGGCCCCAGGACCGGGACCAGCGGCCCGGGGCAGGCGACCCGGTAGCCGGCAGCGGTCACGGGGCCGTGGGCGTGGGCGTCGCCTCCCCCGCGGTCACCGGCGAGCGCGGGGCCGAGACGTCGTAGACGCTGGCGCTGCGGGCACCCAGCAGCTGGGTGAGCACCCTGGCCTTGAGCGCCAGGTCCGTGGTGTCGCCCCAGACCACGGTGGACCCGCTGGCCAGGCTCAGCGACACCTGCCCGGTGGCCGAGGCCGTCCCCGAGACGACCTGGGCGCGCACGGCGGGGTCCAGGGCGCCTATGGCCACCGCCACGGCACTGACCTGCTCCCCGGTGAGGGACTCCCCCTGCGGGGTGACGATCGTGGCCAGGCCCGCGGGCGCCTCACCCACCGTCCCCAGGACGACGGCGTCACCGTCCAGGAGCTCGTAGCCGCCCTCCACCTGCCGGACCGCCACCGGGACGCGCAGGGTCAGCGCCACGTCCACCCCCCGGGGCCAGTTGCGGGTGACCCGCACCGAGCGCACCCGCACCAGGGCGTCAGTCACCTCGTGGCCCATCTCCTCCAGGTTCAGGGACACCAGGGACTGCCCCATCTGGGGGGCCAGGGCCTGGCGGACGTCCTGGACGCTCACCGTGGAGTCGGCGCCCGAGACGTGGATGTCGTCGGCGTGCAGGGAGAACAACGGCGAGAACAGGGGGATCCACACCAGGACCGCCACCACGGCCACCACGGCCAGGGTGGTCACCAGCCGCCTGCGGCGCAGGGAGCGCACCGCCCGGCGCCGCTCCTCCAGGCGGTCGGCCAGACCGGTGGAGACCACCCGCTCCCCCGCCGGCGCGAGCTCCCCGGACGGGGAGCGTCCCAGGACCTCCAGCTCACCGCGCCCCGTGGCGGGCTGGTCGGCCTGCCCCTCCTCTCGCGAGGAGGGGCCCGGGGCGCGGGGACGCCGGTGCCTCACGACGCCCCGTCCCCACGACGGCGCAGGTCCTCCAGGACCACGTCAGCCAGCTCGGTGACGTCCCCGGCCCCCACGGTCAGCAGCAGGTCACCGGGGCGGGCGGCGGCGGCCGCCGCGTGCGCGGCCTGCTCCCGGTCGGCCACGTAGCGGCCCGCGCGCATGCGGTCGGTGATCATGGCGCCCGTGACCTGCGGGAAGTCGGACTGGTTCTCACGGGCCGGGTAGACGCCGGTCACAATGACCTCGTCGGCCTGGTCCAGGGCGGCGGCGAAGCGGTCGGCAAAGGCCTGGGTGCGGGAGAACAGGTGGGGCTGGAAGAGGACCAGGACCCGCCCCCCCGGCGCCACGACCTGGCGGGCGGCCTCGAGCAGCGCCCGGATCTCGGTGGGGTGGTGGGCGTAGTCGTCCACGACGCGCACGCCGTCGCCCTCCCCCCGCGCCTCGAAACGGCGCCCGGCACCGCCGAAGCACGCCAGGGCCCGGGCCATGGCCTCGGGGTCGGCACCGACCTCCAGCCCGGCCGCCCAGGCCCCGGCGGCGTCGAGGGCCACGTGGTCCCCCGGTGCGCCCAGGTCCAGGTGCACGGGTACGGAGGTGGACAGGCCGCCGTCGGACATGACCGTGCGGGTCAGGACGGCCTGGGTGCCCTGCGCGTGCCGCCCGGTGACCTCCAGGTGGACGTGGGACTCCACCAGGGAGCCAGCCGGCAGGCTGGCGACCCCGGTGGTGCCGTAGGTGGCCACCCGCAGCCCCTCCTCGGCGGCGGTCAGCGCCAGGCGCAGGGAACCGGGGTCGTCGGCGCAGGCTACCAGGAGGCCGCCGGGGACCAGGCAGTGGGCGAAGTCGAGGAAGGCGGCCTCAAAGGCCTCCGCCGTGCCGTAGGTGTCCAGGTGGTCGGGCTCGACGTTGGTAATGACCTCCACCCGGGGGCTGTAGTTGAGGAAGGAGCGGTCGGACTCGTCAGCCTCGGCCACGAAGACGGCTCCGCCGCCCAGGTGCGCCCCGGTCCCCAGGTCCCTGACGACCCCGCCGACGGCGAAGGACGGGTCCTGGCCCAGGCGGCGCAGCGCCTGGGCCAGCATGGAGGAGGTGGTCGTCTTGCCGTGGGCGCCGGCCACCGCCACCAGGTCGCGTCCCTGGGCCGCCAGGGCCAGGGCCTGGGAGCGGTGCACGACCCTGGCCCTGGCCGCCCGGGCGGCCAGGAGCTCGGGGTTGGAGGCCCTGATCGCGCTAGAGACCACCACCGTGGCCCGCGGCGGGACGCGGGCGGGGTCGTGGCCGACGTACACCCCCAGCCCCAGGTCACGCAGGTGCTCCAGGGCGGGCCCGTCGTGGGCGTCCGAGCCGGTGACGGTGGCGCCGCGCTCCGCCAGCAGCTGGGCGACCACGCTCATCCCGGCGCCCCCCACGCCAATGAGGTGGAAGGCCTGCCCGTCCAGCGCCGCGGCGCCCGCCCCCCGGTCCCGGTTGCTCTCAGTCATGATCCGTGGTCCTCGCCGTGCTCGTAGGGTCGGTGTCTGGGTCGTAGAGGGGGCCGCCCCCCGCCCCGCCCCCGGAGAGGCCGGTCCACGTGCGGGGCGCGGTGCCCGACGCCGGCCGGGTGGTAGGGGCCTGCGGGGCCACCGGCCCGCTGGCGCCCAGGTCCTCAAGGTCCGGGTCCTCGGCGCCCGGGTCCTCAAGGTCCGGCCCG
This sequence comes from Actinomyces sp. oral taxon 897, assembly GCF_002999235.1. Classification (NCBI taxonomy): domain Bacteria; kingdom Bacillati; phylum Actinomycetota; class Actinomycetes; order Actinomycetales; family Actinomycetaceae; genus Actinomyces; species Actinomyces sp. oral taxon 897. The sequence goes on along the minus strand of NZ_CP027236.1, from coordinate 468,521 downwards.
AGGGCGTCCGGTCCGGCAGCGTCTGCCGCCCCGTCCGGATCCTGCCCGGGGGCCAGGACGGTGGCGGTCACCAGCGCGGTCAGGCGCGCGGCGCCGTCGGGCACCCCGGTGGTGGCGGCGGCTCGGGCCATCTCCTGGCGCCTGCGGACGTCGGTCAGGAGGGTGGCGAAGTCCAGCACGTCGGAGGCGGCCAGGTCGCCGTCGGAGCGCAGCACGCCCCCGTGGGCGGCAATGACGTCCGCGGCGTTGAGACGCTGCTCACCATTGCCCACCGGCAGCGGCACGTACAGGGCGGGCAGGCCCAGGGCGGTCAGCTCCGCCACCGTCCCCGCCCCGGAGCGGCACAGCACGCCGTCGGCGCAGGCGTAGGCCTGCTCCATGGCGGTCAGGTAGTCCAGGACGTGGTAGCGCGTACGCAGGCTCTGCGGGGCCCCGTTATCCAGGGCGTCCTCCAGGGCGGCCCTCACCGGCGCGTCCTTACCCCGGCCGGTGAGGTGGAGGACCTGGAGCCGCTCAGGGAGGCTGGCCAGGGCGGCGCCCACGACCTCGTTGAGGTGCTGGGCACCCAGGGAGCCGCCCGTGATCAGGAGGGTCGGGGCCTGGGGGTCCAGCCCCAGGGCGGCGGCCCCCTGGAGCCGGGCGGTACGCTCGCCCTGGGGGGTGGCGCGCTGGGCGACCAGGTCGGCCACGGCCGGACGCAGCGGCAGGCCGGTCACCTCGGTGCGGCCGTGGGCGGAGCGCAAGGGCGTGGAGGCGAAGGTCAGACCCACCGAGGCGGCCCAGGAGGCCCCCAGCCGGTTGGCCAGGCCGGGACGGGCGTTCTGCTCGTGGATGACCACCGGGACACGGGCCTTACGGGCAGCCAGGTAGGCGGGGGTGGAGACGTAGCCACCGAACCCCACCACCACGTCGGCCCCCAGACGCCCGATGGCCTCGGCCGCGGCGGCGACCGCCCGGTTGAGGCGGGAGGGCAGGCGCAGCAGGTCCACCGAGGGACGCCGGGGCATGGGGACCCTGGGGACCAGGGCCAGCTCCAGCCCGGCGGCGGGGACGAGGTCGGCCTCCAGCCCCTCGGCGGTGCCCAGGACCAGGACCTGGGTGTCCGGGTGCCCGCCCAGGGCGGGGTCACGCAGGGCGTGGGCGGTGGCCAGCAGGGGGTTGACGTGCCCCGCCGTGCCGCCACCCGCGAGCAGGACGCGCAGTGGCCGGGACGGGGCGGCAGGTAGCTCAGACACTCTTCCTCCTTGAGGAGACGACGGACAGGGTACGGCGCACCGCACCAGGACGTGCCGCGAGCTCCTGGGCGGCCCCCGGCTCGGCGCGGGCGAAGGACAGCAGGACGCCGACAGCCGCCAGCACCGATATGAGGGAGGAGCCCCCGGCGCTGATCAGGGGCAGGGGGACGCCCAGGACGGGCAGGAGACCCACCACCACGCTCATATTGATAAAGGCCTGGCCCACGATCCAGGTCATAATGCCGGCGGTGACCACCGAGACGTAGACGGACTCGCAGCGCCGCATGACGCGCAGGCAGCACCACCCGACGACGGCGAAGGAGGCGATGACCGCCAGGGTGCCTACGAGCCCGAACTCCTCCCCCAGGACCGCGAAGACGTAGTCGGAGTCCGCCTGGGTCAGGTAGCCCCACTTCTGGCGCGAGGCCCCCGGCCCGACCCCGGTCCAGCTGCCGGTCCCCAGGGCCCAGCGCCCGTGCTTGGGCTGGTAGCCCACGTCCAGGGGGTCGGCGGAGTCCGGGAACCACCACATGAGGATCCGGGCGCGCCGGTTGGCCACGAGCAGGGAGGCCCCCGCGAAGCCGGCCACGCCCAGGGCCCCCAGGAGGGCGAACCACCTGGCACGCAGGCCGTAGACCCACAGCGCCCCGGCGCCCAGGAGCACCAGGACGATGACGGTCCCCAGGTCGCCGCCCCACAGGACCAGGGCGATCGGGACGCCGACGGGGACCAGGAGCCACAGGGCCAGGCCCTTGAGGTCCTTGAGACGGTCGGCGTGGCAGGCGACGACGTAGCCGATGTACAGGCAGATCGCGAGCTTGATGAACTCCGAGGGCTGGACCGTCTGGTCACCGGGGAGCCTGATCCAGTTGCAGTTCCCGCCCGTGCAGGTGCGCACGGAGGGCACGAAGTCCACCAGGAGCTGGGGCAGGGTCGCCACCACCAGGACCGGCACGGACAGACGCTGCCAGGCCCGGGCGGGCAGGCGCGCCGCCAGCGCCATGAGGGCCAGCCCCACCACCGCGAACACGAGGTACTTGGCGAAGTTCTCGTAGGCGCTGCCCCCGTCGGCCGCGCTCTTGACCGACTGGACGGAGAACACCATGATCAGGCCGAAGGTGAGCAGGGCGAGGCTGGCCAGGAGGAGCGTGTAGTAGCTCAGGGTGGCGGACTCCCCCTCCCGGGGGCCCTCGGAGGAGGCCAGGAGGCGGCGCAGGGGGTGTGCGGGTCGGGGGCCGCCGCCGGTAGGGTCTGCGGGCACTCAGTCACGCTCCTGGTCCGTGGTCCCACGACGTACGTGGTCCCTGGCGGCGGCCGCGAACAGGTCGCCGCGCTGGGCGTAGGAGCTGAACTGGTCCCAGGAGGCGCAGGCGGGGGCCAGCATGACGGTGTCACCGGGACGGGCCAGGGCCGCGGCGGCGGCCACGGCGCCGTCCACGACCTCCCGGGGGCCGCCGTGGGGCACGCGGCGCACCGGGACCTGGGGGGCCTGGCGGGCCAGGGCGTCCAGGACCTCGGTCTGGTCGGCGCCAATGACCACCGCGGCCCGCAGGCGCACGGCCACCTGGCGCACGAGGTCGTGGAACTGGGCCCCCTTGGTGTCCCCGCCCACGATCCACACGCCCGTCCCCGGCTCCAGGGCGCTCAGGGCCGCGCTCGCGGAGTGGGGGTTGGTGGCCTTGGAGTCGTCCACCCAGGTCACGCCCCCGCCCTGGGCGACGGTGACCAGCCGGTGGGCGCCAGGGGCGAAGGCGCGCAGCCCGGCCGAGACGGCCCGCCCCGGGACGCCGACGGCCAGGGCCAGGGCGGAGGCGGCCAGGGCGTCGGCCAGGACGTGGGCAGGCAGACGGGCCGCCTGCCCGCCCGGCGCCAGGTGGGCCAGGTCGGCCAGGGTGGCCACCTCCAGGCCCTCGGTGTGGCGGCCGGGGTGCCAGGCACGGTCCACCAGCAGGTCGTCAACCACCCCCACCTGCCCCAGGGCGGGGGCTTCCAGGGTGAAGCCGACGGCGCGGCAGCCCTCCATGACGTCGGCCTCCCGGACCATCAGGCAGGTGGCCTCGTCGGCGCAGTTGTAGACGGCCCCACGCCGGGTGCGGGCGTAGACGCGGGCCTTGTCCGCCCGGTAGTCCTCGTAGCCACCGTGCCAGTCGAGGTGGTCGGGGGCCAGGTTGAGGCAGGCGGCGGCCAGCGGGGACAGGGTGCGGGTGGTGTGGAGCTGGAAGCTGGACAGCTCCACGGCCAGCACGTCAGCGCCCCCCTCCAGGACGGTGGTGACCACAGGGGCGCCGATATTGCCCACCGCCGGGGCGTTGAGACCGGCCGCGGTCAGGATGGCGGCGAGCATGCCCACCGTGGTGGTCTTGCCGTCGGTGCCGGTGACGGCGACCCAGGGCACGTCCGGGCGGGCGGAGGCGCGCTGGAGGCGCCAGGCGAGCTCGACCTCGCTCCAGGTCTCGATACCGCAGGCGGCCGCGGCAGCCAGGACCGGCCCGGTGGCGGGCACCCCCGGGGAGACCACGAGGAGGCGGGGGCGCTGCTCGGTGAGCGCCTGGGCGAGGCGCCCGGGGCTGCCGGCGCAGGCCGAGGCCACGGCGGCGGGCAGGTCCTCCAGGGACTCCTGCCGTTCGTCGTAGACGCTCACGCGCGCCCCCAGGGTGCTCAGGGCCTCCAGGACGGCACGCCCGGTGCGCCCCATCCCGACCACGCCGACGTGCGCGTCGGCCAGGTCCTCGATCCTCGTGACGTTACTGGGCACGGGCCCACCTTCCTGCTGGAGCTAATGCCGGGACCGGGCCCGCCGGACGCCCGCCGGGCCCGGTCCCGGGGTGAGGGTACGCCGTCGCACCGGGGTAGCGGCGCAGGACGCTCAGGACACGAGGTACTCGCCGTAGAAGAGCCCCATGCCGGCCACCACGCACACCCCGGCGATAATCCAGAAGCGGATGACCACGTTGACCTCGGTCCAGCCCCCCAGCTCGAAGTGGTGGTGGAGGGGGGCCATGCGCAGCACGCGCTTACGGGTCATCTTGAACGAGCCGACCTGGAGGATGTCGCTGAGGACCTCCGCCAGGAACAGCCCCCCGATGACCACGGCGACGAACTCGGTACGGGTCAGGATGGACAGCCCGGCCAGCGCCCCCCCCAGGGCCAGGGAGCCGGTGTCGCCCATAAAGATCTTGGCCGGGGAGGCGTTCCACCACAGGAAGCCGAAGCAGGCCCCCATGAGGGCGGCCGATATCATGGCCATGTCACGTGGGTCACGGACCTGGTAGCAGGTCACGGCAATGGCCTCGCGGTGACCGTACTGGCAGGACTGGTTGAACTGCCACACGCTAATGAGCGCGTAGGCGCCGAAGACCATGGTCGAGGCGCCGGTGGCCAGGCCGTCCAGGCCGTCGGTGAGGTTGACGGCGTTGGACCAGGCGGTGATCAGGAGGTTGGACCAGATGACGAACAGGATCATCCCCACCACCGCGCCCCCGAAGGCCAGGTCCAGGCGTGAGTCCCGGGCGAAGGAGATGCGCGTGGAGGCGGGGGTCAGGCCGCTGCGGTCGGCGAAGTTGAGGGCGGCCACGGAGAAGGAGATACCGATCACGGCCTGGCCCGCGATCTTCTGCCAGGCCCTCAGCCCCAGCGACCGCTCCTTGGCGATCTTGGCGAAGTCGTCCATAAAGCCGATCGCCCCCAGGCCCACGATGAGCAGCATGAGAAGCAGGCCGCTGGCACGCGGTGGCCGCCACATGATCAGGCTGCCGACGGCGTAGCCCAGGACGGTGCCGCCGATAATGACCAGGCCGCCCATAGTGGGGGTACCGCGCTTGGTGAAGTGCCCCTGGGGCCCGTCCTCCCGGATGAACTGCCCGTACTGCTTACGGTGCAGGTAGCGGATGAGCAGGGGCGTGACGAACAGGGAGACCAGCATGCCCACGGCTGCCGCGATAAAGATACCGGTCATTGGGAACGGACCTCCTTGAGGTGGTCGGCCAGGCGCCAGGCGCCTGAGCCGTGGGAGCCCTTGACGAGGACGGCGTCACCGTCACGGACCAGGGAGTCAATACGCGCCAGCGCCGCACCGGCGTCGGCCACCTCCACGACCTCCACACCGCGCTCACGTGCGGCGGCGGCGGCGGGGGCCGCCCCCTGCCCCACGGTCAGCAGGAGGGCGGCACCGGCCTGCGCCACCAGCTCGCCGGTGCGGCGGTGGTCGGCGGGCGAGGACGCCCCCAGCTCCAGCATCTCGGAGACCACCACGACACGGCGGCGTCCGGCCGCCAGGACCGGCAGGGTGGCCAGGGAGGCGGTCATGGAGTCGATATTGGCGTTGTAGGAGTCGTCCACCAGGAGGAGGTCACCGGCCAGGGGGCGCACGTCCATACGGTGGGCGCTCTCAATACGGGCGTCGGCCAGGGCCGCCAGGACGTCCCGGGGGGCCACCCCGGCGGCCAGGGCCAGGGCGGCGGCGGCCAGGGCGTTGGCCACGTTGTGGGCCCCGGGCAGGGACAGACGCAGGCGGGTGGGCCCGGCCCCGGGCAGGTGGACCGTGGTGAGCGGGTAGGCCCCGGCCTCCAGGACCGTGTCGGTGGCCCGCACGTCCGCCCCGGCCCGGCCGCTGGCGGAGAAGGTCAGCACCGCCGCCGGGGCGAGGGGGCGCATGGCCGCGGAGCGGGGGTCGTCCAGGTTGAGCACGGCGGTGCCGCCCGGCCGCAGGCCGGAGAGGATCTCCGCCTTGGCCGCCGCCACGCCCTCGATCCCCCCGAAGCCGTCCATGTGGGCGTGCCCCACCACGAGGACCGCGGCGGCGTCCAGGGGGGCGATACCGGTGAGGTAGGCAATGTGCCCGGGCGCCGAGGCACCCATCTCCAGGACCAGGTAGCGGGTGGAGGCGTCGGAGGACAGGACCGTCAGGGGCAGGCCGATCTCGTTGTTGAAGGAGGCCACCGGGGCCACCGTGGGGGCCACCGAGGCCAGGATCTGGCGAGTGAGGTCCTTGGTGGTGGTCTTGCCCACCGAGCCGGTCACGGCCACGACGGTCAGCTCCCCGCCGCGCTCCCGGGCCCGGCGGCGCAGGTCCGCCAGGTGCTCGCGGGCCAGGCGGCCCAGCGCCGCGACGGTGTCCGGGACCACCACCAGGGGCAGCTCCGCCCCGCCCAGGGCGGCCCGGGCGGCCTGGACGTCGCTGACCAGGGCGGCCTCGGCGTGTGCGCGGGCGACGGCGTCGAGGTAGGCGTGGCCGTCGGTCCTCTCCCCCGCGATGGCCACGAACAAGCTGCCCGGCCCGGCGCGGCGGGAGTCCGTCACCACGGCGGTGACCTGGGCGCTGGCGGCGTCGCCCGGGAGGGGGCCCGCGGGCCGGCTGCCCAGGAGGGTGCCGCCGGCCATGGCGGCGACCTGCGCCAGGGGGCGGGGGATCACGCCTGCCCCCACTTGGCCTCGACGGCCTCGCGCATGACCGGGGCGTCGTTGTAGCGGATGAACTGGTCGGCGACCTCCAGGAAGGGCTCGTGGCCCTTGCCGGTGACAATGACGGTGTCGTCCGGGCCGCACAGCTCCACGCCGCGGCGCACGGCGTCACCCCGCCAGGTGGTGACCTCCTCGACGTCCGCCAGGTCGGGACGGACCCGGCGCACCCCGGCCAGGACGGCGTCGCGGATGGTCTGGGGGTCCTCGGAGCGGGGGTTCTCGTCGGTGACCACCAGGACGTCGGCCAGGCGGGCGGCCACCTCCCCCAGCATGGGCCGCTTGCCCTGGTCGCGGTCGCCGTCGGAGCCGAAGACCACGATGAGGCGCCCCGGTGTGATGGGGCGCACCGCCTCCAGGGCCAGCTCCATGGCGTCAGGGGTGTGGGCGAAGTCCACGATGCACAGCCCGCGCGTCCCGTCCCGCTGGCTGACGCGCTGCATGCGCCCGGGGATGTTGTGGGCGCCGGCCAGGGCCGCCACCGCGGTGGGCGCCGGGACGCCCGCCCGGACAGCCATGACCAGGGCCAGGGCGGCGTTCTGGACGTTGACCAGGCCCGGCAGCGGGCAGGAGGCGCTGATCTCCTGGGCGCCGGGCCCGTGGAGGGTGAAGGTGGTGGCCGCCTCCGCCAGGGAGACCGCGGCGTCAGACACCCACCAGTCGCACTCGGCGTCACCGGGGTAGGCGCGCACCCGCTCCACCTCCAGGCCGGTGGCGGAGGCGGTACGGGCCAGGGACGCCCCCCACCGGTCGTCCACGCAGACCACGGCGCGGCGGGCGTGGGCGGGGGTGAACAGGCGGGACTTGGCCTCCAGGTACCCCTCCATGGTCTTGTGGAAGTCCAGGTGGTCGCGCTGGAGGTTGGTGAAGCCCACGACGTCGAAGGTGACGCCGTCCAGGCGGTGCAGCACGATGGCGTGGCTGGAGGCCTCCAGGGAGGCGGCGCCCACGCCCTCCTCGACGGCCAGGGCCATCATGCGGGCCAGGACCGGGGCCTCCACGGTGGTGCGCGGGGACTCCACCGAGGTGCCTCCCACGCGCAGCTCGACGGTCCCGGCCACCATGCAGCCGCCCAGGTGGGCCGCGAGCATGGCGTCCAGGAAGTAGCTGGTGGTGGTCTTGCCGTTGGTACCGGTCACCGCGGTGGCGGTCAGGTGCTCGGCGGGGTGGTGGTAGACCGCCTGGGACAGGGGGCCGACCAGGGCCCGGGGGTCCTCGTGGACCAGGACCGGGGTGCCGGGGAGGTCGGCGGCCAGGTGGGCCCCCTGGCTGTCGGTGACCACGGCCACGGCCCCGGCCCCCACGGCCTGGGCGGCGAAGGAGGCGCCGTGGACCTTGAAGCCGGGAAGGCCCACGAACAGCTCCCCGGGGGCGACGTCACCGGAGTCCACGCTCACGCCGGTGACCATGACGCCGTCCACGTCCTCCTGGCTGGTGCCTGGCGCCGGGACCAGCGAGAAGGACCGCACCAGCTGCCTCAGATCGGTGGGCTCCAGGTGGTGGGGGCGCAGGGCCGCAGCCGACTCATAGGCGTTACTCATAGCTCCTCAATCTATCTCGGGGTCGGGGAACGGGCGTCGGGCTCGCCCGGAGAAGGAGTGTGACGTGCGAGGACTGAGGTATCAGCCGCCGTCCGGTGAGTGGCCGGGGGGCGCGGAGGTCTCGGCGTCGGCGCGGGCGGCGGCCTGGGCGGCCACCACCGTGGGATCCGGGGCGATCCCCAGGGCGTGCATGGCGGCGGTGGCGATCTTGCGGAAGACGGGGCCCGAGACGGTCCCGCCGTAGACGCCCTCGGGACGGTACAGGACCACCGAGACCGCGATGGCCGGGGCCCGGGCCGGGGTGAAGCCCACGAAGGAGGCCACCGTCCCGCCCTCCCCGGTGAGGATCTCGGTGGTGCCGGTCTTGCCCGCCACCAGGTAGCCGTCCAGGGAGGCGGTCTCGGCGGTGCCCCCCTCCTGGGTGACCCCGATGAGCATGTCGGTCAGGGCGGCGGCGGTGGCCTCGGAGATGACCTGGACGCCCTCGGGCTGGGTCTGGGGGATCTCCTTGCCGTCCGCCCCGATCCAGGCGTCGATGACCCGGGGGGGCATGCGCACGCCCTTGTTGGCGATGGCGGCCAGGACCTGGACGGCCTGGAGGGCGGTGACGGCCACGCCCTGGCCGAACATGGTGGTGTAGCGGGTCCGGCCGTCCCAGGAGTCGGGGGGGTAGAGGAGCCCGGAGGACTCCCCCGGCAGCTCGATCCCGCTCAGGGTGCCCCAGCCGAACCGCTTCATGAGCTCGTAGCGGCTCTGGTCGCTGACGGTGTCACCGACCTGGACGGTGCCCACGTTGGAGGACTCCGCCAGGATCTGGGCGCTGGTGAGGTACTGGTCAGGGTGCTCGTGGGAGTCGTGGAACTCCTCCCCGTCGGGGGACACCCAGCTGTAGGGGACGGTCCAGGGGGTCGTCGGGGTGACGGCCCCCTGCTCCAGGGCGCTGGCGAAGGTGACGACCTTGCCCACGCTGCCGGGCTCGAAGACGGCCTGGACCACCCGGGCCCCGCGGTCCTGCTCGGCGCTGGCGACGGGGTCGGAGGGATCCACCGTGTGGGAGTCCGCCATGACCAGGATCTTGCCGGTGGAGGGCTCCATGACCACGATGGAGCCCCAGTCCGCGCTCTGGGAGTCCACGGCGGCGTCGATCACCTCCTGGGCCAGGGCCTGGAGGTCGGGGTTGATGGTGGTGCGCACGGTGGTCCCGGCGGTGGCCGGGGTGTCCTGCTGCTCACCGGTGGGGATAATGACGCCGCTGCGACCGATCTCGACGCTGCCCTCACCGTCGGTCCCCGACAGCAGGTCGTTCTGGCTGTACTCCAGGCCGGCGGCACCGGTGAGGACCCGGTGCTCCTTCTCACTGGTGTAGCCCACGACGTTGCCGGCCGTCCTGCCGGCCGGGTAGGTGCGCCGACTGCGCTGGTCGGGCTCGATGCCCTGGATGTCCAGGGCCTTGACCTGGCGCCAGGTGTCGGGGGTGACCGCCTCGGCGACAATGACGTAGGTGGAGTCGCCCACCATGGCGCCGCCGAGCTCGTTGACGTCCACGCCCAGGACCGGGGCGAGCAGCTCGGCGGCGGCCAGGGCGCCGTAGCCCACGACGACCTCCTCCTCCGCGCCGGTGGTGGGGTCGGTCCTCTTCTCGCGGCGCTCGTACTGGGAGACCAGGACCTGGTTGACGCCGACGTCGTAGGACACCACGGAGGAGGCCAGGACCGTGCCGTCACGCCCCAGGATCTGGCCGCGCGGGGCGCGGTTGACCCAGGAGACGGTGCGCTCGGCCTTGGCCCTGGCGGCCAGCTCCGGGCCCTGGACGACCTGGATCCAGGCCGTCCTGCCCGCCAGGGCGGTGAACCCGACGGCTCCGGCCAGCTGCATCATCCGACGGCGGCTCAGGTCCACAGGCCTACTTCTCCGCGGCGGGCGTCCCGCCCGAGACGGTGGAGGTGGTCAGGTCCACGACCCCCGGGGCCCCGGAGGGGACCATGCCCAGACGCTGGGCGGCCTGGGTCAGGCTGGAGGGCGAGGAGGCCTTCTGGACCTGGTCGGCGAGGGTGGCGACGTGGTCGTTGGCCACACCGAGCTGGACCTGGGCGGCCTGCATACGGTAGGCGGTGTCCGCCATGGCGGCGTTCAGGGCCATGGAGCTGACCAGGACGGCCACCAGGATGAAGACGACACCCAGGAGGAAGGGCAGCGTGGAGCGCGAGGCCGCGAGGCCCTGGACCACGGACAGGCGCGGGCGGGTGGTGGCCTCGGAGCGCTCGGCGCGGCGGGGCTCACCGCGCCGCGGGCGTGAAGGACGGGCCTGACCGGCCCCCTCCCAGGAGGCGGTGGCTCGTGAGGTGTGACGCGGTGCGGGGCGGGTGGCCCTGACTGCGTTGCTGGCGGACATCTTCAACTCCTTCCGGTGTGGCGGCTACGGGAGCGTGCGGACGCGGCTGGGCGGCGTCGACCGTGCTGGGTTCCACGGTCCCCGTACCGGCACCGCTCCTGGCCCGGCTGCGAGGCGGGGGCGTCGCAGGCGGGACGGGTGCGGACGGCGGCACGCAGGCGCACGGGGGCAGATCGGGGGTTGGCGTCGATCTCGGCCTGGGTGGCCTTCTCGGCGCCGTGGGTGAGAGCCTCCAGGTAGGGCCGGGCGGCCTGGGGGACCAGGGGCAGGCCCTGGGGGGCCCGGCTGGTGGTCCCGGCGGCGATAGCCCGCTTGACGAGCCGGTCCTCCAGGGACTGGTAGGACTCCACCACCAGGCGGCCGCCCACGCGCAGGCAGTCCAGGGCCCGGGGCAGGGCCCTCTGTAGGACGTCGAGCTCGGCGTTGACGGCCACGCGCAGGGCCTGGAAGGTCCGCTTGGCGGGGTGGCCCCCGGTACGCCGGGTGGCGGCGGGGACGGCGGAGCGCACCAGGTCGCTGAGGTCCCGGGTGCTGCGCACCGGGGCGCCCGCCTGGCGGCGGCGGACGACCTCGGCGGCGATGCGCGTGGCGAAGCGCTCCTCACCGTAGGCGCGCAGGACGTGGGTGATCTGGGCGGCGTCCCAGGTGTCCAGGAGGTCCTGGGCTCTGGGGCCCGTGGTGGGGTCCATGCGCATGTCCAGGGGCGCGGGCCGGGAGTAGGAGAAGCCGCGCCCGTCCTCGTCGAGCTGGAGGGAGGAGACCCCCAGGTCCATGAGGACGGCGTCCACCGTGCCCGCCCCGTCGGTGCTGAAGCGGGCGGCGACCTGCGCGACGGCGTCGTAGGTGGTCTGCACGGCGTGGAAGCGTCCCCCGAAGCGGGCCAGACGGGCACTGGCCAGGGCCACGGCCTGCGGGTCACGGTCGATACCCACGAGCGTGAGCTCGGGGAAGCGGCTCAGGGCCCCCTCCGCGTGCCCGCCCATACCCAGGGTGGCGTCGATCATGACCGGCTCCCGCCCGTGGGCCACGGCCTCCTCCAGGGCGGGCGCCAGGAGGTCCAGGCAGCGCCCCAGGAGGACGGGGGTGTGGAGCCCAGCCGCCTGCTCCGCGGCCCGGGAGGTGTCTGCGAAGCCCGCTCCGACGCCGGTCTCGACGGCGGGGCTGGCGTTCTCGCGCACGTTGTCCTCCTTCGGGCGTGAGTCGGGTGGGCGGCCCACCACGGTGACGGATGTGGTGTGGCGGCGCCGTCGGACCAGGACTCCTTCCGCAGGTTCCGGCGTCGGGGAAGTGACGTCGGACGGCGGCGGAAGGGGACCTCGCCAGGCGGGGCTCCACGTTGTGCTAGGCGACGGGTCTCAGAAGAGGCCCGGGACGATCTCCTCGGCCGTGTTGGCGAAGACCTGCTCCTGACTGGTGAGGTACTCCTGCCACGCGGCGGCGTCCCAGATCTCCACCCGGGATCCTGCGCCGATGACGGCGAGGTCCCGGTCCAGCCCCGCGTAGGTACGCAGGTGGGCCGGCAGGGTAATACGACCCTGCTTGTCGGGGACCTGGGAGTCCGCGCCCGAGAGCATGACGCGCACGTAGTCGCGTGCCTGCTTCTGCGTCAACGGGGCCTCGCGGAGCTGGGCGTACATGCGCTCGAACTCGGTTGTGGTGAAGACGTAGAGACAGTGCTCCTGGCCGCGGGTGAGAACCACCCCTCCAGCGAGCTCCTCGCGGAACTTCGCCGGAAGGATGAGTCGACCCTTGGTGTCGAGGCGAGGCGAGTGGGTACCCAGGAACATGGGCCCGCTCCTCCCACCTCAACTATCCAGCGGGCACCACCATACTCCACTTCCCTCCACTTCCCTCCACGCAACAGGTCGAGGGCACGTCACAGTTAGATCGCTGCGGGCTGAGAGGTCTGCCTGCCGCCGGAAAACCGCGCCAGCCCGGGCGTCAAGGACGTGCGCGCACCACCGGGCGCGAACGTGCCCGGACCCGGAAAGGGCGACAGACCGGCCATAGGCGCGCGACACGCCGGGGGACGTGCGCACTCACCCGGAACCCCGGGTACGCGACACGCCGGGGCCGAGGACCTTGACGTCAGAGCGTGCGGCGCTCTTCCTTACGCCCGCACTGGCCTCCATGCCGTAGCGGGCCGGGCGCCACTCTCTTCTACGCACCCGCACCGGGCGCACCCGACGGCGAGGAGGCGGGTCCCGGTGCGCCCCGGCACGGCAGGAGGCCGCTCACGGTGCCGGGTCCAGGGCACGCCACTGGGGCGCCACGCCGGAGGCCGTCCCACGGCGCCGCGGAGGCCGCCCCTGGCCCCGACGCCTTGGCGTACCCGTGGTGGCGCACGCTCCCGCGGGCCGGGGGCTCAGTGGTCGCGACGATGCTCCCAGCGCTCAGCCTGACGCTGCATAAAACGTGAGCGGGGCCTGTCCGTGCCGCTCCCGCCTCTCCTGCCGCCGCGGGCGGGTGAGGACGACTCGTCAGCGGGGCGGGAGGGGCCGGTGAGCATAAGGGTGATCCCCCAGACGGCCAGGGCGAAGCCGACCAGGCCCACCAGGACGGACCACAGGTCGTGGGCGATGGCCACCCCCGCCACCACGACCGCGAAGCCCCCCAGGACCAGGGCGATACCGGCACCGATACGCCGGGGCGTGGGGCGTCCCAGACGCTTGTCCGCGGCGGTCATGGTCTGGGCCAGACCCGGGTCCTCCGCACCGAGCTGCTTCTCAAGGTCGCGTAGGACCTGCTGCTCGCGCTCTGACAGTGCCATGCCGGGACTCCCTTCCGTGTCAGTCCCGCGGGCGGGGCGCCGTCACCGGACCGTGATCCCAAGGATAGGCGCTTAACCGGCCCGGAGCGAAAACGTGTGTCAAGCGGTGGACACCACCATCCCGTCCCCGACAGCCCGCAACGACCCGGTTCTGGCCGCAGCGCCGACCGGGTCCGGGGCCGGTAGTGGCAACCACCACGACACGCCGACAGGACCCGTCCGGGTGCGGCGGGTCCGCCGACCCGACCCGGGCCGGCGGCATACGATCCTCCCGACGGCCCCTGACGCAGCCAGCACACCGCCGCGCACCCACCGATGCAGGAAAGACCCGCACATGCACCACCACCCCGGAACCGCCCTCGACGCCCTGGTCAGTACCACCGGGATCGGGCCGCAGACGGTGTCCCTGTGCGCGGCCTTCGTCCTGTGCCTGCTGCTCGGCCTCGAGCGCCACCTGCACCTCAAGGACGCCGGGATCAAGACCCACGTCCTGGTGGGACTGGGCGCCTGCCTGTTCACCCTGGTCAGCGCCTACGGATTCAGCACCGGGGCCGGCGGGGCGGACGCGCACCCGGACCCCTCGCGCATCGCGGCCCAGATCGTCTCGGGGATCGGGTTCATCGGCGCCGGGGTCATCTTCGTCAACAACGACACCGTCCGGGGGCTGACGACCGCGGCCACGGTCTGGCTCTCCGCGGCAATCGGCGTGGCCTGCGCCGCCAGGATGCTGCCGGCGGCCGCCCTGGCCCTGGGCCTGCACTACCTGCTGGTCTTCGCCGTCGCGCCCCTGACGGCGCACCTGCCGCAGCAGGGGGTCCACCAGGCGGTGGAGGTCACCTACGAGGTCGGGCACGCGGTCATGCCGGCCCTGGTCTCCACGGCGACGTCCCTGGGCTACGCGACATCGATCTCCTCTACCTCCTCGCAGCGCTCGGACCGGGGGCGGGTAATGAGCGCGCGCATGTCCTTCCAGGGCGGGAAGGACGCCGAGGCCCTGGTGCGCGCGCTCGCGGAGGTGGAGGGCGTCATTAGCGTCGACGCCGTCCACGCCTCCGGCCTGGACTGAGGGGCCCGTCCCGGACCGTCCCGGACCGTCCCGAACTGGCCCGGTCCGGGACGCCCGCCGCCCCTTCAGCGGCCCGGTGGCGGGCGCCTGCCCGTCCCCAGCAGGCTCGCCGGGGCCAGGGAGCCCGGCCCCCAGCGCCGTCGGACGGCGTCGGCGGCGCGCTCGGGCGCACCCCGGCGCGGGTCCTCGTCCAGGCTCAGCTGGATCCCGTCCTCACCGCGCTCCAGGCCCTCCAGGCGCACCCCCAGGAGCCGGTACCCGCCGGGCGGGACGGGAAGGGCCTCGAAGAGCGCGCTGACGGTCTGCCACACGTCCCGGGCCAGATCCGTGGAGGCCGGCAGGGTCCGTGAGCGGGTCACCGTCACGAAGTCCGCCCCCCGGGCCTTGAGGACCACCACCCGCGAGCGCAGCGCCCTGGCCCGCAGACGGGCCGCGCACTGGTGGCACTGGTCGAGCAGGACCAGGCGGGCCTGCTCGTGGTCGGTGAGGTTGTCAAAGAAGGTGGTCTCGGTGCCCACGGACTTCTCCTGGCGGCTGGTGGTCACCGGCCGGGGGTCGATGCCGTGGGAGAGGTCGGCCAGGTGGTGGGCGGCCGCCTGGCCCAGGATCCTCTCCAGGGTGCGCACGTCGGTGGCCGCCAGGGTGCGCACGTCGGTAATGCCCCAGCGCTCCAGGGCGGCGGCGGTCCGCTCCCCCACCCCCCACATGGCGCCCACCGGCAGGACGTCCAGGAAGTCCTGGGTGGCGTGGGCGGGGACGAGCAGGAGGCCGTCGGGCTTGGCGTGGGAGGAGGCGAGCTTGGCCACGAACTTGGTGGCGGCCACCCCGACGCTGGCCGGCACCCCCACCCGCTGGCGGATCTGGGAGCGGATCCAGGTGGCGACCTGGACCGGGGTGCCCATGCGCCGTCTGGCCCCGGACACGTCCAGGAAGGCCTCGTCGATACTGACCTGCTCCAGCAGGGGGGTGACCTCGGCCAGGACCTCCATGACACGGGCCGAGACGGCCCCGTAGTGCCCGTGGCGCACGGGTAGCACCACGGCCTGGGGGCAGAGCCGGTGGGCCCGGGCCATGGGCATGGCCGAGTTGACCCCGTAGGCGCGGGCCTCGTAGGAGGCGGCCGAGACCACGCCCCGCCCGTCCTGGCCTCCTACGATGAGGGGCCGTCCGCGCAGCTCGGGGTGCTCCAGGAGCTCCACGGAGGCGAAGAAGGCGTCCATGTCCACGTGGAGGACGGGGGTGGCGGAGTCGTCCGTGCCCCAGCTGCGGCGGGCGCCCTGGGCCCGTGGGGCTCGGCTCATGCTTCCTCCTCCTGGCGGGGCCGGCGTCCTGAGCGTGGAGGGGCAGGTCATTGACCCGCATGCTTCCTCCTCCTGGCGGGCCGGCAGGTGGTGCTGCCGGGACCGGCGCCGGGAACAGGCTAGCGTGCCCCTGTGACACGACAGGCTGCCAGAGCACCGCGTCCCCGGACCCCGTCCCTGGCGGGCCTGCCCCGGGGGCCGGTGCCGACGTCCCTGGCGGTGGCTGAGCTCCAGGTCCGTGACGGCGGGGTCCTGCTGCTGCTGGACGGGACGGAGTCCTCCTGGATCGACCTGGGGGACCCCACTCATCTGGACTTTGAGTACCACCAGCAGATGGACGCCGCCCTGGGGGCGCTGTGGGGCGAGGGCCCGCTGCGGGCGGTGCACCTGGGCGGGGCGGGCTGCGCCCTGGCCCGGGCCTGGGACGCCTCCCGGCCGGGCAGTACCCAGACGGCCGTGGAGGTTGACGCGGTCCTGGCGGACAGGGTGCGCCAGTGGTTCGACCTGCCCCGCTCCCCGCGCCTGAGGATCCGGGTGGGTGACGCCGCCCAGGTCGTCCCCCACCTGCGCGGCGGGCAGTGGGACGTGGTGGTGCGGGACGTGTTCGCGGCCGGGAGGGTGCCCCCGCGGTGCGCCACGACGGAGTTCCTGGCGGCCTGTCGCGCCGCCCTGGCGCCTCGGGGGCTGTACCTGGCCAATGTGGCCTGCCCGCCCCGGGAGCGGGCGGGGGCGGACCTGGCACGGACCCGTGAGGTCTTCGGCGGGGTCCTGGTGGTGGGGGACGCGGCGGTGGTCCGGGGACGGCGTCCGGGGAACCTGGTCGTGGTGGCCCGGGCCGAGCCCCTGACGTCCCGGGAGGCCCGGGCTGTGGAGCGGGCCGTACGCCGCCTGCCCCTGCCGGTGCGTACCTGGGAGGTGCACGACCCGGCGCTCCCGCAGGGCTGAGGGGCCCGGCGCTATCCCGGTGCGAGGCCCTGGGTCCGGGGCGCGGGTCCGGGACGGTGGCCCGGCGGGCTCAGGCCTCGGTGTCCTGGTCGGGCTCGGGGGTGCCACCTGGCCGGGGGCCCGTGGTACCACCGGGGGTACCGGCTGGCCGGTGCCCTGTGGGGCCGGGGGCGCCAGCTGGCTTGTGTCCCGTGGGGCCGGGGGTGTGGGTACCGCGTCGGCCGCGGGGCTGGTCGGGCTGGGGCCGCTGGTCACCGGCCTGGTCCGTGTTGTTCTCCTGGTCCCAGGCGGTCTTCCACCGGGCCCCGGCCTCCAGGCGGGCCCGTTCCTCGCGGGCCACCTGGTCGGCGCTGGGGGCGGCCGCGTGGCGGCCCCGGTAGGTGGGGGTGGGCAGGGGGCGGGTCTCCGGCGTCGGGCGCGGCTCACCGGGGGCCCGGCCCACCCGGCGCCCCGTCACGCCCCGGGAGGTCCCCGGCTGCTTCCCGGCGTGGCGGGGTGCCGGACCCGGTACCACCACGGGCGAGGGCTGGGGGGCCAGGGGCCCGGCGGCGCTGGACAGCTGGTTCTCGGCGGCGTCGTTGGCCTCCAGGAAGGCCTCCAGGCGGGCCCCGATCTCGTCGGCGCTGGGCAGGTCGAACTGCCCCACCGCCTCGTCGGCCCCCTGGGGCACCAGGGAGTCGTACTGGTTCTCCAGGGCCGAGACGATGGTGGCCACCTCGCTCTGGCGCTGGGTCTCGGCGTTGATCTCGGCCCGGGTCACCGCCGCGGCGGCCTCCAGGTCGCCCACGGGCAGGGCCAGGCCGGTGACCTTGGCGGCCGTGCGCAGCAGGGCGGAGGCCCCGGCGGGGTAGTCGTCGCGGGCGACGTAGTGGGGCACCCCCGCGCTCAGCCCCTGGGAGTCCAGGCCGATCTCCCCCATGCGCAGCTCGATCATGGCGCCCATGGTGCCGGGCAGCTCCACGGTCCCGAAGAAGTCGGGCTGGTCGGGGAGCTTGGAGGCGTCCGACCCGTGGTGGTGGACGAAGGTGGGGCGGGTGTGCGGCACCGCCAGGGGGAGGCCGTACATGCCGACCACCTGGGTGACCCCCATGGTGGTGACCACCCGGGTCAGCGCCGCCAGGAAGTCCTCCCAGCGGTAGTCCGGCTCGGCGCCGTGGAGCAGGAGCAGGCTCTCGCCGTCGTCGTCCTGGAGGACGTCCAGGACGATCTGGGGCATGACGGCGCTCTGGTAGCGCCGTGAGGAGTAGACCATGAGGGGACGGCGGGCGCGGTAGTCCACCAGGGCGTCGGCGTCGAAGGTGGCGAGCCTCTCGTGGGGGAGCGTCATGA
Organism: Actinomyces sp. oral taxon 897; assembly: GCF_002999235.1. Lineage (NCBI taxonomy): Bacteria > Bacillati > Actinomycetota > Actinomycetes > Actinomycetales > Actinomycetaceae > Actinomyces > Actinomyces sp. oral taxon 897. Next base: position 450,485 of record NZ_CP027236.1, on the reverse strand, counting down.
GGAGCTGCTCGACGGCCAGGGCCCCGGCGTGCCCGGCGTCCATGGCCCCGTCCAGGTGGTGGAGGAGGACGCGGGCACGGGTGAGGCGTGAGGCCTGGGCCTGCTCCATGTTCAGCAGGGGCCGTCCGGTGGGGACTGGTGCCATGTCTTCCTCCTTCTCGCGCCGGGGAATGGACCGTGAGGCCGTCGGGTCCGCAAGTCACGGACCTGGTTCTCCAGCCTGCAACGTCGCGGTCCGCCCCCGTGTTCCTGACGGCCCCCGTCCGTGTTCGCCACGGGCGTCGGCCGCCCGGGGCGCGACCGGGGGCACTCAGAGAATAATGGACTGCCCTCTGCCGCCGGGTGATATATGCACTCGTTGGCACCGGAACCGATCACCGACCCAATGATTGTGAGGCCCTGTGACGTCTGCCAAGCCTGCGCGTACCCAGGACGCCAAGCCCCCCGCCGGGGACGGAGCCGACGCGGCGGCGGTACTGCGGGAGCGGGAGATCGCCGTCGAGCAGGCCCAGGTGGACCGCGCCTACGGGGAGCTGGACCGGCAGCTGGCCGCCGCCAGGTCCGCCCTGGCCGCCACCGAGGCCGCGGGGGCCGCCGGCACCCACCAGTCCCGGGGGGAGCGGGACGCCTACGCCGTGCACTACTCGGACATTATCTCCTGCCTGGAGGGCGTGGAGGACAGGCTCGTCTTCGGGCGGATGGACACCCGCTCCGGCGGGCGCCACTACGTGGGACGCACCGGCCTGCAGGACGCCTCCCGCCGCGAGGTGGTGCTGGACTGGCGCGCCCCCCTGGCCCGGGCCTTCTACCAGGGCACCGCCCTGGACCCGATGGGCCTGGTACGCCGCCGGCACATTGACTCCCGCGCCCGCGTCGTGGTGGGGCTGGAGGACGAGCTGCTGGACGCCTCGGAGCTGGGGACGGGCGGGGGCGGGCTCAGCGTCCAGGGCCTCCAGGGCGAGGGCGCGCTCCTGGCGGCCATGTCCGCGGCCCGCGACGGGCGCATGGGCGACATCGTGGCCACGATCCAGGCCGAGCAGGACCGGGTCGTCACCAGTGACGGCAGGGGCGTCCTGGTGGTCCAGGGCGGGCCCGGCACCGGCAAGACCGCCGTGGCCCTGCACCGGGTGGCCTACCTCTTCTACGCCGAGCGGGAACGTCTGGAGCGCTCCGGGGTGCTGCTGGTGGGGCCCTCACGGACCTTCCTGCGCTACGTGGAGCAGGTGCTGCCCTCCCTGGGTGAGAACGGTGTGGTCTCCACCACCCTGGCGGACCTGGTGCCGGGCGTGCGGGCCCGGGGCTCCGAGAGCCCCGCGGTGGCCGAGCTCAAGGGCAGGGCCCTGTGGGCGCGGGTGCTGCGGCGGGCGGTGCGCTCCCTCCAGCGGGTCCCGGCGCAGCCCCGTGAGATCGTGGTGGAGGGCACCAGCCTGTGGCTGACCCCGCAGGAGGTCACCGAGGCCGTGGGCCGGGCGCGGCGCTCGGGCAGGCCCCACAACCTGGCGCGAGAGACCTTCGTCCTGTGGCTCCTGGAGCGGCTCACGGACCAGTACGCCCGCCTCACCGGCCAGGACGCCTCAGACAAGGACACGCGCGCCTGGATCCGGGAGGACATCCGTACGGCACGCGACGCCCGCCGGGAGATCAACCTGTGCTGGATGCCGACCACGGCGGTGGGCCTGCTGGAGCGCCTGTGGTCCCGCCCGGCCCTGCTGGAGCGCCTGGCCCCCGAGCTGAGCCAGGCCGAGCGCGACCTGCTGCGCCGTGAGCCCGGGGCCGACCCGGACCAGGTGCTCACCGCCGCCGACGTGCCCCTTATTGACGAGCTGTCCGAGTTGCTGGGCCCCAGCGAGGACGCCCAGGCCGCCCGGGCCCGGCACACGGCCCGACGCCGTCAGGAGCTGCTCTCCTACGCGGCCCAGGCCATTGAGGCCCAGGAGCTGGGCCAGGGCATGGTGACCGCGCAGATGCTCGCCGACCGGGTGGAGGACACCGGGCCCCGGACGACCCTGGCGGAGCGGGCGAGGGCGGAACGCACCTGGACCTACGGGCACGTGGTGGTGGACGAGGCCCAGGAGCTGGGTGCCATGGCCTGGCGGGCCCTGGCCCGACGCTGCCCGGTGCGCTCCCTGACGGTGGTCGGCGACCTGGCCCAGTACTCGGGCCCCACCACCCCGGCCTCCTGGTCGCAGGCGCTCGCCGAGCTCGGGACGGCGGGCCCGGACGAGCACGAGCAGGCGCGGGCGGGATCCCGGGGGCCAGGATCCCGCAGGCCGCGGTCCCGCGGGGGCTCGACCCCCCTGCGTGAGGAGGTCCTCACGGTGTGCTACCGCACCCCGGCCACCATTATGGCCGTGGCGGAGCGCACGGTGACGGCCCTGGGGCACCCCCCGGTCTACCCGGTGTCCTCGGTGCGGGATCTGGACGACTGCCTGAGGGTGGAGGACCTCAGCGCCCTGCCGGCCGACGGGGCCGGGGAGGCCGCCTGGGCCCGCGCCCTGCGTCGGGCCGTGAGCGCCGAGTGCGCCGCCATGGACGCCGCGGCGGGCCCCGGCGGGGGCAGGATCGCCGTCATCGCCCCGGAGCCCGGCCCGGTGACCTCGCTCCTGGCCCAGGACCCGGCCCTGGCCGCCGCCATGGAGGCCCCGGGGGGGACGTGCTGCGCGCCCGCCTGGCGGTCATGGGGCCGGTGGCCTCCAAGGGCCTGGAGTTCGACGTCGTGGTCCTGGTGGACCCGGCGGTCATCGGCGGGACGAGCCCCGGGGACCTGTACGTGGCCATGACCCGCCCCACACGCCGTCTCCACGTGGTCTCCCGCCGGGCGCTGCCCCAGGGGCTGAGTGCCCGGACCGACGCCCGGCCCCCTGGGGCCGCGCCCGGCAGGCCGGGGTGATGCCCCCGACAGGGGTCAGGGCCCCACGAGGAGGCAGGGCTACGGCACCGTAGGTTACGGTTGCGTAGGAACTCTGTGCAGCCGCCCGACCGGGCACGCAGGAAAGGGACGCGATGACGACGCACGAGGCCCGCAGCGAGGCTGGGCGCCCGCACTACGCCCCGGGGGTACCCGCGGTGATCGAGCCGGTCACCGAGCCCCTGAGCCAGATGCTGGAGGATGCCACCAGGCGCTTCCCCGAGCGGGTGGCCCTGGACTTCATGGGAGCCACCACGACCTACGCCGCCCTGAGCGGGCAGGTGGCCCGGGCGGCCGAGGCCCTGCGCTCCCTGGGCGTGCGGGCGGGGGACGTCGTCGGCCTCATCCTGCCCAACTGCCCCCAGCACGTGGTCATCGCCTACGCCGCCTGGCGTATCGGGGCCATTGTGGCCGAGCACAACCCCCTGGCCCCGGCGGCCCAGATCCGCGAGCAGATCAGGATCCACCGCGGCACGGTCCTCATCGCCTGGGAGAAGTCCGTCGCCCACCTGGTGTCCACCGCCGGCTCCCTGGAGGCCGCGGGCCTGGAGGGGATGACGGTGCTGTCGGTGGACCTGTCCCGGGGCCTGCCGCTGCGCAGCCGCCTGGCCCTGCGCCTGCCCGTGGCCGCGGCCCGTACCCGGCGCCGGGAGCTGCGGGCCCCGGTGCCCCAGTCCGTGCGCTCCTGGGACGACCTGGCGGCCCTCTGCGAGCCCCTGGCCCCCGACCACCCCCTGCCGGAGGTGGACGACGCCGCCGCCCTGCTGCACACCGGGGGGACCACCGGCACCCCCAAGGCGGTGTGCCTGACCCACCTCAACCTGCGGGCCAACGCGGAGATGAGCCTGGCCTGGGCCTCCCAGACCACCCAGGTGGGCCAGGAGACCTTCTACGCGGTGCTGCCCTTCTTCCACGCCTTCGGCCTGTCCCTGTCCCTGCTGTGCGCGGTGGGCCTGGCCGCCACGCAGGTGGTCCTGCCCAAGTTCGGGGCGGACATGGTCCTGGCCGCCTGGAAGCGGCGTCCGGCGACCTTCTTCCCCGGGGTGCCGGTCATGTTCGACCGTATCGCCTCGCGCGCCAGGGCCACGGGCGCGGACCTGTCCTCCTGCAAGATCGCGGTCTGCGGGGCGGCGGCCACACCGGCCGCGGTGGCGGCGGCCTGGGAGGAGGCCACCGGCGGGGTCATTATCGAGGGCTACGGCATGACCGAGGCCTCCCCCATTATCCTGGGCAACCCCATCTCCCCCGAGCGCCGCCCGGGGGCGCTGGGCGTGCCCTTCCCCTCCACCCAGGTGCGCCTGGTGGACCCCGAGGACCCGCAGCGGGAGGTGGAGCGCGGCGAGGTGGGTGAGATCCTCGCCCACGGCCCGCAGGTGTTCACCGGCTACTGGGGGGACCTTGAGGAGACCGAGGCGGTCCTGCTGCCCGGCGGCTGGCTGCGCACCGGGGACCTGGCCCGCCAGGAGGAGGACGACTTCTACGTCATGGCCGACCGCCGCAAGGAGCTCATCCTGTCGGGCGGGTTCAACGTCTACCCCACTGAGGTGGAGGCCGCGGTGCGCTCCATGCCGCAGGTGGCCGACGTGGCCGTGGTGGGCCTGCCCGGGCAGGCCGGCAACGAGCAGGTCGTCGCCGCCGTGGTGCCCGCCGAGGGCCAGACCGTCACCCTGGACCAGGTGCGGGCCTGGGCGGAGCGGACCCTGGCGCACTACGCGCTGCCCCGCCGCCTGGAGATCCTCGAGGAGCTGCCCCGCAGCGCCATCGGCAAGGTCATGCGCCGCCTGGTGCGCGAGGAGGTCCTGCGCCGGGACGCCAGGAAGTGAGGGAGACCGTGACCACCTCCCCCAGTCGCCCCCTGCCAGAGGACACCCCGGCGAGGCAGGACGCGGCCGCCTACCACCGGCCCCACTACCAGATGGGGATCCCGGCGCTCATCGAGGTACCCGACACCCCGCTCACCGAGCTGCTGGACACGGCCGCCGCCTTCTACCCCCAGCGGGTGGCCCTAGACTTCCTGGGCGCCACCCTGACCTACGCCGAGCTGCGGGAGGCCAGCCTGCGGGCCGCGGGGCTGCTGTGGGAGGCGGGCGTGCGCTGGGGGGACCGGGTGGCCCTCCTCATGCCCAACTGCCCCCAGCACGTCGTCGCCGTCTACGGGGCCCTGCGCCTGGGGGCGGTGGTGGCCGAGCACAACCCCCTGGCCCCGGCCGAGGAGCTGCGAGCCCAGCTGGAGAGCCACCAGGCCCGGGTCCTGGTGGCCTGGGAGAAGGGGTTCGAGGCCCTGGCCGCACTGGGCGACCCGACGGCGGAGCGCACGGTCCTCACCGTGGACCTGTCCGCCGCCATGCCCCCGCACCTGCGCGCCGCCCTGCGCCTGCCCGTGGACCGGGCCCGCCGGCAGCGTTCCGCGTTCAAGGCCGCCGCCCTGCCCGCCACCGTACGCTCCTGGGACCGCGAGGTCGCCAGGCACGCCCCGGTGACGGCCTCGGCCCCGCTGCCCCAGGCTGACGACGTCGCCGTCCTGCTGTACACCGGCGGCACCACCGGCACCCCCAAGGCCGCCATGCTCACCCACCGCAACCTGCGGGCCAACGCGAACCAGGCGATCGCCTGGGTGCCGATGCTCCACGAGGGGGGCGAGGTCTTCCTGGCGCTCCTGCCCTTCTTCCACGCCTTCGGCCTGACCTTCAACCTGTTCTGCGCCGTGCAGAAGGCGGCCACGCAGGTGATGTTCCCCTCCTTCGACGTCTCCCAGGTCCTGGCCGGCCAGCGGCGGCGCCCCTACACCTTCTTCGTGGGGGTGCCGGTCATGTTCGAGCGGATCCTCACCCGCGCCCGCCAGGAGGGGGTGTCCCTGCGCTCCCTGCGTTTCGGGGTGTGCGGCGCCGCCCCCATGCCCCAGCAGGTCGGGCGCATGTGGGAGGAGGACACCGGCGGCTTCTTCGTCGAGGGCTACGGCATGACCGAGACCAGCCCGATCGTCAGCGGCACCCCCATGGGGCCCAGCCGCCGCATGGGCTCGCTCGGGCTGCCCTTCGCCTCCACCGACGTGCGCGTGGTGGACCCCGACGACCCCGACCCGGACCGGGAGGTGGCCGACGGCACGCCCGGTGAGCTGCTCGTGCGCGGCCCGCAGGTGTTCGCCGGCTACTGGCAGGATCCGCAGGCCACCGCCGCCGTCATGCTGCCCGGCGGCTGGCTGCGCACCGGTGACATGGTGCGCCGGGAGGACTCCTTCCTGTGGATGGCCGACCGCCACCGTGAGCTCATCCTCACCGGGGGCTTCAACGTCTACCCCTCCCAGGTGGAGGCCGCGGTCCGGGACATGGAGCAGGTGGCCGACGTGGCCGTGGTGGGCCTGCCCGCCGGGGCGGTGGGTGAGACGGTGGTGGCGGGCGTGGTCCTGGCGCCCGGGGCCACCCTGACCCTGGAGGAGCTGCGTGAGCACGCCGGGCGCACGCTGCCCCGCTACGCCCTGCCCCGCCGCCTGGAGATCCTTCAGGAGCTGCCCCGCAGCCCCATTGGCAAGGTCATGCGCCGCCTGGTACGCCAGGAGGTCGCGCGCCGCGACGGGCAGACGGACTGAGCCGGGGCGCCCGGCACCGGGCCGGGCGCCTGCGCCGGTCCGGACCGCCCAGCGCTGGGCCGGCAGCCACCCACCGGGCGCGGGCGTGGGGCCAGTAGCCCACCCGGCCCACCCGGCTGGCACTGGCACCGGGGCTATCCGGCCACCGGGAAGGCGAGGGAGAGCCGGGACCCCGGGGTGCCGTCAGGCAGCTCGACGGGTCCGGTCTCAAAGAACCCCCCGGCCATCCTCAGCCGCTCCCCCAGGCCGACCAGGCCGGTCCCACGCTCCTCGGACCGGCGCCGCGGCGGCAGGGCGTCGGTGACCGACAGCCTGCACCAGCCGTCACGCACGTACAGGCTCACCCGCGGGGTGGAGCCGCGGGAGGCGTCGGCCAGGGCCTCGTTGAGGACGCGGACGAGGGCCAGGCGCTGCAGGAGCGTCCAGGTGGTGTTCCAGGTGGCCAGGGTGGCGGCGTCGGGCACGGCGGCGCCCGACGGCGTGTCGTCAGGCTCGGCCCCCCAGTGGCTCAGGAGGTCCGGGACGACGGTGACGTCCCCCGTGGGGGCGTAGCGGCCGGGCACCGGTGACCTGTCGGCCTGCAGGAGCGCGACCACCTCGTGGACGGACACCAGGGTCGTGTCCGCGACGTCCTGGATCGTGCTCATGGCGGTGCGCAGCCTCTCCGGGTCCGTCATCATGGACCCGCTGGCGGCCTGGAGCCTAATGGCGGTCAGGCGGTGGCCGATGACGTTGTGCGCCTCACGGGCCAGGTCCAGGCGCTCGGCCACGGTGGCCTGCGCGGCGAGCCAGCAGAGGCCCTGCTGGCGCTGCTCCAGGGCGTCCCGGCGGGAGGCTGCCTGGAGGTAGGTGACGACGACCGCGACCGCGCAGGCCACCGTGAGGGGCAGCAGCCAGGCCATGTCGCGGGCCAGGGCGGGTGAGTCCAGGCGTGCCAGGAGGGCCGGGTTGGCCACGGACCCGGCTACGGCCAGGAGGAGGGCGCCCACCGCCCACCGGTGGTCCGGATCCCAGCGGGTGATCGTGTGCAGGCTGGTGGCCGCGGTCACCACCAGGGGGCTCAGCCCCAGGAGGCCCACCGGGCCGGCCCAGGCCAGGAGGGCGCTCAGGGCGAGTCCCGCGTAGGTCAGGACCAGGCAGGTGCGCTGGCGGACGTGCCTCAGCGGCTGGACGAGGGTCATGAGGAGGTGGACGGCCAGCAGGGCCAGGCCGGCCGGGCGGGGGTCGCTGAGCACCAGGGCCTCGACGCCGGTGGCGAGCAGGCACACGCCGGTCAGGACGAGGTCGCTGAGCGGTATCAGGCAGGTGTTGCCCAGCGCCAGGCAGCGCAGGCGGGACCGCCAGTCCAGGGCACGGGGCCCCAGCAGGTCGCCGGGGCCCAGGTCCGGCCCTTCTTGGTGGTCGGGGGCGGAGATACGTAGGTTCAGAGCTGGCACACCAGCAGGTTACGAGGTGGCAGAGAGGTTCTCTTCCTCCATAAGAAGGAGCGGAGGGCATCCCTTAGGCCCAGTCAGGTGTAGGCCCTGTGGTCGACTACCCTCCCCAGGTACCGCCTCAGAGCAGCCCGCAGGTAGCGAGGGTGGTGCGCAGGGCCTCGACCTCCGTCTGGCTGGCACGCACCAGGGGCAGGCGCAGGGCGGCCGAGGGGATGCGCCCCTGGAGGAGGAGGGCCTCCTTGGCCATGACGGCGCCCTGTCCCCCGCCCATCATGGCGCGCACCAGCGGACGCATGCGCTGGGCGACGGCGCGGGCCCCGGCGAGGTCCCCGGCGTCGACCTCGGTGACCATCTGGCGCCAGGAGTGGGCGTCGGCGTGGGCCACCACGGAGACCATGCCGGAGGCGCCGTGGGCGAGCCAGGCGAAGTTGAGCCCGTCGTCCCCGGAGTAGTACTCCAGGCCGGTGGCCTCCATACGGCAGAAGCCCTGCTCGACGTCGCCGGTGGCGTCCTTGACGGCCAGGACACGGGGGTGCTCGGCCAGGCGGGCCAGGGTGCCGTCCTCAATACGCACGCCGGTGCGGCCGGGGATGTCGTAGATCATGACAGGCAGGTCGGTGGCCTCGACCACGGCCATAATGTGCCGGTAGACGCCCTCCTGGCTGGGGCGGTTGTAGTACGGGGCGTTAATGAGCAGGGCCTGGGCCCCGGCCGCCTGGGAGCCCACGCCAATGCGCACGGCGTGGGCGGTGTCGTTGCTCCCGGCCCCGGCCATGAGCAGGGCGCGTCCTTCCAGGGCGTCCTTGACCTCACGGATGAGGGCCTGCTTCTCCGGCAGGTGGGTGGTGGGGGCCTCGCCGGTGGTTCCCGCCAGGAGGATGAGGTCGGCGCCGTCGTCCACCAGGGAGACGGCGAGCTCCTGGGCGGCACGGATGTCGATGACGCCCTCTGGGGTAAAGGGCGTGACCATGGCCACGCCGACGGAGCCGAAGGAACGGGAGGGAGGTGTGGCAGGAGCCGTCATGGGCAGAGCCTACGTCTCCGGCGCCCCCAGCCACCTGTGACGCCACTCGCTGGGGTGGGGCCGTGCGCGACGCCCCACGGGTGGGAGTTGAGCCGGTCGCCGAGCTGAGCGGCAAGGCCGCTGCGGGCTGAGCGCCCCGCCCAGCAGGCGCGCCCCCACGATGCCGCAGGCCCCCGCCCAGGTCAGGGAGGCGAGCGTGCCGATAATGAAGCGCTCGGTGACCGCGGGGTTGTCACGCAGGTCGGACCAGCGTCCCAGGCCCTTGACGGCCACGACGACGGCGAGCAGCCCCGGCTGGAGCGCCAGGAGAGCCCCGGTGGTCGCGAGCCGCTCCAGCAGGCCGATCCAGGTCCCGCCCCTGAGCACGACCGGCTCGTGCTGGGGCCCCGCCTCCAGGACCGGGACCTGGGTGCCGTCCTGGCTGGTGACGGTGCCGACGGGCGGCTGGGGGACCCTGGCCCAGTGCAGGACCACGACGCCCCACCCGCCCAGCGTGGAGGCCGCCAGCACGGCCAGGACGGTCCCGACGGCGGTGACGTCAGACACGACGGCTACCTCTTTCCCGACGACGGCACAGGTCCCTGGGCCGGGGTGTCCAGGGCCCGCAGGAGGTCGATGACGTAGGGGCGCGCCCCCACCTCCTCCTCGAGGCCGGAGGTGAGGCGCCGCTGGGAGAGGGCCTGGTCGCTAATACCCAGCCTGGTTGCGGCCTCGTGCCCGCTCAGGCCCTCCTCCAGCAGATCGACGGCCTCCCACTGGGCGGGGGTGCGGCGCCCCAGGAGGCAGGCCAGGAGCCGGAGCACGGCCTGGGCCCTCGCCTCGGCCTGCGCGTCCGGCGCCCGGACCGCCAGGGAGACGTGGGAGCCCTTGGCGGCCTCGACGGCCTGCCTGGCGTGGAGGAAGGCGGGGCCGCGTCCGGCCCGGGTACTGGCGCCGTCGTCGAGCTCCCCGGGCCCGGCACCCAGGCCCACGTGCCAGTCGCCGTCACGGGTGGCCACGCGGATGGCCTGGTATGCGGCCTCCGCCCCCTGGGGGACGCCCTGGAGCTCGTCACCCACGGTGCGCTCGAAGGCGGCCCGGACGGGCACGGCCTCCAGGGCCCGCAGGAGCCCGGGCACCCGGTCCTGGCCGGTGCGCGATCCCTGCTGGTCAATGGTCAGGACAAGCACGTGGACAGTATGCGGCACCCGCCCAGGAATCCTCAAGACCAGGAACTTGATCGACGGGATTCAAGGCTTAAGTTGTGATTGACGGGTGTCGCGACCGCATTGGCACCACATCGGCTCGGAACCGGCGTGTCTAAGACCTTTGACCGCCGCGATGCCGGTGGCCGCGGACGCCCGCACCCGGGGCAGGACCCCTGCGGGACGGACTGCCCGTGACCGTGCCCGCCGGCCACCCGCTGGCGGGCGCAGGACCCCCGCAGGACGGCTACCCGGCTGGCGGAGTCGTGCCGGGCACCAGCTGCTCCTCAGGACCCCTGCGGGATGGCCTGCCGCGGCGCCGGTGGCGGCCCGCCACGGGGCAGGACCCCCGCGGGACGCCGGGAGGCGCCGGTGGGCGGCCCGGGACGCCGGTAGGCTCACCCCATGAGCACGCACCAGGGCCAGGGCGCAGCAGCCGCGCACGGCACGGAGCCCGGGCCCCTGCGCCCCGTCCGCCGTCTCCGGCACCCGGGAGCGTCCGCTGCGGGCGGCGGGCGGACGGCCAGGGGCGGTTTTGTGCGCGAGGCGCGCGCCGAGGACCTGGAGGCGGTCGGTGCGGTTCACGCCGCCGCCATGACGGCCTCCCTCGACGCCGCCCACCGCACCGTGCACGATGTCGGGGTCCCGGAGGACGTGCGGGCCGTGGTCTCGGCACCGGTCCTGACCGCCGGCTGGCGGGACGCGGTGTGCGCACCACCGAGCCCGGCCCACCACGTGCTGGTGGCCACGCAGGACGGCGGGGTCGTCGGCCTGGCCGCCCTGGCACCCCTGCCTGACGTCCGGCAGGGCGGGGCCGCCGGCGTGGACGGGGCCGGGACCCCCTCGTCCGTTGACGGCGTCGACCTCGGGGCCACCGGCGCGGACAGACCTACCAGCACGGGCCCCACCAGCGCGGACAGGGCCACCGCTGGACCTGCTGGCGCCGGGCCCGTCCGGGCGGCGGAGCTGACCGCCTTGGCGGTGTCCCCGGACCACCAGCGCGCCGGCCACGGCTCACGCCTCCTGGCAGCAGCCGTTGACCTGGCCCGGGCCGACGGGGCGGGCGTGCTCCTGGTCTGGGCCGTGCGCGGGGACGAGTCGCTGACGCGCCTCCTGGCCGGTGCCGGCCTGGTCCCGACCGGGGCGTCCCGCAGCCTGCCGGTGGGCCGGGGCGTGACGGAGGCCTGCTGGGGGGCGTCCATCTGACGCCGTAAGGCACGGGCAGCACTCCTCGGGCGGGCAGACGGCCTGCTGTACGCTCCCCCTCGTGGACTGCGTTCACTACTCCCCACGAACCCGGCCGTGGGTTCACGCCCTGACCCTGGGTTCGGTCGTCTGGCTGCTGGCGAGGCTGGTGGTCCTCGGCATCAGCCTCGTCGCGTGGTGCACAGAGCTTTCGCCTGGCGTGACCGACCGGCTCGGAGACCCCTCCGCGGACTCCGTCACGGGACTGCCGGGGCTGTTAGGCCACTGGGACACGAACTACTACTTCACGATCGCCTCACAAGGGTACGGCGCAGACGCCGAGTACGGCCTCGCGGCCTTCTTCCCGGGGTACCCGTACCTTTCGCGCTGGGTTGCCGCAGTCCTTCCCTCCCAGAGCACCGGGATCGCCATGCTGGTCGTCGCCTCCGCGTCGTCCTGGTGGACTGCGGTGGTCTTCTCACGCCTCGTCGCCCTGGAGACCGGAGCCGGGGATGAGCTGTCGTACAACGAGCTTCTCCCGGTCGTCCTGCTCATGGCCGGACCTTACTCGGTGTTCCTTTATGCGTCCTACGCCGAGTCGCTGTACCTTGCCCTGGCCGTGACGGCGTGGTACCTCGCTCGTCGTGGACGTTGGTGGACGTGCGCGGCCCTGCTGTCCCTGGCCGTGCTCGTCCGCGTCAACGCCGTGTTTCTCGTGGCGGCGGTACTGGTCATGCAGGCGTGTCGGTGCGGCCTGAGCAGGTGGTGGCGCTTTTCGTGGGTAGTTCTCCCCGCAGGCTTCCTGCTCGGCTGGTTCGCGCGCCTCTACTCGGTGACGGGGGACGCGCTCGCCTGGTCGCACGCCCAGGGCCACGGGTGGAACCGTGAGCTGAGCCTCCCGGTCATGACGATAGCGCGGACCCTGGGCGTCGCCGCCGTCGGGAGTACCCCGGACCGTCAGCTCCAGTTCCTTCTCGACTTTATCTTCTTCCTGGTCGTCCTGTCCTGCTGCTGGGCCTGGTGGAGGCGGAGGGAATACGCCGAGCTCATGTACGCGACCCTGCTTGTCCTGTCAATGGGTACCTCGACCACGCTCGTGTCATTCGCACGGAACTCCGTCACCCTGTTTCCGACGTGGGTCCTGGCGGGTGACGTCCTGACCAGGGCCAGGACCCGAGTCCGCGTCCTCGTCATGGCCAGCTCATTCCTCTTGTTCACCTTGAACACGTTCTTGTTCTCAATAGGGGCCTGGACGGACTAGGACACCTTGGATTCAAGGCGCGGGCGGCTCGTCAGGCTCTGTGCTCCTGGTGGGCGGCGTGTCGGTGAGTACGGGCGGTGGGGTGGGGTTGGCCGCTGGTGTGCTGCCTCGCACCCTCTCGTGAGAACGGTACTTGTTCGTCGTGAGAACGGTACTTATTGTGTGCGGGGGTGGGTGCTGGGGGTTGTTTAGTGTCCTTGTTTGTGCTCTGCGTGGTCGGTGAGGTGTGTTGTGGTGTCTACTAGGTTGAAGGTGTCAGACTGTTGGGTTGTTGTGACGGTGCCTTGGACGTCGTGCCAGGTTCCGTCCTGGGGGCGGTAGCGGGCGGTCCAGGTGGTGGTCAGGGTGAGGTGGACGCCGGTCTGGGGGTGGTGGTAGCGGTGGGTCAGGGTCTGGTGGGGCCAGGGGGCGCCGGGGCTGGTGGTGGTCGTGGTGGTGGCGTCGCCCCAGTCCCAGTGGTAGGAGGTGGGGGTGGCCTCGACCTCCACGGCCACCCCGGCCACGGTGGTGGACAGGGTGCGGGTGGAGGGGTCGGTGTAGGCGATGAGGTCCACGTCCACCCGGGCCGTGGTACCAGGGGGCTGGCGGGTGATGCCCGACCCGTCCACCATCAGGGAGGCCACGTCCCTGGCCGAGACCACCACCGGCACCACTGCCGGGGCGGGCTCCTCGGGCTCCTCGGGTTCGTAGGGCCTGCAGAACAGGTGGCCGGGGTCCGGGGCGTAGGCCACGCACACCAGCGGGGTCTTGCCCGGCTTCGACACCGAGAACGACACCACCACGTCAGACGACCCACCAGACGAACCCGACCCAGAACCACTAGACGAACCCGACCCCGCACCCGCAGCCGGATCCAGACGCTCATACTGATCACCAATAAGCGTAATGGAGTTTCCTTCTGATGATCCGGTGATGGCGGCATTTGACGAGTCTCCGTCGGCCTGTGCCGCAGGAGCGATGGTGACGAATGAGAGAGAGGCCAGCACCCCGAGACCGCGCAGGAACCTTGCTGTCATGACTCTACTACCTCCGTGCCCCCTACGGTCCATGTGCCGTCGTGATAACGTATCGCTATGCGGACGAGGTTGGTCTCGGCCGGGGAGTTCTTTCCGTCCGAGCCGTCCCCGTGGTGGGTCGAGATGTCCCCGCTGTGCAGGGTGACGTCTACCTGGTGGTATTCGTATCCGGGGTTGAGGGGGTAGGCCTCGACCTTCTCGGCGGTCTGCTCCCAGGGGTCGGCCCAGCCCCCCTCCTGGTGCAGCCTGGTGACCTTGTCGATAATGTTGTTGCAGAACTTGCACTGCTGCTCGCTCATGGCCTCGAAGTCCTTGGTGTCACCGGTGACGAAGGCGTACTGGTAGAGCCGGAGGAAGTACACGGCCGCGGCCGCTGCCGCCTCCAGGCTGTCCTCACCCAGGTTCTCGGGCCGCTCCGGTGGTGGTGTGGCCAGGGCCGCCTCGCGCCTGGCCGCCAGGTCCGGCCCCAGGGCCGCGTCACGACTGGCCCGCGCACTGGCCGACGCAGAGGCCGCAGCCGCCATCGCGCTGGCCCCCACCTCATAGGGATCCACACTCGGCGACGCCCCCGCACCAGCCCCGCCAGAGCACCCCACCAGGACGGACACCATGACCACCACCAGGACAGGCGTCGTCCACGACCGGACCCGCACCATCACGACCCCCTCACACACCCAGGAAAACGACGAACACCAGGGGCGGGCCCGGCGGCACCAGCGCCACCACGACCAACCCCACCGCCAACCAGACGACACACACCACCATAACACCACCACCCAACCCACGCACACACACCACAACCACCACACACCAGAACCCCAGACACCCCCACACCCACACCCCCCAAACCAGGACCCACGTCCCACACCCACCCAACCGAACCGGCACCCAGGCAGCAGCCCAGCAGCACCCGCCCCGGACCCCGCCCGCAGCACCACCCAGACACCACCAGCTCACACCCGTTCTCACGACGAACAAGTACCGTTCTCGCGACGAATAAGTACCGTTCTTACGAAAGGGCGGGCGGGACGGAGGGGAGGGACGGGAGGACGCGGGCGGCCCCGCCCGCCGTGCCGCCACTACCCTGGTGGCGTGAGCGAGCACTACTTCACCCCAGGCCCCAGCACCCCTACCGAGGAGCGGACCCACCACTTCACAATCCGGGGGCGTGACCTCACCGTCACCACCGCGAACGGGGTCTTCTCCGCCGACCGCCTGGACAAGGGCACCCAGGTCCTCCTCGCCCACGTCCCCGACCCGCCCGAGCAGGGCACCCTCCTGGACCTGGGGTGCGGGTGGGGGCCCATTAGCCTCGCCCTGGCTGGCGCCGCCCCCCACGCGACCGTCCACGCCGTCGATATCAACGAGCGGTGCGTGGAGCTGACAGCCCGCAACGCCGTCGCCAACGGCCTGACCGTCCACGCGGCCCTGGCCGACCAGGCCCTGGCCTCACTGCGTCAGGCGGGGACCACCCTGGACCTGATCTGGTCCAACCCGCCGGTCCGCATCGGCAAGGGGGCCCTGCACGCCCTGCTGACCACGTGGCTCGGCCTCCTTAGCGAGCAGGGGCAGGCCTGGCTCGTCGTCCAGAGGAACCTGGGTGCTGACTCCCTGGCCGCCTGGCTGCGCGCCGAGGGCTGGCAGGCCACCAGGGCCTCGTCGTCCAAGGGGTACCGGGTGCTGCGCGTGACCCGCTGAGGGACCCTTCAGTCGAACAGCCCGGGCACGTTGTCCTCGAAGGCCTTGGTGAAGACCCCGAGGTCGTGCCCGCCACCCGGCATGACCGTGTAGGTCAGGGACTCCGAGGTGAACAGCTCCGGGTCGGAGGTGCGCAGCGTATCGACCAGGAGGTCCATGAACTGCGTCTCCTCGATGTCCTTCTCCCCCACCACGGCATAGATCCGCAGGTCCAACGACGTGGTCCCGACCTGCGCGGCCTCGGCGGAGATGTGCTCGGCGGTGGCCTGCGCCGCCTCGGCGCCCTGGTAGCCGTCAACCTCCCAGCTGCTCGCGGAGACGGGCATGAACCGCGAGAAGAACGGCAGCTGGTCCTCCAGGACGTCCCAGGTCATGATCGAGCCCATGGAGAAGCCGCCAAAGGCCCGGTGGTCACGGGTGTCCACGAGCTGGCTCGTCCTGACCTGCTCCGGCGTCGTGCCAAAGCGGTACCGGGCCTCCACCGCCGGGACCAGGGCCTCCGTGAGCTCGTGGTCGGTGAAGAAGGTGACCAGGGGCTCGTCCAGCATCCAGTCGTCACTGTCGGAGTCCAGGCTCGGGTCCGGGTAGTAGGTCGTGAACACCACCACCGTGTCCAGGGTGCCCTTCCGGGTCATGTCCTCCAGGACCGGCTGGAGCTGGCTGGCCATGTCCTGGGCCGACTGGGAGGAGCCGTGCATGAGGTAGAGGAAGTTCGTGTCCCGGCTCAGGGGGGCGTCCGGGTGCGGGAGGTAGACCAGGGCGGTCTTGTTATAGACCGTCCCGTCGTAGGTGACCTGGTAGTCCACGGAGGTCAGCGTGGGGCGCGAGGGAGCCTTCTGGGCGGAGGCGGACGCCTGCGCCACGGTGGTGGCGGTGGCCTGCGCTCCTTCGGGCGACAAGTCGTACGGGGCGTGACCGCCCATGAGCGCCGGTCCTGTGGCCGCCGCGGTCAGCACGGCCAGGACACTGAGCACCGTCTGACGCCTGTCATACCTCACAGGCACCAGGGTAGTGTCCGCCTACCGCTCCCGCCCTCAGCGGTAACGGTCAGGCATCTCACACCGCGGTCCCCGGCTCGTCCGGCACCCCACCGGCCCGCCCCAGCGACGGCGGGCGCCGGTCCCGCCGGGCACTGGCACGCAGGTCGGCCCAGGCCACCAGGGCCGAGACGGCGATGACGGCGGCGATCGCCCCCAGGCCCACCTGGGAGGCCGTGTGCCAACCCGAGCCCCGGGCCACGGAGAAGGCCAGGCCGGTAATGGCGGAGATGCCGATAGCGGTGCCGATCCTCTCCCCGGTCTGGATAATCCCGCCCGCGGCACCCGCGTAGGGCAGGGGCACGTCGGCCAGGGAGAGGGTCTGGTTGGGTGAGACCACCAGGCCCTGCCCCGCGCCCAGGAGGAGGAGGGTGACCGCCATCCACCACGGGCTCAGGGCGAGGACGGCGTTGAGGTGGACCACGACGACGGTAGCCCCCAGGCCCACGAGCCCCAGGACCATGCCCCGCAGCACCATGACCCGGCCCACGCGGGTGACGCTGCGCCCGGAGACGGAGGCGCCTACGGCGCTGGCCACGGAGGCCGGCAGGCCCATGAGCCCACTGGCCAGGGCGGAGTAGCCCAGGCCAGCCTGGAGGTACTGGGCCGTAATGATCCAGATCGAGGTGTAGCCCATGAAGTACACGGCGATGGCCAGGCTCCCGTAGGCGAAGGAGGGGACGCGGAAGAGACTGAGGTCCACCATGGGGGCCCTGCCGCGGGCCGCGTAGCGCCTCTCCCAGGCCACCCACCCCGCTACCAGGACCAGGCCCGCAACGAGCAGGCCCCACACCCACGCCCCCCGCTGGTACTCCATAAAGGGCACCATAACCAGGCCCGTGGCCACCGTCAGGAGGGTCATGCCCACCGGGTCCAGGTCAACCGGACGGCGGCCACGGCCCGACGGCGCCGCGGGCCCCTGTGGGGCCGGCCCGGAGCCGCCAGCCCGGCCAGCCGTCTCGCCAGCCACCGCGGCACCCCGGGCGGCCCCCGCACCCGGCACGGCGTCAGGGCGCCCCCAGGCGGTAGGCGGCAGGGCACGCCAGGCGACCCACGCACCGGCCAGGGCGAAGGGCACGAAGACGAGGAAGGAGGAGCGCCACCCCCACTGGTCGCCCAGGGCCCCGATGAGCGCGCCGGACATGAGGGGCCCCACCGCGACCGAGACCCCGATGACCCCGCCGAACAGGCCGAAGGCCCGCCCGCGCGCGGCCCCGGCGTAGTACTGCTGGATCAGGCCGGTGACCTGCGGGTTGAACAGCCCCGAGCCCACCCCCATGAGGACCCGGGCGAGGTTGAGCGCCAGGATCGAGGGCGCCACGCCCGCGGCCAGGGAACCCAGGCCGAACAGGACCAGCCCCGCCACGAAGAGCCGCCCGCGCCCCATGACGTCCCCGGCCCGCCCGGCGGGGACGAGCAGCACCCCGAAGACCAGGGAGTAGCCGGAGACCACGAGCTGGAGGCCCCCGGTGCTCGTGGGTACCGAGGCGGCGATGGCCGGCAGGATCACATTGACGCTGGAGACCGCCAGGAGGGAGACGAACGCCGGGATGAGGAGTACCGGGAGGATCCGGCGCTGCTCAGGGGTGAAGGTGGGCAGTTGCCCTGAGGGCTGGGGGTGACGCACCCTCGCAGCGTACGCGCGACCGGGGCCAGGCGGGACCCCGGTGTAGCACACCTCAGGACAGGGACGCGATCACGTGCTCCACCTCCTCCTGTATCCCGGAGGCGTCCGGGGCGGGGGTGGACCAGCGGCCCGTGCCCACGTCCACGACCAGCCCGACGGCCAGGGCCAGGAGCGTGGGCAGGATCCAGCCGGTGGAGTCGTTCCACAGCCCGGTGCGGGCCAGGAGGGCGCTGACCCTCTCCTCGCCCAGGGACGGCAGGGCGGAGAGGACCGCCAGCACCGTGCTGGCCGCGACCGGCCACAGGTAGGCGGCGCGCAGGTGGCCGGGGGCCGCGACGTCGATCAGGGTGACCACCACCAGGGTCATGGCGACCGGGTAGAGGATAACGATGACCGGTGAGAGCACCACGATAATCTCCGACAGGCCCAGGTTGGCCAGGACCAGCGAGACCAGCGCGGAGACCAGCAGGTGGCGGTCGAAGGGCAGGCGCGGCACCACGGTGACGGCGTAGCCGGACCAGGAGGACAGCAGACCCACGGAGGTGGTCAGGCAGGCCAGGACGGCGATGGCGGCGAACAGGAGGGTCCCCAGGGTCCCCAGGTTCGCCGAGGCCGCCGCACGCAGCAGGCCCGCGCCGTCGGTCACGTCCCCGCCGGTGCGCTGCCCGATCATGGCCAGGCCGACGTAGACCACCGCCAGGAGGACGGCGGCGATCAGCCCCGAGCTGACGGTGGCGCGGGCCACCTGCCGGGTGCCGTGCAGTCCCTGGTCCCGCAGGGCCTGGATGACCACGATGCCGAACACGGAGGCGGCCAGGACGTCCATGGTCAGGTAGCCCTGCGTGAGCCCCGTCGTCAGGGGCGCGCTCGCGTAGGCCCCCGTGGCGGCCCGGTCCACCGGGGAGGAGCCGGCCACGGTCGCCACGCACAGCACGGCCAGGAGCAGGAGCAGCGCCGGGGTGAGCCACCTGCCCACCCGGTTTGCGATACGGCTGGGGCGCAGGGCCACCAGGACCGTGACCCCCAGGAAGACGACGGCGTGGACGAACAGGGCCGGGCGCCCGGGGGTGAGGCCCAGCAGCTCCAGGACGGGCCGGGTGGCCAGCTCGTAGGACACGGTGGTCACCCGGGGCGCCACGTAGAGCGGGCCAATGGACAGGTAGACGGCCAGCGGCATGACGACGCCGAACCTGGGCCCCACGCGCCGGGCCAGCCCGAGAATGCCCTCCCCCGAGGTGGACACGGCCACGATGGCGGTCAGGGGCAGCAGGACGCTCGTGGCCAGGAACCCCAGGAGCACGGGCAGGAAGTGGCTCCCGGCGGAGGCCCCGACCACGGGAGGGAAGATGAGGTTCCCGCTGCCGAAGAACAGGGCGAAGAGCATCAGGCCCGTGGTCAGGACGGTGGTGGAGGTGCGGCGTGGCGCCGTCGTGGACGTGGTCATTGAGGGCCTCCTGTGGTGGTCACTCAGGGCTCCGGGCGCGCCCGCTGGGGTGGTGGCGGACTGGGGGCACGGCGGGTCAGGTCAGGGTGACACGCCCGACGACCTGGGCCGGGCCGGTCAGAAGGACGGTGGAGCCCTGCGCCAGGGGGGCGGCCCCCACGTGCACCCCGACCTCCCCGCCGGGCAGGATGATCCGGTAGTCCTCCGGCGCGCCCGGCCCCTCCCACTCGTGCAGGGCGACGGCCACGGCGCAGGCCCCGGTACCGCAGGCCAGGGTCTCCCCCACGCCGCGCTCCAGGACGCGCACCCGGGCCACGCCCACGCGCTCACCGGTGCCGGGGTCGGTCTGCTCCGCCAGGGGCACGACCAGCTCCAGGTTGGTGCCGGCCTCGGGCACGGGGTCGTAGGCCACCGGCGCGCCGGAGCCGGTCAGGCCGGCCAGGGCGGCGGCCTCCAGCTCCTCGCGGCTGCCCAGGGCGACGACGGTGTGCGGGTTGGGCACGGCCAGGCTCAGGGCGGCCCGCTGCCCCGGCAGGCCGGGGACGGTGACGACGGTGTCCCAGCCGGGCCAGTCGGGGTCGGTGGCGGACGTGCCCGGCAGGAGGGTGAGGCGGGCGGGCCCCATGTCCACCGTCCAGTAGTCCCCCATGCGGGTGAGGGTGCGGGCCCCGCCCCGGGTGCCAATGGTCAGGCTGGCGCCGTCGGGCACGTCCACCAGCCCCTCGGACAGGAGGACGGCGGCGAACAGGCGCGAGGCGTTGCCGCACATCTCGGCCACGGAGCCGTCGGCGTTGTAGTAGTCCATGAACCACTGCGCCTCGGGGACGGCGGCGTGGAAGGCCCGGGCCCCCTCCAGGGCGGCGGTGCGCACCACCCGGACCAGGCCGTCGGCCCCGACGCCCCGGTGCCGGTCGCACACGGCGGCGACGTCACCGGCGGTCAGGGCCACCTCCCGCTCGGGGTCAATGAGGAGCAGGAAGTCGTTGCCGGTTCCGTGGCCCTTGATGAGGGTACGGCCCGACAACGCGCCACCGGTACCCGGGCTGGTGTCGCTGTGCGTCATGAGTACAGCCTATGCGTTGGAGCCCACGACGCCCTCAGCGTCGCTCACCACACGCAGGGCCTGGCCCACCAGGCGGTCACGCTCGCCGGCGGGCAGCTCACCGGCCTCGGTCAGGGCCACGTCCAGCCAGTGGACCCGTGGGTCGCGGCGGAACCACTTGGCCTGGTAGCTGGCGAGGCGGCGGGTGGCCTGGGCGGTGGCGGCGATCGCCTCCTCCACCCCCATGCGCCCGTCGAGGACCGCGAGCGCCTGGGCGTAGCCGATGGCCTGGCTGGCGGTGGGCCCCTGGCGCAAGCCCCGGGCGAGGAGGGCGGTGGTCTCGGTCAGGAGCGTGGAGGCGTCCTCCTTGGTGGGCCTGGTCCCCGGCCCCAGGAACATGGCCCTGGCCCGGGCCTCGATACGCCGGTTGAGCAGGTCCCGGCGTGGGCGCAGGGCCAGGTGGACGGTGGGGACGAGGTCCTTATAGCGGGGCAGGTTGGCGGAGAAGGGGCGTCCGGTGATCTCTATCACCTCTAGTGCGCGGACCACCCTGCGGGTGTCGGCGGCGTCGATCCGCTCGGCGGCCCGGGGGTCGCGGTGGGAGAGCTCCTCCCACAGGGCGGCCCCGCCCCGGGCCCTGAGGCGCTGGTCCAGGGCGGCGCGCACGGCGGGGTCGGTGCCGGGGAAGTGCAGGGCGTCGGTGACGGCCCGGACGTACAGCCCCGAGCCCCCGACGATGAGCGCGCGGTTGCCACGCGCCTCAATGGCCTCCAGGTCGGCGCGGGCGTGGCGCTGGTAGGCGGCGACGCTGGCGGGCTGGGTCACGTCCAGGACGTCGATCTGGTGGTGGGGGTAGCCGCGGCGCCCCTGTGCCGGGAGCTTGGCGGTGCCCACGTCCATGCCCCGGTAGAGCTGGGAGGCGTCGGCGTTGAGCACCTCGGTGCCCCTGGTGCCGTCTGCCGTGCCCAGGGCGTCGGCCAGGTCGAGGGCGAGCTCGGACTTGCCGGTGGCGGTGGGGCCGACGACGGCGACGCGGACGCTCATGACCTTAAGGATACGGGCCTGGTCGGGCCGTCGGGCGAGGGGCTCCCGGGTCCTGCCTACCCCTGCCGGCACCCCGGCCAGTGAGGCGTGTCGCGGCGGGCGGAGGGTGGCTCTAGGACCTGTTTCCCAGGATAGGCTGGTGCTATGCCCACCGCCGTCATGCCCGCCCCGGTGGACGTCGCGCGCGTGCTGGACAGCCTCAGCCGCCTCGGTCTGCGGTCCTTCGTGGACGACGAGGGGGACGTGGGGATCCCGTGGCGCAGTGTCACCGTCCACGTCATCTTCCAGGACACCCGCGCCTTCCAGCTGCGCGGGCTGTGGCACCGGATCGCGGACACCGAGCACCTGGCGTCCCTGCGCCAGCTCGTGGAGGACTGGAACGCCACCCGGATCGGCCCCAAGGCCTACCTGACGCTCTCCGACGCCGGGGTGGTCCGTCTCCACGGGGAGGTCACCTACCCGCTGGCGGCGGGGATGACGGACGACCAGCTCGACTCCTTCGTGTTCACCAGCTGCCGGCTGATCGTGGCCCTCATGCGGGAGGCGGAGGAGACCTTCCCCGACCCGCTGCGTGGGAGCCTGGAGCCATGAGCCCTGCCGGACGCCCCCGCACCTGGCGCACCCTGCTGGCCTCCCTGCTCGGGGCGGTGCGCCAGCCCCGCCGCCCCGAGCCCAGGGTCCCCGAGCCCGCCCCCAGGCAGATGGTGGAGCGTGAGCCCGCCGCGGCCCTGGAGGTGCCGGCCCTGTCCCTGGGTCGGGTGCGTTCCATGCTGAGCAAGTCGATGGGCTACCACGTGCGTGACCACGTCGATGAGGAGCACCCCTCCTTGCTGGGTACGTGGAACGGGTTCCCCTTCGTCATTGAGGAGCCTGCCGAGCACCCCGGATGGCTGCTGGTCTCGGGCGACTGGCAGGAGCCGGCCCTGCCGGGGCAGCGTGACGAGCTGGCCGCCAGCGTCAACGACTGGAACCGGGACAAGTTCTTCCCCACGGTGGCCCTGGTGGACACCCCGGTGGGACCGCTGGTGCGCACGATCTACCTGGTGGACCTGACCACCGGGGTCACGGACAGGCAGCTGCGCCTGCACCTGAACACGGCCCTGGCCTCCTGCACCCAGGCCCTGGCGGAGGTGCGCCCCCTGCTGCCGGAGCTCTGAGCCGCTCCCCCGGCCCCGCTACCCCACCGACCTGACCCGAGGCGGCCGGCGCTCCCCCGGCCCGCCCCCGCTTGCTACGTAGAGGCCAGCACCCAGGGTGGGCTCCCGGCGCGCCCCGGGCTGGCGCATCTGCCAGGGCCCTACGCATCTCCGGGAACGTGGACCCCCGGCCCGCCCGCGGTGGCCGCCGCCCTGTCAGCGGCGTGGCCCCCGGCGCACCCTGCCCGGCTCACTGCTGGGCCTGGGAGGCAATGGCGTCAATGGCCCGGTTGAAGGCCTTGGAGGTCTTGGAGGCCCCTGCCAGGGCGGTGACGTGGGCGTCGGCCAGGCTCCTGCCGGTGACCGCCCCCTCGATCTGGGCCACGAAGCCCTTCATGTAGTCCCGGGAGACGGAGGTCAGGGGGTGGCCGGTGACGTTCATGTCGGTGATGACGCCGCCGCTCAGGGTGACGGTCACGTCAATGGAGTCCTCCTCCACCAGGTCGTCCACCGGCCCGTAGGACTCGCTGGCCGTGTAGGTGCCGTCCGTGTAGGAGGCTGAGGGCGGGGCGGTGGTGTGGTCGCAGCAGTCCGAGGGGGTGGCCGAGGCCGCGGGCTCCTGGGTGCCGGGGGCCTGGGTCTGGGGGCGGCTGGCGTACTCGTCGGAGCTGGGGGTCTCGCCGCCGGCGCAGGAGACCAGCGACGCCGTCGCGATCAGGATCCCGGCGAGGGCGGCCGGGCGCCGCAGGGCGGGGTGGTTCATGACGTGGTCTCCTTAGCGGTCGGGGTGCCAGGGGCGTGGTCACCGGGCTCCTGGGCGCCCTCCAGGCCCTGCCCCTCGAAGTCGAGCATGTCGGCGGCGCGGTGGCCCTCGAAGCCCTCGTTGGTCTTCTCCCCCACCAGGCGCCCGTGGTTGAGGAGGATCTGGCGCTGTCCGGTGGAGGCGACGTGGGCGTCGTGGGTGACGACGATGAGGGTGGTGCCCTGGGCGTGGAGGCGTCCGAAGATGTCCAGGACGAGCTGCTCGTTGGTCTCGTCGAGGTTGCCGGTGGGCTCGTCGGCCAGGACCAGCTCGGGCCTGTTGATCAGGGCCCGGGCGATGCACACCCGCTGCTGCTCGCCGCCGGAGAGCTGGCTGGGCAGGTGGTGGGCCCGGTCGGCCAGGCCGACGGAGTCCAGCATCTGGCGGGCCTCCTTCTCGTCGACCATGGAGTGGTAGTACTGGGCCACCATGACGTTCTCCACGGCGGTCAGGTGGGGGATGAGGTGGAACTGCTGGAAGACCAGGCCGATGACGTTCTTACGGATGTCGGTCAGCTGTCCCGCTGTCAGGGAGCCCAGCTCACGCCCGTCCAGGGTGACGGTGCCCTTGGTGGGGGTGTCCATGCAGCCGATAATGTTCATCAGGGTGGTCTTGCCCGACCCCGAGGAGCCCACGATGGACAGCCACTGGCCCCTGGGGACGGTCAGGCTCAGGTCGTCCACGGCGGCCAGGTCGCCGTAGATCTTGGAGACGTGGGAGAGCTCGAGCAGCATGTCATTCCTCTCGCAGGACGAGCGCGGGGTCGATGGAGGCGGCGCGGCGCACCGGCCGGTAGGCGGCGACCACCGCCACCAGGACGGTCACCGCCACCGAGACGAGGGCCAGCCACCACCCGAAGCCCGCCGCGGAGTCGAACACCCCCAGGAGCACGGCCACGGCCAGGCCGTAGCCGACGGCGGTCCCCACCAGGCCCCCGAACAGCCCCAGCAGGGCGGCCTCGGAGTAGAACTCGACGGCGATGGCGCGCCCGGAGGCCCCCAGGGCCTTGCGCAGGCCGATCTCGTTGCGACGCTCGGAGACGATGACGGTCATGGTGGTTGACACGCCCACCAGCGTCAGGGCCAGGACCACCACGCAGACCACCCAGAAGAGGGTGTTGAGCATGGTGATAATACGGGTGTCGCCGCTGGTGATCTTGGCGACCGGCTGGGCCTGGACGGAGTCGCCGGTGGCGGCGACGGCGTCGACCACGGTGGACATGGGGGCGGCGGCGGTGTCCACGCTGAACTCCAGGACGTCGTAGCCCGGGGCACTCACGCCGGTCAGGGCGTCCACGTCGGCAGCGTTGGCGTAGACGATGTCGTCCTCGCTGCCGCCGGTGTCCACGATCCCGGCCACCTGCCAGCGGGCCTGGCCGGGTGCGGTGGGCGACGCCGGGTTGGCGGAGTCCTGGGAGGCGGCGGCGGTGGACCAGGCCTTGGAGCCCGGGACGGGCCCGGTGTGGTGGTGGCCCACCGTGGCCTGGGAGCTGGACGCGCCGGCGTCGTCGGAGGAGACCGAACCCTGACCGGACTGCCCGGCATGCCCGGAGTGACCTGCGTGGCCCGGGGCGGTGGTGGCGGTGCCCGTGGGCGCGGCGGTGGGGGTCAGCGGGTCCGAGCTCACCGACCCGTCGGGGGCCACCGAGGTCTGGGAGCCCAGGTCCAGGTTGTCGCTGGAGAGGTACTCGGCGGTGACCGTGGAGCCGACGGTGAAGCCCGCGGCCTCGGCCACGTCGGAGCCAATGAGGACCTCCCCGGGGCCGGGCCAGTGGCCGGTCACCTCCCAGTGCCCGTTGAGGGTCCGGACCCGGTCCACGTCGATACCGGCGAGCATGTAGGGGGACTTGTTGATACGCACCGTCTCGTAGCGGTAGGCGGCGGTGGCCAGCTGGTCCGTGCCCACGCCCAGGGCGGTGGCCACGGCGGCGTCCACGTCGGCGGCCTCCTGGGAGGAGATCCGGGGGGCGGAGCCCTCGGAGGCCACCGGCACCACAATGAGGTTGGCCCCGAACTGGCGCATCTGGGCGCTCATCTGGGCGGGGACCGCCAGGCAGACGGCGGCCAGGCAGAACAGGGTGGCCGAGCCCACCGCGGAGGACAGGACGGCCGCCAGGGCCCGTGAACGGCGGCGTCGCATGGCGGCGGCGAGCATGCGGACGAACAGGCGCCGGTTGGTCGTCCCGCGGGGCGTCCGCGAGGTGGTCGTGGGGGTGGTCTCGCTCATGTCCGTCACCTCCGGTGCAGGGCCGTAGCCGGTTGGATACGCAGGATGGAGCGCATGGAGGAGGCCGTGGCCGCCAGGAGGACCAGGGACACCAGCACCGCCACCAGCACGAAGACCATGGGCCGCATGGTGATGGTCGAGCCGAAGACGACCTTGCCGATCAGCTGGGCCAGGCCCGATCCCACCAGGGCTCCCAGGAGCGTG
This sequence comes from Actinomyces sp. oral taxon 897, assembly GCF_002999235.1. Classification (NCBI taxonomy): domain Bacteria; kingdom Bacillati; phylum Actinomycetota; class Actinomycetes; order Actinomycetales; family Actinomycetaceae; genus Actinomyces; species Actinomyces sp. oral taxon 897. Next base: position 424,625 of record NZ_CP027236.1, on the reverse strand, counting down.
CCGGCCACGCCGATGACGGCCGTCTCCCCCAGGATCAGCCGGTTGACGGCGGCCGAGGAGGCGCCTACCGCCTTGAGGAGGGCGAACTCGCCGGTGCGCTCCACCAGGGAGGCGGTGGTCAGGGAGGCTACCGCCAGGGCGGCCGCCACCAGGCTCAGGGCGGTCATGAGGATCATGAGGGCCTGGGTCTTGACCAGGACGTTGCCCTCCACGGCGGCGACCTGGCGGACCTGCTTGGCCACCGAGCCGGGGACGGCCTCCTCGATCTGGTAGGTGATGGAGGAGGCGTAGGCCGTGCAGTACCAGGTCTCCCACTCGGCCTTGGACAGGGCCCTGGGGTTGGAGGCGGCCTTGCGGCTCAGGTCGTTCTCCGGGGTGGTCAGGGCCTTGACCTCGATCCGCTCGGCCTTGCCGGGGTGGCCCGAGACGTGCTGGACGACGGACAGGGGCGCGTAGAGGACCTTGTCGTCACCGTCCTTGGAGGTGTAGATCCCGCTGACGGTCAGGGTGTGATCACCGGCGGTCCCGCCCAGGGTGAGGGTGTCGCCCACCGAGGCCCCCAGCTCGGAGGCCAGGGAGGAGCCCAGGGCGACCTGGCTGCCGTCGTCGGTGGGCCAGGTCCCCTTCCAGGCCCACCAGGAGCGCAGGGTGGTCATGCCCGCGGTGACGCTCTGCCCGGTGGGCAGGGACACCTCCTTGTTGAACCAGGTGCCCACGGCCTTGACCCCGGTCAGGGAGGATCCCCCGGCGCCGGCCACGGTGAGGTGGGTGGTCAGCACCGGGGCGAAGTCCACGATGTTGTAGGCCCAGAAGATCGTCTTGAGGCTGGCGGCGTCGGCCTCGTTGAGGAAGGCGGTGGCCTCGGTGTCCTCACTGGTCTCGTACAGGTCGGACACCACGCCCTGGGCCTTGGGCTGGACGGTGATGTTGGAGCCGTAGGTGGTCAGCTCGGCGTTGAGCTTGTCGCCCACGTCGAGGACGACGCCGAGCATGGCCACGCTCACGGCCGCGGACAGCGCCACGGTCAGGACGACCAGGGAGCGGCGGCGCAGCTGCCTGGTGAAGGACCGGCGCAGCAGTCGGGTGAAGAACATCAGGCCACCTCCGGGGCGGACGAGGGGACGGGGACCCGCCGGGGCCCCGCGTCCGGGCGGGGACGGTGGGTGCGGGGGCTCACGCGAAGACCTTCTTGGCGGCCTCCAGGTCGGCCTCGGCGATGGCCAGGTCCCCCCCGACGACGTCGAAGGCCAGGGGGATGGGGTTGCAGCCGCCCTTGAAGCCGATGGTGGCCGGGTTAATGGCCACGTCGCAGCGCTTGCAGATCACCTTGCCGTCCTTCTCGTAGTAGCCCGAGGGGCCGCAGTTCTCGCAGGCGTCCAGGCCCACGCCGTAGGCGCCGCCGTTCTTGAGGATGACGATGAAGCGCACGGCGGCACCGTTGGAGGCCTTGTACTCGAAGCGGTGGAGGTGGCCGTCCTCCAGGGTGGTGAGGGCCAGGTAGGCGGTACCGTCCTCGAGCCGGTAGGGCTCGGGCTCGGACAGGACCGGGACCTCATTGACCTTGGCCACGCCGTAGGTGCGGGTGGTGGCCAGCACCCCCACGCCCAGGGCGGTGGCCAGCACCCACCGGCGGGTGCGGCGGCGCCCGGCGACGGCGGCCCGGGCCCGGGCGGGGTTGGCGGCGGCCGGCGCCCGGCGCAGGGTCAGGCCGGCGGCCACCGCCAGGGGTACCAGCAGGACGGCGGCGGTGGTGATCAGCAGCGTGGACTGGGCGTTGTTGGTCAACCACACCAGGAGCCGGAAGGCGGCCCCGTGCAGGACAATGCGGTGGTTGGCGTGCAGGACGGTGAGCAGGTCGGTGGCGTGGGTGAAGAGCACCAGGGCCATAAAGGCGCACACCGTCAGGCGGGTCAGGCGTACCGGGGAGCGCCGGGCGGCCCGGTAGACCAGGAACGCCAGGACGGCGCAGGCCACCCAGCCGGACAGGAAGCCCAGGACGCGCAGGAGCATCTCGGAGGACACGGTCTGCCTGCCGGGCTCAATGAAGGCGGTGAGCTGCAGGACGGTCTCGGGCACGGCCCGGAAGAAGGCCAGGGCCAGCACCACGCAGGCCAGCACGTTGGTGGCGCGGCCCAGGCGGCCGCTACCGCCCCACCGGGGGCGCCCGACCTGGGCCGCCAGGAGGACCAGGAGGACCACGTCGGCGGCCACGCAGGCGTAGAGGGTGGGCAGGCTGACCGCTGAGCGCGAGCGCAGGACGGCGGTGGCGCGCAGGACGGCGAAGACCGACCCCGCGACCAGCCCGGTCAGGGCGCAGGCGGCGCGCCACCGGCTGGAGGGCTCCCACCCCCGGGGCTGGTGGGGGACCAGGACCACTGCGAGCCCGGACACGAGGAGGAACGGCAGGGCCATTCCTCCGACGACGGCGACGAAACGTTCCAGCATGAGAGTCCCTATCCTACGAGTCCTTACGAGCCGGGGCGGGGTCGTCCCGGGGGTGTGCGTGGCCTGGTGCGCCCGGGCGCCGCCCCTGTCCGGTGCAGGGGCGGCGCTCAGGCCAGTGGGCCTACCACTGCTGGGGGGTGTAGTTCCAGTCCCAGCTCAGCTCGATGGGCGTGGTCCAGAACCGGCCCTTGACACCGGTCTCCTCGTCGGAGTGGAGCATCCAGCCGTTCTCCTCCGGGGAGTGGATCTTCAGGGCCAGGGTGTACTCCCCGGCGTCGGGCAGGGCGATATTGCCCCCGTAGTGGGGGCCGTCGGAGGCGTTCATCTGCATGAAGGTGCCCTCGGCGGCGACGGTGTTGGTGGCCTTGTTGGTAATGGTGTAGTCCACTGTCAGGCCGGGGACGAAGTCACCGGCCCCGTAGCCCAGGTCGTTGCCCTCCAGGCCGGAGATGTCGGCCTCCAGGTGGAAGGACGCCTCGGAGGCCTTCAGGCCCATGCCGGCCGGCTCCATGTCCACGGGCTGGAAGTAGACCAGGGAGACGTTGATCTCGCCGACGTTCCCGTTGCCGTAGCCGATCTGGTCGTCACCCACCGGGTACTCCTGGAAGCCCTTGCCGCCCTCCGCCTTCTCGGTGGCGGTGGCGGACGGGGCTGCCTCCTTGGAGGAGTCGCCGCCACAGGCGCTCAGGCTCAGGGTACCGGCCAGGGCGAGCGTCGCGGCGACGATGAGGGGCTTGCGGATACGCATGAGGATCCTCACTTGTTCTTGTTCGGGTTCGGGGAAGGCCGCACCGGGTTTGGTGCGACCGGGTCTTCCGGGCGGGCCCGGGAAGCCTGGTGTCAGTCGTCGGCCTGCGGCCAGGTCGCGGAGCGGGCTGCGGGCTGCCCGGCGGGTGATGCCGGGGAGGCGGCACCGTCCGGGGAGGCAGCCGATGCCGCGGTGGCCGGAGAGGAGGGTGACGCCGAGGAGGCGGCACCGTCCGGAGAGGAGGCCGCCGCCGAGGAAGCAGCCGACGCCGCGGTGGCCGCGGCGGCGCCTGCCCGGCGGCGCAGCAGGGAGACTGCCGCCAGGACCACGACGACCACGGCCATGACCCCCTGGGCGGCCAGGGTCTCGACGTAGGGGTAGACGCCCAGGTAGTCGTAGGTGGGGACCCCCTGGACGTAGGTGCCGGACACGACGTCGCCCTCCACCAGGGCGTGGACGCCGCCGCCGGCGAAGATGACCACCAGGAGCGCCATGAGGAAGCTGGTGACGGCGAAGAAGGGCCGCAGCGGGATCTTGACGCTGGTGAAGCGGATGAGCAGGAAGACGGCCACGAGGATGACGCACCCCACGGCGAACCCCTGCCAGACGGAGGCGGCCCCGCCGCGGTCCATGGTGAGCAGGGCCTGGTAGAACATGACGGTCTCGGCGCCCTCGCGGAAGACGGCGAGGAAGCTCAGGGAGGCCAGGGCCCACACCCCGCCGTTGGAGACGGAGGCCTGGGTCCGGTCCTTGATGTAGGCGTTCCAGGAGGCCACCGAGCTCTTGGAGAGCATCCAGTTGGAGGTGAACAGCAGCATGAGCATGGCGATGAGGGCCACGACGCCCTCCAGGATCTCCTGGTGGGAGGAGGCGGAGTCGAACAGCCACGCGAAGAGGGCGGCCACGACCCCGCTGCCCACCAGGCCCAGGAGGATACCGAGGTAGATGTGCTTGACGCGGTCCTTCATCCCGGCCTTGATCAGGTAGGCGATAATGGCGGCCACCACGAGGATGGCCTCCAGGCCCTCGCGCAGGAGGATAATGAGGGCCTGCCCGAAGGAGCTGGTGAGGAAGGACTTGACCGGGTTGACCTGGTCGGCGGCCCCGGCGTCGAGGGTGGCGGCGTCCTGGGTGATCATGCTCTTGAGCTCGGCGGCCGCGGAGGTCACCGTCTGGGCGTCCTCACCGCCCACCATGGCCTTGCGCACCACCTTGAACTGGTTCTCCACCTGGGAGACCCGGTCCCCGGAGATGGCGGACATGACGGTCTTCTCAAAGCCGAGCTTCTCGTAGTAGCCGTAGTAGGCCTGGTTGACCAGGTCGCTGCCGGCCCTGCCGTCACCGGAGACGGCCGCGGCCACGCCCCGGTCAATGAGGTCGGTCATCTCGACGGCGACCTCGCCCCAGGTGCGCTCGCCCCGGCCGGTGTTGACCTGGGTCTTGGCCGCGTCCAGGGCGGCGCGCTCCGTGGCCGTGGTGGCGGCGCGCTGGGCGGCGTAGTCCCTGGGGTTCAGCAGGTCGGTCAGGGCGTCGAGCTGGGCGGCGGACTGGGTCACCGAGCTGCTCAGGGAGGCCACCCCCTCGGAGAGGACCTGCTCGTTGCCGGTCTTGAAGGCGGCCTGGCGCAGGGAGGCGAAGGCGTCCTTCTGGGTGGTCATGGTCTCCTTGCCCAGCCGGTCGGTGACCACCGCGGCCAGGTTGGAGGCCACGTAGCCGGAGTTGTAGGCCCGCTGGAAGGCGGCGGCCGCGCCGGAGGTGTCACCGGCCTGGTAGCGGGCGAGCCCGTTGTCGAGGTCCTGGGTGACCACGGCGGCGACCTCGCCCCAGGTGCCGTGGTCGGTGTCCGCCTCGGAGGCGCGGGCCCCGGGCGCCAGCAGGAGGGCCAGGAGGGCCAGGAGGGCCGTGAGGGGGACGGTGAGCCGGGGGGCCGTACGACCGGCAGAGGCAGTTGACATACTCGCTCACATGGCTTTCAGGGGGAAGTGGGTAGATTTAGACGTACCTAAGAAGTGGAGGCGCGCTCCTTTTAGGTAGGATAGGATGACCATATTCTTCAGGTCAAAGTGAAGGAGGTCACAGCGTGTCGGGGGTGCCTGACACATCCCGCACCATGGGGCCGGTTACGGCTCGAGAACCGTCCTCCGGGTGTTGCTGGGACCACACCTGGTCCTTTACCGCCACCGGCTGCCCCTGGCGGGTCCTGACTCGCCGTGCGCTCCCGCCAGGGGCGCGTGGGCAGGTGCTCGAGCTCGTTGACGCCTACGAGGGGGTGTGGTCCCGGTTCCGGGAGGACTCACTGGTCAGCCGTGCCGCCCGCGGTGAGGTCGGCGGCCTGGGTGAGGCTGGCACCCGCGGCACGCCGGGCCCGGTGGTCCTGGACCTGCCCCGCGGCTCGGGGCGCATGCTGGCCCTCTACGACCTGCTCCACCGGGCCAGCGCGGGCCGCATTGACCCGCTGGTGGGGGCCGACCTGGTCGAGCTCGGCTACGACCCGGCCTACTCCTTCACCGTGCGCGACGGCGCCCTGCACCGCCTGGGGGCCCGCCGCGGCCGCCTGACCTGGGGACAGGTCCGCCGTGACGGGGACCGTCTGACCCTGCCCCGCCCGGCGCTGGTCGACGTCGGCGCCGTGGGCAAGGGCTTCCTGGTCGACATGGTGGCGGACGCCCTGGGGCGGGCGGGCGTGGACGAGGTCGTGGTGGACGCCTCGGGGGACCTGGTGGTCCGCAGCGGCACGCCGGTACGCCTGGGCCTGGAGGAGCCGGGGAGCCCCGGACGGGTCATTGGCGTGGTGACCCTGCGCAGGGGGGCGCTGGCGGCCTCCGGGGTGAGCGAGCGGGCCTGGGGGGAGGGCCTGCACCACGTGCTGGACGCGCTCACCGGGCTGCCGGTCCGTGACGTGCTGGCCACGTGGGCGGTGGCGGGCACCTGCGCGCAGGCCGACGGGATCGCCACCGCGCTGTTCCTCACGCCCCCCCAGCAGCTGGCCGCGGCGGGCCTGCGCTACGACTTCGTCCTGGAGCGCGCTGACGCCACCGTCCTTACGAGTCGCACCTTCCCGCGCCTGGGTGAGCTGTTCACCTCACGGTGAGCCCGGCGGCCCCCTGCCGGTAAGGGCCACGGCTCCAGACCATGACTGTCCCCTACCTTCTCAGGAGCAGTCCCCCACAGGCAGGACACGGCTTACTTCCCACACCTCGACGATAGCGTCCCGGGCCCCACGGACAGAACGCAGGCCGGAGACCTGGGGCCCGCGAGCGGCCGCCTGGCGGTGAGGTCCACGGCTACTCCCCCGGCCGCCCCTGCGGCGCCCCAGAGACGCCCCCTTGTTCATCGAGGGCCACGGGCCGCGCTGACGCAGGGCGGCTGGTAGGCGCCCACGCGCCCTGGTCGGCCCCGGCGGGCCTGGCAGGTACGACAAGGCCCGGCCCGGATATCACCGGGTCGGGCCCATCGCACGAGGCCGCCTCCCGGTTCCCATCCCGGGAGGCCGTGCCTCCTTCGCCGAGCGCACGGTCGCAGTCCCTGGGCTGCGGTCCGGCATTCCGGAGGCGGCCGGTCACCGACGCTCCCCAACGTCTCGCGGTCGCCACCGTCCGGCGGCACAGCCAATAGTGCACACCGCCCCTGGGAGAACACCCCACTACCACCTCACAGCTTCCTGGGAACTTTCCCGGGGGCTCTCACAGGCCCCGGCCCCGACGCCGGATCCGCTCCAGACGGGCCGGGCCGGCAGGGTCAGGGGCCCGGGCCGGGCGCAGGGCCGCCTGGAGGCGGGAGCGCACCGCCTCGGTGTCCAGGTGGGGGCCGATGGCCACCAGGCCGTGCTGCGGGGCCCCGGCAGGACCGTCCTCCAGGTGGGCCCGCCCGGCGACGACATTGACCACGATCTCCCGGGGCCTGTCGCGGCGCGAGCCGCCCCCGGCGAGGGCGAGCACCCCCTTGAGCCGGTAGACGTCCGCGGGCAGGTCCTCCAGGAGGTCCGCCAGGCTCCCGGGGTCCACGTGCCCGGGCGCCGGGACGGTCACGACGTGGGCGTGGTGGGCGCACCCGGGCTCGCGCTCCTGACGCTCCTGACGGCTGACCTCGGCCAGGGGGAGCTCGTCCTGGACCGCCTCCCCCTGAATCCCGGCCACGGGGCCGGAGACGTCGGCCACCAGCAGGGGGTCGATACGGCCGTGGTCGGCGACCACCACGGTGGCCCGGGGGTTGTGGGCGCGGACGCGCGCGGTGAGGCGCTCCACGACGGCCTGGCGCCCGCCGGGGTCCAGCAGGTCGGTCTTGGTCAGGACCACTAAGGTGGCGGCCCCGTAGCGGGCGGGCGGGGCCGCTCCGGTGTCCACGGTGGCGGCCTGGTTGACGACGTCGACCACGTCAATAAGCCCGCCGAAGCGGGTGCGTCGCCAGGGCAGGGAGCGGATGAGACGTGCCAGCTGAGGGGGCTCGGCAATGCCGGAGGCCTCGATAATGACGGCGTCGAGCCCCAGGCGGGGACGGGTCAGGCGCTCCAGGGCGGGGACCAGGGCCCCGGCGTCGGGCAGGCAGCACAGGCAGCCCCCGGCCACGGAGGCGGGCTCGTCGACCTGCCCGGACACCAGGGCGGCGTCCACGCCTATGTCCCCGAAGTCGTTGACCACCACGCCCAGGCGCGCCCCGGGGGCACGCAGGAGGTGATTGAGCACGGTGGTCTTGCCCGCGCCCAGGTAGCCGGTCAGGGCGATGACGGGGACGGAGGGTCGTGCCACGGGTGCACCTCGCTTTCCGGGGACAGACTACCCGTCCCAGGTGGGCGCCCCAGGTGGGCGTCCCAGGTGGTGGCACCGACTGCCGGACAGAGGATGCGGGACACCCCAGGTGGACGCCCTCCCGCGTGCGCGGGCACCCTCGGCCACCGCACCAGGCGACGACGTCGACGTCGGACGTCCTCCCACGTGCAGGAGCACCCTGTACCCCCACCTGGGGACCGAAGGCGGGAACGCGGTCCCACACACATGAACGCGCTCTGAGGAAGATAAACGCGCTCTAGAGCAGGTGAACGCCGTCTAGGGTGGATGAACGCCGCATAGAGCAGGTGAACGCCACCTAGAGAAGCGTTCATCTGACCAAAAGCGCGTTCATCTACCGGAAAAGGCGTCTATCTACCGGGAAGCGCGTCCACCTACCGGGAGAGGCGTCCACCTACCGGGAGAGGCGTTCACCTGTCCCACCGGGAGGCACGCCCACCCACTGGAAAAGGCGTCCACCCACCGAAAGAGGCGCTCACCTACCCAGAGGCACGTCCGCCTGTCCTGAGCGGCGCGGGGTCCCCGGTCTGGCGCCCGACGGCGCCCCTACCCGGATGGCCGACGGCGCCCCCACCCGGATGGTGGGTATGCCCAGGCTCACCGGGGCGGTGTCGGACTCCGGGGCGGCACAGGCCTCGGTCCGGGAGCGCTCCCAGGCGTCCCCGGCGCGCGTGCGGCGCACCTGGAACAGGGCGGGGCCGTCGTCGAGCCACAGGCGGTCCCCGGGCCGCAGAGCCTGGTTGGCCGCGGACGCCGCCGCACCCAGTTGCCGTCCGCATCGGGCGGAGTCGGCAATGAGGTTGTGGGGGGCGCCGTGGGTGACCCTCACGGTGAGCACGTCCCCGGGGCGCGGGGCGCCGCCGGCGTAGTCGTCGGCCGCCACGCCGGCGGGCAGGGCGGCGTGCACCAGCCGGTTGTCGGCGGCCCGCCCCGAGACGCGGGCGGTGGCCGCGTCGCGGCGCCCCTGGCCTTCGGCGACCAGCACCTCGACGACGCGCCCCTCCTGCCTCTCGTTCTCCTCCCGGGCGATGCGGCCCATCAACGCCTCCAGGCGCTGGTAACGCTCCCTGACCACCTCGGCGGGCACCTGGTCCCGGTCGGCGGCGGGGGTGCCCGGGCGCGGGGAGTACTCGAAGGTGAAGGCCGAGGCGAACCGGGCCCGCTTAACCACCTCCAGGGTGGCGGCGAAGTCCTCCTCGGTCTCCCCGGGGAAGCCCACGATAATGTCAGTGGTGATGGCCGCCTCGGGCATGGCGGCGCGCACCCGCTCCAGGATCCCCAGGAACCGGGTGGTGCGGTAGGAGCGGCGCATGGCCCGCAGGATCCGGTCCGAGCCCGACTGCAGGGGCATGTGCAGGCTGGGCATGACGGTGGGGGTGGTGGCCATGGCCTCGATGACGTCGTCGGTGAAGGCCGCCGGGTGGGGGCTGGTGAAGCGCACCCGCTCAATGCCCTCCACGGCCCCGGCGGCCCGCAGCAGCCCGGCGAAGGCGCCCCGGTCCCCGAAGCCCACCCCGTAGGAGTTGACGTTCTGCCCCAGGAGGGTGACCTCAATGGCCCCCTGGGCTGCCACGGCCTGGATCTCGGCCAGGACGTCCCCGGGGCGGCGGTCGCGCTGGCGGCCCCGCAGGGAGGGCACGATGCAGAAGGTGCAGGTGTTGTTGCAGCCCACGGCGATGGACACCCAGGCGGAGTAGGCGGAGTCGCGGCGGGTGGGCAGGGTGGAGGGGAAGACCTTGAGGGACTCCTCCAGCTCGACGGCGGCCTCGGCGTTGTGGCGGGCCCGCTCCAGCAGGGCGGGCAGGACGTCAATATTGTGGGTACCGAAGACGACGTCGACCCAGGGGGCGCGCTCGACGATGCCCTGCCCCATCTGCTGGGCCAGGCAGCCGGCCACGGCGATCTGCATGCCGGGGCGCCCGCGCTTGACGGCGGCGAGCTGGCCCAGGTTGCCGAACAGGCGGTTGGCGGCGTTCTGACGCACCGAGCAGGTGTTGAGGATGACGACGTCGGCGCCCCCGTCACCGGCCTCGGTGGCGCGGGCGGCGGCCTGCGGCACGTCCTCGACGCGCCGGTAGCCGGCCGCCTCCAGCAGGCCGGCCATGTGCTCGGAGTCGTGGACGTTCATCTGGCACCCCAGGGTGCGCACGTGGTAGGTGCGCGGCAGCCCCCGGGGGCGGGCGTCGACGCCGGTCCGGTCGGTGGCGGGGGTCGTGGCGAGGGTCTGGGTGCTCATCGCCGGGCAGTCTACGGAGGCGCTCCCGGCCTCTCCCAACCGCGGGGCACCGCCGTGACCCGATGCACGCTCGGGACCCCTTTCGGCGGCGGGGCAGGACGCACCGCGGCTGTCGGTCGAGCACGCTGAGGCTACGCGGCGGATGAGGCGCCGTCCCCTCGGAGGCCGTCCAGGCCCGCGATGACTCGCCGGTAGCCCGGTGCGAGCGACTCCCCTCCCCCGTCATCGGGCTGGCACCCGACGTCACGGTACCTCGCACGTGCGAAGCCGACCACGAGATCCAGCACGTCGAGACCTCTTACAGGACACCGGTCATCGTGTCCCTGGAGGAGTCTGCTGACCGTGTCCCGCATGAGCTGGTAGGCGTCTGGTCGGTCACTGAACCAGGGGTGTACGACGAGGGTCAGCTCGTCGAACAGGCGGCTGCAGTAGTGGGCGCGGTCCCATCCTACTGCACGGTAGTCGTCTTCCAGTATCAGGATGTTGCCGGGGCGGAGGTCGCAGTGGGAGAAGACCCTGCACCGGCAGAGGGCGGCACAGTATTCGTGGCTCGTTCCGAAGCCGTCCGAAGTGCATTGGAAGGCGGGAACGAACTCGGAGCTGCGTGCCGCCAGATCACTGACAAGCAGTCTCCAGCCCGCCCCGGAGCCGTCGTAGGACGTCAAGGGGCGACTGCTGTTTCCCGGGACCCCGTCCACGTACTCCCAGGAAACGGAGCGTGAACCGATCGCCTCGAGCTTCGGCGAACGCAGACCGGAGGCGTGAAGATTCTCGGCAAGAGACTTAAGGTCCGGGAGGGAGGTTCCGGGAGAATATTCCTGTACGACGGACGGAGCGATAGCGAGGTCCAGTGGCACGCTCTTGCTGGTGCGTTTAGGGGAACGTCCTCCGTAGAGGGGGCCGACACCGACCTGCGGGAGCACCCGACAGCAAGGGCGACTGCCCCCAGGAGGATCCCGAGGGCGGCCCAGATCAGTTCGCTGCGGGTGACCGTGTTGCCGCCGAGGGCCACACCGAAGTTGATGACACTGGAGACGATTCCGGCGAGGACTCCGAAGGCGCTAATCCATGTCGATATGAACCTTGCGTCAGGGGTCAGTCGAACGACCAGCGCGGAGACGAGAGGCCGGTAGACGCCCTTGACCACGCAGAGCAGCATGTAGCCAGCTGCTACGAGGATCAAGTCTCCGCTCGCCAGCCCTACGAGCGCGGACACGCAGAAGGGGAGCAGGAGGGTCAGCCCTAGGACCGCGGAGCGGCCGGCGGACAGCCGGGAGAAGACTCTGCCGAGGCCCACGGACGACGCTGCGTTACCCAGTGCCAGGAGCACGGCAGAAGTCCAGATACCGCCGCCGAACCGTGCGGACGCGGCGTCCGCCGCAATAACCTGAATCGTTCGGTTCTGGAACTGCATGAGGCCGTCGAAGAACGCCGAGAGCATGACCGTGACCAGAGCGATCACAATATAGTCTCCCGGAACCCCGAGAGCATAACGCCGAATACCGGCTCCGCATGTTGCCCACGGACTGCTGCGACGACCGGGCCGCGAGCCGCGGGGACCGCCTGACGCCCGAGGGCGGATCCTGGCGACAAGCGTCGCGCCGGACCACAGCATGAGGCCCTGCAGCGCCATCAGGGCACGCGGGTCGAGATAGTAGAGCCCGACCCCTGCGAGGAAGAAGGCGGCGGTGTAGAGGTAGAAGTGCCGGTTAAGGTGCCGGTAGGTGTCACGGTATCGGTTCTCACCGACGACGTCCACCAGGAGGCTGGCGTCGGCGCCGGATATGAGGGCGTCGGCGACGGCCGTGGTGACGACGTAGGTAAGGAGCGCGGGGGTCCCGCCGAGGAGTATCTGCGCAGTGAACGCAGACCCGAGGACGAAGAGGCCCGACGCATAGAAGGCTGCGTGCGAGAGGCGGTCGCTGAAGAACGACAGCGGCAGGTCGATGACCATGCTGAAGACATTTCCTGCCGCCATGAGGGACAAGTACGTGCCGAGAGGGACGCCCTGGTCGACCGTCCACCAGAGCGGCAGTATCGGCATGACCAGGGCCGTGCTCTTGAGGTAGAAGGCCGCCGAGTACTTTCGTAGATCAGTCATACGCCGCAAGACACCCTCCCTACGTCCCGGGCGCACGCCGTTGCCGCGCAGGCCGCTGAGGGATGGGCCGACGTCCCGGTCGGCGGCCAGGAGCGTACAGCGCAGCGGCGCGTCCCGGCCGCCGAGCTCGGTGAAGGAGGTACCGAGGTCGCGAGCTTCACGCTCACGACGGGCGGTGCCCCGCACGCACGTCGGGCGGTGCCCCGCGCACACGTCGGGCGGTGCCCCGCGGTCGGGAGAGGCTGGGAGCGCCTCCGTGGGACCGGCGGCGAGCACCACGACCCCCGTCACCGACCGGGCCGGCGTCAAGGAACGGGGTCGTAGCGGTCGTAACGGTCATCGCGGGCAAGTGTAGAAGGACGAGGAACCCGCCGCCCGCAGCCTCCGCCGTCGTCAGGAAGCCGGACCGCGACGCCATGATCGTCCTCGCCGCCCGGTACCGCGTCTCGTTCAGCGTCGTCACCACGACCCTCAGGCAGCACGGCGCCCGTCTTACCGGCACCGACCTGACCAGCCCTAGCGACTCCGACTTCTACGCCGCGGGCGTCGAGCGCCCGGCACCTGACCTTAAGGTCGGCTGCGTGCCGACCCGGTGGATCCAGGCGTGCGTCAGAGCGGAGCGCCAGCACATGGTCAGCCGCGCCCGGGCGCAGGAGATGGCCCGGAGGCCCCTGCAATGACGCCACCCACGAGCAGCCCTGGAGGCTCTCCCCGCCTCCCACAAGGCGTTTCTGTGCCAGTGAGCTGCGTCCGTAGCGGCACCCCGGCGCCGCCTCGTTTTTCCCAGGAAGCTGTGAGGTACTACGGGGGTGTTCTCCCAGGGGTGGTGTGCACTATTGGTTGTGCCGCCGGACGGTGGGTGCCGAGAGACGTTGGGGAGCGTCAGTGACCGTCACCCGCTGGAAGCCGGGACGCGGACCAGGGACCGCGACCGAGCGCTCGGCGAGGGAGGGCCCCGCCCGCCGACATGGGAAACGGCTGGGCGACCTCGTGCGACAGGCCCGACCCGGGTGATCCATCCCGGGCCGGGCCTTCTCGCACCCCCGGGAGCACTTCTGAGCACTTCTCGCCCCCGGAGCAGGGTCCGGGACCGCGCGCGGACAAGGGCCTCAGCCGCTGCCGACCCTCTGAGACAGAGGGATCGGGACCGCACGGACAAGGGCCGGCCAGGGCCTCAGTCCACGGCGGTGGCGCGCACCAGCACCAGGTGGTCGGGGTGGAGCACCGGCAGGGCCAGGCCCGTGGCGGACAGGTAGGAGCCGGGCAGGGTGACGCCGTCGGCCATCCACCCGGCCGGCAGCCCCAGGTCGGGGTAGGCGGGGGCGGCCAGCTCCACCCGGTAGCGGCGTCGGGGGGCCAGCCCGGGCAGCGGGCGGGGGGCCGTGGGCCAGGCAGGCAGCTGCCCCAGGCAGGCGATCTCGTAGACGGCCTGGGAGCCGTCGGCGGCCACCACGCCCTCGATGCGCAGCGCGTCGTCGTCGGGCAGGTCCGCGTGGACGGTCAGGCCCGAGTGCAGCAGGCCCCGCAGCTCCTTGTGCAGGGCGATGACCGCGGCCAGGCGCTCGCGGGTGAGCGTATCCGCAGCGGTCAGGTCCCACTCCACGCCCATGTGCCCCCACAGGGCGGTCCCGGCCCGGAAGCCCAGGTCGAGGTGACGCAGCGTGGTGTGGGCCCGAGCGGCGCCCACGTGGGTGCCCACGAGCTCGGGGGGCAGCAGGAGGGTGGTGCCGCGCTGGATGTCCTGGCGGTCGTGGGCGTCAATGGAGTCCGAGGCCCACACGCGCTGGGTACGCTCCATCATGCCCAGGTCGATCCGGCCGCCACCGCCCGCGCAGGACTCGACCTCCAGGCCGGGGAGGCGCTCGTGGAGGGCGTCCAGGAGACGGTAGAGGGCCAGGGTCTGGTCGTGGACGGCCGCGCCCCCGTGGTGGCCGGACGTGGGGCGGGCCGTCACGTGGCCGACGGCCACCAGCGGGGAGTTGTGGTCCCACTTGAGGTAGTCGATGCCGTAGCGACCGACCAGGTCGCAGACGGAGTCGAGCAGGTACTCCCAGGCGCCGGGCGCGCACAGGTCCAGCACCCGCTGGTGGCGGTGCTCGGGTGCCCCGCCGGCGCCGTCGGAGAGGATCCAGTCGGGGTGGGCCCGGGCGAGCTCGGAGTCGAGGTTGACCATCTCGGGCTCCACCCACAGCCCGAACTCCATGCCCAGGGAGTGGACGTGGTCCACCAGGGGCCCCAGGCCGTCCGGCCAGGCCTCGGCGGAGACCTGCCAGTCCCCCAGGCCGGAGGTGTCGTCGCGCCGGGAGCCGAACCAGCCGTCGTCCAGGACGTAGCGCTCGATGCCGACCTGCGCGGCGGTGTCGGCCAGCGCCTTGAGCTTGCCCAGGTCGTGGTCGAAGTAGACGGCCTCCCAGGTGTTGAGCAGGACCGGGCGGGGGCGGGAGGGGTGGGAGGGCAGGGAGCGCAGCCAGGCGTGGGAGCGGTGGGCCAGGGCGTCCAGGCCCTCGCCCCAGGAGAAGACGGCCCACGGGGAGGTGTAGGAGCCGCCGGGGCCCAGGAGGACCTCACCGCCCTGGAGGAGCTCCCCGGCGCCCACGAGCTTGCGCCCCTGGGGCGGGTTGAGGACGAGGGAGCGCGTGCCGCCGCTCCAGGCCAGGTGCACCCCGTGGACGGTGCCGGACCGCCAGCCGAAGCCGCTGCGTCCGGCGGCCAGCCAGGTGGTGGCGTCGTGGCCGGGGCGCCCCTCCCAGGACTCACGCAGGTGGGTGCCGGCGGTCAGGGCGTGGCGCTGCAGGCCGCGCTCGCGCAGGTGGTGGCCGGACATGCCGAGGATCTCGTCGGCGGCGTCGGGCAGGGGCAGGTAGGGGGTGACCTCGTCGACGAACAGCCCCGGGGCGAGGTCCTCGCGGCCGGTCGCGTCGTTGCGGACGGTGGCGCGCACGCGCACCAGGCCGGAGGGCTCCAGGCGGATCTCGCACTCAACGGTGACGCCGTGGACGGCGTCGGTGCCGGTGGAGGTGAGGGTGCGCACGCTACCGGCGCCGGTCTCCTGACCCGCCTCGTGGGTGACGGCCCCGGGGTGGAAGGAGAAGGCGGTGCCGTCGCAGCGGTGCAGGACGACGGCGGGGCGGGCGGACCAGCCCAGGGAGGCCAGGGGCAGCACCGGCAGGTCGTTGAGCATCCAGGCGGTGTTGGAGCCCAGCGTGGTGCGGGAGGCGTCCGCCGCGTCGGTGAGGTCCGCGCCGTCGACGTCACCCAGGTCGGCGCCCCAGTGCCGGACCACGGGGAAGCGGTCGGGGAGGGTGTCCAGGACCAGGGAGGTGCCGGCACTGCGCAGGTGGAGGGTCATCGTCGTCTCTTCCAGGACCGGACCCGGAGCCGGGTCCACGTTATTTACGGCATGAAATTAAGTCCTCCGGGGCTCCTGTGTCAACCACCGCCGGCGCTCCTGTGTCAGCCACCGCCGGGGCGGCGACGCACCGCGCCCGTACCCCGGCCAGGTGCCAGCTTGCCCCTATGATGGGCCCTTCATTATGAGTCCCTCGGAGGTTTCCATGGCCCGACGACGCGCCCCCGCCCCTGCCCGCTTCGTCTCCCGTCACGTCGGCCCCAGCACGCAGGACACCAGCCGGATGCTGTCCGTGCTGGGGCTGGGCAGCCTGGAGGAGCTGGCCGACGCCCTCGTGCCCGGCGGCCTGCCCGCCCTGCCCCCGCCGCCAGCTGGCACGCCCTCACCCGCCCTGGACGAGGCCGGCGTCCTGGCGGCCCTGCGCGGCTATGCCGCCGACAACGACCCGCACGTGGAGATGATCGGCGCCGGGTACTACCCCGCCCACACCCCGGCCGTCATCGCCCGCGACGTGCTGTCCAACCCCGCGTGGACCACTTCCTACACGCCCTACCAGGCCGAGATCAGCCAGGGGCGCCTGGAGGCCCAGCTACTGTTCCAGACGGTGGTCAGCGACCTCACCGGCCTGCCCGTGGCCTGCGCCTCCCTGCTGGACGAGGCCACCGCCGTGACCGAGGCCATGATGCTGATGGTGCGCGCCCAGGGACGTCAGGGCAAGGATCTCCCGGTCCTGCTGGATCTGGACCTGCACCCCCAGTGCGTCCAGATGGCCGTGTCCCGGGCCTACCAGCTGGACCTGCCGGTCATCTTCGCCGACCTCACCGGCATGCTCAACAACTCGATCATGGGCATCGCCAACGACCCCCTGGCCGGGGTCGTGCTGGCGCAGGCCTCCACCCGCGGCGCCCTGCACGACCTGAGACCCCTGGTCGAGTCCGTCCACGCGCGCGGCGGCCTGGTGGCCGTGGACGTGGACCCGCTGGCCGCCACGCTCCTGACCCCGCCCGGGGAGCTGGGGGCGGACATCGCCGTCGGCTCGGCCCAGCGCCTGGGGGCGCCCCTGTTCTACGGCGGCCCGCACGCGGGCTTCATGTCCGTGACCACCGCCCTGACGCGCCAGCTCCCGGGGCGGATCGTGGGCGTGTCACGGGACCGCGACGGCGCCCCCGCCCTGCGCCTGGCCCTCCAGACCCGCGAGCAGCACATCCGCCGTCAGAAGGCCACCTCCAACATCTGCACCGCCCAGGCCCTCATGGCGGTCGTCTCCGCCATGTACTGCGTCCACCACGGCCCCGAGGGGCTGACCGCCATCGCCACGCGGATCCACGAGCAGGCCGCCGACCTGGCCTCCCGGCTGGAGGCGGCCGGCCTGACCCTGGAGCACCGGGACTTCTTCGACACCCTGTCCGTGTACGTCCCCCAGGGGGCGGCCTGGGCCGTGGCCCGGGCCGCCGACCGCGGCGTGAACATCCGCCACCTGGACACCAAGCACGTGGGGATCTCCATCAACGAGCTGACCACCACCGCCCACCTGGACGCCGTGGTGTCCGCCCTGACCGACACGGACTCACCGAAGGCGAAGCAGGCGGGTCCTGGTCACCAGGGACACCACGACACGGCCAGCTCGCCGAAGGCAGGGGCCAGGCGGCCGGTCCGCCCACGCACCAGCCAGGACACAGCCAGCTCAGCAGAGTCTATGTGGGGGGCAGCGATGCCCGCAAATCCTGATCCTGTATGGACAGCGATATCTTCCGTATGTCGTCCAGTGAGCGTCCCAGGCACGGCCAGCTCGCCGAAGGCGGAGCCCAGGCAGCCGGTCCGCCCAGGCATCAGCCTGGACACAGCCGGCTCAGCAGGGGCAGAGGCGCCCAGGGAACCGGGAGCGCCCGTCCGGACGAGCATCGGGACAGCCGCCTGGCTCCTGGACTGGACGCCCGGCTGGAGACGCGCCAAGGCGGCCGCCGGCCCAGTCGACACCGACGACACCGACGGCTCCCCCGCCGACGCCTTCCCCCTGCCCGCGGACCTGCGCCGCACCAGCAGCTTCCTGACCCACCCGGTCTTCCACGCCCACCGCTGCGAGGCCTCCCTCACCCGCTACCTGCGCACCCTGGCGGACCGCGACCTGGCCCTGGACCGCACCATGGTGCCCCTGGGGTCGTGCACCCTCAAGCTCAACGCCGCCGTCGAGTCCGCCACCTGGCTCGACCCCGCCCTGGCGGGCATCCACCCCCTGGCCCCGGCGTCCCAGACCCGCGGCTGGCGCCGTCTCCTGGCCGACCTGAGCCAGCGCCTGGCCCGGGTGACCGGCTACGACCGGGTCAGCCTCCAGCCGGCCTCCGGGGCCCAGGGGGAGCTCGCCGGGCTCCTGGCCATCCGCGGCTACCTGGAGGCCCGCGGCCAGGGTGAGCGGGACGTGTGCCTCGTCCCCGCCTCGGCCCACGGCACCAACGCCGCCTCGGCCGCGGCCGCGGGCCTGCGGGTGGTCGCGGTGGGGACCGCCCCGGACGGGTCCGTTGACGTGGCCGACCTGGAGGCCAGGCTCGCGGCCCACGCGGGCCGGGTCGCCGCCATTATGCTCACCTACCCCTCCACGCACGGGGTCTTCGAGAAGCAGGTGCGCCACGTGACCGACCTGGTCCACGCCGCCGGGGGCCAGGTCTACATCGACGGGGCCAACCTCAACGCCCTGTGCGGCCTGCTGCGCCCCGGGGACCTGGGCGGTGACGTCAGCCACCTCAACCTGCACAAGACCTTCGCCCTCCCCCACGGCGGCGGGGGGCCGGGGGTGGGGCCGGTGGCGGCCAAGGCGCACCTGGTCCCCTACCTGCCCGCCGGGCACAACGAGTCGACGGCCCCCGAGGAGGGCGACCCGGACGCGGGCTTCTACGGGGACCCGGTGGCCGGGGCGCGCTTCGGCTCGGCGGGGCTCGCGCCCCTGTCCTGGGCCTACCTGGCGCTCATGGACGACGCCGACCTGCGCCGCGCCACCCTGGGCGCCGTCGCCGCCGCGAACTACCTCTCACGGCGCCTGGCGGAGGCCTACCCCACGCTGTACACCGGGCCCGGCGGCCTGGTGGCCCACGAGTGCGTCCTGGACCTGCGGGAGCTGACCCGGGACACCGGGGTCACGGCCGAGGACGTGGCCAAGCGCCTCATCGACCTCGGCTTCCACGCCCCCACCCTGTCCTTCCCGGTGGCCGGGACCCTCATGGTCGAGCCCACCGAGTCCGAGCCCCTGGAGGAGCTGGACCGGTTCGTGGCGGCCATGACCACCATCCGCGCCGAGATCGACGACGTGGCCGCCGGGCGGATCGCCCTGGAGGACTCCCCGCTGCGCCTGGCCCCGCACACGCTGGCCCAGGTGACCGCCGAGGAGTGGACCCGCTCCTACCCGCGTACCCAGGGGGCCTGGCCCGGGACCGCGAGCGCGGCCCGGCGCACACGCTACTTCCCGCCGGTGACCCGCGTCGACAACGCCTGGGGCGACCGCCACCTGGTGTGCACCTACCCGACCCCGCAGGAACTCCCTGACACCTCCGTCTCCTGAAAGGAAGGACCGACCATGACCTCCTCCCCGGCCCTGCGGCGCACGCCCCTGCACGAGGTCCACGTGTCCCTGGGCGCCTCCTTCACCGACTTCGGCGGCTGGGACATGCCCCTGCGCTACGCCTCGGACCTGGCCGAGCACCGGGCGGTGCGCACCGCCGCCGGGCTCTTCGACCTGTCCCACATGGGGGAGGTGTGGGTACGCGGCCCCCAGGCGGGCGCGGCCCTGGACCACGCGCTGACGGGCCGGGCTGGCACCCTCGGCGTGGGGCGGGCCCGCTACATGATGATCGTGGACACGGGCGGCGGCGTGCTGGACGACCTCATTGTCTACCGGGTCTGTGAGGAGCGGTACCTGGTGGTGCCCAACGCCGGCAACCGCGAGCGGGTGGCGGCCGCCCTGGCCGAGCGGGTGGCGGGCTTTCAGGCGCAGGTGGAGGACGTGAGCGACGACACTGCGCTCCTGGCCGTCCAGGGGCCCCGTGCCGTCGAGGTCCTCTCGCAGGTGGTCGATTCCGGGGTGGCCTCGCCCGCGGCCCTGCGGCCGGTGCCCCCCGACGCGGCCCGCCAGGCGACCTCCCCCACCTCCCGGGGCTGCGGGGAGGCGGACGTGCTGTGCGGGGGCGAGCTGCTGGCGCGCCTGCGCTACTACGCCGTCGCCCGGGCCACGGCGGCGGGGCACCGGGTCCTGCTGGCCCGCACCGGCTACACCGGTGAGGACGGCTTTGAGATCTTCTGCGCCGGCGAGGACGCCGTGGACCTGTGGGAGGTCGTGACCCGTGCGGCCGCGGCCCTGCCCGGGGTGGGGGACGGGGGCACGACGCTGCCGGCGCTGACCCCCTGCGGCCTGGCGGCGCGCGACTCCCTGCGCCTGGAGGCGGGCATGGCCCTGTACGGCCACGAGCTCAGCGAGGAGGTCACCCCCCTGGACGCGGGCCTGGCCGGGGTGGTCAAGCTCGGCCCGGAGGATCCGGACTTCGTGGGCCGCTCGGCCCTGGCCGAGCGCTCGGGGCGTGACGGGCAGGCGGGGACCTGGATGCTCGTGGCCCTGCGCGGCCAGGGGCGGCGGGCGGCCCGGGCGGGGTGCACGGTCCTGGGCCCGGAGGGGCAGGAGGTCGGGGAGGTGACCAGCGGCCTGCTCTCCCCCACGCTGGGCTACCCGATCGCCCTGGCCCGCCTGCGTCCCGGCGGGCCCGCGCCCGCGGGCACCTGGCCGGTGGGCACGCGCCTGAGCGTGGACGTGCGCGGCCGGGCCCTGCCCATGGAGGTCGTCACCCCGCCCTTCTACCGGCGCCCCCGCTAGACGCCCGCCGGTACGCGGCCTCGCCCGCCGGTAGCGGCCGGGTCCGCCCTGGTTCTGGGGCGGGCGAGCATCGCCCGCCACCTGGTTCACCGTCCCCGATCCGAGAGGAACCGATCATGCCCAAGCAGCCTGTCACGCCCGGCCTTCGCTACTCCCCGGAGCACGAGTGGCTCGACTCCTCCCGCCCCGCCCGGGTGGGGGTGAGCGCCGTGGCCACCGACGCCCTGGGCGAGGTGGTCTACGTGGACCTGCCCGAGGTCGGCAGCGAGGTGGTCGCCGGGGAGCCCTGCGGCGAGCTGGAGTCCACCAAGGCGGTCTCGGACCTCTACTCCCCCGTCTCCGGTACGGTGGTGGAGGTCAACGGGGCGGTCGTGGACGACCCGGCCCTGGTCAACGCCGACCCCTACGCGGCCTGGCTGTTCACCGTGGAGGTGAGCGGGGAGGGGGAGCTGCTCAGCGCCCAGGAGTACGCCGAGCGCTTCGGTGCCGAGGTCCTCTGAAGGCCTCCGTCCTGATCCTGTCCCCCGTCCCGGCCCCTGCGTCCGCGTACGGGCCTGGCGCGCGGTCGGGTCCGTACGCGGGCGGGGGCACCCGCACCGCCCTGAAGCTGCTCAGCGGCACCACCTACGTACGCGGGCGGGGGCACCCGCCTCACCCGACGGCGAGGCGGGCCACCTGCTCCAGGTGGCGCCGGACGCGCTCCGGGCCGCCCGAGCCGGCCCGCCCGTAGTTGACCCAGCGGCGGCGACGGATACCCAGCTGCCTGAGGGTGGCCCCTACGAGGGTCCGTCTGACGGCGTTGCCCCGGGCGAGACGCAGGTACCAGGTGGGTGAGGTGGAGGTGGTCAGGACGAGGGCCTCCTCCACGTGCCCCAGGCGTCCCCGGATCCCCCTGCCGGTGGGCACGTAGGCCCACTGCTGCTTCATGACCTTGTCGATAAAGCCCTTGAGGACGGCGGGGACGTCGTTCCACCACACGGGGGCGATGACGACCAGGCGGGTGGCGCGCTCCACGAGCCCCTGGTAGCGGGTGACCAGCGGGTCGTTGGTGCCGCCGGAGCGGAAGAGCGCGAGCTCGGCGGCGTCGTAGCGGGGGTCGAAGCCGTCGGCCAGAAGGTCGATGACATCGTAGGGCTGCCCGGCGACGTCCAGGGCGCTGGTGACGGCCTCTAGGATCGCGTGGTTGAGCGATCCGGTCCAGGGATGGGCGTAGACAATGAGTGTATGGGTCACGTATTCTTTCCTATCATGGTGAAGGCGTTCATAGTCTGCCGCAGGAGGTCGGTGTCGTAGGTGGCTGCCCCGGTGGCGACGAGCCGGGAGTAGCCCTGGATAAAGGCCCACAGGACGGTGAACAGGGTCGTCGCGTCGAGGTCGTGGCGTGCCGCCATCCGGGCGACCTCACCGCGCACCAGGTCCAGGAGGGGGTAGCGGCCCGTCCCGTCCAGGGCCGCCAGGGCGGCGGGGCTGAACAGGAGAAGGTCCAGGAGGCGGGGGTGCTCCTGGGCCATGGTCACCAGGAGCTGGGCCACACCCAGGAGGGAGTCCTGGGGGTCAGGGCGCAGGCGGGCCCGTGCCTGGCGACCGACCTGCGCGGACAGGGCAAGGAGCGCGGCGGCAAGGAGGTGCTCCCTGTCCGGGAAGTGCTTGTAGCAGGCGGGGGGCGAGATCCCGCAGGCCCTGGCGACCGCGGAGAGGCTGAGCCGGTCCCACCCGACCTCGTCGACGCGCTCCACTGCGGCGGACACGAGCCGTTCGCGGGTGTCCGTGGTCCGCCTGTCCCCATCCTCCGACCTGGTCACACACTTAGGTTATGTTCATTAACCTACTTTGGCAAGCCGTCCGGACGCGCCGGTGCCGGCGTGCTGGCACTGAATGCACCTGGCACCGACGCGCCCGGGACGGGCTCACTCGCGCGCCATGGCCTCCACCGGGCTGATGCGCGAGGCCCCCGCCGCGGGCACCGCGCTGGCCAGGGCGGCCACCACGAGGGTCGCGACGGCCAGCAGCACCACCTGCCCCCAGGGCACCGTCACCTGGGTGCCCAGGCCTCCCGCCAGGGCCAGGACCGCGTGCGACCCCAGAGTGCCCAGGCCCGTTCCCGCCGCGAGCCCCAGGAGCAGGGAGGTCAGGGCCAGGACCACGCCCTCGGTCATGACGACCCCGCAGACCTGGGAGCGGGACATGCCCACGGCGCGCAGGACGGCCAGCTCACGGCGCCGCTCGGCGACCCCCAGCCCCAGGACGTTGACCAGGCCCACCACGCACACCAGCAGGGAGACCGCCAGGAGGCCCATGACGGCCGTGAGGACCTGGCCCAGGGTCTTCTCCGCGCTCACGCGCTCAGCCAGGCCCCCGCCGACCTGCATGTCGGGGTCGATCCTCAGCAGCGCGGCCTGGGCGCGCTGGAACTCGCCCCCGGACATGCCGTCCACCGTGCGCAGCCACACGGCGCAGGTGGGCGCCTCCTGGGCCACCCGGACGGGCAGGTCCGAGAGCGCCACCCGGACCTGGTCGGCCCCCAGGGTGCGGGAGGCCAGGGTGCTCACGGGCAGGCTCAGGGTGGTGCCCGACCCCAGGGTGAGACTGAGGCGGCTCCGCCCCGCCCACGGGCTGGTGGCGTCCACCAGGGCGCTGCCGGCACTGACCTGGTCCGTGGGGCGCCGGGTGACACCGGCCCACTGCCCGGGGTCCACGGCCGTGAGCTGCACCGGGGAGGCCGTGACGCCGTCGGCGTCGGTGGCCCTCAGGCAGCGCATGGGGGCGGAGGCGCTCACCCCGGCCACGGACTCGATCTGGGAGACCTGGCTGGCCGTCCACCCCGCCTCGGCGTCGGTGTGCACCACGACGTCCACGGGGCGGCGCCGGTCGATCTCCGCACCCACCGACGCGCGCATGGAGGCGGCCCCCACCAGGGTGGCGGTGACCAGGACGACGCCCACGAGCATCATGGCCCCGGTGGCCCCGGCCCGGCCTCCGGAGCGGCGCAGGCCCAGGGCGCCCTGGTGCCCGGCCTCCCAGCGTCCCAGGAGGCGCGCCACGAGGGTGCCGGTGGCGGGGGTCGCGCGGGTCATGGCGACCACGAGCGCCACCAGCAGGGCCACCCCGCCGGCGAGCGTCGCGAGCAGGCTGGACGCGCCGCCGCCCGCCTCCTGCCCGTGGGAGGCGGCGCCCCAGGCGACCAGGGCCGCCCCCAGGACCACCAGGAGGGCCGTGAGCCCCCAGGTCAGCAGGCTGCGACGACGGGTGCGCGGACCCTGGGCTCCCCCGGCCCCCGCCAGGACGGCCATGGGGCTGGTGCGGGCGGCGGCCGAGACGGCCCGCAGGGAGGCCAGGACGCAGACCACGACGGCCAGCACCAGCGCCGAGGCCGCGGAGGCGGGGGTCACGGTCCCCAGAGCCTCACCGGCGTCATGACAGATACCGGTGGTCGTGAGGAGCACTATGACCGTTGGCAGGGACAGGAGCAGGCCGAGCACCCCGGAGGCGAGCCCGACCAGGGCGGACTCCACCATCAGGAGGCGGCGCACCTGCCCCGTGGTGGCGCCCGTGCAGCGCAGGAGGCCGGTCTGGCGGGTGCGGCGGCGCAGGGTCACCTGGGAGGTCGTTGAGACGATCGCCACGGACAGGAGCACCGCGATCATGGCGAAGACGAGGAGGACCTGGCTGCTGGAGTCCGCGTTCTGGGTGGTCCGGGCGACGGCGTCCTGACGCGCCTGCTCACCGGTGAGGACCTGCGCGGCACCCAGGTCGTAGGTGCGGGAGGGATCCTGCGGGTCGGCCACCGTGCCCACTGCGGCCAGGGCGTCCCCCACGGCCCGGGCAAGGGCGGGGGCCTGGTCGGGGTCCTGGGCGCTCAGGAGCACCGTGGAGCCCTCGGCGCCGTCCTCCAGGCCGCTGACACCGCGTCCGGCACCCAGCCCCTGGGACTCCAGGAGGCCGACGACCTCCAGGGTCTGGGGGGCCTTCCCGCCGACGGGGTCGGTCAGGGTCAGGCTGGTGCCGACCCCCGCCCCCAGGGCCTGGGCGGTGTCCGCCTCCAGGGCCACCTGGGCCCTGCCGGCCACGGGCCAGGTCCCGGCGGTCAGGCGGTCGTAGCGCAGGGGCTCGGGCAGGACGGGCCCGAAGACGACGTTGACCTCGTTGCCGTCGGCGCGCACGCGCCGGTAGGACAGGGAGTCGGCGGCGGCCGCACCGACCCCCGGGACGTCGGCGACCACCTTCAGCAGGGCCCCGGCGGGAGGGCAGGGGCCCTGCTGCGCGTCGCACCCGATGACGACGTCGGCGGTGCTCAGGGGCCGGGCGCTGCTGTCCTCCACCGCCCGGCTGAGCCCGCCGGCCAGGGCCAGGACCACCACGACGAAGGCCGTCGACAGGCCCACGGCCAGGGCGGTGGCGGCCTGGGAGCGCCAGGAGTGGCGTACGTTGTCCCAGGCGAGCCAGGTCAGTCCCGCCCCCCTCATGAGCGGGCCTCCCGGTCCTCCACCACGCGGCCGTCACGGATGACGACGACGCGGTCCCCGGCGGCCGCGGCGTCGGCGTCGTGGGTGACCATGAGGACGGTCTGCCCGGCGTCGGCGGTGGAGCGCAGGAGGGTCAGGACCTCCTGGCTGGCGGCGGAGTCCAGGTTGCCGGTGGGCTCGTCGGCCACCAGGAGGGCGGGGGCCGCGATGAGGGCGCGGGCAATGGCCACGCGCTGGGCCTGCCCACCGGAGAGGGTGGCCGGCAGGCGGCCCAGGAGCCCGTCCACGCCCAGGCGTCCGGTGAGCTCGCGGAGGCGGTCCTCGTCCACCTTCTGGCCCGCCAGGCGCAGAGGCATGGTGATGTTGGTGCGTACCGTGTGGGTGGGCAGGAGGTTGAAGGACTGGAAGACGAAGCCGATGCGGCGCCGACGCAGCTCGGTCAGGGCCCGGTCCTTCATGCCCACCATCTGGACGCCCTCCAGGGTGACCGAGCCGGAGGTGGGCCGGTCCATGCCGGACAGGCAGTGCACGAGGGTGGACTTGCCTGACCCGGAGGGTCCCATAATGGAGGTGAAGGTACCGGGGAGGACGTCCAGGTCCACCCCTTTGAGGGCCTCGACGCACGCCGGGCCGGTGCCGTAGGTGCGGCTCAGGGATCTGGCGGACAGGATGGGCGGGGTGGGTTCGGCCGTCATGGCTGCTTCCTTCGGGGCGTGTCGGTGGCGACGCGGTGCGCGCCGTCACCTGCCAGGCTAGGAACCGCCGTCCTGAGGGGAATCCGCCCTCGTGTCGATCCTGCCCGCGGGCACGCTCCCTCCCCGGGAGGAGCCCTCTCCTCCTACCGGACGCCCCCGGGCACCGCCTGGCGGGGCGGGGCCGGACCCGCCAGAGGCGGGCCGGGGCCGTCTCATACGCCGCCCCCGCACGACAGTGTGATGTTAGACTCACCATATGCGTATTGCACTTGCCAGTGACCACGCGGGCTTCCCGCTCAAGAGAGAGATCGCGGCGTGGCTGGAGTCCCAGGGACACACCACCGAGGACTTCGGCACGCCGGACACCCAGCCCGCCGACCTGTCCGACCACGTCTACCCCGCCGCCCTGGCAGTGGCCCGGGGCCAGGCCGACCGGGGCGTCTTCGTCGACGGGGTGGGCTACGGCTCGGCCCTGATCGCCAACCGGGTGCGCGGGCTGACGGCGGTGGTGTGCCAGGACCCCTTCTGCGCCCGGCTCGCCCGGGAGCACACCGACTCCAACGTGCTGTGCCTGGGAGGCAAGATCATTGGCTCGGCGATCGCCCTGGAGATCGTCCGGGTGTGGATGACCACCGGCTTCCTGGACCAGCCCAAGTACCGCAGGCGGGTGGACAAGGTCGAGCAGATCAGCAACCGGCACCTGGTGGCCCTGGAGGACCTGGACCTGTAGCCGCCGGCAGGTGCGCCGGGGCCAAGGCGTGGTGCGCCGCTCCGCGCGGGCGTGGAGGGCCTGGCGGCGGGGTTCCCGGCACCGGTGGGGCGTAGGCCGCGCCCCGGCTCGGGCGGGGTGCGGCCTACGCCAGCCGGGAGCTGTGGGCGCCTCTTCCCGGCCCGGGCGTAGGCCGCGGCCGCGCCCTCAGCGCAGGCCCAGGATCTGGCCGGTGGACACGTCCAGGTCCACTTTCTCGGCGGCGGGGTGGCTGGGCAGGCCGGGCATGGTGGACAGGGCCCCGCACACGGCGTAGACGTAGCCCGCGCCGGCGGCCAGCCGCACCTCGCGCACGGGCAGGCGCCAGCCGGTGGGGGCGCCGGGGACCTTGGGGTCGGCGGACAGCGACAGGGGCGTCTTGGCCACCAGCACCGCCAGGGCGCCGTAGCCGCCCTCCTCGTAGGTGTCAATGAGGCGGGAGGCGGCGGGGGCGTAGTCCACCCCGTCGGCCCCGTACATGGCGGCGACCTTGCCGATCTTGGTGCGCAGGTCGTCGTCGGCCTGGTACAGGGGCCGCAGGACGGGTGAGGCGGCGGCGCAGGCGTCGGCCAGGGCGTCGGCCAGCTCCAGGCAGCCGGCACCACCGGCCTCCACGGGGTTGACGGGTACCGCCCGCACCCCGGCCCCGGTGGCGATGCGCACCACCTCGGCGACCTCGCTGTCGTGGTCGGTGGGGAAGACGTTGACGGCCACCACCGGCTCGACGCCAAAACCGCGCACGATCTCCAGGTGCCTGAGGAGGTTGGCGGCCCCGGCCCGCACGTCCTGGACGCTCCGGGCGCGCATGGCCTCCGGCAGGTCCCTGCCCGCGACCAGGTGGTAGCGCCCGCAGTGGGCCTTCAGGGCCCGTACGGTGACCACCACGACGGCGGCCCGGGGCACCAGGCCGGAGACGGCGCACTTGAGGTCGAAGAGGCGCTCGGCGCCCATGTCCGCCCCGAAGCCGGCCTCGGTCAGCACGTAGCCCCCGCCGCGGGCGGCCACGAGGTCGGCGACGACCGAGGAGCAGCCGGTGGCGATATTGCCGAAGGGCCCGGTGTGCACCAGCACGGGGGTGCCCTCGGTGGTGCGCAGGAGGTTGGGGGCCAGGGCGTCGCGCAGGAGCGCCGCCATGGCCCCGGCGGCGCCCAGGTCCTCGGCGGTGACCCAGCCCCCTGAGGTGGTGCGGCCCACCACAATGCGGCCGAGGCGGGCGCGCAGGTCGGCCAGGGAGGTGGCCAGGGACAGGATGACCATGACCTCGCTGGCGGGGGTGATGTCGAAGGAGGCCTGACGGGTGACGCCGTCGGCCCGGGCCCCCAGGCCGGTGACCACGTGGCGCAGGGCGCGGTCGTTGACGTCCAGGACCCGGGGCCAGGTAATGGAGCGCTCATCGATCCCCAGGGCGTTGCCGTGGTGGAGGTGGTTGTCGACCATGGCGCTCAGCAGGTTGTGGGCGGCCGTGACGGCGTGGAAGTCCCCGGTCAGGTGCAGGTTCATGCGCTCGGCGGGGAGGACCTGGCTGGCCCCGCCGCCGGCCGCCCCTCCCTTGACGCCGAAGGTGGGGCCCATGGCGCCCTGGCGCAGGGTCAGGGTGGCCCGCTCGCCCCGGCGGACCAGGGCCTGGGCCAGGCCGATGGCGGTGGTGGTCTTGCCCTCGCCGAAAGGCGTCGGGGTGATGGCGGTCACGACCACGTAGTGCAGGTCGGGGCGGACCGCCCCCTGGTCGGCGGGATCCTGCGGGGTGCCGGGGCCCAGGGCGGCCAGGTCGATCTTGGCCACGTCGCGCCCGTAGGGGATGACGTGCTCCGCCGCAACACCGACCCGGGCGGCCAGGGCGGCCAGGTCCACGGCGGGGCAGAGGGCGCGGGCGGGGACGTCCGGAGCAGTCATGAGGCAGATCCTACCGGCCCACCCCGCCGCGGTCCTGGCGTCCCTGGCCGGCGCCGTCGTGGGCCCGGCCGGACACGCCGGGCGCCGGCCAGCTCACCGGTAGGAGCCGTTATGGTCACATGACCGCTGCCCTCGTCATCCTGGAGGTCTCATGACACACCGTCGTTACCTGACCAGCCTGGTGGTGGCCTCACTGGCCCTGGGGGCCTGCTCCAGCTCCCCCTCGGACCCCGACCCCGGGGCGAGCGCCACCAGCGGGGCCGACGCCCAGACCAGCACGCCCGCACCGGCCACGACCACCCCACCGGTAGGGACCGTCGAGCCACCCTCCCAGATCCGGGGCCTGGGCACCCTCGGGCTGAGCAAAGCCACCATGAGCGTGCGGGTCGAGCCCGGCCTGACCAACTACGACGAGCACGGCCTGACCTACGTCGAGCCGCGCACGGACCCCGCGGCCGACCTGGTGGTCCACCACGTCCACTGGGACGGGACCCCGGGGTGGGACGCCACCGTCCCCGTGCCCACCGGGGAGGGCGCCTACACCCCGCGCATGAGCTACGACGACGCGGCCGGGGTGGTGGCCTACTGGTTCACCACCGACACGTGGGACGCCTCCGACACCGGGGCCGGCCGCAGACCGCACACGCTGAGCAGCCCCGTCCACTGGTTCGACGTGGCCACGGGCCAGGGGGAGGCGGTCACGGTCCCCACCACCGAGGAGCAGACGGCCTCCTCCCACACCACCCTGGTGGGGGCCCGCGTCCTGAACGCCCAGGGCGGCTTCACCGCCGCGAGCACCCTGGACCTGACCCACACCCTGTCCACCGCCCGCGGACCCGAGCTCTTCCGGGGCAACGACGTGACCACGGTGCAGACCGACTTCTCCTGGCACGGCAACTACATGACCGTGACCTCCACCGCGGACGACGAGGCGCAGCGGACCCTGCGCATGAACACCTCCGCGGTCCTGGACGCGGACCAGGACTCCAGGTTCTGGGCGGTGCCTGAGCGCGTCCTGGCCCTGGTCCCGGGTGAGGGCCGCCTGGTGTCGGTCACGGAGAGCGGGGCCCAGGACCTGGACCTGGGCGGCTGCCCGGTCTCCTTCACCCAGGGCGCCACCGGCGGCAGCGGCAACGGGTACGCGTTCGTGGGACAGCTGCTGGTCAGGCCCGACGGCACCACCCAGTGCCTGGCCTCCCAGGCCGCCGGGCCCCAGGAGCAGGTCTCCGGGGTGCTCGCGGACGGCAGCGTGGTACTCACCAACCCGGCGGACGGGGGCGGTGCCACCTCCCGCATTATGGGGACCGACGGCACCACCCGGGCCGACACCACCTCCGTCAGCGGCTTTGGCGCCTACGGCGCCCACCTGGTCTTCACCACCACCGACGACGCCGGGGCCACCACGGTCACCGCCTTCAGTGAGAAGGACCTGCACTTGGGCTGAGCCCGCCCCTCCCCGCGAGAACGGTACTTGTTGCTCGTGAGAACGGTACTTATTCGTCGTGAGAACGGGCGGGGCGCTCGCGTTCCGCCTCAGTCGGGGTCGGCACCTGCCAGCACGGCGTCCACCGTGGAGCGCACGGTCTCGGCGTCGTAGCCCCTGCGCCCCAGGAAGGCCACCAGGCGACGGCGCTGGACGTCCTGCCCCAGATGGGTCATGGTACGCACCCTCCTGCGGGCCAGGCCCAGGGCGGCCTGGCGCTCCTGGTCGGCCCCGATCTGGTCCAGGGCGGCGGCAATGTGCCCCTCCCCCAGGCCCTTGCGGCGCAGCTCCTCGGCGATCCCCCGACGTGCTGTCCCCTTCTCGGCGAAACGGGTGCGGGCCAGCATGGCGGCGTAGGCGGCGTCGTCCAGGACCCCGGCGGCCTCCAGACGGTCCAGGGCCTCGGCAGCCACCTGGGGGTCGACCTGCCGACGCTCCAGGAGGCCGACCAGGGCGGCACGGGGCGCGGGCCCCCGGTCGAGGCGGCGCAGGACGATCTCCCGGGCCGCCTCCAGGGCCTCGGTATGGGCGTCCGGAGTCAACCAGGCCATTAGAACCCGCTCGAGT
The DNA here is from genome assembly GCF_002999235.1 of Actinomyces sp. oral taxon 897. Lineage (NCBI taxonomy): Bacteria > Bacillati > Actinomycetota > Actinomycetes > Actinomycetales > Actinomycetaceae > Actinomyces > Actinomyces sp. oral taxon 897. The sequence continues at coordinate 394,261 of NZ_CP027236.1, read as the reverse complement.
CCTCACCGAAGATGGTGTCCGTCTCCTCGGTCGCGGCGCCCTCGGCCTTGTCCTCGTCCTTGGGCTCCTTGGCGGCCTTGGCGCTCTTGCGCCCGCGCCCACGGGCCGGCTTGGAGCTGCCCGCGGCCTCGGGGCTCGGGGTGGCCGCGGCGGCGACGGCGGCCTCGGCGGCAGCGGCCTCGGCCTCCTCCCTGGCCCGGCGCCCGGGCTCCCCGATCCCCAGGGCGGCGAGGATCTTGTCCTCGATCTCCCTGGCCAGCTCGGGGTTGTCCTTGAGGAAGTTCCTGGAGTTCTCCTTGCCCTGGCCCAGCTGGTCGGTCCCGTAGGTGAACCAGGCCCCGGACTTGCGGATAATGCCGTTGTCCACCCCCAGGTCCAGCAGACCGCCCTCACGGGAGATCCCCTGGCCGTAGAGGATGTCGAACTCGGCCTGCTTGAAGGGCGGGGCCATCTTGTTCTTGACCACCTTGGCCTTGGTGCGGTTGCCCACCGGCTGGTCCCCGTCCTTGAGGGTCTGGGTGCGGCGCACGTCAATGCGCACCGAGGCGTAGAACTTCAGGGCCTTGCCGCCGGTGGTGGTCTCCGGGGAGCCGAAGAAGACCCCGATCTTCTCACGGAGCTGGTTGATGAAGATGGCGGTGGTGCCGGTAGCCGACAGGGCCCCGGTGATCTTGCGCAGGGCCTGGCTCATGAGGCGGGCCTGGAGGCCCACGTGGGAGTCGCCCATCTCGCCCTCGATCTCCGCCTTGGGCACCAGGGCCGCCACGGAGTCGATGACGATAATGTCCAGCCCGCCGGAGCGGATGAGCATGTCGGCGATCTCCAGGGCCTGCTCGCCGGTGTCGGGCTGGGAGACCAGGAGGTTGTCAATGTCCACGCCCAGGGCCTTGGCGTAGACCGGGTCCAGGGCGTGCTCGGCGTCGATGAAGGCGGCGTTGCCCCCGGCCTTCTGGGCGTTGGCCACGGCGTGGAGGGCCACGGTGGTCTTCCCGGAGGACTCCGGCCCGAAGATCTCCACCACGCGCCCACGCGGGAGCCCGCCGATACCCAGGGCGATGTCCAGAGCGGTGGAGCCGGTGGGGATGACGGCCACCGGTGGGCGGGACTCGTCCCCCAGGCGCATGATCGAGCCCTTGCCGAAGGACTTGTCGATCTGGGCCAGGGCGGTGGCCAGGGCCTTGGAACGGTCCTGGGTCTGGGTTGCAGCTGCCATGGTGGTACCTCGGGTTCTCGGGCGGCTCGCGGCCGCGTGGACAGGGCTGGTCCGTGGGCTGAGTTCCCCTCTCCGGGGCTCAGTGACGACGGTATGCCGGACCACCGACACGTTCACGACCCGCTAACCTGCCCTGTGGACACGGCGGGCGGTGCCGTCGTCTGTGGACCACAGTAGCCGAACACGTGTTCGAAAGCGAGCTGGCGCCGCGCCACCCCGCCCGCAGGCGCACCGGCCCGTCGCGCGTCCGCGCCCCGGCACCCGCCCGGTGGGCCCTCAGCGCCCCCGGTCGCGCGGATCGACCCGGAAGACCCAGCGCTGGGCCTGGGTCACCTGCATCTCGTCGCACAGGGCGGACCACACCAGCCCCGGGCTCGTCCCGGCCTCAAGGGCCGCCGCGCAGGTGGCCCCCAGGGCGGGGACCACCAGGTCCTGGACCAGGCTGCGGCCGTAGGCCGGGCCGAAGACCGTCTCCACCGAGCGCCAGAACTCTGAGTGCCTCATCGCCTCCCCCTTGTATTAGGGACGCTCCGGCCCCCGGGACGCCGTGGCGCCCCGGGGGCCGGAGCTGGTCGGAGAAACGTGCCGCTCAGCGCAGGCTGGCGCCCTGCTGGCGGATGAGCTCGTCGGGGACGGTGTCGGGGACGGCCACGCCCTCGGTCAGGGCGATGCGGTCGGAGACCTCACGCAGCACCACGCTCAGAGGAGCGTCCAGGGCCTGGCAGATGGAGGCCAGGAGCTCGGAGGAGGCCTCCTTCTGACCCCGCTCCACCTCGGAGAGGTAGCCCAAGGAGACACGTGCCTGCGAGGAGACCTCACGTAGCGTGCGCCCCTGGTGCTGTCGTACAGAACGGAGGACCTCGCCGATCTCCCGGCGTAGCAGGACGGTCTCGTTCTTAGGGGTCGTGTCCATCGCACCGTACCCCGCCGCGGATGCCTGACGCATCGACGCCCGGGAGGCCGGACGTGCGGGGCGGGGGGTGCGGGGGTGAGTCGCGTTGTTCATCATTGGCCACAACCAATCCGTTGGTCTGTTCATTCCCGCTGCGCCCTGACGTGTCGGCAGGGCTCGGCGTTGGGCAGAGTGTGACAGCCGAGCCTGGGAGAAACCTTGATGTCGCGTGGACAGGTCCCGTGTGCCCAGGACCTCCGTCATCAGGTTGTGTCCTGCGTCTCCATCTTCTCCAGGGCCTGGATCTGCGCCAGGGCCAGGCGCAGGACCGCCGTCGCACTGGCCTGGCGCACCCCCAGGCGCCCCAGGCGGTCCCCCTCCAGGCGCAGCGCGTCCACCACGGTCCCCCACGGGCCCCAGGCGGCCACGTAGACCTCGCCGGGCGCATGTCCGCCGGAGGGCCCGGGCCCGGCCACGCCGGTGGTCGCCAGGCCGACGTCGGCCCCCAGCACCCGGGCCACGCCCCGGGCCATCTGCCGGGCCACCTCGCCGTCCACCGGCCCGGTAGCTTCCAGGCGCTCCTGGCTGACCCCCAGGACCTGCGCCTTGAGACGGGTGGCGTAGCAGACCACGGCACCCACCAGGACCGCGGAGGCCCCCGGCTCCCCCACCAGCGCGGAGGAGACCATGCCCCCGGTCAGGGACTCGGCCACGGCCACCGTCAGCCCCCGCCGGCCTGCTGAGGCCAGCAGGTCCCGGGCGGCCTCAGCGGGCGTCACGCGAGATCCTCACCGCGTCACGCACGTAGTCCAGGCCGGTGACCACGGTCACCACGGTGGCGGCGGCGACAATGATGTAGGCCAGGTACAGCAGCACCTGGGCCGCGCCGGTGGGCAGGACAGCGCCCCAGGGGACGAGCAGGCCCGTCAGCCCCAGGATCTGCAAGAAGGTCTTGAGCTTGCCCCCGCGGGAGGCCGCCATGACGGCACGACGCAGCATGACGAAGCGCAGGAGCGTGATACCCAGCTCGCGTACCACCACCAGGGCGGTGACCCACCACCACAGGTCGCCGGTCATGGACAGCAGCACGAAGGCGGACAGCGTCAGGGCCTTGTCGGCGATGGGGTCGGCGATCTTGCCGAAGCTCGTCACGAGGTTGCGGCTGCGGGCCAGCTGGCCGTCAAGGCGGTCGGTGGCGGCGGCGAGCATAAAGACCAGCGCCGCCGCCATCCGGGCACCCTGGCCCTCGCGGAGCATGAGGACGACGAAGACCGGCACCATGACGAGCCTCAGCACCGTCAGGGCGTTGGCGATATTGAGCAGGGGCGCCTTCGGAGCCTGGGTCGTGGTCACCCGCCCAGCCTAGCGGGGGTCCGGTACCGAGCCAGGTCACGACCACTGTGCCACGGGCTATATCATACGTGAGGCGGTCCACGCCGACGTGAGAGACCGCTAAGACACAGGAAACAGCTCAGGGAGTCCTTGATGGACCTTAACTATTTTCTCAGTATGACGCAGGAACAGGCTATTGACCTGGGAGTGCGCGCGCTCGCGGTGATCACCGTGCTCACGGTGGCCTGGCAGGTCCTCCGGTACGTCTACCGCGGCTACCTGCGCTCCCGGGCCAGCGCGGACCTCGGGGTCGCCCTGGGCCGCCGGTTCAGGGTCAGGCGCTCACGCCCCTACCGCCAGACCGGGGCCTTCACGCTCGCCTACCCCCGGTGGCGCTACGCGAACAAGGACGCCACCAGGGACCGGCGCCGCAGTGACAACCGCGTCATCAGGCGGCAGTCCGTGCTGGAGGTGCACCGTTGGCGCATCCTGTGCGGCAGCGTCTTCGTCATGTACGACCTCGTCCTGCGCCTGCGCGCGGCGGGCGTCCCCGTGGAGCTGTCCGACCACGAGCAGGTCAAGGCCAGGGTGACGGGGTCACGGGCCGCGGCCCGGGCCAGCGCCGCGAGCATTGACGGCCTCCTCGCCTCCTTCTCCACCCGCCCCACCGACTTTGAGCCCTTCTGCGCGGATCTCTTCCGGGCCCACGGTTTCCAGGCCGAGGTCACCCCGCCCTCACGCGACGGGGGAATTGACCTCAGGCTCTGGAAGGACGGCCTGAGCTACGTCGTGGAGTGCAAGTGCTATGACCGCTCCCACACGGTGGGGCGCCCCGTCGTCCAGAAGCTCCGGGGGGCCAACACCGTGGAGGGGGCTGACCGCATGATGGTGGTGACGACGAGCCGCTTCACGCGCGACGCCGTCACCTACGCCCAGCAGGCAGGCGTGCAGCTCGTGGACGGCGAGCACCTGGTCCGGCTGTGCCACGAGGCCTGGGGCACGAGCCTGCCGGCGGCACCCGACGTCGCGCTGACCCGTGAGGAGATCCTCACCGGCTTCCCCCAGGACATGCCGGCGCGCTACCTCGTCTGAGCCCGCCGGTCCCCCGGCCGCACCGTGCCGGGGGACCGGCGAGGAGGCCCGACGAGGAAGCCTGGCGCCAGGACCCCTCAGGGGCCGGCGCCAGGACGAGGGGCAGGGGCCGGGCGGCCCCTGCCCGTCAGTGCTACTCGCGCGGCTTCTCGCGCATCTCCCAGGTCTCGATGACGTCGCCCTCGGCAATGTCCTTGAAGCCCAGGTTGATACCGCACTCGTAGCCCTCGCGGACCTCGGTGACATCGTCCTTCTCGCGGCGCAGGGTCTCAATGGTGAGATCCCCGGCCAGCACGACGCCGTCGCGCACCAGGCGCGCCTTGGCGCCGCGCCGGATCGTGCCGGAGCGCACGATGGAGCCCGCGATCGCCCCGTACTTCGAGGAGCGGAAGATCTGGCGGATCTCGGCGCTGCCGAGTTCGACCTCCTCGTAGACGGGCTTGAGCATGCCCTTCATGGCGGACTCGACGTCCTCAATGGCCTGGTAGATCACCGAGTAGAACTTCATGTCCACGCCCTCGCGGTCGGCGATCTCCGAGACGCGCTCGGCGGGGCGCACGTTGAAGCCGATAATGACGGCGGAGTCCACCGTGGCCAGGTTGACGTCGTTCTGCGTGATCGCACCCACCCCGCGGTGGATGACGCGCAGCGCCACCTCCTCGCCCACGTCGATCTTGAGCAGGGAGTCCTCCAGGGCCTCGACCGCACCGGAGGAGTCCCCCTTGAGGATGAGGTTGAGGGTGTCGACCTTGCCCGCCTTGAGGACGTCGCTGAGGTTCTCCAGGCTCACGCGCTTGCGGCGCCTGGCCAGCAGGGCGGCACGCTCGGCGGCCTCACGCCTGTCGGCGATCTGGCGGGCCGTGCGGTCGTCGGGGGCCACGATCAGGGAGTCCCCGGCGCTGGGCACGCTGGTCAGGCCCAGGACCAGGGCGGGCCGGGCCGGGCCCGCCTCGGTGAGGGTCTCGCCGTGCTCGTCGAACATGGCGCGCACGCGCCCGTAGGCGCTGCCGGCCACGATCGGGTCGCCCACGTGCAGGGTGCCGCGCTGGACCAGGACGGTGGTCACGGCGCCTCGGCCCCGGTCGAGCTTGGCCTCGATGGTCACGCCGCGGGCGTCGGTGTCGGGGTTGGCCCGCAGGTCCAGGGCGGCGTCCGCGGTCAGCAGGACGGCCTCCAGCAGCCCGTCGATATTGGTGCGCTGCTTGGCGGAGATGTCCACGAACATGGTGTCGCCGCCGTACTCCTCGGGCACCAGGCCGTACTCGGTGAGCTGGCCGCGGATCTTCTCCGGGTTGGCGCCCTCCTTGTCGATCTTGTTGACCGCCACCACGATCGGCACCCCGGCCGCCTGGGCGTGGTTGAGGGCCTCCACCGTCTGGGGCATGACGCCGTCGTCGGCGGCCACCACGAGGATGGCGATGTCGGTGACCTCGGCACCACGGGCACGCATGGCCGTGAAGGCCTCGTGGCCGGGGGTGTCGATAAAGGTGATCGGCCGCTCCTCGTCGTTCAGGTGCACGCGCACCTGGTAGGCGCCGATGGACTGGGTAATGCCCCCGGCCTCGCCGGCCACGACGTCGGTGGAGCGGATGGCGTCCAGCAGCTTGGTCTTGCCGTGGTCCACGTGGCCCATGACGGTGACCACGGGCGGGCGCGGACGCAGCTCGGAGTCGTCCTCCTCGGCCTCCTCGGCCTCCAGGTCGATGTCGAAGGACTCCAGCAGCTCGCGGTCCTCGTCCTCAGGGGAGACGATCTGGACGTCGTAGCCCAGCTCGGCGCCCAGGAGGGCGAAGGTGTCCTCGTCCAGGGACTGGGTGGCCGTGGCCATCTCGCCCAGGTGGAACAGGACGGTGACCAGGGCGGCGGGGTTGGCGTTGATCTTCTCCGCCAGGTCGGTCAGCGTGGCACCCTGGCGCACGCGCACCGGCGTGGAGCCGTCACCGCGCGGGACGATGACGCCGCCGATCGACGGCGCGCTCTGCTGCTCGAACTCCTGGCGCTTGGTCCGCTTGGACTTGCGTCCCCGCGGGGCGCCGCCGCCGCGACCGAAGGCGCCCTGGGTGGAGCCGCGCCCACCGCGGCCGCGACCGCCGCCGAAGCCGCCGGGACGGCCGGTGCCGGCACCCTGGCCGCCGGTGCCCGGGCGGCCGCCGCGACCGCCGCCGCGGCCCCCGGGGGCGCTCCGGGCGGGCGCTCCCGGGCGGCCGATGGAGGACTGCCCGGGCATCATCCCCGGGTTGGGGCGAGGCCCGCCGGGACGGGGCCCGGGGCGCGGGCCGCCCGCAGGACGAGGCCCGCCCGCGCCCGCGGGACGGGGGGCGCCGGGGCGGGGACCACCCGGGCGCGGTGCCCCCGAGCCACCCGGACGGGGCCCGCCGGAGCCGCCGGGACGCGGGGCCCCCGAGCCGCCGGGACGCGGTGCGGTGGGGCGGGGGGCGCCGGGGCGCGGTGCCCCAGAGCCGCCCGGACGGGGCATGCCCTGGGAGGAGGCGAAGGGGTTGTTGCCGGGCCTCGGGGCGCCGGAGCGGCCGCCGGGACGCGGTGCGGTGGGGCGGGGGGCGCCGGGGCGCGGTGCCCCAGAGCCGCCCGGACGGGGAGCGGCGGAGCGCTCGTGACCGCCCTGGCGTCCGCCCTCACCACGCCCACGGCCGCGCTCGCCCGAGCGGGGCATGCCCTGGGAGGAGGCGAAGGGGTTGTTGCCGGGCCTCGGGGCGCCGGAGCGGCCGCCGGGACGCGGGCCGGAGGGCTTGGGGGCCGCGGGCCGGGGCCCGGGGACCGGGGCGGCGTGCGGCTTGGGGGCCGACGGCGTGGCGGGAGCCTCCCGACGGGTCCTGGGAGGCTCGGGGGCGGCTGAGAAGGCCGGGCCGGAGGGCTTGGGGGCCGCGGGCCGGGGCCCGGGGGTGGGCCGGGCGGGCGCAGAGGGCCTGGGGGCCGCAGGAGCCTTGTGGGCGGCCGGGGGCGCCGGGGTCGGGGGCGCCGGGGTCGGCGCGGAGGGCTTGGGGCCGGGCCGGGCGGCGGGCCTGGAGGGCCGCGGGGTCGGCTTGGGGGCGGCGTCGGTCCGGGCCTGAGCACCGAAGTGCTCGCGGACACGCCTGGCGACGGGCGGCTCGACGGCGGAGGAGGCCGCCTTGACGAACTCGCCCTGGTCCTTGAGCCAGGCGAGGATCACCTTGGAGGTGACCTTCTTGCCAGTGGGGTCGAGCTCCTTGGCGAGCTCATGAACACGTGGTTTTGCCACTTTTCTCCTGTCCGGTTGACCCACCCCCGGACAGGGGTGGGTGCTTCTAGAGGCAGCTCATCGCTGGGTACTCATCGGGTGCCCATCGGCTTCCTACCCGCCTTCGTGCTCGATGGTCCGGCCGTGGGGGCCGGGGGTGCGTCCGGGGCCGAGGCCGCCTGCGCAGCCAGGTGCTCCCGGACGGGGGCCACATCGGGTGACCCGCTGAGGCGCAACGCACGCCCGAAGGCACGCCGCCGCTCGGCGAGGCTGACGCAGGCCGGATCGGGATGGATCCAGGCGCCCCGCCCGGGCATGCGTGCCCGGGAGTCCACCACCAGGTCGCCGTCGGTGGACGCTACAACGCGCAGGAGCTGCGCACGTGGGGCCGCGGTACGGCAGCCGACGCAGGTGCGAGTGGGCTCGTGCGTGGTGGCAGCCACCAAGTCCCCTTAGTCCTCTCGCTCGTCGGGCTACCTCGTCCTGCTGCGGCCCGGCCCTCTCACGGGCACGCGGGCGCACGGACGGTGCGGCGTCGGGGGTCAGTCTACCGGCGTCGACGGCCTGCTCTACTCGGCCAGGGCTGAGGGACCGCTCACGTCATCGGCCCGGGACACGGTGCCGGGAGCCACCTGGCCGGACTCGGTGTCGGCGTGGATGTCGATCTTCCAGCCCGTCAGGCGGGCGGCGAGACGGGCGTTCTGCCCCTCCTTGCCGATCGCCAGGGAGAGCTGGAAGTCCGGGACGATCACCCGGGCGGTGTGCTCCTTGGCGTCCACCACGGACACCGAGGAGACGCGCGCCGGGCTCAGGGCGTTGGCCACGAAGCGCGCCGGGTCCCCGGAGAAGTCCACGATGTCGATCTTCTCCCCGCCCAGCTCGGCCATGACGGCCCGCACCCGCTGGCCCATGGGGCCGATGCAGGCGCCCTTGGCGTTGACCCCGCGGGTACGTGAGCGCACCGCCATCTTGGTCCGGTGCCCGGACTCCCGGGCCACGGCCATGATCTCCACGTCACCCCGGGAGATCTCGGGGACCTCGCGCTCGAAGAGCTTGCGCACCAGGCCGGGGTGGGTACGTGAGAGGATGATCTGGGCGCCCTTGGGACCCCGGGAGATCTCGGTGACGTAGGCGCGCAGGCGGTCACCGTGACGGTAGCGCTCACCGGGGACCTGCTCGTGAGGAGGGATGATCCCCTCGTGCTCCTCGTCCAGGGCCACGTAGACCAGGCGGGGGTCGCGGCCCTGCTGGACGGTCCCGGAGATGAGCTCGCCGGTCTTGTCCTTGAAGGTGCCCAGGACCTCGAAGTCACGGCGGTCCTGGATGCGCTGGACGATGACGCTGCGGGCGGTGGCCTGGGCGATGCGGCCGAAGTCGTCGGGGGTGTCGTCGAAGTACTCGCCGGTGGGCTCGTCGTTCTCGTCGACCTCGGGGGCCAGGACGCTCATGTGCCCGGTCCTGCGGTCGATCTCCACGTGGGCGCCGCGGATGGCGCCGGGGACCTTGGAGTAGGCGCCCAGGATGGCGTCCTCGATGGCGGGCAGGAGGTTGTCCAGGTCGATGCCCAGCTCGCCCGCCGCGCCTCGCAGCTCCGGCATGTTGATGTCCATGGTTCCTCTTTTGCTCGTGTCGGTGGTGTCGGGCCGGGGCGTGGGGTGACGGTGCGGGAGCCGGTTCAGAAGGTGACCACCATCTGGGCGCCGGTGACGTCCGGGTAGGCGATGGTGTGCGTCGTACCGTCCACGTCAAGGGTGACACTCGTCTCGTCTGCGGACGTGACGGTACCCGTCAGGGTCTGGGCGGCGGTGGTGAGCGTGGCACGGTGCCCCACGGCGCGGCGGAAGTGGCGGGGCGTGGTCAGGGGCCGCTCGGCACCGGGCGTGGAGACCTCCAGCGTGTACCGCCCGCGCACGGGGTCGGCCTGGTCCAGGGCGGCGGAGACGGCGGCGGTGACGGGGCCCAGGGCGTCCAGGTCCAGGTCACCGGGGCCGTCGGGCAGGTCCACCAGGACCCGTACCACGGAGTACCTGCCGGCACGGGTGGTCCGGACGCCCTCCAGGTGAAGCCCCTTGCCCTCCACCACGGGCGTCAGGAGCTCGGTGAGCCTGTGGGCGAGAGCGTCTGCCATGGGTCCTCCTCCTGCGTGCCCGGTGCGGGCGTGGCCGTGCGGGGCCATGGTACCCGGCGTGGGAGGATCGTAGCGTGAAGATCCCGCCGCCCCGCCCGCGCCCCGCCCTACGAAGCCGACCGGCCCCCGTCGGGGACACCCAGCTGCCCTCCTCCGCCCGGGTGAGGCTGCGCCGCGTGGGGGCCCTGCTGCTGGCGGGCGCCCTGACGGCCTCGCTGGGGGCCTGCGCCCTGAAGGTGGGGGAGGGCTCGTCGGTGGTCCTGCCCCAGGCCTCGGCCGCGGAGGCCTCCCGTGACGCCATGGCCCGGGCCGCGACCCTCATTGGCTCCACCGCCCAGGTGGTAGCCACCACCTCCACGGACCAGGCGGTGGTCCCGACGTCGGCCTCGATCCAGGAGGAGGCCCGCCAGCAGGTGGAGGCCCTGGGTGGGGTGTGGGGGCCCTGGGCGACGCCGGTCCCCACCACCTACCCCACCGCCACCCCGGTGGCCACGGCCGCCCCTGACGCGACCGTCAGCGACCTGGTGACGGCGCTGAGCTCGGGCGTGGAGACGGCACGGGGCGTCCTGGAGACGGCCGAGCCCGCCCAGGCGCAGCTGGCGGCCTCACTGGTGGTGTCCTGGTCCACGCGCTTAGAGGAGCTCTCACCGGGGTCGGTGGCCCCGGCCCCCCGCGACGCCGCGACCATGACCGAGCCCCTGGGCGCCGACCTGCTCCTGGCCTACGACTCGGCACGCTACGCCATGGAGGAGGTGGCGGCCCGCTCCGCCGGTGCGGACCGCGAGCGCGCCCAGGCGGACGGCGCGGTGGCCGACCAGGTGGTCCGCGCCTCGGTGGCGCTGGGTGGCACCGACTCCCGGCTGGCGGCCTACGCCGCCCCCACGGCGTCCTCTGACGCGCAGGGCCTGGACGCCACCTGGGCGCTCCAGGTGGAGCTGGGGGTGATGACGGCGGAGATCAGCACCGTCGGGTCGGCCAGCGGCGCGGCCCGGACGTCGGCGGTGGACGCCGCGGTGGACGCCGCTGGCAGGGCCAAGGCGTGGGGGGCCACCCTGCCCGCCCTGCCCGCCTACCAGGGCTAGCCACAGCGGGGCCCGGGGTCCCTACAGCAGGGTCCTGGGGTCCTCAGGCCGCCTGCCCGCCTACCAGGGAGGTGGGCTAGCGGGGCCCGGTCGGGCACCACAGCCTGCAACGACGCACGGTCAGGCGCCCGGTGACCCCCAGGGGGCCGCGGGCACTGACCAGGGCCGCCAGGTCGCCCTCCTCACGCACCAGGTGCAGCCGGCAGGGCCCCACCTCCTGCTCCCAGGTGCCCGTAAAGGCCGCCGCCCCCGCCTGGGAGCGCCCTACCGCGGTGGGCAGCGCCAGGTAGAGGGCCCGGTGCCCGCGCCTGTCGGCCCGGTGCCGCGCCAGGAGCAGGGCCAGGCGGCGCAGGGGTGGCCAGGAGCGCCAGCCCCGTGGCTCCACCGCCAGCGGCGCCACCTCGACCACGAAGCGCGGGGGGCGTCGGGGCGCGGTGAGGAGCTCGGAGAGGGCGTCGGCCAGGAGCGCGGCCTGCCGCCCGCCCAGTCCCTCCAGCCAGACGTCCACCTGCGCCCCGTCCCAGGGCACCGGCCCCGGCCCGCCTCGGGGTGGGGCGGGTGGGGCAGGCAGGTCTGAGTGGCTGCCCCACCTGGTCGGCTCGGCCGCGCCCGCCCGCCCGGCCTGATCAGGTGGGACAGCCTGGGCGGGCGCCCCGGAGGGCCCGGGCAGGCTGACAGGGCCGTCGCGGCGTACCACCACCTGGATCCGCCCGGCCGCGTCCACCTGGCCGTTCTGCCTCAGCCCCGCCAGGACCGCGAACGCGGCCCCGCGCAGGAAGGGGGCCGGGGCCCCGGTCGCCAGCAGGTCCGGGGCGGAGGTGACGGTGACCACCTCGCACTCCCCGCGCCGTCGGGCCGGGCGGCTGGTGGGGGCGGGGCCCTCCAGCCACAGGGTGGCCTCGGCGTCCCGCGGCTCCACGCGGGTGTCCGCGTTGAAGGCCTCCACCGCCTGGAGGTGGGTGCTGCCCTGGCGGGCCGCCTGGCCCAGGACCGCCTGCTGGGTGTCGGTGAGGCCGGCCCACAGCCCGGTGCGGACGACCGGGGTCCCGGCGGGGGCGGCGGCGGTCCACTGGTGCTCCAGCTTGCGCTCGACCCGCTCCAGGTCCGTGGTGCAGGACACTCCCGCCCCGTCCTGGGGCAGGCAGGCCACCGTCCAGTTGTGGGCCACCTTGCCCGGCCAGGCGGGGTCGAGCCGCAGCGTGCGGCCCAGGAGCTGCTGGACAGTGGTGGCGGTGGTGGCCTCGGTGAGGTCAATGAGGGTGTTGACGGCCGGGCAGTCCCAGCCCTCCCCCAGCAGGCCCCGGGTGCCCACGACGAGGCGGACCCGGCCCTGGGCCACGAGGTCGCCCACGGCCCGTACGAGGGCGGCGCCGGTGCCGCCCCGCACGCGCAGGGTCCAGCCGTCGTCCTGGGCGGGCAGGCTGGTCCCGGTCATGGTGCGCAGCAGCTCCAGCAGCCCCTGGTCGCCGTGGGCCAGCCAGAGGTGGTCGGCGGTCAGGAGGACCGGGTGCAGGGTGCGCAGGACGGCGTCGGAGAGCAGGGTCTCGTACACGCGCAGGGCGCCGCCGCGTGTCCTGCGCGCCCCGGCCGCGTGGTCACCGGGCGCCCCCTCCAGGACGTCCAGGGCCCGGTGGGTGGCGGAGCACTGGGCGGTGTCGGTGACGACGACGGCCCTCAGGCGCTCCCCGAGGGCCGCGTGCTCCCGGCGCAGGATGTCGACGGCGGCCACGTCCTTGGCGCGTGAGGCGGCCACGAGGGCGTCCACGGGGGTGCGGCCGCGGCGCAGGCCGCTGTCGGTCAGGCGGTAGCCGAACCCTCGCAGGAGCTCCCGGAGGTCCTGCCACTGGGCGCGGCGGGAGGGGTCGGGCAGCAGGACGTTCAGGGCGTAGTCGCCCAGGAGGTCGAGCTCGTCCTGGAGGCCCAGGGGTGCCAGGGGCGGCAGGAGGGGCAGGAGGGCCGTGGTCAGCGGGGTCTGCTGGTAGTCCCCCACCTGCTCCAGCAGGGCGGCGGCGGCCAGGGCCAGGGCCGGGTGCATGCGGATCCCGGCGGCCAGGCGGGCCACCAGGTCCTCCCCCACCGGGGCGGGCGGCACCGGAGGCGCCCCGGGCTGCCGGGATCCTTCCCCGGCCGGGGAGGAGCCCGTGAGTGGGAGCGCCCCGGGGGACCTCTCCCCCGCGGGGGCCCGGGGGCCGGGGACGTCAGGGGCTCCTCCCGTCGTGGCAGGCACCTCGGGGGCCACGACCCTGGTGAGGTAGGCGACGCCGTCGGCGGACAGCAGGTGCAGGCGCAGGCGGGTCCTCAGCTCGGCCCCGGCCGTGGCCAGGAAGCGGGTCTCCTCCTCGGCGGGCAGGGTCAGGTGGAGCAGGCTGCGGTAGGGGGCCAGGTGGCCCTCCTGGATGACGGCGGGCACGGGCACCTCGTGGTCCACCTCCCCCAGCAGGTCGTGGTAGCGGCTCCAGGCGGGGTCCTCCCGGCAGGGCAGGGTGGCGGTGAGCCCGATGAGCGTGGGGTCCACCCCACCACCCCGCAGGCGGCGCAGCAGGTAGTGGACCACCACCGCCCAGTGGGCCCGCAGGTGGTGGCACTCGTCCACCACCACGGTGCCCACACCGCCTGCGGCCAGGGCGTCCAGACGCCGCCGGGAGGAGGGGTGGAGGATCGTGGCCAGGGCCTCCTCGTCCAGGTCGGCCAGGTGGCGCCGGGCGGCGGCGGCCCGGCGCGACAGCCCGGAGCGGTAGGCGCGGGGGTTGGTGGCCTCCAGCCCGGCGAGCCAGTCACGGGCCTGGGCGGCCGTCCGCGGGCCGGTGAGCTCGGCCAGCCAGCGTCCCCGGGCGGCCCCGTCCCAGTCGGCGGAGCCGTCCACCACGGCGAGGCTCTGGTAGGTCAGGACGGTCAGGTCGGCCGGCGCCTCCCCTGTGGTGGACACCGCGGGCGCGCTCCCACCGGCTACCCGGAAGGCCTGGCGGGCCTGGGCGGCCCACTGCTCCTGGATGACGGTGGTGGGGGTGAGCACCACGGCCCGGCGCCCGTTGCGGGCGGCCAGGGCCAGGCCCAGGAGGGTCTTGCCCGACCCGGGTGGGGCCACCAGGTGCAGGCGGGCGCCGTCGGCGAGGTCGACGGCGCGGGCGGCCTCCTCCTGGTAGGTGCGCAGGGGCGCCGCCAGCCGCCAGGAGGCCAGGGGCCGGTGCGCGGCGGATCCCGGGCCGGGCCGGTGCGCGGCCGGGCCGGGAACGGCGCCCCCCGTGGGACCCGGGCCCACGACCGGACCGTCCTGGCTACCCGGACAGTCCTGGCCACCCGGACCGGGCGCAACCGGGGTCGTGGGGTCCGACGGCGTCCCGGCGCCCCCGGGCGGGAGGCCCCCATCGGGGACCACCCGCGCGGGGACGTCCTGTGGGAGCGGCACGGCTCAGGCGCGCCCGGGGACCTGGGCCAGGGCGGCGGTGAGTACGGCGGACACCCGGGCGACGGCGTCGGCCACGGGCAGGCTCACCCGCTCCCCGCTGCGGCGGTCGCGCAGCTCCACGGTGCCCTGACGGCCCAGGTCGCGGCCCACCACCAGGGTGTAGGGCACGCCCAGGAGCTCGGAGTCCTTAAACTTCACCCCGGCGCTGACCCTGCGGCGGTCGTCGTAGAGGATCTCGAAGCCGGCCTCGTCCAGGGCCTGGGCCAGAGCCTGGGCGGTGTCGAAGACCGTCTCCTCCTTGCCGGTGGCCAGTACCTGGAGGTGGTAGGGGGCCACCTGGATGGGCCAGGCCAGGCCAGCCTCGTCGTGGTTGGCCTCGGCCAGGGCGGCCATGACCCGGCTGACCCCGATGCCGTAGGAGCCCATGGTGACCACCCGGGCCCTGCCGTTCTCGTCCAGGACCCTCAGCCCCAGGGCGTCGGCGTACTTGCGGCCCAGGGCGAAGATGTGTCCGATCTCGATGCCGCGGGCCAGGTGCAGGGGGCCGGAGCCGTCGGGGGCGGGGTCGCCCTCGCGGACCTCGGCGGCCTCGATGACGCCGTCGGCGGTAAAGTCGCGGCCCATGACCAGGTCCATCACGTGCCTCCTGTCCGTGTCGGCGCCGGTGACCCAGGCGCTGCCCGCCACGACGCGGGGGTCCACCAGGTAGCGCACGGACCCGGTGAGGACCTCGGTGCCGTCCTCGCGCCTCTCCACCCGGCGGGCCGGGGAGTTGGGGCCAATAGCGGCCGGGCCGATGTAGCCGCGCACCAGCTCGGGGTGGGCCTCGAAGTCGGCGTCGGTGGCCATGTCGACCTCGGCGGGGGCCAGGGAGGCCTCCAGGCGCTTGAGGTCCACGTCGCGGTCGCCGGGGACACCGACCACCAGCAGCTCGCGCTCGCCGTGGGGGTGGGTGAGGGCCACCACGACGTTCTTGAGGGTGTCGGCGGCGCTCCAGGCCCGGCCGTCGGAGCGCGGGTAGGACTTGTTGAACAGGTCCACCAGGGACTCGATGGTGGGGGTGTCGGGGGTGTCCACCACCCGCGCGGGCCCCACCCCGGAGGCGTCGACCGGCCCGGGGGCCGTAGTGGTCACGGCCTCGGCGTTGGCCGCGTAGCCGCCGTCGGAGCGCACGAAGGTGTCCTCGCCAATGGGCGAGGGGTGGAGGAACTCCTCGGAGCGGGAGCCGCCCATGGCCCCGGAGACCGCTGAGACAATGACGTAGTCCAGGCCCAGGCGGGTGAAGATACGCTGGTAGGCAGCCCGGTGCGCCTGGTAGGAGGCCTCCAGCCCGGCCTCGTCCAGGTCGAATGAGTAGGAGTCCTTCATGACGAACTCCCGGCCCCGGATAATGCCGGCCCTCGGGCGGGCCTCGTCACGGTACTTGGTCTGGATCTGGTAGACCGACAGGGGCAGGTCCTTGTAGGAGGAGCACAGGTCCTTGACCAGGAGGGTGAACATCTCCTCGTGGGTGGGGGCCAGGAGGTAGTCGGCCTCCTTGCGGTCGCGCAGCTTGAACAGGGTGGGACCGTAGTCCTCCCACCGGCCGGTGGCCTGGTAGGGCTCGGCGGGCAGCAGGGCCGGGAAGTGGACCTCCTGGGCGCCCATGGCGTCCATCTCCTGACGCACCACCGCCTCGATCTTGCGCAGGGTCCGCAGACCCAGGGGCAGCCAGGTGTAGACGCCGGGGGCGGCGCGGCGGATGTAGCAGGCCCGCACCAGGAGCCGGTGGCTGGCAACCTCGGCGTCGGCCGGGTCCTCGCGCAGGGTGCGGATGAAGGCGGTGGAGAGTCGCTGGATCACGGGCACATGGTACGGCGTGAACCGGCCTCGCACTCCTGCCCCGGGCGCTGCCTGCGCCTTTGCCCGCGGTAGGGCACCGGGCAGGGGCGTCGGCCGCCAGGACCCCGCCCGGGGTCTCCACCACCCCGCGGTAGGGCACCGGGCAGGGGCGCCGCCCCGGGCCCGGTCGTGCATGACAGACCCTGATCACCCCCGGTACGCTTTAGGAAGCGTCTGTCAGAGTACCTGAGTTACAGGAGAGCCTCTACTATGACCGGGATCGACGCCGGACCATCGGCCACCGACAGCACCAGGACCGGTACCAGCACCAGTATGCCGGCCGTTCTCCGCCCCGCCCTACGCGCCCGGCCCACCGGGGCCTCCCTGCGCGGCGTCCCCCGCCCTGCCTGCGCCTGGGCCCGGCGCGTGCTGCCGGTCCTGGTGGCGGCGTGCCTGGTCGCGGGCTGCGACCTGCCCGGCAGCCAGCAGGCGGGCGGCCCGGCTGCCTCCCCGGCACCGTCGGTGACCACCTCGGAGCCGCAGGAGACCGGCCCGCAGGAGACCGGCCCCACCGGCGCGGACCCTGACGGGCTCCCCCTGCCAGCAGGCCCCGACGGGGCGCCCCTGCCGCCCGCCGGCGAGGTCCCCCTGTCACCGACCGGCGGCCCCGGGCAGGCGGCGCCCGCCTCCTACGCCGCACCACCGGGTGCCCGGCACCTGGGCTCCTTCCGGGGCTCTGCCCGACAGGGCACGTGCGCATTCCAGTCCGCACGCTCCGCGATCGGTGAGGCCGGCGTCATATGCCCCGTACCCGCACAGTCCTGGTCGCTGCCCAGGTACAGCACCGATATGAGGGGGCGCCCCTGCAACAGCTACGCCCTTCACCTGGTAGTCACCTCCACCAGCTCCGGCCTGCTGTGCCTTGAGGGGGATATTGGAATGGCGCAGGACACCCTGGATGTCGGGCAGACCGCCACCAACGGGGAGTTCGCCTGCACCGTCACCTCCGAGGCGACGATCACGTGCTGGAGCACCACCAGCGGGGTCTCCTTCGCCTTCTCCCGCGACGGCTGGATGACCGGTACCACCGGGCCGATCCCCGAGTCCGCCCACACCTGGTGAGCCAGGCCGCCACAACCAGCCACCGCGAGAACGGTACTTATTGCCCGTGAGAACGGTACTTGTTCGTCGTGAGAATGGGGCCGGGGCCGCTGCGCGCACAGGCACCACTGGCTCCTGTATGAGTGCCTGCAGCGCGTATGGCCGAGACCACTACGCACAGACACCGCCTACACCGTCGGCACAAGATCTCTCATTGCACAGGCTGCATTAGTTTAAAATGCACATATGCGCACCACTGTTGACCTGCCACCAGCCGTCCACTACCGCATGAGATAAGTCGCCGCCACTCACGGGATCTGCCTGTCCACGCTCATTAGTGAGCTGGCCACCTCTGCCTTCAACAGGGAGTACCCGCAGGCCGAGACGGAGACCAGTACGGTGACCGGCCTCCCGCAGCTCCCCCTGGGACACCCGGTGAGCTCGCAGGACGTCGCCGCCTTCCTCGCTGACGGAAGACCAGACGTCACATAGCCACAGTGTGACGCAAGGCTCTACCCTGGTACCAACCAGCGCGGCAGGTGGTCAGGCGGGCCCCGTCCGGGGCACTGGCACCACCGGCCGTCCTGGGCGTTCCCGGGCACACCCACGGCGAAAGGCACCCTGATGAGTACCACCCTCCTGAGGCGGGATCCCGCTCCGGCAGCGTCCGCGTCACGCAGCCGACGGCGTCTGCTGGCCCTGGCCCTGGTGTCAGCGGCCCTGGTCGCGGGCTGCGACGACGGGACGACGTCCACGGCCAGCGCACCCGCGTCGTCCACGGCCGCCACCACGGAGTCGGGCGCCCCGGCCCCCGCCGGAGGCGACGGGTCCCCCACCGCGGCTCCCACCTCCTACGACGCCCCGCAGGACACCGCCAGCCTGACCGGCTTCTGGGACCCTGACGAGAAGAACCAGTGCAGCTTCCTGGAGGACTCCAACAACCCGCTCGGCTCCCCCGGCGTCGTGTGCCAGGTGAACGCGCGGACCTGGTCCCCGCCCGCCGGCACCACCGACATCAGGGGGAACGCCTGCGACACCGGGGCGGTCTACCTGGTGGCCACGCCCGACAAGTCCGGCCTGTTCTGCTTCTCCGGGGACCTGGGGGCGCCCTCGGACACCCTGACGGTCGGGCAGAGCGCCGCCAAGGGGGACTTCGCCTGCACCGCCACCTCCGAGACGGCGCTCACGTGCTGGAGCACCACCAGCGGGGCCTCCTTCGCCTTCTCCCCCGCCGGCTGGATGACCGGCACCACCGGACCGATCCCCGAGTCCGCCCACACCTTCTGAGCACGGCACGCCCCGTTGCACGGCACGCTCCGGCGCCCTCAGGCATCCGAGCGGATCGTGCGCCAGGCCCCGGCCAGCTGGCACACGCACACCCACGCCAGGACGGTGAGCAGCGCCGCTGTGCGGGACCCCGGCCCCCGGGCGCCGCCCAGGAGCTCCTGGGCGGCCACCCCCGGCAGGAGCCGCCCGGCAGCCCCCAGGTAGCCTGACAGCGCCTGCGGGACGACGACGAGCAGCAGGGCCCCCGTGACCGCGGTCGAGGCCCGCCGCATCAGGCCCGCCGCCCCCGAGCCGATCAGCGCGGCCGCCACCAGCCACAGCAGGACGCGCCCGGTGGCACCAGCCGTCCCCCGGCCCGGCAGGAGCACGGCCACGGGGGCCAGGAGCAGCCCCGCGGCCGCGAGCGCACCGAGGCCGACCACGCCGGTCCGGGCGCCGGCCACCCGGGCGCGCACCGGCTGGACAAGCAGGGTGGTACGCAGGCAGGTGGTCCCTGCCGCGCACGCCAGCGCTCCCGTGACCAGGAACCCCACCTGGACGGGAACGGTCCACGACCAGGCCACCTGCTCCAGGCCGCCCGCCCCGCCCCGCGCCCGGCCCCTGGCCGCCGACCACAGCTGGAGGAGGGCCAGGGCCGCCGTCGCGGCGCCCGCCCACCGCACGGCCGGGAAGGTCACCATCTTGAGCGCCTCGGCCCGGCAGGCGCAGGCCGTCTGCGAGTCCCGCCACCTCATGAGGCGTCCTGCCTTATCCAGGCCACCGCCGTGGTCACCAGCGCCGCCAGCGCCCACACGCCGCAGGCGACCACCGCCGCGGTGGGGGTGGGGGTGATGCCGAACCGGGTCTGGCGGATAAAGAGGCTGTAGGCGGCCGCGTCGGGCAGGTAGACGGCCAGGTCGGTCACCTTGCTCAGCAGCACGGAGGGGGAGACCAGGCTCGAGGCCGTGACCAGGGCGACCAGGGGCACCGTCGCCCCCCGGCTCAGGGTGGCCAGCGCCGCCGCCAGCAGGGCGTTGATCCCCCACCAGGCGGCCAGGGCCGCCAGGCGTCCGGGCGTGAGGTCACTGCGCGTGGAGGCCCACTCACCCAGGAGGTGGTGGAGCAGGGACAGCTCCAGGGCCAGCGCCCCGGCCAGCAGAAGGACGCCTGCCAGGAGGACCACCAGGATCTTGGCTACCAGCGTGGGGCGGCGGCCGGGATCCACCAGCAGGGTGGTGGCCAGCTGGCGGGTGCCCCCGGTCTCCTGGCTGCCGCGCTGGAACTCGCTGGCGAACACCGCGGTCGCCGTAATGACCAGGCCGGGCACTCCCGCCATGCTCAGCTCCATAAAGGGCATGTCGGTGAGCTGCTCCAGGGCGTAGGGGTCACCCGCCCTCAGGTCGGCTACCAGGCCGGAGCTGGCGACCCAGGTGACGAGCAGCGGCAGGACCAGGGCCAGGGCCGACCCCAACCACACGGGCTTAAGACTCAGGGCCTTGAGCACCTCGGCGTGCAGGACCCGCACGGCCCCGCTCATGAGGCGGCCCCTGCCTGGTAGGCCGGCGGGGCCCCGTCCGGGCCCTGGTCGGCAAGGTGGAAGAAGGCGTCCTCGAAGGTGGCGTACCCGGCCCGGGCCGACTCCAGGGTCCCGGCGAACCGTACCCGCCCGTCGGCGATGACGACGACGTCGTCGGCCACCTCGGCGAGCTCGCCCAGCAGGTGGCTGGAGAGCAGGACCGTCCCCCCGGCCGCGGCACGCGCCCTGAGCAGGTCCCGGATCCACCGGATGCCCTCGGGGTCCAGGCCGTTGACCGGCTCGTCCAGGACGAGCACCTGCGGGTCGCCCAGGAGCGCCGTGGCCAGGCCCAGGCGCTGGCCCATCCCCAGGGAGTAGGTGGACACCGGGCGCCGGGCGGCCTGGGCCAGGCCGACGGCCTCCAGGACCTCGTTGACCCGACGTCGTGGCAGGCCCGCGCCCGTGGCCACCCAGCGCAGGTGGGCGTACCCGGTGCGGGAGGGGGCGGCCCCGGCGCCGTCGAGCACGGCGCCGACGTGGCGTAGCGGGTGGCGCAGGCGGGCGTAGGGCCGGTCCAGGACCAGGGCGCGGCCGCCGTCGAGGTGGTCCAGGCCCAGCAGGCAGCGCAGGGTGGTGGACTTGCCCGCGCCGTTGCGTCCCACGAAGCCGGTGACCCGGCCGGGGCGTGCCCGGAAGGACACCTGGTGGAGGATCTCGCGGCCCCGGTAGCTCTTGCTCAGGGAGTCGATAACGATCATGGCGCCAGTGTGGGTGCTCCCGGGCCGGGCGGCGTCGGCTCCGGGGAGGGCCCGGGGCGTCCCGGGTCGGAGCCCGGTCCCTCAGACCGTGGTCTGATGCCGCTGCCGGCGGGGCCTGCCTAGAGTGGGGGCGTGAGCAGCAGGTCCTACCCGGTGGGAGAGAAGGTGTCGTCCCGGCACTGGCCCGTGCCGGTGCTGGTCACCTTCATGGCGGCCCTGTCCCTCGTAGGCTCCGAGCAGGCCCCCAGTCCGCTGGTACGGGCGACCACCGTGGCGGCCCTGGTGACGGCCTTCGCCCTGACCGTGTGGCTGCGACGGCGTGAGAGGCGCGCCTATGAGGCCCGCCTGGCCGACCTGGCGGCGGCGCGGGCGGTGGCCGAGGACCGCCTGGCGCTGTCCCGTGAGCTGCACGACCTGGTCTCGGGCGGGCTGGGGGCGATCACGGTGCACGCGGCCGTGGCCCAGCGTCTGCACCGGGATCCTGAGGGCCTGCGCCAGGCCCTGGCCCAGATCGAGCAGGCCGGGCACGAGGCCACCGCCGACCTGCGGCGCATGCTGGCGGTCCTGCGGGGTGGGGACGCCGAGGCCCGGCGGGCTGCGCCGCCACCGGCACCCTGTGGCGCCGCCCCCGCCGAGGACCTGGCGCTGCGGGTGGTGCGTGAGGCCCTGGTCAACACGGCCCGTCACGCGGGGCCCAGCCCGGTGCGTGTGGAGGCGGACACCGGTCCCGGGCGACTGAGCCTGCGCGTGTCCGACGCCGGCCCCGGCCCGGACTGGGTCCCCCAGCCCGGCAGCGGCTACGGGCTGACGGGCCTGCGGGAGCAGGCGCAGGCCCTGGGTGGAAGCCTCACGGCGGGGCCCGTCGGGGACGGTTTCACCGTGGTCCTGGAGCTGCCCGCCCGGGCTGGGGACGCCTGTGGCCCCGCCCCAGGCCCTCAGCGCCCGGGCGCGCCCGCCCGGGTTGAGGACGCGGGCGGGGCGGGCGCGGGACCGGCCCGGGGCGCTCGGACCGGCCGGGAGCGGGCCGACGCAGGCGGGCGGACCGGGGCCGGTGCGCCCCGGCCCGGCGGGGAGGCGGGGTCGTGAGCGGGGCCGCGCAGGCCGCGGAGACGGGGAGGGCGGGCCCGGGGAGGCCGGTACGGGTCCTGGTCGCCGAGGACCAGGCGCTCATGCGCAGCTCCCTGGCCGCGCTCATCCAGGCCGAGGCGGACCTGAGCGTGGTGGCCACCGCCGCCGACGGCCAGGCGGCCCTGGCCCTGGCCCGTGAGCACCGCCCCGACGTGGTGGTCATGGACATCCAGATGCCCGGCACGGACGGCATCCAGGCCACGGCCAGCCTGGTGGCCGACCCGGACCTGGTCGCCACCAGGATCCTGGTGCTGACCATGTTCGACGTCGACGACTACGTCCTGGGCGCCCTGCGGGCGGGGGCCAGCGGGTTCCTCCTGAAGGACACCGACCCCCAGGTGCTGGTGGACGCCATCCGCACGGTGCACGCCGGGCAGTCCCTACTCAGCCCGCGCGCCCTGGAGCGCCTGGTGGCCCAGGGCGTCCCGGCCGCCGTCCCGCGCAGGTGGGGCGACGCCGGGGCCGCTGGCGGGGTGGGGGCGCTGACGCCGCGCCAGCGCGAGGTCCTGGTGCTGATCGCACGGGGCCTGTCCAACACCCAGATCGAGGCGGAGCTGTCGATCACCCGGGCCACGTGCCGCAGCCACATCACCGCCCTCCTGGCCCGGCTGGGGGCGCGCGACCGGGCCCAGCTCGTCATCGCCGCCTACGAGTCCGGGCTGGTGACGGCCTCCCCCTGAGGGCCCAGACGCTGGGGACGCGCCTGCGGAGCTGAACGCGAGTGACAGAGCTCATAACCTGTGCTACAATCTAATTTGAGGGTTTTCCCTGCAGTCAGCCCGGCACCAAGTGCGTGGCACTTTAGGACGCCACCGCAGGAGACGAGAGATGTCAAGAAAACAGGCCGCCGTCCTGGGCATCGTGGCCCTCCTCCTGACCGGCTGCGCCCCTGCCCGAGACCCCGCGGCGCAGACCGGGAACGAGACGTACGGGCCCCAGGTCATGGTCCCCCGTGACGACCTGGTCTCCCCCATGGTGCCCGTACGCTGGAAGTCCTGGCGCGCCGTGGACGACACCACCATCGAGATCACCTACTTTGCCGGGCCCGCCTCCTGCCAGGGCGTGCACGCCCTGGTGGAGCAGACACCCCAGGCTGTCACCATCACCCTGAGCACCGGCGCCTTGCCGGGATCCGGCGACTGCATGGCGGTCGCCCTGAGCACGATCACAACCATCACCCTCAACGAGCCCCTGGCCAGTCGCCAGGTCATCCAGGGCCTCTGAGCACCACGGACACCTCAGAGTAGGAATAGAAATGCAGGACGACTCACGGCTGCCCCTGGCGGTCACGACGCTGCTGGTCATGGTGGCGGCCCTGGTCGTCGCCCTCCTCGTACTCCGCTGGCACGATATCCCGGTGGTATCGCCCTCGGAGGAGACGGAGATCGCCTACCACACGGTTCCCAGCGAGGACCCGTCGTACTGGACCGAGGACCGAATGCGTTCGGCGAAGCCGGCGCCAATGCCGACGGAACCGTGACGAGCGGGGCTGGCGTCATCCTGTCGCGCGGGCTCGGCCGCGCCGCAGGCCGCCTGCGCCCGTTGCAGGCGCCCCTGCTACCTGCGGCCGGTGGCGCCGAGGTAGACGGAGATCGCGGCCATGGCCGCGAGGACGGACAGGATCCAGCGGATCCAGTCAATGCCGGGGGTTGAGGCGACGCCGAGCAGCCCTGACACCCAGCCGCCGACGAAGGCCCCCACGCACCCCAGCGCAATGGTCCACACGACCGAGATGTCCTGCTTGCCCCTCATGAACAGGCGGGCCAGGGCGCCAATGAGGCCCCCGAAGACGATCATCCCAATGAGCTCACCCATGCTGTCCTCTTCCTCCGGAACACGGATACGGCGTCCGCACGGCGGATCCGCGCGGGGCGCCGACGGCTGGTCTCGCCCGCCACCATACCCGCAGCCCGACGGCCTCCCGGCAACCGGCGCCCCCTGCAACCGCCGCACCGAGACGTCGCGCCGCTCCCGCCAGCGGCGCGCCACTCGCCAGCCGCGCGACGGCGCCAGCCTCAGGGCACCCGCACCGGGGCACCCCGGGCAGGTGACGCCCACTACTTGTGGGCGGGCAAACGGGACTGATACGCTCGGCCCCGCTCTGGCGTGGAACCGTAAGGGCCTCAGGAGCTCCGCTCCGATAAGGGCGCCTTGAGGACACGACGGGGCCACGGCACCAGCGCCACCCGGCCCGCGGTGCAGCACGCGTCCCTACCCGGCCCGGCCTCCCCGCACCCCTGGGCCACAGGCAAGGAATAAAGACATGGAACCCCACTCCCCCGCCCGTGAGGGACACGGCCGGACCTGGGCCAAGGCCATCCTCCTGGGCGAGCACTCCGTGGTCTACGGCCACCCCGCCGTCGCCGTGCCCCTGCATGACCTGCGGATGCGGGCCACGGCCACCCCCGTGCCCGGCCCCTCACAGCTGCACAGCCTGGGCTACCACGGGCCCATGGACGCCAGCGGCCCCCGGTTCGCCTGTGTCGTGCGCGCCTTCGAGGCGGCCCGCGAGTTCTCCGGGTGCCTGGGGCAGTCCTTTGAGGTCACCACCCACAGCGACTTCCCCCACGAGCGCGGGCTGGGGTCCTCGGCGGCCGCCGCGGGCGCCGTCATCCGCGCGGTCCTGGACGCCTGCGGGCGTCAGGCCTCCCGCGAGGAGCTGTTCGCGCTCACGCAGACGGCCGAGAAGGTCGCCCACGGCCGGCCCTCGGGGCTGGACGCGGCGGCCACCTGCTCCCCCGCCCCCATACGCTTCCAGGGCGGGCAGATGCACCAGCTCAGCCAGCACATCGACCACGCCTACCTGCTCATCGCCGACTCCGGCGTCCACGGCTCCACCCGCCAGGCCGTGGGCGGCCTGCGCCGGCGCTACGAGCAGGACCCCCAGGGCATCGGCCCTCTCATCGCCAGCCTGGGCGCGCTGGCGCACACGGGGATCACGGCCATGGACCGGGGTGACGCCCCCGCCCTGGGGGCGGCCATGGACCAGGCGCACGACGTGCTCGCCGAGCTCGGCCTGAGCCTGCCGGTCCTGGACCACCTCACCGGTGCCGCCCGCGCCGCCGGGGCGCTGGGCGCCAAGCTCACCGGAGGGGGCCTGGGCGGCTGCGTCATCGCCCTGGCCGGCGACCAGGACGCCGAGCGCGTCCGCTCCGCCCTGGGGCACGCCGGTGCGCCCGCCACCTGGGCCTACCGGATGCGCACCAGCGAGGTGGCCGCGTGACGCCCACCGCCACCGCCAGCGCGAACGCCAATATCGCCCTGATCAAGTACTGGGGCAAGGCGGACGAGTCGCTGCGGATCCCCACCACCTCCAGCCTGTCCCTGACCCTGGACGCCACCCGGACCACCACCACGGTCTCCTTTGACGGCGGGGCGGACGGGGCGGACGCGGTGAGCGTGGACGGCGCCCGCCTGGCCGGGACGGCGCTGGGGCGGGTGACCCGCTTCCTGGACCTGGTGCGGGCCCGCTCGGGCGTCACGGCGCCCGCCACCGTGACCTCCACCAGCACGGTGCCGCTGGCGGCCGGCCTGGCCAGCTCCGCGGCGGGGTTCGCCGCCCTGGCCGCGGCCGCCTCCCGGGCGGCGGGCATGGACCTTGACGACCGCGCCCTGTCCCGGCTGGCCCGACGCGGCTCCGGCTCGGCGGCGCGCTCGGTCTTCGGCCCCCTGGTGCTGTGGAACGCGGGCACCGACGACGCCACCTCCTACGCCGAGCCCGTCACCTGCCGGACGGACCTGGCCATGGTCGTGCTCGTGCTCTGCGCGGGGCACAAGCCCGTCCCCAGCACGGTGGCCATGCGCCGCACCGTGGACACCTCACCGCTCTACCCCGCCTGGGTGGAGGCCAGTGGCCGGGACCTGGGCGCCGCGCTGGAGGCGGTGCGCGACGGCGACCTGGAGGGCCTGGGCCAGGTGGTCGAGGCCAACGCCCTGGGCATGCACGCCACCATGATCGCCGCGCGCCCCGCCGTCGTGTACTGGCTGCCGCGCACCCTCCAGGCGCTCCAGGCCGTCCGCGACCTGCGTGAGGCCGGCCTGCCCGCCTGGGCCACCATTGACGCCGGCCCCAACGTGAAGGTCCTCACCCGGGGCAGCAGCGCCGAGCAGGTGGCCGCTGCCCTGAGGGAGCGCCTGACCGACGCGGACGTGTGGGTCAGGTACCCGGGAGGGGGCGTGCGCGTGGAGGGGGCCCGCCCGTGATCCGCCGGAGCGCGCCCGGCAAGCTCTACATCGCCGGGGAGTACGCCGTCGTCGAGCCCGGGCACCAGGCGCTGCTGGTGGCGGTGGACCGTTTCATCACGGTGCGCGTCACCCCCGCCGAGCACACCGGGCGCATTACCTCCGCCCTGTACGAGACCCGCTACCTGACCTGGTACCGCAGCCCCGACGGCACGGTGGTGGTCGAGCGGCAGTCCAACGACTACGTGGTCTCGGCGATCCGCCACGTGGAGCAGGTGGTGCGCGAGGGCGGCGGGGAGCTGCGCTTCTTCGACCTGGACGTGCACAGCGAGCTGGCCGAGCCCGACGGGCGCAAGCTCGGTCTGGGGTCCTCCGCGGCGGTGACCGTGGCCACGGTGCGTGCCGTGGCCGGGTTCTACGACCTGCCCCTGGACGACCTGGCCGTCTACAAGCTGGCCGTGCTGGCCAGCGAGGCCGTGCAGCCCGTCGGGTCGGGGGGCGACATCGCGGCCAGCGCCTTCACCGGGTGGGTCAGCTACACCTCCCCCGACCGCCGGTGGCTGCACGAGGTACGTGAGCGCACCAGCGTGGGCGACCTGGTGCGCTCCCCCTGGCCGCACCTGCTCATCCGCCGCCTGGACCCGCCGAGGCCCTCCCTGCGCGTGGGCTGGACCGGCACCCCCGCCTCCACCCCCCAGCTGGTGGCCGGCGTCCGGGCCCGTGCCCGCGGCGGGGCCGACGACGCCGCCTACAGCGCGTTCCTGCGTGACTCCGAGAGCTGCCTGGACGCCCTGGTGAGGGCCCTGGAGGAGGACGACCCCCGGCAGGTCAGGCAGCAGATCGGGCGCAGCCGCCGCCTCCTGACCCGCCTGGGCGCCACCAGCGGGATCGCCATTGAGACCCCCCGGCTGCGGCGTCTGGTGGAGGTCGCCCAGGAGCACGGGGCCGCGGCCAAGAGCTCCGGCGCCGGGGGCGGGGACTGCGGTATCGCCCTGTGCCTGCCGGGTACGGACATACCCGGCATGTGCTCGGCCTGGGAGGCGGCCGGCATCCGGCCCCTGGACCTGTCGGTCTACTCACGCCCCGAGGACGCACCGTGAGCCGGCCCACCAGGTGGGAGCACGCCAGCCGCAAGGACGAGCACCTGGAGCTGGCCCTGCGCCTGCACCGGACGGACCGCCCCAACGCCTTTGACGACGTGTCCTTCGTCCACCACGCCCTGCCCGCGGCCAGCGCCCGGGAGGTCGACGTCAGCACGAGCGTGTGCGGCTCCCCCTGGCCGGTCCCCTTCTACGTCAACGCCATGACCGGGGGCACCCCGGCCACGGCCCGGGTCAACGCCGACCTGGCCCGGGGGGCCGCCGCGGCCGGCGTGGCGATCGCCTGCGGCTCCCAGCACGTGGCCTTAAGGGATCCGGGGTGCGCCGACGGCTTCGAGGTCATCCGGCGCGAGGCCCCGCACGCCTTCGTCCTGGCCAACGTGGGCCCCACGGTCAGCCCGGAGCAGGCGGTGCGCGCCGTGGAGATGATCGGGGCCGACGCCCTGCAGGTCCACCTCAACGCGGCCCAGGAGCTGGTCATGCCCGAGGGCGACCGGGACCTGCGCCACTGGTCCCGGGGCGTGGCCGACATCGCCGCGGCCGTGGACGTGCCGGTGGTGGTCAAGGAGGTGGGGTTCGGGCTCTCCCGGCGCACCGTGGAGACCCTGGCGGGGTGCGGCGTGGACGCGGTGGACGTGGCCGGCGCCGGGGGTACGGACTTCATCGCCATTGAGAACGCCCGGCGTCCCGACCAGGACTACTCCTACCTGAGCGGCTGGGGGCAGCCGACGGCGCTGTGCCTCCTGGAGGTGCTCGGTGGCGAGGATCCGAGGCTGCCGGTGCTGGCCTCGGGGGGCGTGCGCACCCCCCTGGACGTGGTGCGCTGTCTGGCCCTGGGCGCCTGCGCCGTGGGCGTCTCAGGGCACTTCCTGCGCACCCTGTCCGGCCGCGGCGCCCACGGGCTGGAGCAGGAGCTGAGGACGTGGACCGAGCACGTGCGCACCCTCATGACCCTGCTGGGGGCGTCCGACGTCAGGGCCCTGCGCCGCACGGACGTGCTGGTCACGGGCCGCACCGCCGAGCAGGCGCGCCTGCTGGGGGCGGACCTGGACCGCCTCGCCCGCCGCTCGGGCTAGGGGCCCGCACAAGCAACGGGGACGTACCTTGAGCGCCGGGGACGTACCTTTAAGGTACGTCCCCGGCGCTCAAGGTACGTCGCCGGAAGTGGTCAGGGATCAGGCCAGGGAGGCCAGCGCCTTGACTATGCCGGGGGCGGCGTAGAGCGTCATGAACTGCACGCCGTAGTTGACCCCCAGGCGGTTGAGCGCCCCGCACGCCACGCCGATGATCAGCACCCCGAAGACGTTGGGGATGCCCGCGTCAATGTAGGCCAGCAGCATAATGAACGCCGTGAACAGGGCGAGCACCGCCTCGTGCGGGACGCGCCGGGTCACGAAGTAGGTGATCTGGGAGGACCAGCGCACCGCGATGACGTAGGTGATGACCACGGCGATGAGCGCGCCCAGGGCCACCGCCCCGATAAAACCGGGCATGTGCAGCTGGTAGTGCAGGTTGTTGTGCCCCTCCAGGTCGTAGACGGGCGGCGCCTCGAACAGCGGCATCGCGGGCCCGGCGGACACGCCCGAGACGGGGAAGCCCAGCGCGACCAGCGGGATAATGACGCCAGCCAGGTAGGTCGAGTGCGTCAGGGCGCTCATGACGGTCACGGCGCGCTGGGAGCGGCGCACCGGGTCGTCCTTCATGCGTGCCACCGAGGCCTCCCCCAGCAGGAAGGTCAGGCCCACGGGACTGAGCATGAACAGGGGCGTGGAGAGCGCCGCCATGGCGGTGCTCCACCAGCCCTCGGAGCGGGTGACCAGGTTGCCGGGCATGAGCGCCTGGGAGCGGAAGCCGGAGCGCAGGAGCGCCGTCCTGGTGCGGTCCCCGTGCGGAAGGGCCTCACGGCGCCTGGGGTTGAGCAGCTCGAGCAGGGTGACGAGCATGGGGCCCACCGTGATCCCCAGGAAGAAGGAGATACTCACCTTCTTGTCAGCGGGGATAATGTGGGTCGCGTGGTAGAGGGCGGGCAGGGCCTCGAACATGAGCGCCATGGGGACGATCGCCACCAGCGCCAGGATCCGGTTCCTCCCGAGCAGCGCCAGGAGCACCGCGCAGGCCGCGAGGATAAGAGGGGCCTGGGCCTTAATGGGCTCGGCGAAGCGTGCGATCAGGCCCGCCAGGGCGAAGCTCAGGGGGATGGAGACCAGGGTCCCGATGGCGGAGCCGACCGCCATCTTCCTAATGGTGTCCGAGGCCAGTCCCCGGTTGCGCAGGAGCACGGAGTGCTCCATCAGCGGCGCCGACATTACGCCACCGGGCAGCCCCACCAGAGCCGTGGGTATGCCGTTCATGAGGTTGAGCGTGACGACCGCCGAGACAAAGAAGGAGAGCACCACCTGCGGCGGGGCCCCGGAGAGCACCAGGGCCAGGGTGACGGGGGCGAGGACGCTGGTCTCGTCGGTACCGGGGATAAAGCCGATAAAGGTGTACAGGGCGACGGCGCCGAGAACGGCCGCCAGCATGAGGAGGACGAGGTCGACGCTCACCTGGCACCGTCCTCGCCTGCGCCCTGACCGGCGTCGTCACCGGTATCGGGCACCTCGTCGACAATAGTGACCTCACGCTTGGGGGCCACGAGGAAGCAGTTCACGGTGAATCCGACGACCGACGCCCCCAGCCCCCAGAAAAGCGGCTGCCCGCCGACCCTGGAGGAGATGAGCACCGCGGCGACGGTACAGGCGGCCGCGACCAGCAGGCAGATGACAAGGTCTCTGGGTGAGACGAGGTCGTTCCAGACCTCAATATTATGACGCCCCGTGTCATTGGAGGCGGATTCAGGGATATCGCGCACGTCGGGTGATGCTATGCGAGTTCCCCCGAGGGTGCCACGTGCTGTGCGCCACTGGCGGGTAGGGGACCCGCCCCGGTGCCCGGGCCAGGGCGTGCCGGGACCTTATAAGCGCGCCTAGGCCAGGGGTGAGGTCGATGACGGTGGTGGGCCCGGTGGAGCACGGGCGCGCCTAGGCCAGGGCCCCGGAGGGCCTGCGGCCTGGACGCCGTCTCCACCCCCGGGCCAGACCCCGGAGGGCGCGTGGGGGCCTTACAGCAGGATCGTGGCGAAGGTGCCGTGCCGGGTGAACCCCAGGGACCGGTACAGCCCCAGGGCCGGGGCGTTGAAGTCGTTGGCGTACAGGCTCACCACCCCGTCAGGCCCCACGTGGTCGGCGCGCACCGCGTCCACCACCGCCGCCAGGGCCACCGTCCCGATACCCCGCCCACGCAGGTCCGGCCGGGTCCACACCCCGGTGAGCTGGGCCACGGCCCCGGAGGGCGAGCGCCACAGGCTGCCCACGTCGGCCTTGAAGGCCACCGCGGCAGGACCCCCGGGGGCCGCGGGGCCGCCCTGGCCGTCGTCGAGCAGGACGTAGCCGCGTCCGCTGCCCACGAGCCAGGAGATGTGCCGGGCGAAGGCACGGCCCGAGCAGGCCGGGTCGTAGCCGACCTCCTCGCGGAACATGGCGGCGGCGGCGGGCTGGACCAGGGCGTCCTCAGCCGGGACCGCGGCCCGGGTCCCCGCCCCGACCCACCCCAGGTGGGGCCGACGCCGCAGCTGGGCGGCCAGGAGCCCCTCGGCGGCACGGGGCGCCAGGAGGAGCGGCTGGTTCCAGCGGGCCTCACGGGCCGTCAGGCCCGCCTCGGACAGCGGCCCCCAGACGGCCTCGACGTCCCTCCGCGGGCCGGAGACCGCACCCCGCCGCACCATGCGGCCCCGGGCGTGCTCAGCCAGGGCCCGTACGTCCTGCGGGTCGGCGCCGGCGTGCCCGAGGCCGGGGCGGGGGGCCAGGCCGTAGACCATGAGGGAGCCGGTGGCCCACGCCCCGGCGGTGGGGGCGTCCAGGGTGCCGGTCACCACGACGTCCCCCCGGCCCCACCTCTCCCAGCGGGTGAGCTGGTGGGCCAGGGAGACCCCCTCGACGGGGTCGAGGGCGCACAGACGCACCAGGCCCTCACGCCGGTCGGGCGGGACGGCGGTAATGCGGCGGTTGCGTCGGAGCACGGGGGCGGTCCTAGGCGCCGGGAGGGGACGTGGGCTCCCGCCCCCGTCGGCCACCGTCGGCCTCAGACGGGCACGACCTGCGGACGGGTGCCCTCCAGGGCCTCCTCGCCGAGCTCGTCCCTCATCTGGTCGGCCATCTCCCGGGCGTGCCGCAGGAGGGTCTCGACCACCTGGCTCTCCGGGACGGTCTCCACCACCTTGCCCGCCACGAAGATCTGGCCCTTGCCGTTGCCCGAGGCGCAGCCCAGGTCGGCCTCCCGGGCCTCACCGGGGCCGTTGACGACGCACCCCATGACGGCCACGCGCAGGGGGGCGGTAATGTCCTTGAGCCCGTCCTCGACGGACTCCGCCAGGGTCCACACGTCCACCTGGGCGCGCCCGCACGAGGGGCAGGAGACGATCTCCAGCTTGCGCTCGCGCAGGCCCATGAACTCCAGGAGCTTGGTGCCGACCTTGACCTCCTCCACCGGCGGGGCGGACAGGGACACGCGGATGGTGTCGCCGATCCCCTCGGCCAGGAGGGTGCCGAAGGCCGCCGCGGACTTGATGGTGCCCTGGAAGGCGGGGCCGGCCTCGGTGACCCCCAGGTGCAGGGGCCAGTCGCCCTTCTCGCTCAGGAGCCGGTAGGCCTGGACCATGGTGACCACGTCGTGGTGCTTGACAGAGATCTTGAAGTCGTGGAAGTCGTTCTCCTCGAACAGGCCGGCCTCCCAGGTGGCGGACTCCACCAGGGCCTCGGGGGTGGCCTTGCCGTACTTCTTGAGCAGGCGCCGGTCCAGGGAGCCGGCGTTGACGCCAATGCGCAGGGAGACCCCGTGGTCGGAGGCGGCCTTGCAGATGGCGGCGACCTGGTCGTCGAACTTGCGGATATTGCCGGGGTTGACGCGCACCGCCCCGCAGCCGGCCTTAATGGCGGCGAAGACGTACTTGGGGTTGAAGTGGATGTCAGCGATCACCGGGATGCGCGACTGCTTGGCAATGACCGGCAGGGCGGCGGCGTCCTTGTCCGTGGGGCAGGCCACGCGCACAATGTCGCAGCCGGCGGCGGTGAGCTCGGCGATCTGCTGGAGGGTGGAGCCGATGTCGTGGGTCTTGGTGGTGGTCATGGACTGAACGGAGACGGGAGCCCCGCCCCCTACGGCCACGTCGCCGACCTGGATGCGACGGGTGGGCCGGCGTTCTCCGAGGACGGGGCGGACTTCACGGACGGCAGGGATACCAAGGGAGATCGTGTCAGTCACGCCGCCCAGTATGGCACCTACCCCCGGGCGTCTCGCGGCGGGAGACGCCCGGGGGCTGTGGTGTGGCTCCCGTGGCGGACCGCCAGGACCAGCCCGGTGACGGCCGCCACCAGGCACCCCGCCAGGCAGACGGCGCTGAGGACGAGGGCGGCAAAGGCGATGCCGTCGCTCACGGAGGCGCTCAGCCCGGCCCGGCCCAGGACCGAGGGGGTCGCGCTGGCGTCGGAGGCGTCGGGCATGGCCAGGCACAGGACGAAGAAGGAGACGACGTAGACCAGGTAGAAGGCGCCGGTGACCGCCCCCATGGCGTCGCAGCCCACCCGGCGGGCCCGGGCCCAGGTCAGGACGAGGACGAGCCCGTGGGCGCACAGCAGGAAGGGGAGCATGTAGAACAGCGCGAACAGGGTCATCCACCCCCCGGAGCCCAGGAGCATGCGCCCAAAGGAAGGCATGAGCGGCCAGATAACCAGCAGCGGGATCTGGCAGTGGTAGCAGGAGCGGAGTCAGCCAGGCACGGGTCGGGAGGCGGGCCCGGCCGGATCCGGGCGGGCGGATACAGGCAGACTCATGGCCCCACTCTACAGGTGGGCGTCCTTAGGGCAGGGGCCGGCGCACCCGCCCCCACCAGGAGCCAGCTGGCCGCTGTCGGCATGCGGGCCCCGAGAACAGCCGGTACGCTGAGGAACGGCTCGCAGGAGTGCGCGTCTGGGCCCCGCAGCCCATGCCTGTGCCCTCCTGGTGACGCACGTTGTTTCAGCCGTTGCTCAGTTCCTTGGCAACCGGCCACCGCATAACCGACAAGGGAAGCAAGTATGACGCAGAACCTGGTGACGACCGTCCCCTCCGCGGTGCGATCCGTCTCTGGTCACCCCGCCGAGGCCTCGACCCAGATGGAGGTCTGGCAGGGCCTGTCCGCCGCCGTCGTGGACGCCATCGCGGACAACTGGTACACCACCGACCAGCGCTACCGCGCTGGCCGCATGGAGCACTACTTCTCCGCCGAGTTCCTCATGGGACGTGCCCTGCTCAACAACCTCACCAACCTGGGCCTGGTCCGGCAGGCCCAGGAGGCCGTGGGCGCCTTCGGTCAGAACCTCTCCGAGATCCTGGAGCAGGAGCCCGACGCCGCCCTGGGCAACGGGGGCCTGGGACGCCTGGCCGCCTGTTTCCTGGACTCCTGCGCCACCCTGGACCTGCCGGTGGCCGGCTACGGCATCCTGTACCGCTACGGGCTGTTCAAGCAGCTCTTCTCCGACGGCTTCCAGACCGAGCACCCCGACCCCTGGATGGAGGAGGGCTACCCCTTTGTCATCCGTCGTGAGGAGGCCCAGCGCATTGTCACCTACAACGACCTGACCGTGCGCGCCATCCCCTACGACATGCCCATTACCGGCTACGGCACCAGGAACGTGAACACGCTGCGCCTGTGGCGGGCGGAGTCGATGGAGGAGTTCGACTACGACGCCTTCAACTCCCAGCGCTTCACCGACGCCATTGTGGAGCGTGAGCGCACCGCCGACATCTCCCGCGTCCTGTACCCCAACGACACCACCTACGAGGGCAAGGTCCTGCGGGTGCGCCAGCAGTACTTCTTCTGCTCCGCCTCCCTGCAGGAGATCGTGGAGAACTACGTGACCCACCACGGGGACGACCTGAGCGGGTTCGCCGACTTCAACTCCGTCCAGCTCAACGACACCCACCCGGTCCTGGCCATCCCCGAGCTCATGCGCCTGCTCATGGACGAGCACCACCTGAGCTGGGACGCCGCCTGGGACGTGGTGAGCCACACCTTCGCCTACACCAACCACACGGTGCTGGCCGAGGCCCTGGAGACCTGGGAGATCTCCATCTTCGAGCGCCTCTTCCCGCGCATCCTGGAGATCGTCTACGAGATCGACCGCCGCTTCCGTGCCGAGCTCGCCGGACGCGGCGTGGACCAGGGCACCATCGACTACATCGCCCCGGTCTCCGGCGGCAAGGTCCACATGGCGTGGATCGCCTGCTACGCCTCCTACTCCATCAACGGCGTGGCCGCCCTCCACACCGAGATCCTCAAGCGCGAGACCCTGGCCCCCTGGCACGCCATCTGGCCCGAGCGCTTCAACAACAAGACCAACGGCGTCACCCCGCGCCGCTGGCTGCGCCAGTGCAACCCGCGCCTGTCCGCCCTGCTGGACGAGGTCACCGGCTCGGACGCCTGGGTCAAGGACCTGTCCGTCCTGGGCGACTACACCGACGCCGCCACCGACGCCGTCCTGGACCGCCTGGCCGAGGTCAAGCACGCCAACAAGGTGGACTTCGCCGCCTGGGTCAGGACGCGCGAGGGGGTCGAGATCGACCCCGACGCCATCTTCGACGTCCAGATCAAGCGCCTCCACGAGTACAAGCGCCAGCTGCTCAACGCGATCTACATCCTGGACCTCTACTTCCGCATGAAGCAGGACCCCTCCCTGGTGGTCCCGCCGCGGGTCTTCATCTTCGGCGCCAAGGCCGCCTCCGGGTACATCCGCGCCAAGGGCGTCATTAAGCTCATTAACGCTATTGCCAAGCTGGTCAACAACGACCCGGTGGTCTCCCGCACCCTCAAGGTCGTCTTCGTCCACAACTACAACGTCTCGTCGGCCGAGCACATTATCCCGGCCGCCGACGTCTCCGAGCAGATCTCCACGGCCGGCAAGGAGGCGTCGGGCACCTCCAATATGAAGTTCATGATGAACGGCGCCCTGACCCTGGGCACGCTCGACGGCGCCAACGTGGAGATCCTCGACGCCGTCGGGGCGGACAACGCCTACATCTTCGGCGCCACCGAGGAGGAGCTGCCCGCCCTGCGGGCGAGCTACAACCCGGTGTGGCACTACGAGAACGTGCCCGGCCTCAAGCGGGCCCTGGACGCCCTGACCGACGGCACCCTGGACGACAACGGCTCGGGCTGGTTCGCCGACCTGCGCCGCAGCCTCCTGGAGCCCTCCTACGAGCCCGCCGACGTCTACTACGTCCTGGGCGACTTCAGCGCCTACCGCGAGACCAAGGACGCCATGGCCGCCGACTACGCCGACACCCGCGCCTGGCAGCGCCGAGTCTGGGTGAACATCACCCGCTCGGGACGCTTCTCCTCGGACCGCACCATTAGCGACTACGCCCGCGAGGTCTGGAGGATCGACCCCGAGCCGATCGCCTGACGAGCCGACTACCGGACACCTGGGGCCCTGCCCGGGGCCCGGCGCCCCTGCCAGTGTGACGGGGGCGCCGGGCCCTAGTGAGGTGCCGGACCCAGCACCCGTGAGCCCCGGTCGCGAGAACGGTACTTATTCGCCGCGAGAACGGTACTTGTTCGTCGTGAGAACGGTACTTATTGCCCGTGAGAACGGGCCCGGCACCCGTGAGACCCGAGAGCCTCAGTACAGCATGGTGGCGAGCTGGCGCCGGGCCCGGGCCACCCGGGGACTGGTGGTGCCGACCAGGGCGAAGATCTCCAGCAGCCGCAGGCGGGCCCGCTCACGCTCGTCACCCTGGTGGGAGCGCACCGCCTCCAGGGCACGTCCCAGGGCCGCGTCAACGTCCCCCAGGGCCAGGGCGGCGTCGGCCCCGGCCAGGGCCGCCTCCACGTCGGCGGGGTCGGCGTCGGCAGCCGCCAGGAGGGCGTGGGGGTCCTGGCCGTCCAGGCGGGCCATGAGTCGTACCTGGTCGCGGGCGACCTGCAGGGACTCGTTGGTGGGGTCCTGGGCGATGGCGTGCCTGTAGACCTCCTCGGCGGCGGCGTAGTCACCCCGCTCCACGGCCTCACGCGCCTGACGCTCCACCTCGGTCTCCTCCGGCTCCCGGGCCGCCTCGGCGTCCCCGTCCAGGGCCAGGTGGCCGTTGACGCCGTGGGAGGCCGCGACCTGGAGGACCCGGTCGAGCAGCCCGCGCAGCTGGGTCTCCTCAACCGTCCCCTGGAAGACAGGCAGGGGCTGGCCCGACACGAGGGCCAGGGCGCAGGGCACGGCGGTGGCCTGGAGGGCCTGGGCCACCTCCGGTGCGACGTCCACGTCCACCAGCCCCAGCTCAAAGCGGCCCGCGTAGTCCTGGACCAGACGCTCCGCGAGCGCGGCCACCTTCGTGGAGGGCTCCGAGCGCCGGGTGTAGAGCACCAGGACGACCGGGACCTGGGTAGAGACCTCGGCCACGTCCCGCAGGTTCCCCGCCGTGACGTCCACGACCAGGGGCGCGGGGACGCCCCCGTCCGGGGGCCGGTGGGAGGCGGCAGGTGCCGCGGAGGGGGCGTCCGGGGCCCCGGACGCACCTGCCTTGGGAGCGAGGGTGGACAGGTCAACGGCACCGAACATGCTCATAGGTCTTCTCTCTGCGGTGGTTTGTCAGGGGTTGCGCACGCCGCCCGGGCGCGCCGGGTAGGCGGGCGCGGGCGGCCGGACAGCCGGGTGGCCGGACGCTCCGGGCGGCCGGGCGCGCTCAGCCCGGCGAGGTGGAGTCGTCACGGGTCGCCGC
This sequence comes from Actinomyces sp. oral taxon 897, assembly GCF_002999235.1. Classification (NCBI taxonomy): domain Bacteria; kingdom Bacillati; phylum Actinomycetota; class Actinomycetes; order Actinomycetales; family Actinomycetaceae; genus Actinomyces; species Actinomyces sp. oral taxon 897. The sequence continues at coordinate 357,244 of NZ_CP027236.1, read as the reverse complement.
GGCCAGGACCAGGTCGCCGCCCAGGGCCGACGCCGTCTTCCCGGAGCCCTGGGCCGGGACCGAGAAGGCGATCATGACGTCGGTGGTGATGGTGACCGAGCCGCGTACGGCGGGGTCGCCCAGGAGGCTGGCGGCGGAGCCGGCCACATTGAGCGTCCCGCCCGCCACCGTCCGGCTGTAGACGGTGTTGAAGCTGAGCGTGGTCACCACGATCGCCCCGCCGTCAGTGGTGCGCACGCCCCGGAAGCCGTCGGTGCCCGCGCTCGCGGTGACCGTGATGCTGCCTGCCGCGGTGACGTCCACGGCCCGGTCGGCCGCCACACGCTGGCGCACGGGGTCGTCGGTGAAGGCCTTGCCGTTGGCGCCGTTGGGGTCGTTGAGCGCGTCCACGTAGGAGGCCAGGACCTCAGCGGGGGTGGCGACCAGCCCGGTGGAGTCGGCGTCGATCTGCTCGCTCCCCTTGAGGGCCGTGGCGGTCGCGGGCACCTTGGCCCCGGCGAACAGGCGGATCCAGGCCCACATCCTCATATTGTCGCGGGCTGTGCCCTGGTCGAGGACGTAGAGGTAGGGCACCCCGATGGAGGGGTCCTTCTCCGTGATCGTCATGGCGGTGCGGGGGAAGTCCTTGGTCAGGCCCACCGCGCCGGCCTGGGTGGTGTCGGGCAGGACGTGGACCAGGGAGTCGTCGCCCACCGCGGTGGCGACCGCGTACTCCTTCTGGCGGACCCGCTCGGCCGGGCCGGTGAGGTAGCCGGCCAGGGCGTTGGCGTCCTTGGAGGCGTCGGCCTGCTTAATGCCCTGGTGGATCCGGGTCAGGGCCTCGGTGAGGCGGTCGGAGTCCAGCACCGGCAGGGGCGTGGAGGTGCCGGTGGCGGTGGGCACGCTAGGGACGTCCTGGGAGCAGGCGGCCAGCGTGGTGGCCAGCGCTGCCGCTCCCGCGCCTGCGAGGAAGGACCGGCGGGACGTCATCATGCGTTCTCCTCGTCGTGACGACGGCCCCGCGGCTGGGTGTCCCAGGGCCTGGTGCTGGCCTCCCCGTTACCGGACGGCGAGTCCGCCACGGGGTGGAAGGTAGCCGTCTCCTGGCCCGCGTCCTGGGCAGGGGGCTGGGCCCCGTAGCCCTCCTGGGGCTCGTAGCCGCCGTAGGTGACGGCGTCGTCCACGGGGTGGAAGGTAGCCGTCTCCTGGCCCGCGTCCTGGGCAGGGGGCTGGGCCCCGTAGCCCTCCTGGGGCTCGTAGCCGCCGTAGGTGACGGCGTCGTCCACGGGGTGGAAGGTAGCCGTCTCCTGGCCCGCGTCCTGGGCAGGGGGCTGGGCCCCGTAGCCCTCCTGGGGCTCGTAGCCGCCGTAGGTGACGGCGTCGTCCACGGGGTGGAAGGTAGCCGTCTCCTGGCCCGCGTCCTGGGCGGGAGGCTGGGCCCCGTAGCCCTCCTGGGGCTCGTAGTCACCGTAGGCCGCGGTGTCGGCAGCGGCGTCGGAGGCGACCGCCTCGTCGGCCTGCGGGATGGTCGGCACCTCCTGGCCGCCGACGTAGACCTTCCTGGTGCGCGGATCCATCCACTCCTCGCCCGCGGCCTCCGCACGCGCCTTCTCCCTGAGCTCCCGGCGGGTCAGGGCGCGGTTGGGGTCGTCCACCCGGGGCAGGGCGGCCGTGCTCACCCCGTCGGCGGCGGCAATGCGGGCGGCCCGCTCGGCGGCCCGGGCCCGCCGCCGGGCCTCGGCGTGACGGGTCTGGACGTCGACGAGGAACCCGAAGACACCCAGGAGGATGAGCAGGGCGCCCACCACCAGGCCCGGGATGAGCCACGGGGTCGAGACGTTGCGCGGCCAGGACAGGGCCACCTTCGGGGCGGCGGAGGAGCCGTCGGTGGACACCAGCGCCACGAGGTCGGAGTCGGTGGCGTCCAGGCTCAGGGTGGTCTGGCCGGTGTCGGAGGCACTGGTCACCCACAGGTCCGAGCCGGTGGGGTCGGCGCCGGAGTTGCGCAGCGTCGTACAGCCGTTCTCGTCAACGGCCGGTGGCTGGGCGGTGGCGGTACCCGACGCCGTGGCGTCCGCCCCTGGCGTGGCGGAGGGGCTGGGGGTGGCGGACGGGGCTGCCGTCTGCCCGGCGGTGGCCCCCTCGGTGGCCTCAGGAGCGGGTGTGGCACTGGTCTCAGGGGTCTCGCAGCGCTGGGTGACCTCCGTGGAGGTCAGGGCGGTCCAGTCGCTCAGGCCGGTCACCGACAGGTAGGGGTCCTGGGCGAGCCAGGCCTGCACGTCGGCCGAGTGGCCGATGACGATGCTGGCCTTCTCGTCGGGGTTGACCGCGGTGGCGGTGATGGTCACGTCGGAGTCCACCAGGCCCAGGACCCCGGGCTGGGTGACGACGTAGTGGAGCTCGGTCGTACCTGGCAGGGTGGCCTGCGCCGTGGAGCTCGGACGCCACACTGTGGCAGAGCAGACGGCCAGCGCCACCACCAGCAGTCCGAGAACGGCGGTCAGCGCGGTCATGAGACGTCGGTTCACGACGTGGATCTCCTAGCGTTGCGGGCATCGACGGCACCGGACGGGGCGATCGCCTCCTGCCGCGGGTACCGCGCCCCAGGATCCCACGCCGTTCCCCGGCGGTGCAGCCACCTCGGGCAAGATCACACCTGCCTGCGCCCTCAGCGGACGCCCCCGACCCGGCGTGTCCCCGATCGTGGCTACCCCCGGGCAGCGGACACCGATACCCTTGGAGCGAACAGGACGGACGAGCCTGACCGGGAGGAGACCAGAGTGGTTGAGGATCACACGGAGTTCGCCATCGCGATGCGCGGCTACGACCGTACGCAGGTGGACCAGAAGCTGGAGAAACTAAACCGCCAACTCAACGACGCACGTCGTGAGGTAGCGAGCCTGGACCAGCGGGCCATGATGCTCGCCGGGGAGCTGGCTGAGGCCCAGAAGCGTCTGCGGGAGGCCGACAAGCCCTCCTACGCGGGCCTGGGCTCCCGCATTGAGCAGCTCCTGCGCAGCGCCGAGGAGCAGAGCGCCTCGATCGTGTCCAAGGCGAACGCTGAGGCCGACGCGATCCTGACCCGGACGCGCACCAACGCCCAGCGACTGAGCGAGCGCTCGGGATCGGAGGCGGCGACCCTCGTGGCCGACGCCCGTCGCGAGGCCGCCGAGCTGACCGCCCGCACCCAGGCCGAGGCCTCGACCACCCTGGCCAACGCCGAGGCGCGCAGCAAGGAGATGGTCTCCACGGCCGAGCGCAAGGCCGCCGAGGTCACCGGCGACGCCGACGCGGCCGCCACCGAGATGCGTTCCACCGCCGAGCGCGAGGCCGCCCTGGTGCTGACCCAGGCCAAGAAGCAGGCCGCCGAGCTGGTGGTCTCCGCCGAGCAGGAGGCCGCGGCCACGCGGGACGCGGCCGTGACCGAGGCCGAGGAGCTGCGCCGCTCCAGCACCTCCCAGGCCGAGTCCGTCCGCTCCACCGCCCAGCAGGAGGCCGACACCACCCTGGAGCGGGCCCGTACGGAGGCGGAGACCCTCCTGTCGGAGGCGCGTCGTGAGGCGGAGACCCTGCGACGCTCGGCCTCCCAGGAGGCCGCCGCCGCCCGGGCCGAGGCCGCCGAGCTGCGCCAGCAGACGACCCTGGAGGTCGCGGCCGCCCACGAGGCCGCCGCCCGTGAGGACGCCGAGGCCCACGAGGCCGCCCGGGCCCGTATCGCCGAGATGACCGAGCAGGCCCACGCCCAGGCCGCCGAGGCCGAGGCGCGCCTGGAGGAGGCGCTGGCCCGGGCCGAGCGGGTACGCAGCCGCACCGACGACGAGATCCGGGGGCGCCAGGAGGAGGCCACCGCCCAGGCGGAGCAGCTCCTGAGCCAGGCCCGGGCCGAGGCCGCCGAGATCGTGGAGGACGCCCGCAGCGACGCCGCGGCGCAGGTCGGTGCCGCCACCCGCCAGGTGGCTGAGCTGGAGCGCCAGCGCGACTCCGTGACCACCTACCTGGAGGAGATGCGCGGGGTGCTCGGTGGCGTCCTGCCGCAGGCACCCGCGTCCCGCAGCCAGCAGCAGAGCGAGACGGAGGAGCCGGCGTCCCCCGCCTCCGCGCCGTCCCCCGCCCCGGTGAGTGACAGCGAGACCGCCACGACCGAGATCGAGGTCGTCCCCGCCGCCACCTCCTCAGGGCCCAGGAAGTCCACCAGCCCCCGGAAGCCTGCGGGCGGCAAGAAGCCAGCTGGTGCCAGGGGCCGCTGAGCGGCCTGGCGCCCCGCCTCCCTAGTTCCCATCCCCGCGCCTGCGGGCAGCCCCACGAGCTACCCGGCCCAGGTCCTCTCCACGAGGGCCTGGGCCTCTTCCTTGCTCACGCCCAGGTTCCTCATCGTGGTCACGAACCGCAGCACCTCACGCTGGCGCACCGTGCCGGAGGTGTCCACGACAAAGGTCCCCTGGCGTCCCCGGCCTTCGACGACCCCCTCGGTCTCGAGCTCACGGTAGGCCTTGGCCACCGTGTTGACGGCGACGTCGAGGTCGGCGGCCAGGGCCCGGGTCGTGGGCAGCCGCTGCCCGGGCAGGAGCCTGCCCACCTCCACCTCGCGGCGGATCGCGGCGCAGATCTGGGCGAAGACGGGCTCAGGGGAGGAGGAGTCGAGTACCACACGAGGGCGGGTGGGGATGGGCATGGCCCCCAGTCTGTCGCATCCGGGCGCCGTCGTCACGGCCAGAAACGAATCCGGGTGACCTTCTCCGGCCCCCGGCCCCGCACCGGGAGGGCCCGGACCCCTGGTCCGCCGGGGTCGGCGGCACCCGGACCCGCGCGGGGCTCACCACAGACGGCGCTCCCAGCAGGAGGTGTGCCAGTGCCGACGCTCCTCCAGGCCCCGGTCCGCCCCGAAGAGGGACTCGTTGGACCAGGCCACCAGGTGCGGCGTGCCGGGCGGGATGGTGCGGTGGCAGCCAGGACAGGTGTAGGCCTTGTCCCCGCCACGCAGCCGGCGCACGGTGAAGTCGGCCCCGCCCGGGCCGGTCTGGGTGCGGGGCATGGAGGCCAGGCGCCCCATGTCCAGGGGGACGTGGCCCCGACCGTAGGGGCGCTTGGAGCTGCGACGTGCCATGGGCTGATCTCAGCACACCGGGCGCCTCCTGCCCAGCCACCTCACGGGGCGGGGCGGGAGACGCCCAGGTGCACGACGGCGTTACCGGGCGTCGTCTCATCGGCGCCCGGGGGCCGGGTCAGATGAGGCCCAGGCCGGCCACGGCCCGCTTCTCCTCCAGGAGCTCGGCGGCGGAGGCGTCAATGCGGGCGCGGGAGAAGGCGTCGACCTCCAGGCCCTGGACGATCTTCCACTCGCCGTTGTCCGAGGTGCAGGGGAAGGAGGAGACGACGCCCTCGGGGACGCCGTAGGAGCCGTCGGACATGACCGCGGCCGAGGTCCAGGCCCCGGAGGTGCCCAGGACCCAGTCGTGGACGTGGTCAATGGCGGCCGAGGCGGCCGAGGCGGCCGAGGACGCCCCGCGGGCGGCGATAATGGCGGCACCGCGCTTGGCCACCGTGGGGATGAAGTCGTCCTCCACCCAGGCGCGGTCGGCGAGGATCTCGGTAATCGGCTCGCCCTTGACGGTGGCCTGGGTCAGGTCGGGGTACTGGGTGGAGGAGTGGTTGCCCCAGATGGTGACCCTGTCCACGTCGCTGACGTGGACCCCGGCCCGGGCGGCCAGCTGGGCGAGGGCGCGGTTGTGGTCCAGGCGGGTCATGGCGGTGAAGCGGGAGGCCGGGACGTCGGGGGCGTGGGAGGCGGCGATGAGGGCGTTGGTGTTGGCGGGGTTGCCCACCACCAGGACCTTGATGTCGTCGGCGGCGCCGGCGGCCAGGGCCTCGCCCTGGGGGCCGAAGATACCGCCGTTGGCCGCCAGCAGGTCGCTGCGCTCCATGCCGGCCTTGCGGGGCATGGAGCCCACGAGGAAGGCGATGTTGGCGCCCTCGAACGCGGCCTTGGGGTCGTCGAAGATGTCCACGCTGCCCAGGGTCGGGAAGGCGGCGTCGAAGAGCTCCATGGCGGTGCCCTCGGCGGCCTTGACGGCCGGGGGGATCTCCAGCAGGCGCAGGTTGACACGCTGGTCCGCTCCGAGCAGGGCGCCGGAGGCGATACGGAACAGCAGCGCGTAGCCGATATTGCCGGCGGCACCGGTGACAGCGACATTGACGGGGGCGTTAGCCATCAAGGACTCCTTACAGGACGTTCGGTGTGGCCGCGCTGGGCGCAGCCCTACGGGGCAAGCCTATGCCGCTGGCAACGGCACCTCTACCAGCCCGCCTGCAGCCCACCTGGGCGCACACCGTTTGCTGACGAACGGTCAGTTCATTATGATCCCAAAGGAAGGTACTCCTAAGTCCTTGCCGCTCCTTCGTCCACCGACCGACCAGTATCGTGACCACGCCCCTCTACAACCGGCAAAGGACGCACATGACAGCCTCCAGCGACCCCCGGGACGCCGCCGCGCCCGCCCCCCTCCCCCGACGCCGGGGGACGCGCCCGCCCTCCGTCGCCACCCCGGCGGGGAGGCGCGCGGGCGTGACGGCCTTCACCATGACCGCCCTGGCCGCCCTGGCCGAGACCTGGGCGCTGGTGTGCCTGGGGCGTGCCGTGGGCGACCTCCTCACCCCCTCCTCCACCCACCTCGCGGGCCTGCTGGCCCAGGCCGGGGCGGCCGCCACCGCCTGCGCCCTCCTGCAGGCCGCCGTCCAGGCCACCGCCTGGAGCTCGGCGGCCACGCAGGAGGCAGCCCTGCGCCGCCGCGTCCTGGACCACCTCCTCGACCTGGGACCGGCCCACACCACCAGCCAGCGCACCGGGTCCACGGTCAGCCTGCTCACCGACGGCGCCGAGCGGGTGGCCCTGTACCGGCAGACCTTCCTGGCCCCCACCGTCGCGGCCGCCCTGGCCCCCGCCCTGTGCCTGGTCCTGCTGGGGGCCGCGGTCGACCCCGTACCGGCAGCGGTCCTGGGGGCCGCCGTCGTCCTGACCCCGCTACTCATCGGCCTGGCCCACAGCCGCCTGCGAGCCTCCTCCTCCGACTCCCGACGTGCCCGTATGCGCCTGGCCGCGGAGTACCTCGACGCCATCCAGGGGCTGACCACCCTGACCCTGGCCCGGGCGGCCCGCCGTACCCAGGAGGAGCTGCGCGCCCGCGGGGAGGAGAACCGTCGGGCTGTCATGGGCGTCCTGGCCGGCAACCAGCTCGTCATCCTCATCACCGACTCCCTGTTCTCCCTCTTCCTCATTACCGCCGCCGCCGGGCTCGCCGCCTGGCGGCTGACCTCGGGGGCCGTCGGGGTCGGGGACGCCCTGGCCGTCGTCCTGGTCTCCTACGTGCTCCTGGAGCCGCTTGACCACGTGGGCGCCTTCTTCTACGTGGGTATGGGCGGCCTGGCCAACCAGCGGGCTATCCGCCAGATCCTGGCCACCGACAGGCCCCTCGGCGCGCCCGACGCCCCGAGGGCCCCCGCGGACCCCGGGGCCGCCGTCCGCCTGGACGGTGTGCGGGCCTCCTGGGGGCCTGAGGGCCCCGACGTGCTCCACGGGGTCGACCTCAGGGTCCCCACGGGGCAGCACCTGGCCGTCATCGGCCCCTCGGGGTCGGGCAAGTCCACCCTCATGGCCCTGCTGTCAGGGGACCTCCTGCCCAGCGGCGGGACGGTGCGCGTGGCGGGCACCGCCTCCAGCGCGCGCACCCAGGACCAGGTCCGTGCCGCCAGCGCCCTGGTGGCCCAGACCACCTGGCTCTTCACGGGCACGATCGCCCACAACCTGCGCCTGGCGGCCCCGGGGGCCACCGAGGAGCAGATGTGGGCGGCCCTGGGCACCGTGGGCCTGGACGCGGAGGTACGGCGCATGCCCCGGGGCCTGGACACCGTGCTCGGCGAGCAGGGCCTGGGGCTGTCCGGGGGGCAGGCCCAGCGCCTGTCCCTGGCCCGGGCGATCCTGGCCGACCGCCCCCTGCTGCTCCTGGACGAGCCCACCAGCCAGGTGGACCTGGCCAGCGAGGCCGCCATCGTCGCCGCGATCCCCCGGGCTGCGGCGGGGCGGACCGTGGTGACCGTCTCCCACCGCGACGGCGCCCTGGTGGCCGCCGACCGCCTTATCGAGGTCCGGGACGGGCGGATCCTGGAGCGTACCGGGCCCCCCGCTCCCGCGCCCGCCAGCTCCTCTGGCTCCCCCGGCACCGCCCCGGCTGGGCCTACTCCACTCGGCGCTGCTCCGGCTGGCTCCCCCGGCACCGCCCCGGCTGGGCCCTCCGGCTCCCTCTCGGCCAGCTCCTCTGGCTCCTCCGCCCCGGGCCCGGCGCCTTTTGCGAACCCGGTCCCCGACCCCTCCCAGGAGGCCTGAGATGACCCGTAGCCCAGCCGCCCCCGTGTCCCGCCCGGTCCCGGACGGTCCCGCGACCACGGCGCCCGCCAGCCCCGCCCCGCCCCGACGGCGCGTCCTCATTGCCTGGATCCTCGACGTCACCCGCCCCGTCCTGCGCCCGCTGGCGGCCTCAGCCGCCTGCCGGGTCGCCGACCTCCTGGCGGGGGTGGGGCTGTTCAGCCTCGGCGCCGCCACCATTATGCGTCTGGGTGGGGACCTGGCGGCAGGACGCCCCACCCCCATGCCGTGGGGCACCTTGCTGGTCATGGCGCTGCTGGCCCTGGCCAAGGCGGTCCTGCGCTACGGCGAGCAGTTCCTGGGGCACCTGGTGGCCTTCAAGTCCCTGGAGCTCCTGCGCGCCGAGATCTTCCGCGCCCTGGTACCCCGGGCCCCGCGCGTCATGGCGACCTCCCGCTCCGGGGACCTCCTGGCCCGCGCCACCAAGGACGTGGACCGGATCGAGGTCTTCTTCGCCCACACCTTCGCCCCCGTGGTCAGCGCGGTCATTGTGCCCCTGGTCGTGGTGGGGGTCGTGGGGGCCGCGGTGTCCTGGACCCTGGCGGGCCTGGCCGCCCTGTTCCTCCTGGGATCCCTGCTCCTGGCGCCCCTGGCCGGGTGGCGCACCTCACTGTCCTCCTCACGGGACGTCACGGCGTGCCGTGCCCTGCTGACCCAGCACGTGACGGACTCCGTCCAGGGCATGGCCGAGGTGGTGGGGTACGGCCGCCGCTACGAGCGCCTGGAGGAGATGGGGCGGATCGACCGGGGCATTGTCCGCACCGGGGCGCCGGGGCGCCGGTGGATGAGCCTGCGTCGGGGGCTGACCCAGCTGCTCACCCTGGGCGGGCCGGTCGCGGTGGCGGCGTCAGGCACGAGCCTGGTGCGTGCCGGGAGCGTGTCCGCCCCGGCCCTGGCGGCCACAGTGGCCGCGCTGCTGCGCCTGACCGAGACCGTGCGCGGCATCGAGGAGCTCACCGGATCCCTCAACGCCTCCTTCGCGGCCGCCGAGCGGGTCCACGCCGTCGTCCACGCCCCCGTGGAGGTCCCCGACGGCACGGTGGAGCTGCCCCACGCCGTCGCCCACGAGGTGACCTGGGAGGACGTCTCCTACAGCTACCCCGGGGCCGCCACCCAGGCGGTCACGGCGGTCAGCGCCACCGCCCGGGCCGGGGCCTGGACCTGCCTGGTGGGGGCCTCGGGCTCGGGCAAGTCCACCCTGGCCCAGCTGCTCCTGCGCTTTGACGACCCCACCGCCGGGCGGGTGGAGGTGGACGGTCAGGACGTGCGCGAGCTGACCGGGGACTCCTTGCGCCGGGAGGTGGTGCTGGTCACCCAGCGGGCCCACCTCTTCCGCGCCTCCGTGGCCGACAACGTGCGCCTGGCGGCCCCGCAGGCCAGCGACGAGGAGGTCCGTCAGGCCTGCCGGGCCGCTGGCATCGAGGCTGACGTCCTGGCCATGCCGCAGGGCTACGACACCCTCGTCGGGGAGCGGGGGGCCTCCGTCTCCGGCGGCCAGCGCCAGCGCCTGGCCCTGGCCCGCGCCCTCCTGGCCCGTCCCAGCGTGCTGGTCCTGGACGAGTTCACCTCCCACCTGGACCCCGCCCTGGACGCGCAGGTACGCGCCAGCGTACGGGAGTGGACCCGCGGGTCCACCGTCATTGAGATCACCCACCGCCTGTCGGGGACCGAGCTCGCCGACCACGTGGTGGTCATGGACGACGGCCGGGTCCTGGAGGCCGGGACGGCGGAGGAGCTCGCCAGCCACGACGGCGCCTTCTCCCGGCTGCGCCGCCGGGAGCGGGTGAGCGCCTAGCAGCCCCTCCCCCACCCACCCCCACCGCGAGAACGGTACTTATTGCTCGTGAGAACGGGGGTGGTCACGCTCCTGCGGAGACACCCGCGCTCCGCCCCGCGTGGACACCTCCGCCGGGGGCTGTACCCCGGGGGCCTGGCCGGGAGCTCGTACCCGCGGGTCGCCCCGGGAGGTGTTGCACATTCATCCTGGGGGTGGCGGCCGGGCGCTGGCGTGATCCCAACGTTTTGTGCCTCCAGGCGAGGAACAGGACCAGGATGAATGTGCAACGCAGGCCCCGTTGCACATTCATCCTGGTTACCGGCCCCTGTACCAGCTACGGAATCCTCGTGATTCCGCCGTTTTATGATCGTCGATTGTAAAAAGAATGTGCAGGATCCCAGAGCCCAGGGGGGACCTGCGTCGCCCGGGGGCGGGCCGCCGGCGGGCGTCAGAGGATCCCAGAGCCCAGGGGGGCCTGCCCAAAGCTGTCGGCGGGTCGGTGACCCAGAGAGGCTGTCGGCGAGCTAGTGACCCAGGGAAACGGGATGTGCCGGCTCCCGGGACCCGGCGCACCCGGTCACCTGCGTCAGACTGGCCCGCCGCCGACCCCGCTCAGCGCTCAGCCGGAGGCCGAGGCCTGTAGCTCCTCGGGGCTGACGACGCCCTCCACCGAGACGCGGTCAAGGTAGGCCATGGCGTCAAAGGAGAGCTCACGGACGTTCTGCGGGTCGCCGTCGTCCCCGATCCTGCCGTGCGCCAGGCGGTCCACGACAATCGCGATGGCGCCGTCGCCGGTGACGTTGGTGGCCGTACCGAAGGAGTCCATGGCGACGTAGGTGGCGATCATGAGGGTCACCTGGTCGTTGTTGAAACCGAGCATACTGGCGAGCAGGCCGGTGGAGGCCATAATCGCGCCTCCGGGCACACCGGGGGCCGCCACCATGGTGATACCGAGCATAAAGACGAAGCCGACCCACTGGGTGGCGGAGACGCTCAGGCCCTGGGTCAGGGTGATCGCGAAGGCGAAGGCGAAGATCTTCGAGGTGGAGCCAGCCAGGTGGATGGTGGCGCACAGGGGGATGGTGAAGGAGGCGACGGCCTCGGAGACGCCGTTCTTCCTGGTCTGGGCCAGGGTGACCGGGATGGTGGCGGCCGAGGAGGAGGTCCCCAGGGCGGTGAGGTAGGCCGGGGCCATGGTCCCCAGGGCCGTGAACGGGTTGCGCCTGCCGACCAGCCCCGCGACGCAGTACTGGGTCAGGAGGATGACCACCTCCAGGGCCAGGACCACCAGGACGACGCGCAGCAGGGCCCGCATGACGCTCCAGGCCTCACCGGTGTAGGTGAGGTTGAGGAAGGTGCCGAAGATGTGTACGGGAAGCAGGGGGATGATAATGCGCTCGATCAGGCGGGTGATAATGGCGCGGAACTCGATAAGGCCCTTGCGCAGGACCCCGCGGGGCACCATGGACAGCCCGACGCCCAGCACGAATGACAGCAGCAGGGCGGTCATGACGGGCATGACGGCGGGCATCTCGACCGTGAAGTAGGTCTTCAGGGCGCTGCCGGGCTCGGTGACGTCGGACAGCGCGGTCCCCGCCAGGAGCCCGGGGAGGACCGCGGCGCACACCGCGTAGGTGAGGAACCCGGAGAAGAGGGTCGAGCCGTAGGCAATGGCGGTGGTAATACCGAGCCACCTGCCGGCACCGCGGCCCAGGTCGGCAATGGCGGGGGTCACCAGGCCGACGATAATCAGGGGGATCGCGAAGGAGAGGAACTGGCTGAAGACGTCGGAGAAGGTGGCGAAGACACGGCCGACCGCAACGGGGACAAGGTGGTGGCCTCCTACCCGCACGGATCCCAGGGCCAGGGCCAGGACAATAGCTACGAGCACCCACAGGAGTACCCCTCCCCTGCTCAGGACTTGACGGACGCGCGACATGGGAGCCTTTCGTGTGTTCATGAGGTCAAGGTCGTCTGCCTCACCGGCAGAGCATTCCACACCCTGCCGCGGGCGGGAGGCAGGGTATCGGATACTGGAACACCCTGCGCACCGCGCCGGAGGCGGCCTCTGAGACGCCGGACCCGGGGGATTCACTGGTCGATTGCCGGGGCCATCTCGCTGGTTGCTGGGGAGTATCTGGCCGACGCCGTGCGACCGCCCCCGGGAACCAGCCCGCCCCTGACCCAGGTGGTCTAGATCGCCGCCCCGGGCGGCGCCTGCGCGGCCCTGAGGCCCAGCCCCCGCCCAGGTGGTCTAGATACGCTGTCCTTATGAGTCCGTTCCGTCTGCCACGTACTACCTCGCAGCACCACCACGTCCGGGTCCCGGTCGGCCTGCCCGCCGCGCCTCGCACCGACGGTGGGCCCGGGCCTGCTGGCACCCGCCGGGGTCGCGCACGACGGCGCTGGCTCCACGCCGTCGTCCACCTGCCGTCCTCGTCGGCTGACGGTACGCTGCCGGACCCTGGGCGTACCGTCCTGCTGGAGTCGGGGCTGGGCCTGTCCCGGGTCCTGTGGAGCCGGGTGACCGCCCCCCTGACGGCAGCGGGCTTTACCGTCATCGTCTACGACCGGGCGGGCCTGGGACAGTCGCCCCTGGCACGTGGACGGCGCACCGCCCGGGACCACGTGGCGGACCTGTACACCGTCCTGACCCACCTGGCGCCGCGCGGGGCGATCCTCGTGGGGCACTCCTACGGTGGGCTGCTGGTGCGGATGCTCGCCTCGGAGCACCCCGACCAGGTCACCGGCCTGGTCCTGGTGGATCCCTCCAGCGAGGGCTCCACCGCGGAGGCCTCCAGCGGCGCCCGGTACCTGAACTCGGTGGGCCAGCAGGTCCTGACCGGGCTGTACGGCCTGGGCGCCGCCCCCCTGATCTCCCTCCTCCAGGGCTACCACCTCCTGCCGCGGCGCCTGCACGCCAAGGTCCTGCACGAGGACGCCACCGAGGCCTCCCAGACGGCCCGCGGCCAGGAGCTGGAGGCCTACTCGGACACGATCGCCGACCTGGGGGCGCGCCCGCTGCCCACGCCCCAGGTCCCGGTGGTGCTGCTGGCCGCCCGGCACCCGGCCGGGTCGGCCTGGGCGGGCTACTACCGGGACTACGTGGCCTCCCTGCCCCGGGGACTGTTCCGGACCGCGAGGACCCGCTCCCACATGGTGCCGCTGCGTGACCCCGGGGCCGTGGTCATGGCGGTGCGCTGGGTGTGGCAGCGGGCGGGCGAGCACGAGGCCTGTCCGTGCCCCTGAGCCAGGAGCGGGCGCCTCGACCCGCTGCCCGTGCTCATCAGGCCGACCGGTCCCGCACGCGCCGGGGCCGAGGCCCGGAACAAGGGCCTTACAGCACGTTGGGAAGGTTGACGTACCACACCAGGGCGGCCAGGGCCAGGGCCAGGACAATGTTGAAGACGACGTCGAAGAGCCGGGAGCGGGCGGCGATCCACGTCCCGTGGGGGCGGAAGACCCGCACCAGCGCCAGGGTGAGCAGACCCACCACGAGCCACAGGACCGCGAGCTGGCGGTGCCCGACGATAGCGAGCAGGGGGACGGCGGCCAGCCCCAGGGCCACGGCGACCACCGCCACGGTACGGTAGGGCTGGTATCGCGGACGTCGTGGCACGCGCGGGGCGGGGGCCTGGCTCACGACGCCCATCGTAGGCCAGGATCCGCCGGGGACACCTACCCGCCTGGGGACACCTACCCACCCCCCGCGCCGAGCTGGGCGCGAACGTCCTCCACCAGGCCCCGGACCTCCTGGGCCCCGGCGACCGGGCCGCCCGCGAGCATGCCGTCGGTGCCCAGGAGCACGGCCGAGGGCGTCGCCTGGGTGCGGAGCATCCGGGCTGCCGTACCGTCCTGATCGTACAGGGTCCACGCCGTCCAGTGGGGAGCGGCGTCGCGCAGGGCCTGCGGGCTCATGTGGACCACGGCCGCCACCCGTAGCGCGGGCATCTCCTCAGCCCACCGGGGCACCTGGGCCGCCAGGTCCGTGCACGCCCCGCAGCCCGGGGACAGGAAGAGCAGGAGGTGGGCCCGGCGGGCGGAGGCGGAGACAATGTCCAGGACGGATCCGTCGGCGTCCCGGAGGGTGGCCCGTGGGGTGAGGGTACGCAGGTAGGGGGCGTCCTGGGGCTGGTCCGTCTGGCCCGCCGCCTCGGGGGACGCCGCCGGGGGGCGGGACGGCGAGGTGTCCGGGGAGGTCAGGAGCCAGGTGGTGAGCATGGCGGTCAGGACCATGACGAGCCAGCCGGCCTCCCCGCGGGCCACCGCCCGGGCCACGGGGTTGGGTGCGTGGGGGACCATGACGGCCAGGCTGGCCAGGGCCAGGCCTGTCAGGAGGAGGTTACGACCCAGCGTGTGCCGGGTGACGGGGGTGGGGTGGCCGGCCCCCAGGCAGGCGCAGGAGACGGTGCCCCGCCTCAGCGCCCGCACCACCAGGAACGTGTAGGCCAGGGTCAGGCCCAGGGCCGCGAGCGCCGTCAGGCTCCCCCAGGTCCCGGGCGCCACCAGGAGCGCCAGGGCCAGGACCACCTCCGCCGGCGGGTGGAGGCGGCGGACCCAGGTACGGTTCAGGAGGCGGGGGACCTCCATGACCTCCCACTGGTGGCGTACGGACTCGTCGGCGTCACGGAGCTTGAGGACCCCCGCCAGGGCCAGGACGACGGCGAGGACCAGAGGCGCGGCGGCAAGTGCGTCAGGCACGCTCCCCTCCTTCCCTTCGCGAGAACGGTACTTATTCGTCGCGAGAACGGTACTTGTTCGCCGCGAGAACGGTACTTATTGCCCACCCTCTGGCACGGGCCCTGCGGCGGCCCACCCCCGCACGAGGGGCCTGCGCCGTCGGTTCCGACCCGCCCCTCCACCCGGGGCCGCCTCACGGGCCTCAGGCCTGGGCCGGGCTGGTTGCGACCACGCCGAGGGCGACCAGGCACAGGACCAGGCAGGCAGCCGCCTCCCAACCGGTCCCGGCACGCACCGTGTCCCCCAGGACGGCCACACCCACCCCGGCGGGCACGACCACCTCCGTACCCCACAGGATCGCGGTGGCGGCCACGGCGCTGCCCGTCTCCATGGCCCGGGCGTACAGGAGCACCGCCACCAGCCCCATGACGACCACCGCCCAGGTCAGCGGGTTGCCCACCACCCAGGTCAGCGTGTCCCAGCTCACGAGGCCCCCGCCCCCGCCCTGGGACTCCAGGGCACGGGCGCCCAGCGCTACCCCGGAGAAGCCCAGTCCCCCGATCACGGCCTGCCCCCAGGAGCAGCGGGTGCGGTACAGCACCAGCCCCAGGAGGGCGGTCAGGGCGGTGCCACCCCACAGGAGCGCGGTGAAGCCCGCGTGGACGGTGGCAGCGCCCTCGGTGGCCAGGGAGGCCAGGAGGCCCAGTGCCGGCACGAGGACCACGATGGCACCGATGTCCCTGCGTCGCAGGCGCACCTTGAGCAGCAGGGAGACCAGCAGGGCGGTCAGTGCCAGGGAGGAGGCCAGGAGGGACTGCACCACGAACAGGGGCAGGGACTCCAGGGCGACCAGGGAGACGCCCCAGGCCGCGGTGTCGAGCACGACGCCAGTGAGGTAGGCGGGGTGCATGACCACGGCTGGCCCCTGGGCCCGGTTGGCGGCCCACGCCTGGCAGGTAGAGGCCAGTCCGTAGAGGATGGCGGCAAGGATCGCGGCGGCAGTACCCATAAGATTCCTTGATAATGTTTGCAGATTTTTGATAATGTCAGAGCTGTTTTTGTGTCAGCAGTAAGTACTTGAGCCTGTTCATCTCGGATAAGGTCGTCCGAGGTGGCTTCGGTGCCACCCCCCGTTCTCACGGCGAATAAGTACCGTTCTCGCGAGCAATAAGTACCGTTCTCGCGACGAACAAGTACCGTTCTCGCGGATGGTGGATGGACCTAGTGGGAGAAGTGGCGGGTGCCGGTGAGGTACATGGTCACGCCCGCGGCCCTGGCGGCGGCAATGACCTCGCTGTCGCGGATGGAGCCACCGGGCTGGACGACGGCGCGCAC
Organism: Actinomyces sp. oral taxon 897; assembly: GCF_002999235.1. NCBI lineage: Bacteria > Bacillati > Actinomycetota > Actinomycetes > Actinomycetales > Actinomycetaceae > Actinomyces > Actinomyces sp. oral taxon 897. The sequence goes on along the minus strand of NZ_CP027236.1, from coordinate 341,057 downwards.
CCCGGCGTCCAGCAGCACCTGGAGGCCGTCGGCAAACGGGAAGAAGGCGTCGGAGGCGGCGACCGCTCCCCGGGCCCGTTCCTCGGGCAGCCCGGTGAGGACGTCACCGGCCTGGGCCCCGCCGACGGCGCCCTTGGCGGGGGCAGCGGCGGCGTCGCCGGTGGAGCGCGCGCCCAGGGTGTTGGCGCGCTCGACGGCGAGCCGGCAGGAGTCCACACGGTTGACCTGGCCCATGCCCACCCCGACGGTGGCACCGTCCCTGGCCAGGAGGATCGCGTTGGAGCGCACCGCGCGCACGGCCCGCCAGGCGAAGACCAGGTCGGCGACGACGTCGGGGCCAGCGGGCTCACCGGCCACGAGCCTCCAGCCGGAGGGCAGGTCACCAGGGGCGTCAACGAGGTCACGCTCCTGGATGACGGCACCGCCGGAGATCTGCTTGACGTCGTAGCCGCCGGGGGCGGGGGGCTCGACGACCAGGACCCGCAGGTTCCTCTTGGTGGCGAGGATCTCCACGGCCTCGGGCTCGTAGGCGGGGGCCGCCACGACCTCGGTGAAGACGGGCTTGACCTGGCGGGCCATGGCGGCGGTGACGGTGGCGTTGGTGGCGATGACGCCGCCGTAGGCGGAGACGGGGTCGCAGGCGTGGGCCTTGCGGTGGGCCTCGGCCACGTCCCCGGTGGGCGAGACGGCGATGCCACAGGGGTTGGCGTGCTTGACCACGGCCACGCAGGTGGTCTCGCCGTGGTCGTAGGCGGCGCGCACGGCGGCGTCGGTGTCGGTGTAGTTGTTGAAGCTCATGGCCTTGCCGCTCAGCTGCCTGGCACCGGCCACGCCGGCCGGGCCAGCGGCGTGGGCGGTGGTGTAGACGGCGGCACGCTGGTGCGGGTTCTCCCCGTAGCGCAGGGTGGCCAGGCGGTGGTAGGCGGCACCGACGTAGCGCGGCATGCCAGCCGGGGCGGCCGGGGCGCCATGAGCCTCGGCCGCCCCGACCGCGCCAGCCGCCCCAGCCGGGGAACTGCCAGCCGCCTCGGCGGCCTCACCGGCCTCGACCTGCTGGGCGAGCCAGGTGGCCACGGCGGCGTCGTAGGCGGCGGTGTGGGCGAAGGCGGCGGCGGCGAGCTCACGGCGCTGTGCCAGGGTGAAGCCGCCGTCCCCCACGGCCCGGGCCACCTGGGTATAGCGGTCGGGGTCGGTGACCACGGCGACGGCGGGGTGGTTCTTGGCCGCGGCGCGCACCATGGCCGGCCCGCCGATGTCGATCTGCTCCACGCAGGCGTCAAAGGGGGCGTGCGAGGCCACGGTGTCGGTGAAGGGGTAGAGGTTGACCACCACCAGGTCAATGGGGGCCACGCCCAGCGCGGCGAGCTGGTCCATGTGGTCGGGCTTGCGGCGGTCGGCGAGGATGCCGGCGTGGACGGCCGGGTGGAGGGTCTTGACGCGGCCCTGGAGGCACTCGGGGAAGCCGGTGACCTCCTCCACGGGGGTGACCGGCAGGCCCGCGCCGGCGATGACGGCGGCGGTGGAGCCGGTGGAGAGGATCTCGACGCCGGCGCCGTCCAGGGCGGTGGCGAGCTCGACCAGGCCGGTCTTGTCGTAGACGGAGACCAGGGCGCGGCGCACGGGGACGCGGTCGGGACTGGTCAGCCCCTCGGTGGGGACGGGGGCGTGGGCGGTGGTGCCAGCGGTAGACATAGTGCTCCTGGTGCTCTCAGTTGCGGGGACGCCCAGGCGGGCGACGTCCCCTCCGGTCAGGCTGCCGCTCCCCGGTGGTGCCCCACCCTCGCCAGTCACGGCCGGGACCAGCCTACAGCCCCCGCCTTTCCCGTTGCACATTCATCTTGGGGTCGGGAGCAGGGCGTTGGCGTGATTCCAACGTTTTACCCGCCCGAGGAGGAGTCGGGAGCAGGATGAATGTGCAACGATGCCCGCGTTGCACATTCATCCTGCTCCCGGGTCCCCGTGGCGCATCGCGAATCCGTGTAATCCTGCCGTCTACTGATCGCCGATTGTAAAATGAATGTGCAGCCTCCCGCTCACGGGCGCTACGGCGCCAGGCCGTCCTCGCCTCGGCGTGCTGGTGGGTGTCCTGCCCTCCGGGTACCCCCCTGCGCGGCACCCCGGTCACGCGGGCCGACGTCGTCCTCCCCCACCGGGTACCACTGAGGGGTACCGGGCTCCGGGCGGCGCCCCTCACGCGCCTGACGCCCCTGCCCCTCACGCGCCCCGCGAGCCTCACGTCCCCGGGCCCCACCGCGCTCCGGGCGCCCGGGGCGGCGGGCGTCTGCGGACCCCGTCCCGACGTGCTCACGCGCCTCCTGCGCGGCATCCTCGGTGTCGTCCACGGCGGCGTCCGCCCCGCGTCGGGTCACGACCTGGCCCCAGGGGTGGGTGAGCAGTGCCACGACCCCCAGGCCCGCCAGTGTCAGCAGGCCCACAATGAGCGCCGTGAAGCCCTCCCGCGGCCCCACCTCGGCCATCCGTCCGGGGCCCGCCTGCCCGGAGGCGGCCAGGCAGACCAGGGCGGTGCCTCCGCCCAGCACCACCGAGGCCGTCGCGGCCGCGGCCGCGGCCTGGCGCAGCCGCATCTGACGCAGGCTGGAGCGGTCACGCCAGGCCACCACCACGGCCGCGACCAGCACGACGAAGGGCAGGGCCGTCCCCCACGACCCCACGGCCGTGGTGGGCAGGGCACCCAGGACCGGCAGGGAGGGCACCGCCCCGGCCACCACACGGGTGGGTGAGAAGACCGACCCGGAGCCTACCGCGAACCCCGGCCCCACCACCCAGGACAGCGCCCACACCAGCCCTGTCGGGACCCACCCCAGCTGGAGGAGGGTGATACCGAGGGTGTCGGCGAACCTGCCGTCGGTCAGGGCGTCGTGGAGGCGGGAGACCCGCCCCCCCGCCAGGACCAGGGCGACACCGGCGGCGACCACCGCCAGGGCGGTCAGGACCAGGGCGAGCTGGCGGACCTGGCGCAGGGCCAGGTGGAGCCAGGCCGGGCGGTCCTGCCACCACGGGCCCAGGGCCGGCCAGCCGGACCCGGAGCGTTGCAGCTCTACGGCCACCACCAGGGAGGTTAGCGCCCAGGTAGCCGGGACGACGGTCCAGGTGCGCGACGCGGCCGGACTGGCGACGAGCACCAGGACCAGGGCCGTGGTGGTGGCGGCGCCCACGACCCAGCCCCCGGAGGCCGGGGAGCTGGGGTGGGCCCGGCGCACCAAGGCGCGGGTCAGCAGGAGCAGGAGCAGGGTCAGGCCCGTCAGCGGCAGGCTCAGGGCGCCCTCCCGGCTGGTGGAGGTACCCCAGGACCCGCCCAGGGCCAGGCTCCACAGGCCCGTGGCGGCGCGCACCACCGAGCCGGTGCTCAGGGCGGCGGCGGCGTCACGGGAGGAGGAGGCCAGGTAGAAGGCCACCGCGGGCAGGACCACGAGGAGCCAGCCCAGGACGACGGCCTCCATCCCGCAGCGGGCGGCCAGGAACCAGTCCGCGGGACGCCAGGTACCGCGCCGCCAGGCCTCGCCCAGGGAGCTCAGGGCGCTCACACCGCGTCCTGGTGGCGCCCGGCCGGGGCGGCGGTCCCCGGGTGGAGGGAGCGGTAGATCTCCCGGACGATGGCGGCCGTCTGGCTGGGGGTGCGGCCCACGCGCACGCCGACCGCCTCCAGGGCCTCCTTCTTGGCCTCGGCGGTGCCTGAGGAGCCGGAGACAATGGCCCCGGCGTGACCCATGGTCCTGCCCTCGGGCGCCGTGAAGCCCGCGACGTAGGCGACCACGGGGGTGGTCATGTGCTCGCTGATGTAGGTGGCTGCCCGCTCCTCGGCGTCGCCCCCGATCTCCCCGATCATGACCACCAGCTCGGTGTCGGGGTCGGCCTCGAAGGCGGCCAGGGCGTCAATGTGGGTGGTGCCCACCACCGGGTCCCCGCCTATGCCGATGCAGGTGGTAAAGCCCAGGTCGCGCAGCTCGTACATGAGCTGGTAGGTCAGGGTCCCGGACTTGGAGACCAGGCCGATGGGCCCGGGACCGGTGATGTCCGGGGGGGTGATGCCCACGTTGGAGCGCCCCGGGGAGATGATGCCGGGGCAGTTGGGGCCGATGACCCGCACGCCGTGCGCCGCGGCGTAGGCGACGGCGGCGACGGCGTCCGCCACGGGGATGCCCTCGGTAATGACCACCACCAGGCGCACCCCGGCGTCGACGGCCTCCACCACGGCGCCCCTGGCGAAGGCGGGGGGCACGAACACGACGCTGACGCCCGCACCGGTCTCCTGCACGGCCTGGGCGACGGTGCCGTAGACGGGCACCGTCACGGTCCCGGTGGGCACCCCCGCGGCGCCCGGGCCCACCGGCTCCACCGTGAAGTCCACGACGGTGCCGGCCTTGCGGGGGTTGACCCCGGCCACCACCTGGGTGCCCGCGCTGATCATGCGGCGGGTGTGCTTGCGGCCCTCTGACCCGGTCATGCCCTGGACGATGACGCGGTCGGTCTGGGTGAGGAAGATGCTCATTGGCTCAGGCCTCCGTGCTGGACGTGCTGGTGATCTGCTCGGCGATGGCGGTGACGCGGTCGGCCGCCGCGTCCATGGTGTCCACGAGCTCGACGCCGTCGACGGCGGCCTCGGTCAGGATCGCCCGCCCCAGGTCGGCGTTGTTGCCGTCCAGGCGGAGCACCACGGGCTTGGGCAGGCCCCCCAGGCGGTCCACGGCGGCGACGAGCCCGTCGGCCACCGTGTCGCAGGAGGTGATGCCGCCGAAGACGTTGACCAGGATGGCGCGTACCTGGGGGTCGGAGGCCACCACCTCCAGGCCGGTGGCCATGACCTCGGCGCTGGAGCCGCCGCCCAGGTCCAGGAAGTTGGCCGGGCGCATCCCCCCGTGGCGCTCACCGGCGTAGGCCACCACGTCGAGGGTGGACATGACCAGGCCCGCCCCGTTGCCCATGACACCGACCTGGCCGGAGAGCTTGACGTAGTTCAGGCCCGCGGCCCGGGCCCTGGCCTCCAGGGGGTCGGTCTCGGCGCGGTCCACCAGGTCGGCGTGGCCGGGGTGGCGGAAGCCAGCGTTGTCGTCCAGGGTGACCTTGCCGTCCAGGGCCAGGACGCGCCCACCGGTGGTCAGCACTAGGGGGTTGACCTCCACCAGGGTGGCGTCCTCACCGGTGAGGACCTCCCACAGGCGCAGGACCACGTCGGTGACGGCCTCGGCCACCTCCCCGGGCTCGAACCCGGCCTCGGCCACGAGACGGGCCGCCAGCGCGGGGGTCATGCCGGTCAGCGGGTCGACGCCGACGCGGGCCAGGGCCTGGGGGCGCTCGGCGGCGAGGACCTCGATGTCCACGCCGCCCTCGCGCGAGCACATGGCCAGGTACCTGCGCCCGGCACGGTCCAGGAGCACCGAGAGGTAGAACTCGGAGGCGATGTCGGCGCCCTCGGCGACCAGGACGGAGCGGACGGTGTGCCCCTTGATGTCCATGCCCAGGACGGCCTCGGCCTCCTGCCGGGCCCCGGCGGCGGTGCGGGCGAGCCGCACGCCCCCGGCCTTGCCCCGCCCCCCGGTCTTGACCTGCGCCTTGACCACCACCAGGGGGGCTCCCTGGGCCAGGAGCGCGGCGGCGGCGGCCTGGGCCTCCTGCGGGCTGGTGGCCAGGCGCCCGTCGAGCACGGGCACCCCGTGCGCGGCGAACAGGTCCCTGGCCTGGTACTCGTACAGGTCCATGGCTCGTCCTACCTCCAGACGTCGGGCTGCGGGCACGTGCGGGTGCCCGGGCACGAGGGTATCGCGTGGTGAGGGCCCTTACGGCCGCGCGTCGGGGACCTGGACCCAGGTCCACCGGTGCGCGGTGACCAGGATCCCGCGCCCCATGGGGACCGGGGCCCCCACCGAGCGCGGCAGCCTGGCGGAGAGGTAGCTGCCGTCGTCGGCGGACCGGGGTGCCAGGAGCAGGCCGGTGCGGTTCTTGCGGACCTGCCCCACCAGGCCACGGTACAGCCCCTGGATCTCGTCGACACCGCAGGAGACCAGCACGCCCCCGGGCGCGTCGCGGCAGGTCTTGAGGTGCTTCTCCAGCACCGGGGCGAGCTTGTGGTCGGGGCCCAGGAACTCGAAGTCGTCCACGACGAGAAGGACCTCGGAGGGGGCGTGCCGGATCAGCCCGAGCAGGTCGGCGGCCACGGCGTCCTCCCCCAGGACGCCCAGGACCCCCGGCCGCCCCTGCAGGCAGCGCAGCGGGGAGCGCCCGGGGGCCACCGCCACCACCTGCGCCCCGGCGTCCAGGGCCGTGAGGGCCCCCACGTACAGGGCCGTCGAGCGCCCTGAGCGACGTGGCCCCGTCACCAGGACGCCGTTGCCGACCTCCTCCATCCGCAGGGGCAGCAGCCCCAGGTCGTCCCCGCCCACGGCCAGGCAGAAGGATCCCCGACCCGGGGGCGGGCCCAGGGCGAGCGCCTGGGTCAGGGAGATCGCCACGGGGAGCTCGTCAACGTGCCTGGGGCACCGGGAGCGCGGTACCTGCGACCACTGCCGGCCGGCCTGGCGCGCCAGGGCGTGGACGGCAGCCACCTGGGCCGTCCCCGCCGGGGAGGCGTCCAGCAGCCCCACCTGGACCTCCCGGGGCCGGGCGCCCGCGCGGAAGGCCCGGCCCGAGGGCATGGACACGGGCACGTCCCGGGGGCGCATCCCCACCATGTCGTAGTTCTCCGCCGCGGGCAGGCGCAGCGCCAGGCGGTCCTCCAGCATCATGCCCATACGCCCCCGGCACACCGTCTGGTCCCCGGCCATCACCACGTGCAGGCCCACGGCACCGCCCTCACGCAGCAGGAGCTCCACGCGCTCCACCAGGGCGCCCCCGTCCACGGACTCGAAGCTGGCCACGTAGGAGTCCCACCGGTCAATGAGCAGCAGGAGGTAGGGCAGGCGCTCCTGCGGGCTGGCGGCCAGGCGCTGCTCGGCCACGGACGCCAGGCCGTCCAGGGCCAGGAGCTGCTGGCGCCGGGTGACCTCACGCCCCAGGAGGTCCAGGAGCCGCCGGAGCCGCTCAGGCTGGTCCCGTGTCACCACGGCGCCCACGTGCGGCAGCCTGGTGCACGGCAGGAGGGCGCCCGTCCCGGCGTCGATCCCGTAGACGTGCACCTCCTCCGGGGACGTGGTACGGGCCACCTCCGCGGCGATCCCCCGCAGCAGGGTCGAGCGCCCCGAGCCGGCGGACCCGGCCACCCCCAGGTGCCCCGCACACGTGTAGTCCCAGGTCATGACCTTCTGGGCCTGCTCACCCGGGCAGTCCTCCAGGCCCAGGACGAGCGGGGGCAGCAGCCCGCGGGCACGTGGGTCCACCGCCCCGGCGGGGCCTGCGCCCTCCGCCCCCCGGGCCCCGTCCCCCGGCTCGCCCTGCCCGCCACCGGGCCCCGCCTGGGCGGCCAGGAGGTCGTGGAGCCCGTCCATGGTCACCACCGCGGGCAGGGGCGGCAGCCAGGGCCGGTGCGGCAGGGCGATCCCCAGCTCCTCGCGAGCCCGCCCCATGGACCCCACGAGGCGGGACAGGTCGGTGGGGACGGTGGCGTCCTCCTCGGCCTGCGGCGGGGCCACCTCCCGGTGGGCGAGGCCGGACAGGCTCAGGGACCGGGACCGCAGGGGCGCCCTCGGCCCGCTGCCCGGGGGCCTGCCTCCCACGCGCGAGGCCTGAAAGGGGTGCAGGCTGGCGTGCCCCAGCCGGGCGTAGGCGCGTCCGGGCAGCGCGGGAGGGATGTGGGCGGAGGCGGAGGACTCGATGACGTCCTGGGAGTCGTTCTCGTCGGTCACGCGCAGGGCGATCCGCAGGTTGGTGTTGGACTTGATCTCCGCGGAGACCACGCCCGCCGGACGCTGGGTGGCCAGCACCAGGTGGACCCCCAGCGAGCGGCCGCGTCGGGCGATGTCCACCAGGCCGGTGACGAAGTCGGGCAGCTCGGCCACCAGCGCCGCGAACTCGTCGATAATGATCACCAGGCGGGGCATGGGCTCGTCCTGGGGGCCCGTGGCGGCGGTGTAGTCCTCGATGTCCTTGGCGTCCGCCGCCGCCAGCTGGCGCTCGCGGCGGCGCAGCTCGGCCCCGAGCGACTCCAGCGCGCGGCTGGTCAGGTGCCCGTCGAGGTCGGTGACCATGCCCACCGTGTGCGGCAGACGGGCGCAGTCCTTGAAGGCGGCACCGCCCTTGTAGTCAACTAGGACGAAGGTCATGGACGCGGGCGTGTTGCCCACGCACAGGGAGGCGATGAGGGTCTGGAGGAGCTCGGACTTGCCTGAGCCGGTGGTCCCCGCGACCAGGGCGTGGGGGCCGTCGGCACGCACGTCCACGGTAAAGGTCCCCTCCGCGTCCTCCCCGATGACGGCGCGGGTGGTGGGGCGTGCCCGGCGCCAGGAGCGCAGGACGTCCTCGAGCCGGGCCTCGGGCATCCCCAGGACGTCCAGCAGCCGGGAGGAGGACGGGACGGCGCCGTCGTCGGCCAGGGCGGAGACGTCGCGCACGGGCGCCAGGGCGCGTGCCAGCCTCTCGCACCAGTCGTCACCGGGCTCGTCCAGCAGGACGTGCTCCACCGTGTAGGCGTCCGTCTGGCTGACCGACGGCGTGGGGCCGGTGGTGTCCACCACCGCACGGCACTCCTGGGGCAGGGAGGTCCGGTCCGTGTCCACGCAGACCAGGCGGAGGCCCGCGGCCGGGCCCTCACGCAGGAGGCGGACCACCCCCGGGCGCAGCCGCAGGGCGTGGGCGCCGTCGAGGACCACGACCGCCCTCTCCCCCACCTCCTCGCCCTGCGCCCGGGCGTCCAGGACGGTCAGCAGCTCGTTGACGCGCCGGGAGACGGACTCCTCGTCCAGGCCGACGCGGGCCGGGGCCCCGGGCTCGGTCCGCAGGTGCGGCAGCCACCGGCACCAGTCCCACCTGCGGGCCCCGGCGGCCCCCTGGCCGGGGTCTATGAGTAGGACGACGCCCAGCTCCGTCGGGGAGTGGAGGGTGGCGCACTGGGCCGTCAGCCAGGCGGCGACCCGCTCCCGGCGGGTGCCGGTCACGCCCACCACGCCCAGGCGTCCCAGGTGCACGCTGACGGGGACGTCCGGCGCGGTCCACACCAGGGGCTCCTCGTGACGGGCCCGGGCCGGGTCGTGCATGAGGACCCCGCTGGGCTGGTCGGCGGTCCCGACCCGCAGCTCCAGCCAGTCCGGGTCGCCAGGGCGCCTCTCCCACAGGGCGGCACGGGGGCCGGTGGCCCGTAGGAGGAGCTCGGCGGCGTCGGGGCAGTCCAGGCGGCGCTGACGCCTCTCCTGGGTCAGCGCCTCCCAGGCCGCGTCCTCGACGGTGGTGCGCTGCTCCCGGTAGCGTCTCATTGCCTCCCGGTACTGCCGCTTGGAGTTGCTGCGCCCCTGGACGACATTAGCGATCATCATCAATGGTGAAAGAATAACGAACAGCAACGAGTAGGCTCTGCCGGTCATGAGGAACATCGCTCCGCCCATGACAATGGGAGAGAGCATGACCGTCAGCGGTATGGGTGCCTTGCGTAGTCTCTCCGGCTGCGTGGGGAGGGTGAACTCCGTGGTGCGCTCCGGGCGGCTCAGGCGGGGCGGGCGGTTGAAGTCCACGCTGGGCTCCTCGGGCGTGGGGGTGGTGACCGCGTCCGCCGCGGGCACGGGACCCGCGGTCAGCAGGTTGCTCCCGACGGTGAGGAGCGCGCCCTGCCGCCACACCGCCCCCGGCTCCACCTGACGGCGGTCGAGCTCGACCAGCAGTCGCGGGCCCTCGGGGTCACGCTGCTCCTTGCCCCCCAGGACCGCCTCGGGGTCGCGGCGCAGCAGCCTGCGACGCCGTCGGCCGGCGGTGGCGGGCGCGTCCAGGACCAGGGGCCCCGGCAGGGGCCGGTGGCGGGGGGCCAGGACGGGGGCCTCACGGCTGGCAGCCTCGTCAACGGGGTGCAGGCGGACCGTGCCGCCCGCGGCGACCTCGATGGTGGCCAGGGCCCTGGTCTCCTCCCCCAGCCCCACCGGGCAGACGTCGCAGCCGGGGCCGCCCAGCGTGTAGTGGCCCAGGCCGAGGCGGTGGACGGCGCCAGCGCCGGGGCCCGCGACCACCCGCACCTCGACGACGCCGGTGGGCTCCAGGCTCCCGGGCACCGGTGCCCCCAGGCCCAGCATCATGCCGTCCCGGACCGGGCCGTCCCCGAGGCGGGCGCCCGCCTCCAGCAGGGTCCGCCCGTCCCACAGCCCGGGGGGCGGGTCGGGGTGGGGGGACCCGTCCTGCCCCGGTGGCGTGGGCCCAGGGTGCCGGGTCCCGCCGTGGGGGACCTGGTCGTCCAGGAACCGGGCGAGCTCACCCACGGTCGCCTCCGGCGGGGTGGTCACCAGCAGGTCGTAGCCCACCGTCTCACGGGGGCGCCGGACGGTCACGAGGAGCTGCACGCCCGCTCCTAGGCGCTGTGCCGGTGGTAGGACAGGCCCGGGGCCAGGTCCTCCACCAGCGCGGCGGTAGCGGGGTCGACGGCGGCCAGGTCCTGCGCCCCCGCCGCCTGCAGGAGCTCCTGGACCGCCTCGGCCAGGGGCCCGGTGCCCTCCTGGGCGGCCAGCCGCAGCCGGTCGCGCCACAGGACCTGGTTGAGGTCCACGACCTGGAGCCCCACGGCGACCGCCTGGGCGGCGCCGGCGGGGTCGGTCCCGCCCAGGAGCTCCACCACGCGGTGCGCCGCGTCCACCACCAGGGTCTCCAGCTGGCGGGCGGTGCGTACCCGGGCGAGCCAGCTGTAGCGCCGGGCGGGCACACCGGCGGCCACCGGGCCGCGGACCAGCCGCAGGGCCTCCAGGAGCACGGCCGCCTCACGCCCGGGCCCAGCGGTGCGGGAGGCCTCCAGCAGGGAGCGCAGCACGTCCCAGTCCAGGACGGCCCCCGGCCCCAGGAGCAGGCGGCCGTCGTCGTCCTCACGCAGGTGGGGTAGGCCGTCGGGGTCGTAGCCGAGCCAGGCCCTCAGCCTGCGCACGGTCTGGGTCACCACGTCGCTGGTGACGCCCAGGGGCCAGAGCATGGCCCCCAGGGTCAGGGGGCGGATCCCCCCGGGGTTGAGGGCCACGCACAGGGCCGCCTCGGTCAGCAGGTCGCGGCGCCCGGGCTCGGTGGTCCCGGCTCCCTCGACCTGGACCTGCCCCAGGATGTGGAGGCGTACCGGGGCGGCACGCAGCTCGGCGGTGGTCAGCGGCGGCCGGGGCGGGTCGGGGACGGGTGGGCGCCTGCGGCCTGCGGGCCGGGGCCCCTGGGGTGTGTCGGCCTGGGGCAGCAGGTCCACCAGGTGGCGCAGGTCCTCCTCGGTGGCGCGGCTGGCGGTCAGGGCCACGTCCAGCGGGTCGATGTGCGCGGTCCCCAGCGAGTCCACCTCGATCTGCCAGCGGGCGTGCCGGTGGGCCCCGGCCCGGATGACGGTCACCTGACGTCCGGGTGGCGGGGCCGGCAGGGTCTGGGCGCCGACGACGAGCATGAAGGCCGGGGCCGCGTCGGGGGCCTGCCCGGTCAGGACGCCGTCGCGGAGCACCTGGTCCTCCAGGTCGGCCAGGTCCTCCGGGTCGTGCAGGCGCTCGCCCACGAGACGGCGCAGGGCGGCCGGGAGCCCGGCCCCCGTCACGAGGGAGCGGGTGGACCAGGGGCTGGTGCACAGCCCCAGGGCGAGGGCCGCCACGACCTCGGCCGCCGCGGTCGGGTCGCCGGTGACCGCGATCTCACCGTCGGCGGCGGCGAGGTCCACCAGGACGTCGGCGCCCTGGTCGTCCCGGCCCAGGTGCGCCAGGCCGGGCAGGAGCGGCGGGGCGTCAGCGGGTTCCGGCTCCCTGCCGGCGGGCAGGACCCAGGTCAGGCCGTCGTCACGGACCTCCCAGGGCTGCGGCGCGGTTCCCAGGGGGCGGGCCAGGCGCAGCCGGCAGGCGTCGTCGTCAATGAGCACCGCGTAGGGGGCCGGGCGGGGCTCCAGGGCGCCCAGGCCCCGCAGGATCCGGTCGAGACGCTCGAGGCGCTCGGGGTCGGCGCTGACAAGGAGCCTGCGTTCCAGCTCGGTGGCGTCGTCCTGGGGCCGCCCGCCTACCGCCCGGCGGCGCTGGTAGGCCAGCAGGCTCAGGACGGAGGCGGCGAGCAGGGCGCCGACGGCGGGGACCTGGGCGCCGGGGACGCTCTCGGCCCGGGGGACGGCGTCCTGGCCGGGCTGGTCCTGTTGCTCCTGGTCCGGGGAGGTGTCCTGCTCCTGGGGCGCCGGTGCCGGCGGGGCCGGTTCGGGGTCGGTCACCGGGACCTCCACGACCCGTTCCACCCCCTGGGCGCCCTCGGGCATGACGAGCAGCCAGTAGGGCTGGATGAGCCGGGCCAGCTCCAGGCTGCGTCCGTCGGCCTGCACCCGCCCCACGTTGAGCTCGTAGATCTGCTGGTAGGCGCGCCCGTCCCCCAGGGACCGCAGGGCGATGTCCCAGAGGTTGTCGTGGTAGTAGCCCTCAGGCGGCCGGACCACGTAGACCAGGCGCCCCACCAGCTCGGCACCGACCTGCGGGTCGAGCTCCGTGTCACCGAGCATGTAGCGCACCTGCGTGACCGCGCCCGAGCGCCCCGTCTCCTGGCCGGTACCGGGTTCGTCCCGGGAGGCCTCCGGGGCGTCCGGGCTGCTGGCGTCGGAGACCTGGACGGCGGCCGTCCCGGAACCGGCCCCCGTGCCCGGGTCCACGGGGGCCGCGGCGGCGAGCGGGGCCCCTAGCGCACCCAGGAGCAGGGCGGAGGCGACCAGGCGGCGCACCAGCTCCTGCATGCCGCCGGCAAGGGGGACGTGGGCGGGCACGTCCCGGCCCCGGATCGCGGAGACGGTCTCCACCACCGTACAGACCGTGAGCTGGAGCCAGGCCAGCCACAGGACCCACTGGAGCAGGCCCAGGACGGCGCCCAGGCCCAGCGGGGCGTCCAGCAGGTCCAGGCCCAGGTGGTGGGGCACGGGCGGCGCGCCGGCGCACGCCCCCAGCCCGACGGGCACGCCCAGGACGAGGAGGGCCAGGACCAGGGCCGAGGCCACCGAGCGCCAGGCGGGCGCCCGCTCGGGCTCGCGTGGGGCGCGGAAGCGTTCCGGTCCGCGGGTCGTCAGGCCCTGGGCACGGTTCATGAGTCACCCTCCTGCCGGGTTCCGACGGCCAGGCGGGCCTGGCCGGTGACCTCGACGTGGATGCTGTCCACGCCGACCAGGCGCAGGGTCGTGGTGGGCAGGTCGCGTTCCATGGTCACGCTCACGGTCCTGCCGGTGACCTGGACCCGCCAGCTGCGGTCCTGACCGGTCGCGCCGAGGTAGGCGCCCACCGCCCTGGTGGCGGACGCCGGGTCGATGACGACCACGCCCTCGGAGCGCAGCCTGTGCTCCGAGACGGCCTGCGCCCCGGCCCTGGCGGCCTGCTCGGCGGTGTCGGCGAGGGTGGCGCGCTCGTTGAGCACGCGCCCGCCCTCCATGCACAGCCCGGCCAGGGCCATCATGACCCCGGCGACGATAATGGTGAAGACCGAGACCGAGCCCCGCTCGCTGAGGCGGGCCGGGCGGGGGCGGCCCGTGGTGGGGACGGGGGTGGTACGCCTCATCGTGATCCTCTCCTGGTGTCCACGACCGAGACGGTGGTCGAGGTGACGGTGGTGGTCCCGGGCAGGAAGGCCAGGCCGAGGTCGGCCAGGTGGACCCGGCAGGTGACGGTGACCCGTACGGTCCCTCCGCGGCCGAACCCGCTGACGTCGGTGGCCGTCGAGCAGTCGGCCCGCTCGGTGTCGGCCTGCTCCAGGCTGGTCCGGGCGGCCTGCGCGGCGCCGGGGGCCGAGCGCGCCATGGAGGCCGCGCGGGCCGCGTCCCGGGAGGCGGCGTCGACCGTCGCCTGGGTGGACACGAGCCGCGCCCCGGCCACGGCGACCAGCACCACCAGCAGGAGGACGGGCACCAGGACGACCATCTCCACGCTCATGGTGCCCTCCTCCTCGCGGACGAGGCGCAGCAGGTGGGCTCCGGCCCGGGCCGCGCGTCTCACCGGTCCTCCCGGAAGGTCTCCAGCTGGGAGGTGACGGTGGCGCGGACCCGGGGGGCAAGCCCGGCCACGATGTCCATGGCCTTGCCGGTGACCTCGACGGTGACCTGGTCGCCGCCCAGGGAGACGTTCACGACGACGTCGGTCAGCGCGCTGCCGCCGGTGCTGCGTGCGTAGCGGGTGCCGCCCTGCTGCGCCTGGCTGACGTTCGTGCCGTCGCGGATCTCCCGGGCGACCTCGCGGGCGGTGGAGATGGCGACCTCGTTGCCGTACCAGCTCAGGGAGACCTGGACGGTCACGAGGATAATGAGGAGCAGCAGGGGGAAGAAGACGAGGAGCTCGACGCTGGAGGCCCCCTCCTCGCGTCGGCAGCGCTCAAGCAGCCGTCCTGGACCGGTCACGGGTACCTGCCTGTCTGCCCGTCAGGAGCCGTTCTCAAGGCTGGGGACCTTGAGGTTGGAGGAGGCGTCCTGGACCAGGGAGTAGATGACGCGCCCCACGAGGGCGGCGATGACAATGAGGAACCCGGTGATGAGCACCCACTCGACCGTCGAGCCGCCTCGTTCCTCGGACAGGCGGGAGGTGACGCGGGAGCGCAGGTTTCCCGCAAGGGTCTGGAGCGTGCACAGGAGGTGGAGCATGGTTTCCTTCTTTGGTAGCGTGTCGGAGAATATGAGTAGTTCCTAGTGGTTGGAGACAATGCCCGTCAGTGCCGGGTAGATAAGGAAGACAATAAAACCCATGGCGATCAGGAGCTGGGCCACCAGCATGGACTCGGAGTTCTCCCCCGCCCTGCTCTCGGCGTCGGCCAGGTCCTTGCGCCGCATGCTGGAGGCGCGGGCCCCCAGGGACTCGCGGATCTTGGCCCCGTCCTCGGCCACCAGGGACAGGGCCGCGGCCAGGTCCCGCAGCTCGTCGATCCTCAGCTGGGTGCCCAGGTGGCCCAGCGCCGCCCAGGGGGTCTGCCCGCGCAGGCGGGCGGTGGCGAGGGCGTCGCGGATGCGCAGCATGGCGGGGTCGTCGCACAGGCTGGAGGCGGCGTCGAGGGCCTCGGGCACGCCCCGGCCCGCGGACAGGGACATGGAGACCAGGTCCAGGTAGGAGCCGACGACGTGCCGGAAGTCCCGGCGGGCCTCCTCGGCCTGGCGGCGCAGGCGCAGGGTGGGGGTGAGGGCGGCCAGGAGGGCCAGGACCACGCCTCCCAGCAGCGGCACCGACCAGTCCAGGACCGCCCCGGTGAGCCTCATAACGGTTATGACCAGGAGGGGGGCCAGGAAGCCGCCGACCCCGGCCAGCACGGAGACGGCGAGGTGGTGCTCCAGGGAGCGCCTGAGCACGGACAGGTCCGAGGTCAGGGAGCCCAGGTCCAGGCGGGTGCGCCGCAGGAGCACCGCGGTGCGCAGGCCCAGGGTCTCGGCCCACGCCGGCAGGTCCGCGCCCCCGGGGTTGAGGCGGGCCGCGTCACGGCGCAGCTCGCGCTCCTCGCGCTGGGTGTCCAGCTCGGCCAGGGCGGCGGCGGGCTGCACCGCGGGAGGTGCCAGGAGGAGCACGAGCATGAGGACGCCGGAGCCGCTGAGCGCGCCCCCCAGGAGGATCCAGGTGATCATGAGGACCTGCCCCCTGGTGCGGTGACGGTCAGGAACCGGCGTGGCAGGCGGATACCGGCCAGTCGGCGCATCCACATCATCCCGGCGGCGAACAGGCCCACGACCACCAGCAGGACGACCTGCCCCTGGGCGCTGTCGTAGGGGGAGACGAAGCCGGGGTTGAACAGGGCCAGCCCCATGATCATCAGGATCGAGAAGACGATGACGATCTGTGCCGAGCGCCGGGTGCCGGCGCGGGAGGCCGAGACCCGCTGGCGCATGTCCAGCTCGGTGCGGGCGGTGGCCGCCAGGTTGCCCAGCAGGGAGCGCAGCCCGGGGCCACGTAGCCTGGCGTTCATAATGAGCGCGGAGACAATGAGGTCGGCGGTGGGGTCGTCGAGGTCGTCGGCGAACTGCCGCAGCGCCGTGGGCAGCGGCACCCGCACCCGCATGCGGTCCGCCAGGAGGGCCAGGTGCTCGCGGATGACCGGTGAGGCGGCGTGGACGGTGGCCGGGACGGCCTGCTCCAGGCCCACGGCCCCGGCGATGGTGTCACGCAGGGACTCGGCCCAGGTGGCCAGGGCGGCGATCCTCTCGGCCGCCTCACGCTCCTGGGCCGCGCCCCCGAAGAACAGGGGCCAGACCACCACCAGGCACCCGCCCGCGGCGGCCAGGACGACCCACCTGGTCAGCACCAGCAGGGCGGCGGCGGTGACGGCTGCCGCCAGGATCCGGCGGGGCAGGGTCCTCAGGCGGGAGCCGAGCCCCGTGGTGCCCGGGACGTCCAGGCCCACCCCCAGGGCTGCCGCCACCAGGAGGAAGATCCCCGCCCCGACCATGGCCCCGGCCAGGAGGGCCAGGGTCGTCGTCGCGCTGTTCACGGTCGCCTCCTGGCGGGGGCGTAGGAGGCGGCGGGGTCGTAGCCGGTCTCCATGAGCTCGGCGGCGCAGGCCAGGGGCGCGGCGGGCTGGGCGGTGCCGCTGCCGTCGTCGGCGAACACCTCGCTGGACAGGACCCGTCCGTCCACGCCGTTGACCTCCCGCACGGAGGCGACGTAGCGCCGCATGCCGCCTCCCTGGCTGAACCGGTTCTCCCGGGTGAGGAAGATGACGAAGTCCACGGCCCCGGCAATGAGGAGGTGGGTGGCCTCCTGGGGCAGGTGCTCGGCGGACTGGATGGCGTAGGTGGCGATCCGGTTGAACACCTCGGCCGAGGAGTTGGCGTGGATGGTGGACAGGGAGCCGTCGTTGCCCTGGCTCATGGCGTTGAGCATGGTGACGATCTCGTCGCCCAGGACCTCCCCGACGATGACGCGGGAGGGGTTCATGCGCAGCGAGCGGCGTACCAGGTCGGCCATGGAGATGGCGCCCACGCCCTCGGAGTTGGGCAGGCGCTCCTCGAAGGCGACGACGTTGGGGTGCAGGTCGGTGAACTCGCCGAGCCCCAGCTCCAGGGCGCGCTCGACCGTGATGAGGCGCTCACCGGGCGGGATCTCGTTGGCCAGGGCCCGCAGGAAGGTGGTCTTGCCGGCGTTGGTGGCCCCGGCGATCATTATGTTCTTGCGGGCCCGTACCGCCGCCGAGCAGAAGGCCGCCAGGCGCGGGCTGAGGGTCCCCAGGGCCACGAGCTCGTCCAGCCCCACCCGGTCCAGGCGGGCCCGGCGCACCGAGACGGCGGGGCGGGAGCACACGTCCATGACGGCGGACAGGCGCGAGCCGTCGGGCAGGCGCAGGTCGAGCTGGGGGTTGGCGGAGTCAAAGGGGCGGGAGGCGAGCCCGGAGTAGGAGCCGAGGACCTGGACGAGCTCGACGAGCTCCTCGTCGGAGTCGGCCACGGGGGCGCCGCGCTCCTCGCGCCCGTCGGCGTACTGGATGAAGACGTTGTCGTAGCCGTTGATGTCGATGTTCTCGACGTCGGGGTCCTCCAGGAGGGGCTGGAGGCGCCCCACCCCGAACAGGGCGGCGTGGATGCCCTGGGAGATGTCCTCCTCGTCCTGGGCGGTCAGGGGCGGGCGCCCGGCGGCGATCTCCCCGCGCGCGTGCTGCTCCATGACCCGGCCGATGAGGGCCCGGGCGAGCTGGCGCTCGTCCTCGGTGGTCATGGGCGGCAGGCCGGAGGCGGCGTCGTCCCGTCGCTGCTGGGCCAGGAGGTCGGCGACCTCCTCGCGCATGGCGCGCACCAGGGCCTGGTCGGTGCTCACGGGCGCACCTCCTCAGACGGCTGGGGGACGTCCACCTGGGACAGGGAGTCGGCCAGGGCGTGGGCGGAGCGGACCAGGAGGGTGCGCCCCAGGGGGCGGGGCCGGCGTCCCGCCAGGGTGTCGGCGGCACCGGGGTCGGTGGCCAGCACCCCGGCCACGGGGACGTCGATCCCCTTGGAGCGCAGGAGCTGACTGAGGTCGTCGGCCTCGTGGCGGGACCTCCAGGGGGCCACCAGGAGCACGGCCAGGCGCACGGGAGAGGCCCGGTGGGCAGTCTCGGCCCGGAGCCACTCCAGGCGGTCCCGCAGGTGGCCGTAGTACTCCACCCCGGGGCGGGTGACGATGAGGGTGAGGTCGGAGGCGAGCACGACGCTGAGGCTGGGGCTGCCCGGAGCCACGCGGCCCACGTCGGCGATGACGTCGGGGTACCTGCGTAGGCCGGCCGCCAGGGTGGCCCACCCCGCGCCGATGGCCGAGGCCTGCTCGGGGCGTGCCAGCCCCACCAGCACCTGGAGCCCGCCGTCAATGACGCTGAGGTGGTCGTGCAGATCCGCCGTGGGGTCACGGCGCTGGGCGGCGGCCAGGGAGACCAGGCCCCGCTCGGGGTCCAGCGGGCGCCCGTCCTGCCCGCTGGCCCGGTAGAGCAGGTCGGAGCCAGCGGGGTCGAGCTCGGCCAGGATGACGGAGCGGGGCCAGACCCCGGCGAGCACGTGCGCGCTGGTGGTGACTCCGGGGGCGCCCTTGGCCGAGGCCAGTGAGACCAGCATCAGTGGTCACCGATGGGCTGGTTGCGGGCGGTCAGTATGACGGCGACGTTCCCGCTGGCCCCCAGGGTGGCGAGGCTCGCGGCACGGGCCTGGGGGACGATGAGCGAGACGACCGCCCCTGAGGACCAGTCCTTGGCGCCGTCGGAGCGTGGCACGGCGTCAAGGACCTGGACGTCCTGGGCCAGGACGGCCCCTGTGCTGGTGTCGACGAGGTCGACCATGTCCCCGGGGCCGAGGCCGCTGGCGGGGAAGCGCCCGGCCTCGAGGGTGGCGCCGACCACCTGGGCGCCCTGGCCGGGGACGGGGCCGGTGGTGAGCTGGGAGGTGTCCAGGAGCTGGCCCTTGGTGACCTCGACCCGCACGGTGCGGCCGATCACCTGGTCGATCTGGCTGGCGGGCACCAGGGTGCGGATCTCGGCGGAGACGGGGGTGGCGGCCAGGTCGTCGGCGGTGATGACGTGCCCGGGCCTCAGGGTGCTGGCCGCGGCGAGGACCTGGACGCGGTTGTCCATGCGGGTGGCCAGGAAGCCGGCCAGCAGCGCCCCGCCCACGATGAGGAGGACGGCCAGGGCGGCCAGGAGCGGACGGCGCTCGCGCGGGGCCGAGGGAAGCCGCGACCCGCCGGTGCGGGACGGGGCCGGTTCTGCGGGTGGACGGCGTCGGAGGCGTGCTGCTGGGGTGGGGGTCATGGTTGCCAGCCTCGGGTCGGGGGTAGGGTGTGAGGGTATTGGCTCTCAGTAGGATAATGCCCTCGGGCCCGGTGTCAACAGTAGAGAGGACCAAGCTAGGATGCCGATGGCTATGATCTGTACGATCCTCGCAAGCTGAAACGTGACATCGATAACAGTTTCAGCTCTGGCAAGTGTCCTGCGTCTCAGGTATATTAAGGGTATGAGTTGCGCGTACCAAGGCGGATCCTGCCTCTCGGCAGATCCCAAGGCCTCGCTCCGTTCCTCGGTGCCAGCCGGGGTACGCGCTGACTGCTTCGTTGACCGTCCTTAGAGTCCTCTGACGATTGGAGAGTGGTGGGCCATGTCCCTGCAGGCCGACCTGGACACACTTGCGACCCTGTACGATACGCTGAGTAACAACGTAACCCTGGCGGACACGATCCAGAAGGACACGGACCGTGACCTGGCGGCGGCGGTGTGGGAGAGCCCCAACGCCAAGGACTTCCGGGCGGCCTGGGACGAGTTCCGTCCCAAGCTGGTGGCCTTCGAGGAGCTCCTGGCGGCGGCGGCCACGGACGTGGCCAACAACCACAACGACATCGCCACCGCCAACGGGGTCACCGACGCCCGCCAGCTGGCGGCGGTCTCCCCCTTGGCCTGAGAGGCCCGAGCCTGTCTCCCGGGGGCGCCGTGACGTGGCGCCCCCGGGAGGCGGACGGTAGAAGCTTTAAGAGAGAATCGAGGTGGTGTCTCGTGAGCGAGGATTCCGGGAAGTTCCCCAACAGGTACCGTACAGCTCTGGAGGCGGTGGCCAGTCAGGCCCAGAGCGAGCTGACCACCCTGGGGTACGGCCAGATCCCCGGGCCAGCGGAGAAGCTGTCCTCGCCGGTCAACGACCGCGACAAGTGGAACTCACCCCTGTGTGACAGCTACGCCCAGAGCATCTCGTCCCACATCACGACCATCCTGTCCCAGATTGAGGCAGCCCGCAGCCAGATCCAGGCCGTGTGTGATGGTCCTAACGAGCCCTCCTCCTTCTCGGAGGAGACGGCGGAGAACAGCTGGAAAATCCATTGGAACATAACCTGAGGCAGTCGCAGCAAGCAAGGATTTGCAATGACGTTCATTAAGATTGACCCTATCGCGCTTCGGCTTGCCCTGACCAAGGTGAGCTCGTTCGTCACCAGCTACGAGCAGTCGGCAAGCTCAATCCGCAGCAAGAACCTCGTCGAGGGCTACCCGGCCGACCTGTCGTCTCTTGCGACTGCTGACACCAGCGTTGGTGAGCTGAAGACCACAGTCAGCGAGATCAAGACACGCATTAAGTCCGCGGAGCAGATCGGTTCTAGCGGCATTACGTTCTCCGAAGCTCCGACAGGAACATATTGCATCGGTTCACTCTGCATGAAAACTTTTTTCTATGTTGTGCCTGACGGTCAGTCGGACACAGTTGAGAACGTTAAGGCCGCCGCTTCCTCGATTACAGACGCTGGCGCGGACGCGAAATTGCTACAGGACGCAGTTAATCGTGGAGACCATGCTGCGATCAAACAGATCGTTGATGAAAAAGTGTATACCCATACAGACGATGGAGTATATGCTGCTGCCTTGGCTGACGGCCTCGGTCCCAGAAATACCACTCTCGTGTCATCTCAGATCATGTTTTCTTATGATGCCTCCAAAGGAAACCTGATGGAAATTAGTGACGAGGAAATGCGAAACGCAGTACCTACTCTGCAAACATGGTGCAGCATGTTTGCTGCCGCCACTAATTCTGGGATATGGAGTTCGCGACATCGCGAGGAGTATGCCCATAAGCTGGCGAAACTCGTGACCACAACAGCAGAGGTTACTGACGAAACCACAGAATCCGCTAGGAGAGATAACCTCATGCTGCCGATAGGATTTAATTTGCTACTTACTGGAGGTGAGTGGCTTTTGGAGCAGCATCCTGAAATTAGCGATGACGCCCTGCCGGGTGCCTCTGTTGTGCTGGATGCAGGGTTTTTAACTACTCTGGCACGAGATGTCATGGTCGACGAGACCACAGGAAACAGCCAGGACGGTTGGAGGGAGTACGCGGGACGTGCCTTGGCTGCTCCTGAGCCGCGTCATCTGGACCCTATGACAGGGATTTTAGAGGCAATGGGTCACCAGCCTCAGGCTGCCTTAGACTTCCTGGCCCCACCTTTGGATTACCGTGACATCGAAAGTGATTGGCATGCCCAAGAACGTGCCAATAAGGGGCCACGAGTGGATGTTAGTCCATGGAAGTGGATCTCCGAGCGCCAGAAAGATGCGGGAGTAGTCGGTCTAGAAGCTCTTACCCAGGCTCTAGCAGGAGCCTCTGCCCTGCGTCAACTGAGCTCCACAACCATTGACGAACGAGCGGCATGGCTCACTGAGAAAGCTACTGTCTACCTAGCAAACAGCGTCGGCACCGAAAACTGGAGTGATACCGCTCGACGCAATGCTGCAACCATGCTTGCCAACTGCGTAGCTGACCTCGATGCTACAGCCAACGAGAACGATTACAGTATTCGTATGACGGCATTCGACAAAACACTCCCTCATCCCTGGAGCGCACGTCACGAAGACGAAGTCGCACATCTCCTTCAAAAGGTACTCATCGATGACACCTCTTTGGCAATCGTTGCTGAAGCTGCAGGAAAATTCAGCAATAAACGCACGCTCACGGAAGCTGAAAGAACAAAAACGAATTCTTTGATAAATTCTTTCAACTCAGTTCTGGCAACAGCAAAGCAGGACGCTAAGTTGTACGGACTGCTACTTGGGGCGAGACAGAAAGCCGAGGAACTCAAGGCTGACAAAAACAACAAATCGAATAGTCTCGCTATGGAGGTAATAATTGACGGTATTGTGGCAGGCATATCAGCCTTCCCGTTCATATCAGGTGTGTCGATCGGGACAAAGCTCGCCGCTTCAGCATTGTCTGCAATAATAGCCGCAGGAGCGACTGTAGCTAAGTCTGCAATTCCATCTAACAATAGCGACACAAAGGATGATGAAAAGCTCAAAGAATTTGTTAAATCCATAAAAACACTATTGCACTTCAAAGCTTTGGGCGCAGTCGATTCGACCCATATCATCCCTCAGGAAGACTACGAAGCGATCTCGTCCAAGGTCGACTGGATAGTCAAGAATGACGACGGTCTATGGACTCTTGATTGGGATAAAGCTATAGCTGACAAATACAATTTTAACAAGTGGCTTGATTATGTATGCGCCAACAACGAAATCCCTCCTATCAACGATGCGGTTATCGGCGATTCCTTTAGTAGCGGCATGGACGCCGGAAAGAAATAATACAATGAACAATGGAGACTGAAGTTCTAACTGTTGCTGTTATTCGATAAGGAGCTGGTTCGTATGATTCCTGCCGATCGTCCTGGCCGGTGGGTCCTCGTGCGTCGTGGTGTGGCCCTGGTAGGGTGCCTGGTCCTGTCGGCCTACCTGACCCTGCCCACCTGCCGCGTGTCCCCACGAGCAGCAGCCGTACCACTCCCGGACGCACCCGCCACCCAGGTCATTTCGGGTACGGCACCAGCCCCCACTACAGGCACGGGCACCACCGGCCCGGGTGCTGCCACCAGTGCTACTGCCAGCACGGACGCTGATAGCGCCAGTGCCGCCCTCGGGGACGCCGACGCACTGACCAGGGCCCTGGACGAGGGCGACTACACGGCCTTGGCGCAGGTGGTCGATGAGCACGTGGCACCGCGTGTGGGTGGGGGCGCCTACGCGACTGCCCTGGTCGACGCCCTGGGAGCACGGACCCTGGTACGAGTCGCAGCACACCTGCCCGCGGGAGGCGGTGGTGTCACAGGTCGGGCGGGGTCTGGTGGGAGCGGTACCGGTAGCACGGGTCCGGGCGTGCCGTTGGCGTGCACGTGGACGTCCTTGCTGGCCACGGCCACCACCTCACCCCTGTGGACGGACGAGCACCGAGAGGCCCTGGCCCAGGACCTGGCGTCCCTGGTCACGGTGATCGGCGACGTGGCCGAGGCCGACACCCTCCTACTACCAGCAGGATTCATGCGCCTGCTCACCGCCGACCAGGACCCCCTGACCACCGCCGCCAGCACCCAAGCGCCAGATAGTGAAGACAGCCGGGACCCTCTGGCCCTGGACCCTAAGTTCCTGGCCGCCCTGACTCGCGGTGTCATGACCGGTGAGACCGGTGCGGCCGCCGGGGGCTTGCGGGTGGGGTGGGTGGAGTACGCGCGTCTGACCACCACGGCAGGCGGCGGGTACTCGAACTTCCCCCAGGGAACACCCCAGGACGTGACCACCCACAGGGCCTCCTACGACCCCCTGCCCGCCGTCCTGACCGCCACCGTCCGCACCCCCACCACCGTCCTAGACATCCTGGCCCCACCCCTACCAGGAGCCGACCCCAGCACCCCGCCCAGCGAGGAGGACGAGTTCAGGCGGATCCTAGCCACCCAGGTAGACGGATCCCTGTGGGAGTGGGTGTCCGCCCGCGCCCAGAAAGCGGGCCCCGCCTGCCTGGAGGCCCTCACCGCTGCCGTGGCCTCGGCCTCCACCCTGCGCTACCGGCCCACCACATCCCAGCCCAACCCCTACGAGGCCCAGGCCGCCTGGCTCACCGAACAGGCCACCACCGCCCTGGCAGGCACAGACACCACCACCTGGACACCCACAGCCAGACGCACCACCGCCGTCATACTCGCCAACTCCATAGGCGACCTGTGGGACGCCGCCCGTAACGACGTGCACTTCTACAGATTCCAGACCTTCTACAACTCTCTTCCTACCGGATGGAGCAAGCACCACAACGAGGAACTGACCACCCTGCTGCGCGAGGTCCTCAAGGACGACACCGCCCTGACCACCGTATCCAGGGCCGCCGGGGTATTCACCGCCCACCACCTTACCGCCGTCGCCAAAGATATCGAGCCCGGGACCAGACTCGACGTTAGTTATGCTACACTACTTAATGAAACTAGTCTGGACAGCTCCCTGTACGGCTACCTCTACACCGCCTGCGCCACAGGCAGGGGAATAGGCGCTGACGAGGCGAGCACCGCCACCGGGATCCTGCTCAACACCATGCTACAGAGCCTGACCCCGATCCCAGGAGCATCGTGGCACCCCCCGGCCGACCCCGCGAACCAGGATGCCACGGACACCAGCGGAGTAGACAGAGTTGCGGTTCAGGAGTTCCAAGCCGTCCTCGACGGGAGACTGCGGTTCGAGATCATCGGCATCCTGGACTCCACACACCTCATCCCCCAAGAAGACTACCAAGGACGCTACCCGGACGTCTTCCAGTGGATCATCAGGGACAGTGACGGCGTGTGGCACCTCGACTGGAACATGGCCATAGCCAACAAGTACGATCTGAACACCTGGTTCCAAGTCGTGTGGAGCACACACAATTTCGGAGCAGAATGCATCAGTCCCACGTACGTGGCCTTCGAGTACGGATCCCAGGAAGCTCACGAACCCGTGCCTGCCACCACACCCAGGAGCCCCGCCAGGCACGCCGCCCTGGTGGTGGCGGTGCTGACCACTGCCACCACCCTCCTGGTCTACAGCCTCTCCCACACCCACCAACGTCGCAGAGAGAAGCGACGCAGGCGCTGGTACTAAGGAGTAGTACCAGGTGAGCACGTGAACTGAAGACTACGTAGACCATTGTTTTCACCCTCTTGAGCAAAGGAGCTGATTCGTATGATTCCTGTCGATCGTCCTGGCCGGTGGGCCCTCGTGCGCCGCGGCACGGCCCTGGCAGGGTGCCTGGTCCTGTCGGCCTGTTCGGGGTCCTCGGAGTCGTCTACCACGCTGCCTCCCCTGGACCCGTCCACCACCCAGACTGTTACGCAGGAGCCCGCGCCCAGCGCGTCGGCGTCGCCTACTGACCTGAGCCCGCAGGGCCTGTCCACTGACAGGTACGTGGTGGTCTCCGTCCCACCCGGCCTGGACGCCGCCCAGAGGAGCGCCCTGGAGGGGTACGTGGTCTACGACCAGGTCACCTGGGACATCTGGTTCACCGGCACCGGCGTGGAGAAGGCCGACGCCGTCGCCACCGAGCCCTCGCTGAGCAGGATCAGGAAGAGCTACGCGGCCCTCCAACCAGGGTCAGCGGTCTCCGGGACGGTACGGGTAGCTGTCACCAACGTGTTCATCTCCTCCCAGCCCCCCAACCTCACCGCCGAGATCACTACTTGTGCCGACCAGAACGGACTGACAGAGCACGACGCGGACGGCAACGACATCACCAACCCGGACACCCTCCAGGGAATGCGAGAGATGGTGACCAAGATGGTCTACACAGACGGCACGTGGAAGGCCGCAGGACAACGAACCAAGAGCAAGAACGAGTGCACAATATGAGAATCTCACACTGGTCACGTATCCTAGTCGCATTTTTGGCCGTAGGAGCCCTGATTACCAGTTTCTTGCACTCGTCACCTGCAAATGCACAAGACGAGCACGATGGTTCCTCAGAGAACTCGTCCGCGTCTGCTTCGGTTTCGTCTGGCGGGGACGGGTCGGCGACGTTCTCGGTGGAGGTGCTGGTGGAGGGCGTGGCGGGGGGCGGGGGCTCGTCCTCGGGGCCGGTGACGGTACAGACCCAGGTATCAGGGTGGGTGCACCCGGTGTGCTGGTACGAGCCCTCGCTCAGCGGGGCGGACATGGCCGCCTACTTGGACTCCCCCCGGGCCAGGAAGGACGCCGCCATGCTGGACAGGTCCTCCCTGGCCACCGACCTCCCCGGGTACAAGGACCACGCCCAGGACACCGAGGGCCGCTGGTACTCCCCCATGTGCAGCTCCCAGTACGCCCCGGACGGCACGGACTACCTCTCCCTGGCCAGGGACTACTTCAGCTCCCACCCGTCCGTGTTCGTGCCCGCTGGCCAGGAGCCCCCCGCCCCCGAGATCGACCCCTCGGTCCTGGCGGCCGCGGCCTGGCAGTCAGTGACCGTCCCCCCACCGGCCACCGACCACAACCCCCGCCTGACCGGCAGCGGGGCCACCGTGGTAGGCGTAGACACCTGGGTGTGGGCCACCACCGCCACACCACGCACCCTGACCGTCACCGCCACCGCCGCCACCACCACCGTGACCCTGACCGCCACCTCCACCGGACTGAGCCTCCAGGCCCCCGACTCCCTGGTCTCGTGCACCGGGTTCGGCACCCCCTGGACCCCCGACGCCACCACCACCGACTGCTCCCTGACCTTCACCCGCTCCAGCGCCCACCTGGGAGGCACCACCCCCCTGACCGTCTCCACCACCTACCAGGCCACCTGGACCACCACCACCGGACGCACCGGCACCCTGCCCCCGCACACCACCACCACGACCACCCCCCTGACCGTGGCCGAGGCACAGGCCCTGGGCACCGCACCCACACCATGACCACCACACCCACCAACCACCCCCGGCAGAGCACCAGGAACCCCACCCGGCGGGCCCTCGTGCGCCGCGGCACGGCCCTGGCAGGATGCCTGGCCCTAGCAGCCTGCCTGACCCTACCCACCGGGACCCCACGAGCAGCAGCCACACCACCCCCGGACACACCCACCACCCAGGTCCTTTCAGGTACGGCACCAGCCCCCACCACCGGACACACCAGCCCAGACACCGTCAGAAACCCGGGCGCCACCACCCGAGCTGCTACCGGTACCGGCACGGATACCACCAGCCCGGGGGCCGCCACCAGTGCTACCACTACTACCAGCACGGACGCTGACGCTGCTGACGCTGCCCGTGAGGACGCCGTCGTACTGGCCAGGGCCCTGGACGAGGGCGACTACACGGCCCTGACGCAGGCGGTCAGTGAGCGCGTAGCACCGCGCGTAGGTGGGGACGTATACGCCACTGCCCTGGTCGACGCCCTGGGGGCCAGGGGCCTGGTGCGTGTAGCGGCACACCTACCCACTGGGGGCGGCACGCTCCCGGCGGGCTCTAGCTCGGGTGGTGCTGAGGGTGCCAGGGGGTGTCGGGTAGGCGGCGCAGACAGTACCGGGGCGGCCGGTATCGGGCTGGCGTGCACGTGGACGTCCCTGCTGGCCACGGCCACCGCCTCGCCCCTGTGGGACGAGGGGCACCGAGAGGCCCTGGCCCGGAACCTGGCGTCCCTGGTCACCACCACCGGTGACCTGGCCGAGCCCGACACCCTCCTGCTCCCGGTGGGGTTCAGGCGCCTGCTCACCGCCGACCAGGACCCCCTCGCTGGCACCCAAACGTCAGATAGTTCAGATAGTGAAGATGTGCGGGATCCTCTGGCGCTGGAGGCTGGGTTCCTGGCCGCCCTGACTCGCGGTGTCATGGCCGGTGAGACCGCCGGGGGCTTGCGGGTGGGGTGGGTTGAGTACGCGCGTCTGACCACCACGGCAGGCGGCGGGTACGCGAATTTCCCCGAGGGAAAACCCCAGGACGTGACCGCGCACCGGGCCTCCTACGACCCCCTGCCCGCGGTTTTGACCGCCGCAACCCGCACCCCTGCCACGGTCCTGGACGTCCTGGCCCCACCCCAGGACGACAGGGACAGCCAAGACCAGGCGGGCCAGCATTCCTCGGCCACCAAGGTGGACGCCACCACCTGGGAGTGGGTGGCCGCCCGCGCCCAGGAAGCGGGCCCCGCCTGCCTGGAGGCCCTGACCGCGGCCGTGGCGTCGGCCTCCACCCTGCGCTACCAGGCCAACCCCTACGAGGCCCGGGCCGCCTGGCTCACCGAACAGGCAGTAGTCACCCTGGCAGACGTGGACACCACCACCTGGACACCCACAGCCCGACGCACCACCGCCGTCATACTCGCCAACTCCATAGGTGACCTGTGGGACGCCGCCACCGACGTCGCTCATAATGACCTTTATGCCAGTTCCGACAAGCTCCTGCCAGTATCCTGGCAGGACCGCCACGACGAAGAGCTCACTACCCTGCTCCAGAACGTCCTGACCGACGACACCGCCCTGACCACCATATCCAGGGCGGCCGAGGCTCTTGCCGACCGTCACCTAGCCGTCACCGCAGGAAGAATCCCGTCAGGAACCAGTATTGACGAGGCGTATAAGCAGGTTTTAGGCACGTTCATGTACGACGTGACCCTGTACAGCTACGTGTACGGGGCCCGTTCCAGGACAGAAGGCACGTACGCCCCCGAGGACCGGGAACTACTCCAGGTACGCATCATGAGGGAACTGAGGAGAAAACCCATACTCGCGCTTGCCACGGCTGGACTGCTCCCCGACGAGGCCTACCCGAACATAAAAGGCGGGTCGTACGGGAGCGACTGGATGACCCAGGACGAGAACCAGCACTGGCACGTCGACCCACACAAGGCCGAGGAGAACGCTGGCGCAGTCGATGACTGGATGCAGACCAATAAGTACCTAGCGGGCCCCCTCCTCCTCACGGACTCCACACTGATCACGGTCGCTGGTTACGGTCTGGATAAAGGCATAGGAGCGACACCCCCTACGACGAACTCCAGGACCATTGCCAGGCACGCCGCCCTGGTGGTGGCGCTGACCACTGCCACCGCCCTTCTGGTCTACAGCCTCTCCCACACCCACCAACGTCGCAGGAACAGGCGGCTTCCGTGCCGCGAGGAGAGACGACGCAGGCGTCGGGAGCGACACAGTCGCTGGTACGAGGAGGAGTACCGGGGCGGGCACGTGAACTGAAGACTACGTAGACCGTTGTCTTCACCCTCTTGAGCAAAGGAGCTGATTCATATGATTCCTGCCGATCGTCCTGGCCGGTGGGTCCTGGTACGTCGGGGCACGGCCCTGGCAGGGTGCCTGGTCCTGTCGGCCTGCTTGGTCCTGCCCACCTGCCGCGTGTCCCCACGAGCAGCAGCCGCACCGCTCCAGGACGCACCCACCACCCAGGTCATTTCGGGTACGGCACCAGCCCCCACTACCGGCACGGGCACCACCAGCCCAGACACCGTCAGAAACCCGGGCACCACCAGCCCGGGCGCCGCCACCAGTGCTACTGCTGCCGGCACGGACCCTGCCGGTGCCGACGCCGCCCTCGGGGACGCCGTCGTGCTGGCCGAGGCCCTGGACGAGGGCGACTACACGGCCCTGACGCAAGTGGTCAGTGAGCGTGTGGCCCCGCACGCCGATGGGGACGCCTACGCCACCACCCTGGTTGATGCCCTGGGAGCCAGGGGCCTGGTGCGCGTGGCAGCGCACCTGCCCATTGGCACCACCACGTGGACGTCCCTGTTGGCCACGGCTACCAGCTCGCCCTTGTGGGACGAGGGGCACCGTGAGGCCCTGGCCCGGGACCTGGCGTCCCTGGTTACCACCACCGCCGACCAGGACCCTCTGACTACTGCCGCCGCTGGCACCCAGGCTCCGGGTGCTGGTGACGGCCAGGTTCCTGGTGCCGGGGACACGGCGACCCCGGGTCCTGGGGGTGGTCAGGCGGCTGCCCAGGTCCTGGGTGCTGGTGATGGTCGGGACCTGGGTGCCAGTAGCGGGCAGTCGGGTACCCGGGGTGCTCGGGATCCTCTGGCCCTGGATACCGGGTTCCTGGATGCTCTGGTTCGTGGGTTGATGGCTGGTGAGACCGGTGCGACGACTGGGGGCTTGCGGGTGGGGTGGGTGGAGTACGCGCGTCTGACCACCACGGCAGGGGGCGGGTACTCGAACTTCCCCGGGGGAGCGCCCCGGGAGGTCAGGGCCCGCTACCTCCTCTACGACCCCCTGGCCGCCGTCCTGACCGCCGCAGCCCGGCGCCCCCAGACGGTCCTGGACGTCCTGGCCCCACCTCTACCAGGAGCCGCCCCCGGCCCCTCACCTGGTGAGGAGTACGAGTTCAGGCGGGGCCGGGCCACCAAGGTGGACGCCACCACCTGGGAGTGGGCGTCCGCCCGCACCCAGAGGTCAGGGACCGCCTGCCTGG
Source organism: Actinomyces sp. oral taxon 897 (assembly GCF_002999235.1). Lineage (NCBI taxonomy): Bacteria > Bacillati > Actinomycetota > Actinomycetes > Actinomycetales > Actinomycetaceae > Actinomyces > Actinomyces sp. oral taxon 897. The sequence continues at coordinate 310,884 of NZ_CP027236.1, read as the reverse complement.
AGGCCCTGACCGCGGCCGTGGCCTCGGCCTCCACCTTGCGCTACCAGGCCACCACATCCCAACCCAACCCCTACGAGGCCCGGGCCGCCTGGCTCACCGAACAGGCAGTAGTCACCCTGGCAGGCGTGGACACCACCACCTGGACACCCACAGCCCGACGCACCACCGCCGTCATACTCGCCAACTCCATAGGCGATATTGAGAATACCGCTAGCGGTATTGACTACGCTGGGAGTAACCAGCTCTTCTACCTGTCCCTGCCCGCCAGTTGGAGCGAGCACCACAATAAAGAACTGACCGCCTTGCTGCGCGAGGCCCTCAGGGACGACACGGCCCTGACCATCCTGTCCAAGGCCGCCAGGATATTCATCACCCACCGCCTGGCCACTGACGCATTCAGGATCCCGCCAGGAACCAGTACCGGAAACACCCCTACCCGCATCCTGAACGACTTAGACGAGAATGCCCACTTGTACGGCTACGTCTACACCGCCTGTGTCACGGGCAGGGGCGTGGGTGAGGACGGGGAGAACCCCGCGGCAGGGGTGGTGCTGGCCGCCCTGGACCGGGGCCCGGAGCCCGTCCCGGCCCCGGGAGCACCCTGGCGTCCCCCGGCCACCCCCGCCCAGGCCACCCAGGCCAGCGACCGCTCCCTGACACGGGAGCAACTCGGGAACGAGGTCATTACTAGGCTGTACCTGAAGGCTATCAGCGTCCTGGAAACAGGCCACCTCATCCCCCAGGACGCCTACACCCTGGAGGACGGCCGACCAGCCCACGACTGGATCACCCTGGGAGACGACGGGATGTGGCACCTGGACCAGGAAGCAGCCCTGACAGACCCCGCCGGCCTGAACAGCTGGCTGAACGACATCTGGACGGAGCAGGACCTCTCCAGGGTCACCACCTGGCTCGCCGAAAAATTCGTCGTCGGCGCCCCCGAGACCTGGGTCCCTGTGCTCACAACCGACCCCCAGGCCCCCGCCAGGCACGCCGCCCTGGCGCTGCTGCTCACCGCCGCCACCGCCCGCCTGGTCTACGGCTACTCCCACACCTACCAGCGCCGCGCCCAACGGCACTGGCAGCACCGACGCGCAAGACAACGCAGACGCCAGGAACGACGCCGTCGCCGGGCCCAGGGCGGGTAACCACGACCGGCCAGCTAGGCCACCAGGCCCAGTCGCCGTTCCCGGGCCTGCCGGACCGCGGGCAGTACCTCGGCCACGCACGCCGCCCCCAGGATGCACATCCCACCGACCAGGAGACGGGCCGTGACCTGCTCACCCCCCAGGCTCACCGCGAAGAAGGCTGAGAAGAGCGGCTCAGTGGCCATCATGACGGCCGCGCTGGACGGGGAGGTGCGCGCCTGCGCCCAGGTCTGGAGCAGGAGGGCCAGCAGGCCCGGGGCCAGTGCCATGTAGAGCACCTCACCCCACTGGGCGCCGTCGTCGGGCAGGGTCACGCCCCCGGGCAGGCCCGCCAGGACGCTGGCCACCCCCAGGGCGATGACCTGGACCGCCGCCAGGTCGAGCTGGTTGGCGCGGGTGGCGCACCGTCCCAGCCAGACAATGTGCACCGCGAAGAGCAGGGCGGCCAGCAGGCTCAGGGACTCCCCCGGCCCCAGGGCCAGGCCCTTAAGGCCCAGGGCCGCCGTCCCCGCCGTGGCCAGGCCCACCGCCACCCACGTACGCCCCGACACCCTCACCCCCAGAGCCACACGCAGCACCACCGGGGTCAGGACCACGTAGGTGCCAGCGACGAAGCCGGCCACCGAGGCGTCCGCACTCTCCAGCCCCACCGTCTGCGCCACCTGGGCGCTGAAGTAGACCAGCCCCGTACCGGCCCCCCTGGTCCACACCCAGCGGGGGCAGCGCGCCAGGGAGCGTCCGCGCCAGGCCAGAGCGACCAGGGCCGCGATCCCGAACCGGACCGCCAGGAAGTCCATGGAGGGGATGACCCCGACCACGCCCTTGATCATGACGAAGGTGGAGCCCCACACGGCCGTGACCGTCATGAGGGCCAGGGCTGGCACAGTACAGCTGAGCGCACGCGGCAGAGCGTGGGACACATCGACCTCCGCAAGAAGGACGGTGCGGCGCTACGCTGCGCACCTGGCTGGTAGTCAAGGACCGGGGCGCCCCGTGCCGCCCCGCCACCGGGAGACGGTGCCAGACCGCCCCTGACCACGGCGGGCTCCCCATGACCTATTCTAACCGGTCGCGCCGCCTATCTCATGTGCAGGGCCGCCTACGCCAGGGACCTTGGTCCGCTCTGACCGGACGAACGGGTCCGTCCCCCGGTGGTGCGCTCCGCCCAGGGCGAGCGGCCCCGCCACAGACGTGACGTAGACCCCATGGTCGGGGGACAATAGGAGGACCTGACTACTGACCGCTCGGGAAGGACCCTCATGGCTCAGCCGACGACGCCGCCCACCACCTCCACCACCGCCGAGCCCCTGCGGATCGGGATCCTGACCTCCGGCGGCGACGCACAGGGCATGAACGCCGCCGTGCGCGCCGTCGTACGCACCACCCTGCGCCTGGGAGCCCAGCCCTACGCCGTCATGGAGGGCTGGGCCGGGGCCGTCAAGGGCGGGGACGGGATCCGCCCCCTGGCCTGGGACTCGGTCTCCTCGGTCCTCCACCGCGGAGGGACTATTATCGGCACCGCCCGCTCCGCGGAGTTCCGCACGCGCGAGGGCCAGCTCGCCGCCGCACGCAACCTGCTGGAGCACGGCATCGACCACCTGGTGGTCATCGGCGGCGACGGCTCCCTGACCGGCACCAACGTGTTCCGGGAGAACTGGCCCTCCCTGGTGGCCGAGCTGGCCGAGAAGGGGGAGATCAGCGCCCAGACGGCCGCCGAGCACCCCGCCCTCATCGTCACCGGCCTGGTCGGCTCCATCGACAACGACCTGGTGGGCGCCGACATGACCATCGGCACCGACTCCGCCCTCCACCGCATCCTGGAGGCCATTGACGACATCTCCTCCACCGCGGCCTCCCACCAGCGCACCTTCGTGGTGGAGGTCATGGGACGCCACTGCGGGTACCTGGCGCTCATGACGGCCGTAGCCGGGGGATGCGACTACGTGCTGGTCCCCGAGCTCCCCCCGGCCGAGGGCTGGGAGGACGACATGTGCACCAAGCTCCGCCAGGGCCGCGAGGCCGGACGGCGCGAGTCCATGGTCATTGTGGCCGAGGGGGCCACGGACCGCTCCGGCAACCGCATCACCGCCGACGACGTCAAGCAGGTCCTCTCCGAGCGCCTGGGTGAGGACGCCCGGGTGACGATCCTGGGCCACGTCCAGCGCGGTGGCAAGCCCAGCGCCTACGACCGCTGGATGTCCACCCTTCTGGGGGTGGCGGCCGCCCGGGAGGTGGTCACCGCCACCGCCGACTCCGAGCCGGTCATCTTCGCCGAGCGCCACAACCGCATCCGTGCCCTGCCCATGATGGAGCAGGTCAATGCCACCCGCGCCGTCAAGGACCTGGTGGCCAGCGGGGACTACCAGGGGGCCGTGGCCGCCCGTGGAGCCAGCTTCGGCCAGATGCTGCAGCTCTTCGAGACCATGTCCACGCCCCCGGCCCTGGACCCGGCGGTCCACACCCAGGACGAGCCAGACCAGGCCGCTACCGCCCCACCGCTGCCCGCCCCCTTCCGGCGCGGCCCGAGCATCGACACCACGTCAAGGGCCGACCGCCCGCGCCGGGTGGCGGTCGTCCACGCCGGGGGCCTGGCCCCGGGCATGAACACCGCCGCGCGCGCCGCCGTCCGCCTGGGTCTGGACCACGACTTCACCATGCTGGGCGTCCACGGCGGCTTCCCCGGGCTCCTGGACGGCGACGTCCACGCCCTGTCCTGGGACGACGTCGAGGGCTGGGTCGGAGACGGCGGGGCCGAGCTGGGCACCCGCCGTGAGGTCCCCACGGTGGAACAGCTCTACGCCCTGGGACGCTCCATCGAGCGCCACGAGATCGACGCCCTGCTGGTCATCGGCGGCTTCAACGCCTACCTGGCCGCCCACCAGCTGGTCACCGAGCGGGACCGCTACCCCGCCTTCAAGATCCCGATCGTGTGCGTGCCCGCCTCGATCGACAACAACCTGCCCGGCTCCGAGCTGAGTATTGGCGCGGACACGGCCCTGAACAACGCGGTGAGGGCGCTGGACTCCATCAAGCAGTCCGCCGCGGCCTCCCACCGATGCTTCGTGGCCGAGATCATGGGGCGCCGCTGCGGCTACCTCAGCCTCATGTCCGGCATCGCCACCGGTGCCGAGCGCGTCTACCTCAACGAGGACGGGATCACCCTGGCGGGGCTGGCGCGGGACACGGCCGGCATGGTGGAGGCCTTCCGCTCCGGGCGCGAGCTCTACCTCATCGTGCGCAACGAGCGCGCCAGCGTCAACTACACCACCGACGTCCTGGCGCACATCTTCGCCGAGGAGGGCCACGGCCTGTACGACGTGCGCCAGGCCATTATCGGCCACCTCCAGCAGGGCGGGGACCCCACGCCCTTCGACCGTCTCATGGCCACCAAGCTCGTGGCCCACGCCCTGCGCCTCCTGGCCGACCAGCTCGACGCAGGAACCGCCCACTCCTCCTACGTGGGCCTGACCGGTGGGCGGATCACGCACCACCGCCTGGAGCACATGAACGAGGAGCTCGACCGCGCCAACCGCCGCCCCCTCAACCAGTGGTGGATGGGCCTACGCGGGGCGATCGCCCTGGTCAGCCAGAACGCCGGGATCCTGCCCCTTGAGGAGGTGCCGGACTTCGGCGCGAGCGTGGACGAGGCCGCCGCGAGCTGACGCACCCTGCCCCGGGGCACGTCGGCCTGCGCAAGGTGGGTCCTGTCCGCCGACGCACGGCTTACCGGGGCTGGGTAGGGTGGGGTCATGCCCGCCCGCTGTCTTGCCGCTGTCCTGCTGTGTGCTCTGGCCGCCGGGCTCATCGGCCTGGCCATGGCGCGCTTCCTGGAGGGCGTCGAGCTGGTCTTCTACGGGGTGGACGCCCCCAGCCTGCCTGACCGCGTGGCACAGGCGGGCTGGCGCTCCGCCCTCGCCCCGGCGGCTGGTGGCCTGGGTGCAGGCCTGTTCTGGTGGTGGGAGCGTGCCACGGGTGGCGTGGTCACCGTCCGGGCCGCACTCGCCGACCCCAGCGGGGGTGTGGCCCGACGCATGGGCCTGGTCCGCCCCTGTCTCGACGGCGTCGTCCAGGTCCTCACGGTGGGTGCCGGCAACTCGGTGGGCCGGGAGGGGGCGCCACGCCTCATGGCGGGGGCCGTGGCAGCCCGGGTCTCGTCCTGGCTGGGCCTGGGGTCCGGTGAGGCCCAGCTCCTGGTCGCCGCCAGCGCCGGTGCGGGGCTGACGGCCATGTACAACGCGCCACTGGGCGGGGCCGTCTACGCCCTGGAGGTGGTCCTGGCGCTGCGTCTCCTACCGCGCCGACACGCCCAGCCCCGGGGGACTGACCGGCCCCATGAGACCGACACCCGGTCCCAGGGGACCGACGCCCAGCCTCGGGGGACCGACCGGCCCCGGGGGGCCGCGAGCGCTCCCGCTGGCCCCGAGCACCCTGCCGCTCCGGGTACGCCGGGGCCCGACGCACCCGGAGCCGGCCGCAGCTCGTCGGCTGGCACGGGCCCGGGCGCAGGTACCGCACCCGGTGGCGCCGTCAGCCCCACTACCTGGCCGCGGCTGCGTGCCACGGCGCTCTGCCTGGTGGTGAGCCTGCTCGCCGCGGCGACCACCTGGGTGGTGGACGGCAACCGGGCGGCCCTGGCCCTGCCCGTCCTGACCGCTACCGCGCCCACGTTCCTGGCCCTGCCCGTCCTCCTGGCCCTCACCCTCCCCCTGGGAGTCGGGGCGCGCGCCCTGTGGGCCCGGTTCGCGGCCCACCACCCGGCACACCTGTGGGGGCTGCCGCTGGGTATCGGCGGCGCGGGCCTGCTCACGGGGGTGGCCAGCCTGGCTCTGCCCCTGCTGCCGGGCAACGGCCGTGACGCCCTGGGCGCGGCCCTGGTGGCCCCGGTCACCGCCTCCGCGGTCCTGGTCATGCTGGGGGTGGTGGTCCTCAAGCCTCTGCTGACCGGTCTGACCCTGGGGGCGGGTGCCACCGGCGGCCTGCTGGCACCGTCCTTCGCCCTGGGGGGCTGCGCGGGGGCGGTAGTGGGGATCGCCTCACGCCTGGTGGGGTGGGACGTGGACGTGGCGGCGCTGGCGCTGGCCGGGGGCGCCGTCGTGCTGTCCGTGACCCAGCGGGCGCCGTTGTTCGGGGCGGTCTTCGTGTGGGAGATTGTCCGGGGCCCGGTCTGGTACCTGCCTGTCATGGTGGCCGTGACCGTCCTGGCCACCACGGCGTCCGAGCAGGTTACTTCCGGTATCTTCCGTAAAAGGTTCCCCTAAGCCTTACACTGGATGGCACCCCTGCCACTGCGAGCCAAGGAAGCCCCCGCACTGCGCAGCCTGCGTACACGGGGCGATCCGCCTCTCCGACTCCACCACTGCCACCATGAGGAGACCCCATGTCCCACTCGTTCCGTGCCCGCACCCTGGTGCTGGGCGCCGCCATCCTGCTGACCCTGGCCGGGACCGGCTGTGACGAGATCCCCGAGGCTGACCCCTCGGCGGACCCGGCCACCACCGTCACCACTGAGGCCGCCACTGAGACCGCCGACACGCCTGACGCCACGTCCGGCACCACCCAGGCCCCTGGGACCGCCCTCTCACCGAACGCGCCCCTGCCTTCCAGCTCCGACTCGTCCACCGCCTCAGGGCCGCTGGCGGACGTCCAGGCCTACACCCAGCCAGGAGGGGACGTCGTCTTCCGCACCGCGGACAACAACATGCTGTGCAACATCGGCACCCAGGAGGTCAGCCAGCCCACCCAGGCCGGGCGGGACGCCGCCGGCCAGACGGATGTCGACGGCCCCCAGGGCGTCACCGACAAGTACTTCACCACCCAGACGGTCCCCGCGGTCAGCTGCCAGGTCGGCACCCGGCTGGACGTCCACCAGGAGGACCGCCACTACTGCTACGGCATCGCCCACATTGGTACGGCGTTCGCGCTGTGGTCCGGCGGCTACAGCGTCGGCGAGTGCCGGGGCGACGTCTCCCTGGGCATGCTGTGCACCAGCGCCGAGCCGGGCTCCCAGTACTGCGAGGACAACTGGTACGCCTTCAAGGAGCTGCCTGAGGGCCAGAGCCTGTCAGCGCACGGTTTCACCTGCACAGCCGGCAACAGCACCCTGACCTGCACCGCCCCCGACGGCAGGCAGATGACCCTGGACAGCAGCGACTACACCTTCCGGTAGGAGCTCGGGAGGTTCCGGTAGAAGCTCGGGAGGCCGGGACCAGGCAGAACCAGGCCACCGGACTACGCCGTCCGGCAAGCTCAGGGGGTGCCTCGTTGTCCCCCACGACGCCAAGCTCGCCGCCCGCGACAAGCAAGCCCCACGCGAGCGGAGGTGCCGCCCCTGGTCGCCGGGTCCGTGCTAGTGCCCGGCCTCAAACCCTGCGCGAGTGGGGGTGCCTCGCTGTCCCCCACGAGGTACGGCAGCCGCTCTCCCGCCGTCCCGCAGGTGAACGCGCTCTCAACCAGGTGAACGCGCTCCCAAGGGGATGAACGCGCTTTCAGACAGGTGAACGCTGCCCTAGGTAGCGTTCACCTACCCTAAAGCGCGTTCACCCCCAAGAAAGAGCGTTCACCCCCAGAAGGGCACGTTCACCTCAGACCCAGGCACGACGCCGGACGCACCACCCAGAGCCCGAGTGCAGGTGACGGGTGCAGCAAGCACACCCAGGCCCGCCACTCGCATCCGCCGTCCCGCAGACGAACGCGCTCTCAACCAGGTGAACGCGCTCCCAAGGGGATGAACGCGCTTTCAGACAGGTGAACGCTGCCCTAGGTAGCGTTCACCTACCCTAAAGCGCCTTCACCCCCAAGAAAGAGCGTTCACCCCCAGGAGAGCACGTTCACCTCAGACCCAAACCCGACGCCGGACGCACCACCCAGACCCGTCGCCCACACCCGCCTGGACCTCACACGGTGCGCGCGGTGCGGCGCAGGACGACCAGGTCAGCCCGTCCAGGACCAGCGCGCCTACCTGCGACACGGCGCCACGACACCCCACAGAGTTTCGGGTACCCGAAATTTAGACTAGGCTCGTTGCCAGCCCCCGGGGCGGGCCAGCGCTCCCCGCGCCCGCCCCGGGCTGGCACCCAACCATCAGCACATAAGGAGACCCTCTATGACAGGCGCCGTGACCATGGACGCCCCGACAGCCCTGGCCCAGGCCGGGCTGCGCAACCCCTACGTCCGCGAGTTCGTCACCGAGTGGGCCCGGATCCTCACCCCCCAGGACGTCGAGGTCGTTAACGCCGACGCCGACGAGCGTCTTCTCGCCCAGGCCCTGGCAGCCGGGGAGCTCATTGAGGCGGGCCACGGCCGCTACCTGGCCCACAGCCACCCCAAGGACACCGCCCGCTCCGAGGAGCGCACGGTCGTGGCCACCCACGACCCCGCCGATAGGGGCGTCTACAACAACTGGCGCGACGCCACCAAGGTACGTACCCAGCAGGTCGAGCGCATGAGCGGCGCCATGGCCGGCAAGACCATGTACGTCGTCCCCTACCTCATGGCCCCTCCCGGCTCCCCCCTCTCTCGGTGGGCCGTCGGCGTCGAGATCACCGACAACCGCATCGTGGTCCTCCAGATGCTGCGCATGGCGCGCGTGGGCGTGGACTACCTCAATGACCTGGACGACCCCGGCTTCTTCGTGCGCGCTGTCCACGCCACCGGTGACCTGGACGCCCTGGGCCAGGGCACTAAGGAGGACCGCCGGCTGTTCGCCACCATCGCCGACGAGCGCACCATCCTGCACTTCGGCTCCGCCTACGGCGGCAACGCCCTGCTGGGCAAGATCGCCCACGGCCTGCGCCAGGGCTCCTACGACGGCTGGGCCTCGGGACGCTTTATGGGTGAGCAGTTCATGCTCATCGGCATCCGGGACAAGGTCACCGGCCGCACCTACCACGTCTGCGGGGGCATGCCCTCGGCCTCGGGCAAGACGAACCTGGCCATGATGCTGCCCCCGGCCGCCCTGGGCGAGCGCTACGAGGTCGACTTCTACGGCGACGACATCGTCTGGCTGCGCGTGGGCGAGGACGGGCGCGTCTACGGCATGAACCCCGAGTACGGCACCTTCGGCGTGGCCAAGGACACCAACTGGGAGTCCAACCCCAACGCCATGAGGGCGGTTGCCGAGGGCACCGGCACCCTGTTCGTCAACGTCGCCTACCACGAGGGCACCAAGGACCTGTGGTGGGAGGGCAAGACCCCCGACTACCCGCTCGACGTCACCGGCTGGCGCGACTGGAAGAACGAGCTCGTCTCCGAGCGCCCCGTCGCCCACCAGCGCTCGGGGGCCGACGAGGACCTGTGGTCGCAGAAGAACTCGCGCTTTACCGCCCGCCTGTCCGTGGTGCCCAATATCGCCGAGGACTACGAGCGCAGCGAGGGTGTGCCGATCGACGCCATTATCTTCGGCGGGCGCTGCCGGGACCGTGAGCCGCTCATCCGCGCCATTACGGACCTGGCCGAGGGTGTCTACGACGGCCTGACGCTGGGTGCCGAAGCGACCTTCGCCGCGGAGGGCACCGAGGGGCGCCTGCGCTACGACCCCATGTCCATGCGCCCCTTTATGTCCTTCCCCGAGGGCGCCTACGCCCGCCACTGGCTGGACGTGCTGGGTGCCGCCGAGCACAAGCCGATCTTCGCCCACGTCAACTGGTTCCAGCGTGACCCCGACGATGGCCGCTTCCTGTGGCCCGGGTACGGGGAGAACCTGCGCGCCCTGCTGTGGCTCATGGACCTCAAGGAGGGCCGGGTCACGGGACGCCGGACCCCGGTGGGCGTCGTCCCGCGCGTCGAGGAGCTCAACCTGGAGGGCTTCGAGGGCAGCCACGAGGACCTCGACCGCCTCCTGACCATTGACGTGCCCCGCTGGCGCCAGGAGATGGGCCTGCGTCAGGAGCACCTGTCCCAGTTCAAGGGCCTGCCCGGGGAGATCTGGGAGGCGCACCGACGGGTGGCCGCCGCGCTGGACGCCCAGGAGGCCCAGAATGCCCAGGACGCCCGAGGAGCGTAGGCCCCGCCCCTGAAGCCCGGCCCCCGCCCCTGCCAGCTAGACACGGCAGGGGCAGGGGCGGGGGCCGGCAAGGAGTACCACCCTTCGCCGTCCCCCCAGACGGACGCACGACGACGGACACACCACCAAGGTCCAGCAACCATATCCCTGTCCTCCCCGCAGACGAACGCACTCTTGAGGAGATGAACGCGCTCCCGAGGAGGTAAACGCGCTATCGGGTAGGTGAACGTCGCTTTAGGTAGCGTCCACTTACCCTAAAGCGCGTTCACCCCCAGGAAAGCGCGTTCACCTCAGACTCAGGCACGACGCCGAACTCCCGACGCCGGACGCACCACCCAGGCCCACCACCGCACGCACGACAGACGCCCGAGGCAGCCAGAGCCCGGCGGAGGGCGCGCGTCGGCCCACCGACACACCACCCACCGACACCCCACCAACCAGTACCCACCCACCGGCACCGGGGAGCGTCCATAAGGCTAGCCTCACCTTGCGTTCGCCCCCGAGGTTCCCTACAGTCATGGGTGCCAACCAGAGCCCCTCGGGCCCTGGGAGGGGACCAGCCCCTCACGGCAGCACGGCCGCACCTAACCCGGTAGGCCCCTCACACCACTCGACAACGAGGTTCCGAATGGTCCAGCGACAGCTCCCCAACCCGTACGAGATCTTTGACCTCCTGCACTTCAAGACCCCGGACCTCAACGGCCGTCGTCGTCGGCTCACCGCCGCCCAGACCATCTGGGACCTGCGCAAGATCGCCAGACGCCGCACACCCGCGGCCGCCTTCGACTACACCGACGGCGCCGCCGAGGGCGAGGTCTCACTGCGCCGGGCACGCCAGGCCTTCCGGGACGTCGAGTTCCACCCCGACATCCTCCACCCGGCCCTGGACGTGGACACGTCCTGCCAGATCCTGGGCGGCACCTCGGCCCTGCCCTTCGGCATCGCCCCCACCGGCTTCACCCGCCTCATGCAGACCGAGGGTGAGGTGGCCGGTGCCGGGGCCGCGGGCGCCGCGGGCATCCCCTTCACCCTGTCCACCCTGGGCACCACCTCCATCGAGGACGTGCGCGCCGCCAACCCGGACGGGCGCAACTGGTTCCAGCTCTACGTCATGCGCCAGCGGGAGATCTCCTACGACCTGGTCCGGCGCGCCGACGCCGCCGGGTTCGACACCCTCATGTTCACCGTGGACACCCCGGTGGCCGGGGCCCGCCTGCGTGACCGGCGCAACGGCTTCTCCATCCCGCCCCAGATCACCCTGGGCACCGTCCTCAACGCCGTCCCACGCCCGTGGTGGTGGTTCGACTTCCTGACCACCCCCAAGCTGGAGTTCGCCTCCCTGAAGAGCACCGGCGGGACCGTGGGCGAGCTCCTGGACAGCGCCATGGACCCCACCATCAGCGACGCCGACCTGGCCGTCATCCGCGACATGTGGAAGGGCAGGATCATTGTCAAGGGCGTGCAGAACCTGCACGACACCAAGCGCCTCATTGACCTGGGGGTCGACGGCGTGCTGCTGTCCAACCACGGCGGGCGTCAGCTGGACCGCGCCCCCGTGCCCTTCCGGCTCCTGCCCGAGGTGGTCCGGGAGGTCGGCAAGGACGCCACCATTATGATCGACACCGGCATTATGAACGGCGCCGACATTGTGGCCGCCGTGGCCCTGGGTGCCAGTTTCACGCTCATTGGGCGGGCCTACCTGTACGGGCTCATGGCCGGCGGGCGCCAGGGCGTGGACCGCGCCATTGAGATCCTCACGGAGGAGATCGTACGCACCATGAAGCTGCTGGGGGTGGCCAGCCTGGCCGAGCTCGAGCCCCGGCACGTCACCCAGCTCACCCGTCTGGTGCCGGTCAGGGGGCAGGTCCGCGCGGCCGCGGACTCGCTCTAGCCGTACTTCACTTCCCCTGGTCACCGGCGACGTACCTTCATCATCAGCGACGTACCTTCGTCATCAGCGACGTACCTTCGTCATCAGCGACGTACCCTAGAAGCCCTCTAGAGTACGTCACCGATGGCTAGGGTACGTCGCCGACAGCTAAGGTACGTCACCGACGGTTAGGGCACGTTCCCGGTAAAGAGGCGGACCGGGCGCCCGGGCACACCCCCCGGACCCGACGCCCAGACCCACCCCCCAGACTTGACGCCGCCCGGCGCCCGGGCCTCACACGGTGCGCCTCACACGGTGGGCCTCACACGGTGGGCCTCACACGGTGCGACGCAGGACGACCGAGTCCCAGCCCGCCAGGTGTCCGGGGACCCCGCGCCCGCTGGGGAGGGCCGCGGAGGCGGGCAGGGAGGCGACCAGCACCCGCGCGGCGTCGTCCCACTGCCCCAGGTCCAGTCCCTCGGCGGCGAGCCGACGCCGCAGCGCGGAGCCGACCCCCGTCTCCAGACCCTCCCGCGTGCACGAGGCCACCAGCAGGACCTGCTCGCGCGTGCCGTCGGCGCCCACGAGCTCACGCAGCACCGTCCAGGACCCGGGGTCATCGGCGTCGAGCAGGCGGAAGGTACCCAGGGCCACGACAGGGTCGGTGTGCCGCAGGGCGATGAGCGCCCGGTAGTGCTCGAGGACGCTGCCCCCCACCCCCACCTGGCTGGCGACGTTGACCTCGGTGCAGCTGGGGGCCACGTCGATCCAGGGCGTGCCCGTGGTGAAGCCCGCCCGGGGGTCCGCGTCCCACTGCACGGGGGTGCGGGCGTTGTCACGCGAGTTGGCGGCCAGCGAGGCCAGCACCGATGCCGGGTCGTCCCCTGCTCCCACCCGCTCGTGGTAGTGGTTGAGGCTCTCCAGGTCCCGGTAGGAGCTGACACCGGCAAAGACCGTGTTGACCATGCCGATCTCCTCACCCTGGTAGACGTAGGGGGTGCCGCGGTGCAGGTGCAGCACGGACGCCAGGGTCTTGGCGCTGACCTCCCGCCAGGCGGGGTCGTCGTCGCCGAAGCGGCTCACGGCCCGGGGCTGGTCGTGGTTGTCCCAGTAGCAGGAGTTCCAGCCCCTCTCCCCGGTCAGGCGGCCGGAGGCGTCCACGGCCGGGGCCAGGGCCTCCTGCCAGGCGGCGAGGTTGCGCTTGAGCGCGACCCGGTCCACGGGCCGGGGGTCGAACTTGCCGCCCGGCCCGTCGGCCAGGCCCACGTGCTCGAACTGGAAGACCATGTCGAGCTCGCCGCGGGCGGGCCCGGTGTAGAGGACGGCCTCGGGGCGGGTGACGCCGGGGGTCTCCCCCACCGTCAGGACGTGCACCGGCTGCCCGGCGGCGTCCACGCGCCCGGCCAGGACCTCCCGGTTCATCTCGGCCAGAAACTCGTGGACGCGCGGCCCGTTGACGACGGCCCCGAACCCGCTGCCGTAGCGGGCGCCGGGGGGCAGGGGGGCGTCGGTAAGCGGGTAGGTCTTGGAGATGAGGTTGATGACGTCCATGCGGAAGCCGTCCACGCCCCTGTCCAGCCACCAGCGCATTATCGTGTAGACGGCCCTCCTCACCTCGGGGTTCTCCCAGTTGAGGTCAGGCTGCCGGGGGCTGAAGAGGTGGAGGTAGAACTCCCCGCGCCCCTCGTCCCAGGTCCAGGCGGGCCCGGAGAAGGCCGAGCCCCAGTTGGTGGGCTCGGTGCCCGCGTCCCCGGGGGCCAGGCCGGGCACGTGGCGGGCCGGGCGCCAGATGTACCAGTCGGCGTGGGGGCTGGGGGCGCCGTCAGGCGGCACGGGGCCGCGCCGGGAGGAGCGGAACCAGGGGTGCTCGTCGCTGGTGTGGTTGACCACCAGGTCCATTACCAGGCGCATGCCGCGGGAGTGCAGGCCCGCGACGAGAGCGTCGACGTCGGCCAGGGTGCCGAAGAGCGGGTCAATGTCCTGGTAGTCGGAGACGTCGTAGCCGTTGTCGTCCTGGGGGGAGCGGTAGACGGGGCTGAGCCAGACCACGTCCACGCCCAGGGCGTCCAGGTAGTCCAGGCGGGAGAGGAGGCCGGGGAGGTCGCCCACGCCGTCACCGTCGCTGTCCTGGAAGGAGCGGGGGTAGACCTGGTAGACCACCGCGTGGCGCCACCAGTGCGGCCCGCTGCCTGCGTGGCGGGGCGAGGGGACCAGGGGCTGGGCGGGTCCGCCCGCCGGGGTGGGTGTGTTCATGGCAGGAGTCTCCTTTACTTCTGGGAGCCGCGCATGACGCCGGAGATGACCCAGCGCTGGGCGAGGACGTAGACGAGGACCATGGGCGCGATGGCCATGAGGTAGGAGGCGAAGGCGACGGTGTAGTTCGTGTTGAACTGCCCCTGGAAGACGTACTGCGCCAGGGGCAGCGTGGCCCGGGACTCGTCGGTGAGGATGACCAGGGGCAGGAGGAAGTCGTTCCACGCCCACAGGCAGGTCAGGATGCCCACGGTGGCGTTCATCGGGGACAGGAGCGGGAAGATCACCTTCCAGAAAATGCCCCACCGGCTGGCCCCGTCAATGGCCGCTGCCTCCTCGAGCTCCACCGGGATGGACTTGATGAAGGATGTGTACATGAGGATGTTGAAGGCCAGTCCGTAGACCGTGTAGAGCAGGACCAGGCCGGCCTCGTTGTCCAGGTGCAGCCAGGCGGTCTCCTTGACCACCGGCAGCATAATGATCGGGAAGGGCACGAAGAGGGCGGCCACGAAGTAGTAGTAGAGGCGGCGGAACCACTTGCGGTGCATATTGCGGCCCAGGGCGTAGGCCACGAGGGAGTTGGTCAGGAGGGTGAGGACCACCGCGCCGACGGTAATGACCGCGGTCTCCAGGAGGCGCCGGGGGTAGTTGGTGGTGGTCCAGGCCTCACGGAAGTTGTCCAGGTTCCACGAGCGGGGCAGGGAGAAGCCGGAGGCGGCCAGCTCCTCGGGGGTCTTGAAGGCCGTCACCACGGTGAAGTAGAGCGGTACGAGGACGGTCAGGCTGAGGACCACGGCCAGGGCGGTGGTCCACCAGCTCACGCCGTAGGTGCGGCGACGCCGACGCCTGGGGGCGGCGGGCGGCACGGTGGTCGGGGTAGGGGCGGGCGTGGTTGCGGACATGTCTCAGACCCTTTCCCGGCTCTGGAAGAACTTCAGCTGTGCGAAGGAGATGGCCACGACAATGAGGAAGTAGATAATGCCGTTGGCCGTCTGGTAGGCGTACTCGCCGCCCTGGAACCCGTTCTTGAAGATGAGGAAGGAGATCGACTGGGTGGCCGTCCCCGGGCCGCCGCTGGTCAGGGCCACCACCTGGTCGAACACGCCCAGGAAGTTCTTGAAGGACAGGATCATATTGATCCCCATGAAGGGGATAATGAGGGGCAGCGTCATGGAGCGCAGCCGGCGCCAGGGGCCCGCGCCGTCGAGCGCCGCGGCCTCGTAGATCTCCTCGGGGACGGTCTGGAGCCCGGCCAGGTAGATGATCGTGTTGTAGGCGGCCGCCTGCCACACCCCCACCGCGACGATGGCCAGCCAGGCCAGGTCCTCGTTGGCGAGCAGGGACGTGCTCAGCCACTCCCAGCCCAGCTCGCGGCCGATGAGGGGCAGGTTGTTGGTGAAGAGGTAGCTGAACACGTAGGAGACGATCAGCACCGGCAGGATGTAGGGCAGGAAGAAGACGCCGCGCATGAGGTTGCGCGCCCTCATCCGGGAGTTCAGCAGGAGCGCCAGGCCCAGGGCGATGACGTTGGTCAGGACGGTGGCGACGAGGGCGTACTTGAAGGTGAAGGCGTAGGAGCCCCAGATAATGTCGTCGGTGAGGAGGTTCTTGTAGTTGGTCAGCCCCACGAACCGCCACTCGCCGTAGCCCTGGTAGTTGGTGAAGGTGTAGAAGAGGCCGGTCAGGAGCGGGATAGTCAGCAGGGCCGTGAAGAGGACCGCTGCGGGGGCCACCATCCAGATGTAGGCGCGCTCGACCCTCCTGGGCCGGTTGGCGCCGCGGCGAGGCGGGCGCGAGGGGGCTGGGGGCGCCTTCGGGGCCGCGGCCCTGGGCGCCGTCGTGCTGGGTGCAGGGGTCATGGTCTGTCCTCCTTCGTCCTCAGGCGGTCTCGGCCAGGCGCTTGACGACCTTGTCCCACTGGGTGTCCAGGGTGGAGACGAAGGCGTCGACGTCGCCGGAGATGAGGAACTGCTGGATGTAGGCGTTCAGGGTGACGGCGGGCGGGAAGTTGTGGTCGGAGTAGGTGGCCACGCGACCGGCCTCGAAGTAGGGGTTGAGCCCCTCCAGGGCCGGGTCCTCCGCGACCAGGCCCGTCAGGGTGGGGTAGGCGACCTGCTGCGTGCAGTAGGAGGCCTGGTTGGTCTCCTGCATGAGGTAGGTCAGGAAGCGCAGGGACTCCTCGGGGTGCCTGGGGCTGACCCCCGTGCACAGGGCCACGTCCACCCCCGAGACCACCTTGGTGTCCGCCGCGTCGTCCGCGGGTGTGGCGAAGGTGCCCAGGTTGATGTCGGCGTTGTAGGAGCGGATGGCGGGGATGGCGTAGGTGCCGTGCCAGTACATGGCGGCCCGGCCCTGGGCGAAGCCCTGGTTGGCGTCGTTGTAGCCGAGCTCGAACTTGCTGGGGTTGCCGTAGCCGGCCACGGTGCGCATCTTCTCCAGCACGGGGGTGAGCTCGGAGAAGGAGACCGCGCCCTCGCGGCGACGCTGGTACCAGGCGGCGACGCCGTCGGTGAGGTAGCCCCCCGAGATGGAGGAGAACATGGGGGCTCCGGTCCAGTTGTCCTTGAAGCCCCAGTAGAAGGGGGCGACGCCCGCGGCGGTGAGCTCGTCGCAGATCTCAATGAGCTCCGCCCAGGTGGTGGGCGGGGTCAGGCCCACGGAGTCGAAGACGTCCTTGTTGTAGATAATGCCTGAGCCGTTGTCCGCGAAGGGCAGGCCGTTGTTCTCCCCCGCCGCGCCCGCGCCGAGGCTGGTGAGGATGTCGGCGATGGGGGCTGGACCCGTCCCAGCAGGTCGGAGCCCGCGAAGTCGTGGAAGACGCCGGTACGGGCCAGGGCGCCGTAGTTGTAGTCGGCGTTGATGGTCACGAGGTCGGGCATGTCCCCCTTGACCAGGCGCACGCGCAGGGCCGTGACGTTGTCCGCCTGGAAGTTCTGGGTGACCTCGATGTCCGGGTTGGCCGCGTTGAAGTCGGCGCAGATCCTGTCAAAGAGGCCTATGGCCTCGCTCTTGAACTGGAAGAGCTCGAGGCGGACCCTGCCGTCCCGGCCCGAGGAGCAGGCGGCGAGCGAGCCTCCCGCCGCCGCGAGCGCCGCCGCCCTCGCCGTCGTGGCGAGGAAGGAGCGCCTGCTCAGTGCTGTCATGGGAACCTCCCGGTGCGTCGTTGCGATGACGAGATTATTTTGCCCCTAAATAAAGAGGGGCGCAAGCGAGGACCTGGACCCGTCCCGGCGTCGGCCACCACGTCACCGTCTTCCTCTCCTGGCAGAAGAAAGACCGGGGCCGGGAGGCCGCGGCCGCGCCGGTCAGGCACAATGGGCCCATGACGACGCGTCGCCCGCCCACCCTCCCGGAGAACCCCTGGGCGGACCTGACCGGGACCCAGCGGCGCATCGTCCTGGAGCTGCTGCGCCACGGCCGCCTCTCGCGGCCCCAGATCATGGAGGCCGTCGGCATCTCCCCCGCCTCCATTACGCGCCTGACCGCCCCGCTGGTCGCCTCCGGGCTGCTCACGGCCACGGCCGAGCAGGTCGCGGCCACGGGACGCCCCCAGACGCCCCTGGAGGTGCGGGCCGAGGCGGAGAGCATCGTGGGCGCCACGCTGTCCGTCACCAGCCTGACGGTCGTGGTCACGGACCTGACCCTGACCCCTCACGCCTCCGTCCAGGTCCCGCTGGGGTCCCGCTCCCCCGCCGACGTCGTCGCCCTCCTCAAGGACACGGTCGCCGAGGCCGTGTCCGGGGCCGGGAGGCTCCCGCCCCCGGCCTGCGCCGGGATCTCGCTGGGCGGCGCCACCCGGGGCGGCCGGGTGGTGGGCGAGGCCACCTTCTACGGCTGGTCCTCCGTCCCCCTGGCCCGCCTGGCGGAGGAGGCCCTGGGCGTCCCCTGCACGGTCGCCAACGACCTGGTGGCCCTGACCCTGGGCGAGGCGTGGTTCGGGGCCGGCCGCCGTCACCGCCGCTTCGACGTCGTGACGGTCGGGTCCGGCGTGGGCTTCGGCCTGGCCTGCGACGGGAACGTGGTGACGACGCCCTCCGCCGAGCTCGGGCTCATGGGGACCGTCCCCGTGCCCGACGGCGCCCGCCCCGCGACGGCCCGGGCGGCCATGGACACCCTGACCGACTCGGCCCTGGAACGTGTCTGGCGGACCGAGTGCGGGCGGTCCCCGCTGGAGGCTGCGCAGGTGGTGCGCCTGGCCGTGCAGGGTGACGCGGACGCGGTGGCCGTCGTCTCCTCCTTCGCCCGGCGCCTGGGCCGTCTCATTGCCATGGCGGCGGCCTTCACCCTGCCCGAGGTGGTAGTGGTGGCCGGGGAGCGCGCCGACGTGGCCACCCTCTTCGAGGACCAGGTCATGGTGGGCATCAGCTCCCTGCGGCGCTCCTCGGCCGGGGACGTCCGCCTCGAGGTGCGCGAGCACCACCGGGCCGACTGGGCGCGGGGTGCCGCCACCCTGGCCCTGCGCCACCGGGTCATGGCCGACGGCCCCACCACCTGACGTACCACACCCCACCCGCCGCCCACCAGCCAGGAGCCGTATCGTGTCATCGCCCCTGTCCACCGCCCCCGACCGGCCGCTGCCGGCACCCGCACGCCCCGAGGCGGTGGTGGAGGGGCCCGACTACCGCTTCACGGTGCTCACGAGCCGCCTCATCCGCATGGAGCACCTGGCGGTCCCGGGCGGCTTCACCGACGTCGCCACCCAGCTCGTCACGAGCCGGGACCTCGGCCCGGTCCCGGACTTCCGGGTCCGCCGCACCGGCAGCGGCGAGGGCGAGCGCGTCGAGGTCGTCACCGAGCACCTCCACCTCACCTACCGCCCCTTCCGGGGGTTCTCCCGCACCGGCCTCCAGGTGGCCCTACGCACCCGGGTCATCCACCCCCACGGCGGCACCTGGCACTTCGGGGACACCTGGGACCCTCAGGAGCCCTACCCCACGAACCTCGGCGGTACCGCCCGCACCCTGGACGAGGCCGACGGCGCCGTCCCCCTGTGCCCCGGTCTGCTGTCCCTGGCCGGCTGGGCCGTCCTGGACGACTCGGCCTCCCTGCTCCTGACCGAGGACCAGTGGGTTCGTCCCCGCCCCGGTGCGAGCCCCGTGGACGGCTCCACACCGGACACGGACCTCTACCTCTTCGGCTACGGGCAGGACTACCGCGCGGCCCTGGGCGACTTCTTCCGCCTGACCGGGCCCACCCCGCTCATTGACCGGGCCCTCCTGGGCAACTGGTGGAGCCGCTACCACGCCTACTCCGAGGAGGAGTACCTGGCCCTCGTGGACCGTTTCGCCGCCGAGGGCGTCCCCCTGTCCGTGGCCGTGGTCGACATGGACTGGCACGAGGTGGACGTGGACCCGGCGATCGGCAACGGCTGGACGGGCTACACCTGGAACCGGAGGCTCTTCCCGGACCCCGGGCGCTTCCTGGCCGCCCTCCACGGGCGCGGCCTGGAGGTCGCCCTCAACCTCCACCCGGCCGACGGGATCCGCCGTCACGAGGCCGCCTACCGCGCCGTGGCCGCCCGGCTGGGCCTGGACCCGGACACGGGCACGGGCATCCCCTTCAATATCGGGGACAGGGCCTTCACCGACGCCTACCTCACCTGCGTCCACCACCCCCTGGAGGAGCAGGGGGTGGACTTCTGGTGGCTGGACTGGCAGCAGGGGGGCGCCACGGACGTCCCGGGCCTGGACCCGCTGTGGATGCTCAACCACGTCCACTACCTGGACTCCGGGCGCGAGCGCCCGCAGGGGCCCGGGGGCGGTGCCAGGCCAGCGGTCCCCGCCCGCCAGGAGACGCCTCCTCCCGCTGAGGCGGCCACCGAGTCACCCGCTCCCCGGGAGGAGGCATCCCCGCCCGCCGGGTCGGGCGCTGAGGCGCCCACCGGGTCGCCCGCTCCCGGGGAGAGCGCCACCGGGGGCGGGCCGGGTGCGTGGCGTCGTCGGCCGGTGACCTTCTCCCGCTTCGCAGACGCCTCCAGCCACCGCACGCCCGTGGGCTTCTCCGGGGACACGTACGCCACCTGGGCCTCACTGGCCTTCCAGCCGGAGTTCACGGCCACGGCGGCGAACATCGGCTACTACTGGTGGTCCCACGACATCGGCGGGCACATGCTCGGCACGGCCGACCCGGAGCGCTCGGCCCGGTGGGTGCAGCTGGGCTGCTTCTCCCCCGTCAACCGCCTGCACTCGACGAGGTCAGCCTTCAGCTCCAAGGAGCCCTGGCGCTACAGCCGGGACGCCCGGGCCACCATGGAGGCCTACCTGAGGCTCCGGCACCGTCTCGTCCCCACCCTCTACACCTGGGCCCGCCGGGCCCACAGCCAGGGCGTGGGCCCGGTGCGACCGCTCTACCACGACCACCCCCGGCAGCCGGGGGCCTACCGCCACCGCACGACGTTCCTCTTCGGCGACCTGCTGGTGGTCCCCATGGTCCACCCCCTCGACGCCGTCACGCGCCTGGGCCGGGAGGACGCCTGGCTGCCCCGGGGCACGTGGTGGGACGTGGTCACGGGCCGACGCTACGAGGTCCTCCCCGAGGGCGGTCGTGAGCTGTCCTTCTTCCGGCCCCTGGAACGCCTCCCGGTCCTGGCGCGGGAGGGCTGCGTCCTGGTGCTGGCGGGCGACCTGTCCGAGGCGGCGGGCTCGAACCCGGTGCACCTGGCGCTCGTCCTGGTCCCGGGCGCGCCGGGGACGCGCGGTGAGTTCGTGCTGGAGGAGGACGACGGCTCCCCGGAGCCCGGGGACGACGCCGTGACCCGCACCACCCTGACCGCCAGCTGGTCGGCGGAGGGCGTCAGGCTGTCCGTACGCGAGCAGGGGGCGGAGGGCGTCGTGCCCTCACGCCGCCGCCTCAGGCTGGAGATCCTGGGCGTGTCGGCGCCCGGTGCCGCACAGGTGCGCCTGGACGGCCGCCCCCTGGACGTCCCGACCGCTGCGCGCCAGGCCGACGGGACGACCCTGGGGGGCGGGCTCAGCGTGGACCTCGGGGTCGTGGACGCCACCGCACGACGACGTGGGACCACGGTGGAGGTGGGCGGCCTGGCCGTGCGGCAGGCCCCCTGGCAGGAGGAGGTCCTCGCCCTGCTGGAGGAGGCACGGATCGACTACATCGTCAAGGACGCCGCCTGGGCGGCCGTGGGCTCCGGGCTGACGGGCGCCGCCCTGCTGGCCTCCCTGCGGGCGGCCGGCCTCGGTGAGGACCTGCTGGGGGCCGTGACGGAGGTGCTGTAGCCCCGACCCCTTAAGGGGCCCTCACCCCTCCAATCCACTACCCCCTTCCGCTCCGAACCCGAGGTGACACCACCTGCCGATAAGGAGTGATCATGATTAGCCTGGTTCTCATAGGCGTGCTCGGAGGCCTCATTACCGGGATCTCCCCCTGTGTCCTGCCGGTCCTGCCTGTCGTCCTCCTGTCCGGGGGCACCCGGGCGGCACGGCCCGACGCCGGACCCGAGCCCCCCTCCCGGTGGCGCCCCTACCTGGTGGTCACCGGCCTGGTGCTCAGCTTCACCGTCCTCACCCTCCTGGGATCGACCCTGCTCACCCTCCTCCACCTGCCCCAGGACCTCGTCCGCTGGACGGGGATCGTCCTGCTGGCCCTCATTGGCGTGGGCATGATCGTCCCGAGGGTCATGGAGGTCATGGAGCGCCCCTTCGCCCGGTTCCAGAGGCTGGGCTCGCGCAACCCCTCCGGCGGCCTCGCCCTGGGCCTGGTCCTGGGCGCCGCCTACGTCCCCTGCGCCGGCCCGGTCCTGGCGGCCGTCTCCGTGGCGGGCTCCACCGGGAGGATCGGCGCGGACACCGTGACCCTGGCCCTGTCCTTCGCCCTGGGCGCCGCCGTGCCCCTGCTGGCCTTCGCGCTGGCGGGGCAGAGGGTCACCCAGCGTCTCAGGGCCTTCCGCTCCCGTCAGAGGGGCGTGCGCCTGGCCGCCGGGGCCCTCATGGTCGCCCTGTCCGTGGCGCTCGTCCTCGACCTGCCCGCGGCCCTCCAGCGCTCCCTGCCCGACTACACCGCCTCCCTCCAGGCCGGCGTCGACCGGTTCCTCAACGGCAGGGGCGCGGGGTCGAACCGGGCCTGCGTCCCGGGCGCCGACCACCTGGCCGACTGCGGCGCCCTGCCCGCCGTCACGGGGGCCACCGCGTGGCTCAACACCCCCGGCGACCAGCCCCTGAGCGAGGCGGACCGGGCGGGAAAGGTCCAGCTCATCGACTTCTGGGCCTACTCGTGCATCAACTGCCAGCGCTCCGTCCCCGGTATCCAGAGGCTCCACGAGACCTACGCCGCCCACGGGCTGCAGGTCATCGGCGTCCACTCCCCGGAGTACGCCTTCGAGAAGGAGACGAACAACGTGCGCGAGGGCGCCAGGAGGCTGGGTATCACCTACCCCGTGGCGGTGGACTCCGACCTGGCCACCTGGCGAAGCTTCGGCAACCGCTACTGGCCCACCCACTACCTCGCCGACGCCACCGGCCAGCTGCGTCAGGTGGCCTTCGGGGAGGGTGGTGAGGCCACCACCGAGAGGCTCGTGCGTGAGCTGCTGCGTCAGGCCGACCCGGACGTCGCCCTGCCCGAGCCCGTGTTCACCCCCGAGGACGACGCCCCCACCGTGACCGGGTCGCGGACCCCGGAGACGTACCTGGGGGCGGCCCGGGCCTCCATGTTCGCCTCCGGACGTCTCCCGGAGGGCCGCCAGGAGCTGACCTTCCCTGACTCCCTGGAGCCGGACACCTTCGCACTGGAGGGCACCTGGGACGTGGGGCGGCAGTCCGTCTCCCCCGCGGACGGCCCTGCCCGGCTGCGCCTGGCCTACCACGGCAGGCAGGTCAACCTGGTGGTCTCCGGCGAGGGCGACCTCACCTACAGCGTGGACGGCGGCCAGGAGCGCACCCTCCACGTCTCCGGGGTCCCCAACGCCCTGGAGCTGCTCAGCACGCCACAGACCAGCAGCGGCACGCTGGAGCTCACCGTCTCCCCCGGCCTGGCCCTCTACTCCTTCACCTTCGGGTGACAGGTCCTCCGGACACCACCCGCCCCGCCGCCCCGCCGGGGCGCCACGCGGGCGTCCAGGGCGCGCAGGCCGGCCCGCAGGCCACCCCCGCTACGACGCCGGGGAGCCACCGCCCGGCCCGGTCCCCTACGATGTCACCGTGACACCGCAGGACACCACGGGGGCGGGGCCGGAGGCACAGCCGGACGCCGCCCTGCTGACCCGGGTCGCGCAGGGGGACGCCCAGGCCTTCGCCTGCCTGTACGATGCCTGGGCGGGCAGGCTCCTGGCCCTGGTGCTGCGTATCGTGGTGGACCGCGCCCAGTCCGAGGAGGTCCTCCAGGAGGTGTTCCTGGAGGTGTGGCAGCGTGCCGCCACGTTCCGTCCCGAGCGCGGCAGTGCCCGGGCGTGGCTGGTGACCCTGACCCGCCGTCGGGCTATTGACCGTGTCCGCTCCAGCCAGTCCTGCCGGGACCGTGACCACGCCTGGCGCGGTGGCTACGAGCCCGACTACGACGTCACCGCCCAGGCCGCCGAGGACCACCTGGAGGGGGCGCGGCTGCACCGGGCCCTGGAGAAGGTCGGCGAGCCGCACCGCTCCACCCTCGAGCTGGCCTACTTCAGCGGCCTCAGCCACGCACAGATCGCCAGGCGCTGCGGGGTGCCGCTAGGGACGGTCAAGACGAGGGTACGTGACGGACTGCTCAAGCTGCGCACTCACCTGGAGGTGGAACGATGACCGGCACCCGGGGCACCGGCCCCCGTGACGTCCCCGCCGACGCCGAGCTGGAGGCGCTCCTGGAGGGGGAGACCGCCTCCCTCCTGGGTGCCTCGCTGGAGCCGGTCCCTCCACCGCCCGCCCTGCGGGCCCGGCTCCTGGAGCAGGTCGCCCGCACGCCCCAGGAGCGTCCCGCCCCGTCCTCCGCGCCCAGGGCGCCGTCCGAGGCCCCGGATCCGGGGCGGGCCGACGCCGTCGTGGTCCCCCTGGGCCGACGGCGCTGGCGCACCGTGGTGCTGCGGGCGGCGGCGTGCGTGGCGCTCCTGGGCACCGGCGCGGTCCTGGGGCACTGGAACGCCATGGAATCCATGTCCGCCACGGAGCACTTCGCCCACCTCAACCAGGCCCAGGACGTGCGACGGGTCTCCCAGGCCATGCCAGACGGCCACGTGGCCACCCTGACCTGGTCGGAGGGCATGGGGATGACGGCGCTGAGCCTGCCTGCGGGGATGTCCGCCCCCGTCCCGGGCTCCAGCCTCCAGGTCTGGCTCAGGCAGGGGGACGACACGACCTCGCTGGGGGTCTACGACCCCGGCTCGGGGGACACCTTCTCCTTCCTGGCCCTCACGCCCCGGCCCGGCCAGCAGGTCCTCATCACCCGGGAGCCCCGGGGCGGCTCCGCCCAGCCCACCTCACCGCCCCTGGTGGTCCTCCAGGTGGGGGACGGCACCGCCACGCCGTCACCCACGCCGCCACCGAGCGAGCCGCACACCTGATGCCGCCCGCCCCAGGGGGCCGCGCTGGCGTGGATCCTGCTAACGCCTCGCTCCTGCCCTGAGGCCGCCCGCGGGCCGGGCCCTCACGCCGCCGACGCCCGACCGCGGGCCCGCCACCAGGCGGTGGGCCGGGGCCGGGCCCGCCCAAGGCCGGGGCCGGACCCGCTACGGGCCGCAGGTCACCGTGACCCTCCTGGCTCCCGGTCTGCCCACTGGGCCGGGGCCGCCACGGGCCGCAGACGGGGCGGGCCCGGTAGGCTCGTGCCCATGACCGGCTCCCACAGCACCGACGACGCCCCCGCCCCGTCCCAGGGCACCGGGGAGCGCTTCCCCCTGGCCGCCCCCTACCTCCAGGGGGATCCGCGGACCAACCGCGAGCGCATGCTCGCCGGGGACTGGTACGTGTCCGACGACCCGGACTCCCGGCGGATCGCCGCCCGAGCCCGTCGCGAGCTGTCCCGCTACCAGCGGGCATTCGACGAGGGCGAGCCCGACGCCCAGGCCCACCTGCGCGCCGCGATCCCGCACCTGGGGGCCGGTGCGATCCTCCTGCCGCCGGTGCGCGTGGACTACGGGGAGAACATCATCGTCGGCGAGGGCAGTTTCGCCAACTACGGGCTCACCGCCCTGGACGTCGCCACCATCACCATCGGGGTGCACTGCCAGTTCGGCCCGAACGTCCAGCTGCTCACCCCGATCCACCCCCTGGAGCCGACGCCGCGCCGAACGGGGCTGGAGAGCGCCGATCCCATTGTCATCGGGGACAACGTGTGGCTGGGCGGCGGCGTCATCGTCTGCCCGGGCGTGACGATCGGCGACGACTGCGTCATCGGCGCGGGCGCCGTCGTCACCCGCGACATCCCGGCCCGCTCCCTGGCCGTGGGCTCCCCCGCCCGGGTCATCCGCACGCTGGACGACTCCACCTTCGTCCCCCGGCGCCGGTCGTAGAGTCCGGGGCGGCCCCGACCGCCAGCACCGCCGCACTTCCCAAGGAGCCACCGCCGTGAACCCCGAAGCCTTCTCCGACCTGGCCGCCGCCCGGCACTCCGTGCGCGACTTCCGGCCCGACCCGGTGCCGGGCGAGGTCCTCGACGCGATCCTCGACGACGCCCGCCAGGCCCCGAGCTGGTCGAACACCCGGCCCTTCATGGTGGCGCTGGCCACCGGGGAGCGGGCGGACCGCCTGCGCGCCGCCTACGTCGCCGAGTTCGACGCGACCCTCCCCGTCCAGCACAAGGAGCGCGGCGCCACGGCTCGCCTGGTCCTGAGCGGCAGGGCGCCCGACGGCGACTACCGCACCTGGGCGCCCTACCCCGCGGAGCTGCTGCCCCACTCCCAGGCCGTCGGCGGCCGGCTGTACGCGCACATGGGCATCGCCCGTCGGGACCGCGAGGCCCGCGACGCGGCCGCCCGGCGCAATTGCGAGGCCTTCGGCGCGCCGGTCATCGGCTTCGTCCTCATCCACAAGGACTTCATGCCCTTCGCCGCGCTCGACGCCGGGCTCATGCTCCAAACCCTGTTCCTGTCCGCCAAGGCCCGCGGCGTCGACTCCTGCCCCCTCGGGGTCCTGGCCACCTGGCGCCGCCCCTTCGACGCCGAGTTCGAGGCGCCGGCCGACTACGGCCTCATCACGGGCTTCGCCCTGGGCTACGCCTCCGACGCCCCGGTCAACGACTTCCGGGCCGATCGGCGGGCCGTGCGCCTGGTGCCGGCCCGGTCGTGAACCGGGCGGGCCGGGCCCGACCAGGTCCGGCTCGCAACCCCGATGGCCCCGTGAGCCGGGCGGATCGTCACCGGCCGCCGCTGTCCGCGGTGCTCGACGCCGCTCGTCGTCGTCCGTCAGCGTCCGACGGCGCGGCGCCCGCCCGCACCCGCCGCCGTCACCGCCGCTCGACGACGTCGTCGTCCGCCGGCGCCGGACGCCGCCATCGCGGCGCCAGCAGCATTCCCCGGCGTCGGGCCATCAGGAGGATCACCGCGGCCGCCGTCGCGCACACGACCACGGTGACGACGGAGCCCTCCACGCCCATGCGGCCGCCGGTGAGCCAGTCGGGCCCGTGGAAGGTCGCTTCGAACAGGCCCCGTTTGATCATTCCGGTCCCCGAGACGTCGGAGCCGAAGACGCCGCCCTGGATGAAGTTCCAGGACGCGTGCACCCCGATGGCCAGCCACAGGCGCCGGGTGAGCAGGTAGCAGGCCCCGAGCAGCGGCGCGGCCGTGAGGGCGATGATGAGGCAGCCGGACAGGGTCGCTCCGGAGTTGGTCAGGTGCAGCAGGCCGAAGACGACGGAGATGGTTCCGAGCGCCCACCAGCTGCCCAGCCTGGTCTCGATGAGTCGCTGGAGGAATCCGCGGAACATCGTCTCCTCGTTGAATCCTCCGACGACCCCGAATATCAGGCCGACGGCGATGCCCTCCGACCAGCCGACCCCGGTGATGCGGTAGGCCCCCGCCAGGGCGAGGACTGCGAAGACGGCGCAGATGAGCGCGCCGCCCAGCGCCAGCCCCGCGGCGAGCTCGCGCAGTGCGCCGGGGCCGCCCATCTCGGGCGCTTCACGGCAACCGATTCGTCGGACGATGAGGCGGTACCCCGCCACGACCGTGATCACGCACGTCGCCGAGACGAGGAGCGCGGT
Organism: Actinomyces sp. oral taxon 897; assembly: GCF_002999235.1. NCBI lineage: Bacteria > Bacillati > Actinomycetota > Actinomycetes > Actinomycetales > Actinomycetaceae > Actinomyces > Actinomyces sp. oral taxon 897. Next base: position 283,496 of record NZ_CP027236.1, on the reverse strand, counting down.
CGTCAGGTAGGCCATGGGTTGCGGCATGACGGATGTCAGCAGGTGCGTGCCGCCTCGTGCCACGATGATGATCAGGGTCTGGGTGAGGAGGAAGAGCCCCGCTCCGGCGAGCCCCTGGAGCCAGGAGCGTCGCTCGCGCGAGCCCGGAGCGGCGGAGTCCGCGGGAGCGGCGGAGTCCGCGGGAGCGGCGGAGTCCGCGGGAGCGGCGGAGTCCGCGGGAGCGGCGGGGGCCGCGGAAACGGTGAGAGGACGAGGATGCTGTGCCATGCGGCAATGACATCACGAGCTCTCCCACCCCTCCATGGGGCCAGCACCAGGGTCCGGGGTGGAGCCGGCGGGTTCGGGGTGGAGCTGGCACCACCCCGAGCGCCGCGGACACCGTCTGCGACGGCTCCACCCCCTGGGGGGTCGAATTGGTGATGTCACCCGGGCTCGCATTGTGCGAGGCGGGCTCGGCCCGCGCCAGCCCCGACCGCCCCGGATCGTCTGCTACGCCTTTTTCCGTCTACTGCGCCCCTTCACCCTCTGCTACGCTCCTTTTTCTCGTACAGTGAAGGGTCAAGAGGCGTAGCAGAGACAAAAGGGCGTAGCGGACGCCTCGGCCAGGTCCGAGCCGGCGCGGACCCCTCAGATCCTGGCGATCGGCGCCAGGCGCAGCATGAGGCGCTTGGTGTTCTTCGCGCCGTCGACGGTGAAGGTGACGCGGGCGACGGTCGAGCGCCCCGCGCCCTCCAGGGCGACGACGTCCCCCTCGCCGTAGGCGTCGTGGCGGACGCGGTCCCCGACCTTCAGACCGGCGACGGCGGCGGGCAGCGCCCCGCCGTCGGCCCCATCGGCCCCGGCGCTCGAGCCGTCGAGCCGCGTGGGCCTGCCCCGCTTGGCCATGCGCTCGGCCCGCCGCGCCTCGAAGCGGTCCTTGGGGGTCTCGACCCGGCCGAGCCGCCCCGTGCGCTTCGGGCGGCCCGAGCCGATCGGCGGGGCGAAGTCGTCGTCGTAGGAGGGCCGACGGCGGCCCCCCGCGGCCTTCCCGGCACCGCCCCCGGTGCCGTAGGAGCCCCGCCCGCCTCCGAGCCCGCCCTCCCAGCTGCTCCCCCAGCCGGTGCCGCCCCCACGCAGGGCGTCCGTGGAGGAGGCGATGCGCCTCCACTCCATGGTCTGCGCGGGGATGTCCTCCAGGAAGCGGGAGGCGGGCATGGCGTTGGCCGCCCCCCAGGCGGAGCGCACGGCGGCCCGGGTCACGTAGAGGCGCTCACGGGCGCGGGTGAGGGCCACGTAGGCCAGGCGGCGTTCCTCGGCCAGCTCGGTCTCCTCGGCCAGGGCCCGGGAGTGCGGGAAGGTCCCGTCCTCCAGGCCGGTGACGAAGACGACCGGGAACTCCAGCCCCTTGGCGGTGTGGACGGTCATGAGGGTGACCTGGCCCTGCTCCTGGTCCGGGGCGTGGGCGTCCTGGGTGTCGGCGCCCGGGGGGAGCTGGTCGGAGTCGGCCACCAGACTGACCCGCTCCAGGAAGTCGGCGAGCGCGCCGTCGGGGTTGGCGTCCTGGAAGTCGGCGGCCACGGAGTGCAGCTCGGCGAGGTTTTCCACGCGCGCGGCGTCCTGCGGGTCGTCGCTGGCGCGCAGCTCGGCGAGGTAGCCGGAGGCGTCCAGGGCGGAGTCGAGGATGTCGGCGACGCCGTCGCCGGCGGCGAGCTGGTGGCGCAGGCCAGTAAGGAGCTGGTGGAAGGCAGTCACCTGCCTGGTGGCCCGGGCGGTCAGCCCCTGGACGGCGGGCGGCTCGGTCGCCTCCTGGGCCCCGGGCGCCCCGGAGCCCACCTCACCCGTCCCGTCCTGGGCCCCGGGTGCGGGCTGCGCCGCCCCTGCCGACCCGGTGGCGGGCCGAGGCTCGCCGGCGGCGTCGGCCACGGCGCGCCCGAAGCTCACCGAGTACCTGGAGGCGTGCGCGCCCAGGGCCGCCTCCGCCTTGTCCCCCAGGCCCCGCTTGGGCACGTTGAGGACGCGACGCAGGGACACGTCGTCGTCGGGGTTGTCCACGGCACGCAGGTAGGCGATGGCGTCCCTGATCTCCTTGCGCTCGTAGAAGCGGGTGCCGCCGACGACCTTGTAGGGCTGCCCGGAGCGGATGAAGGCCTCCTCCAGGGCACGGGACTGGGCGTTGGTGCGGTAGAAGACGGCCACGTCGCGCGGGCGCACACCGGCCTCCTCGGCCAGGCGGCTGATCTCGGTGCTGACCCAGCGGGCCTCGTCGTGCTCGGAGTCGGCCACGTAGCCGATGATCGCGGGCCCGTCGCCGGAGTCGGTCCACAGGTTCTTCTCCCGGCGCCCGGGGTTGCGCGAGATGACGGCGTTGGCGGCGGTGAGGATGTTCTGGGTGGAGCGGTAGTTCTGCTCCAGCAGGATGGTGCGGGCCGTCGGGTAGTCCTTCTCGAACTCCTCGATATTGCGGATGGTGGCTCCGCGGAAGGCGTAGATGGACTGGTCGGAGTCCCCCACCACGGTCAGCTCACCGGGGGGGAGGGCCGAGTCGGCCCCGGAGGTGCCCGGTCCCCCGATGAGCTCGTGGACCAGCACGTACTGGGCGTGGTTGGTGTCCTGGTACTCGTCGACCAGCACGTGGCGGAAGCGGCGCCGGTAGGCCTCGGCCACATCGGGGCGCTGCCGCAGGAGCTGGACGGTGCGCATAATGAGGTCGTCGAAGTCCAGGGCGTTCGCGGCCCCCAGGCGGGCCTGGTAGGCGGGGTAGACCTCGGCCAGGTGGCGTTCCAGGGGGTTGGAGGTCACCGCCTCCTCGGCGAACTGGGCGGGGCTGACGAGCTCGTTCTTGAGGTCGGAGATGCGGTGCGCGAAGGCCTTGGGGGTGAAGCGCTTGGAGTCGATGCCCAGCTCGCGCACCACGAGGGTGATCAGGCGTGCGGAGTCGGCGGCGTCGTAGACGGAGAAGGTCGAGCGCAGTCCGGCGGCGGCGTGCTCGCGGCGCAGGATGCGCACGCAGGCGGAGTGGAAGGTGGACACCCACATGCGCTGCCCCACCGGGCCCACCAGGGCGGTGACCCTCTCGCGCATCTCGGCGGCGGCCTTGTTGGTGAAGGTGATGGCCAGGATCTCCCCGGGGCGGGCGCGGCGCGTGGCGATGAGGTGGGCGATGCGGCGGGTCAGGACCCGGGTCTTGCCGGACCCGGCGCCGGCCACTATGAGCAGGGGGCTGCCGGCGTGGGTGACGGCCTGGGCCTGGGCGGGGTTGAGGTCGGCCAGGAGGGTGGTGGGGTCGGCGACGGTGAGCCCGGGGAGGGGGCCTGGGCCGTAGGGGCGTGCCGCGTCCCCGGGGCCCGACGCCGTGGCCCCGCCCCCGGCGGGCTCGCGCCTCCCGGCATCGCGGGCGCGGGCGGCGTTCGCCCGGGCACGTGCGACGAGGGCGGAGACGCCGGTCTGGTGCTCCTCCCAGGTGGGGGCGACGGCGCCCAGGTCCGGGGGCGCCTCCTCGGCGGGAGGCTCGGTCTCCCAGTCCTCGGCGGGGGGCTCGACGTCGGCCCAGGAGTCGTCGGCCGGGTCGGGCAGGCTGGGCAGGGCCGCCTCTGCCGGCGCCTGCGCACCGGGGCGCACCTGCGTACCGGAGACGGGCAGGGAGCCGAAGAGGGAGTTCATCGCGTTCATCTCACGGCCAGCCTATACCAGCCTAAGGGCGGTACCGCGGGCCCCGGACGCCCTGCCGAGCTGGCACCATCGCTTCCCCCACTCACGGCGGTACCGCCGAGGAGGCTGGCGACGACGCTATCCCGCGGAACGCTACGCTCCCAGGCGTGCTGGTAGGTCCCCCACCGGGTGCCACACCACGCGCCGCCCCTGCCTGGAGGCGTCGAGGTAACCGCGCCGGGCGAGGTCGGTCAGGTCGGTCCGGGCCGTCTGTGCCACGACGCCGTAGCGCGCCTGGTGGTCCGCGACGCTGGTTGACAGCCCAGGGTCGCGCAGAAACCGCCCCAGGACGTCCGTCTGGCGGTAGTTCAGCCCGAGCCCGCGTAGGAGGACGTCGGCGGACCGCAGCTCCGCCGTCTTGCGCGCCAGGTAGGCGTCGAGCTCGTTGACAGCCCGGACCACGACCCTGGCCTGCTCCAGGAGGAAGTAGGTGAGATCACCCTGGTGCTCGGTGTACAGGAAGGAGCGCGCATAGCGTGCGGGGGCGCGTCGCAGCAGCCGGGAGGAGGAACCAGTCCCACGGGTGGTAGTCCGGATCCGTTCGCAGTCGCTGGTCAAGGAGGACCTCGAGGTACCGGGGCGTCCCCCGCAGGGAGGCGGTGACCGCCTCCAGCGACGGTGGTGGGACGGGCGTCTTCATGTCCGGCTCCTCAGAACGGCTAACTGCCAGCAACTGCTAATTTAGCTTAAATTAGCAGTCGATGGCAGGAGGCGACCGCTCCGGTCCAGGCCTCACCGCGTCGGTTCACCCCTGCTCCAGGCAGGCTGGCGCCGTCGCCCAGGTGGCCCCGGACGCCCTCGCACCGGACGCCGACCCGTGCGCCTGCTCCTCGCTCACCCGCGCAGCCGCGCGATATCGGCCTGGACGGACGCGGGCTCGTCGGTGAGCGGCACGTTGTTGGCGTCGAGCACGCCGTCCAGGGCGCCGGGCCCGTCCGCCCGGGTGGCGGCGAACAGGGCCTCGAAGTCGGTCACGGGCGCACCGGTGGTGCTGAAGACCTCCACGGTGCGTCGGGCCCCGGAGGGGACGGCGGCGCCCTCCAGGAGGACCTGGGCGATGTGGCGGCGGTCCACGCCGGGGCGGCCGGTGACCGTGTCCCCCTGACGCAGGTCGATACGTCGGTCGCCCGGGCCCTGGTAGTCGAACCAGCCGGGCCGCACGATCGTGTAGGGGTGGCCGCTGACGCGCACGAGGCGCTCGGCCCGCCGCTTCCACTCCACGAAGCCGTAGCGGCTGCGGCCCGCCGAGCGGCTCGTGTTCATCGCCGTCATGAGGCTGACGTGGGTCCCGGCCTCCAGGGCTTCCAGGACCGCCAGGACGGTCTCGTAGAAGCTCACTCCCCCACGACCGTCCACGTCCCCGCCGTGGGTCAGGACGACGGCGTCCACCCCCTCCACCAGGAGGCGCAGGTCCGCGGCGGACGCGGGTGAGGCCTGGACGACCTCGGCACCCGCGGGCAGCACGCCACGGGCCCGCCCGGCGTCACGGCTCTGGGCCCGCACGCTCAGGCCGCGCCCCAGGGCCTCCTCAGCCACCAGACGGCCGACCTGGCCGGTTGCACCAATGACGAGAACCGTTGTCATGAGACGTCACCTCGGGTATCAGCGAGTGCGTGTGCGGTCATGCCCCGAGTCTGCCCCCACGGGCCCGGGGCTGCCAGGCCCTCCCAGTACCCGGGTCGATGGCGGGCGCACCACCACAACCAGGTCATCTTCCTCCCAAGGTCAGCTCCATTAACAACTCGTAAGCCAACACGATCAATGCCTGAGAAATAATCTCCTCAAAAATGTTGGCATCGTCCTCAGGAACGATGCCTCCCGGCTTACGACAAGACGCCTATTTTCTGTGATCAACCTGGCTCTCGCCGCCAGAGAGGCTTATGTAGAAGACCTGTGTCCTCAATTGGCACGAGGCCGTCATCGAGACCACGCATCCGCTCATACAGCTTACGAAGCTCTCCTCGGTCCCCGAAGCAACCGTCACGGATAGCTTTTTCAAGGACGGTGGGGGTACGCATCAGCGAGACGGTCCCGACGCTCCGTCCCTGCTGTTGCAGACGCCTAAGTCGCCGTGACTCCAAGGTAGCCAGGCGGGCACCCTGACCGTCGTCGACGAGAACACCGACGTCTGTTCCCGCCTCCGCGAGGACCACGGCGTGCGCAATGACCATGATCTCACCAAGATTCTTAGGCTCAAGAACCCGCCTTGCAAACGACTGACCAGTCATCCTCACGACGACGCCGCCGAGGGTGTCGGAGTAGACGTCATCGAGAACAGTCAGGAACTTGCTGCCACGAAGCTTCCCGAGCGTACGTGAGGCTGATTCGAACCGCGGATCTCTAGCGGCCTTTCCCTCGATCTCGCGGTACACAGTACGAGGTAATGTCAGCGGCCCGACCACCCGGATCAGAAGCCGCTCGGAGTTGGTGGCGAAAAAGTTGAGGCTGGGACCTGCATCGAGAATTACGGGCGGGCTCACGTCTCCGCCTCGGACTCGTCCCCAAGCAGCACGTCGAGCTCAGCGAGGTCGACCGCTGGAAAGGAGGCAGTAGACGGTATGCTCCAGACCGGGCTGTCCGGCACCGGTCGTACCCCGGCGCTCTCCATCTCGGACACAAGCTGGACGACCGGGACACCTCGGAGCGTTGCCAGCGTCTGTGCCGACACGACGCCCTGCCGATAACCCTCAATGGCCCTGGCGAGCAGACGCCGAGGGGGACGCGGACGGCGGGACACGTTCTGGAGGGCCGCGTAATACTCGCTCCACCCGTAGCGGGCGGCGAGAACAGGGGTGTAGATCTGCTTCCACTCCTCCTTGGTGTCGTCGGTAATGGCTCCGGCCTCGCTGAGGGCTATGGCGGCAATAGCGGGAGACACGAGGTACCTGCGGACCAGGAGGGACAGGTCGGCCTCGGTCCACTCCCCCTGGTGACTCTCCATGGCCCGCTCAACGGCGGCACGCGGAATGAGGAGGTGACGCGCGAAGGCGTCGGCGAGCCGCTCCGGGGCCGGACGCCTCCCGTCAGTCCTCGGGCTCAGTTCTACACAGTCGGAGTGGATGACATGGCTGAGCTCGTGGGCGAGGCTGCTGCGCTGACGCATCGGGTTGTCACTGCACGCAATGAGGACGAAAACGGCACCACGTTCAGGATCGGTCACCGTCAGGCCGTGCTCATTGGTCGGCGCCTTGACAATGGCCACGTCGTGACCAGTAGCCTCCTCAATGACCCCTACGAGGTCCACCAGGGGACCGGTACCGAGGCCGTGCTCCTCACGAAACCGCTCCGCGGACTTGCGTCCGAGAACCTGAGTGCTTCTCCGCATCAGCGAGCCTGCGGGATCGCCTGGTCCGCCAGGTAGGCGTCGAGCTCCAGGTAGCCGATGGCGGTGGCACGCATGGCTTCCATGGTCGCACCCTCGGTCGAGCGCGCTGCCATACGGCAGCGGTCCGCCACCGTCCCGCGTCCGGTCAGGGCCGAGAGCGTGACCCCGGTCGCCTGGGCGAGGAGGATGAGCTCCGGCATGGTGGGGGTGCGCTGGTTGTTGAGGATCCGTGAGATGGTCGACTGTGAGATACCGGTGCGTTCAGCTGCCTGTCGTTGGCTGAGGCCTGCCTGGGTCAGTGCTCGGGCGACGGCGTCGGGAGCGGTAGTGGTAGTGGTGGGAACGGTCATGGGCACACCTCCTGAATCAGGATTTGACGCCATGATTCATTCTAGGCGGGGCAGGGCTGTACCGCAGCCGTACCGAGTGTGATGTCACGAAGACGACACCGCCTGACCGTCGGCGGCAGAGCGTCAGGGCCAGGCGGACACCTGCCTGTACCCGCCACCCCACCACTCGGTGCACAGCGTTCGCCGGGGCCCGGCTGACGTCCCCCGGCCGGTACGGGCTACCTCCTGGGCATGGGCGTGGGCACGACCGCGAGCACGTCGCGCGCCCGCGTGGCCGCCACGTACAGCAGCGAGCGCTCACGCAGCCGCCAGTCAGCCAGGGCCGTCTTGTCCAGGGGCTCCCGGTAGCGGCGCCGGGGGTCGAGGAGCGTGTTGACGTCGAGCAGGAGCACGTGCGTGAACTCCAGACCCTTGGCGCGGTGCATGGTCATGATCAGCGGCCTGCCGGGCCTGACCTCCTCACGGTCCACGACCTGCACCTCCAGGCCCTGCTCGCCCAGCGCGGCGGCCACCTGGTCGCGCTGGCGCTTGTCGGGCACGAGGACGGCGATCGTCTCGGGGGCCGGGGCCCCGGCACCGGTCTCCCCGGCCGCAGACGTCAGCAACCACTTGCGCACGATCGCGGTGACGCACAGTATCTGCTCGTGCGGTGAGCTCGCACGGGCAAGGAACGGCAGCGGCCCGGAGCGTGAGGAGCGGTAGGGGTGCTTCTCGACCAGTCCCTCCAGGTCGGTGAAGGAGCCGCCCTCGAGCACGTTCACGGCCCAGGCCAGGTTCTGCGCGGTGGTCCGGTAGTTGAGCGTCAGACGGCGGGCCCGCCCGCGGATCTCGATCCCGTAGTGGGACAGGGTCACCTTCTGGCCGTAGATGCGCTGGTGGGAGTCCTCGCACAGGAAGAGGTCGTCGGGTCCCTGGGCGACCAGCGCACGCAGCAGCTGGAAGTGCGCGGGGGTGAGGTCCTGGGACTCGTCGACGATCACGTGGTCAAAGAGGTGCTGACCGGTCCGCTCAAGCCACGCGGCTGCGATCGCCGCCCTCTCCGCGAAGCTGGTCCCCCCTTCCGCGCGGCCGGCGGACCGGTAGGCCGCGACCACCTTCCAGACCGCCATCCGCCTGGCCCGGCTGAGGGACAGTCCCCGGCCCTGACGCCGCACGCTCAGGTACTGGGACTCGGTGGTGACCCGGTAGGGCAGGATGACGGTCTCGTACTCGGCCTCGAAGAAGGCCGTGGTGGCGATCTCGGCGGGAAGGATCCGTCCGGCCTCGTCAATGGCCTGGTCCCAGCTGACGTCGGAGGACTTCAGCGGGTCCTCCCGGGGGTGTCCGAGCACGTCCTTGACGGCGTCGGCGATACCGGAGCGAGCCCGTTTCATTATGGCCCAGACGAGCTGGTCGATGCCGCTGACGTAGACACCGGGCCTATCGAGCCGCTCTACCGTCTGCGCGCCGGAGAGCTGGTGGACCTGGGAGGCCAGGTCGTCGGCCAGGTTACGGGTGTAGGTGGTCAGCAGCACGCGCGCACGGGGGTTCGCCCGGGCCAGGTTGCGGGCGCGGTGGACGGCGACGACGGTCTTGCCGGTGCCCGCGCCCCCGGACAGGCGGAAGGAGCCGTTACGGGACTTCTCAGCGTACTCGCGCTGCTGGGGGTGGAGGAATATACGCCAGGCACCGAAGTCCCCACTATTAATAATCCGGCGCAGCTCGTCATTGTCCTCAACCTTGTAGAAGGTCATGCGGGCGGCGGGCAGGTTCAGGCCGGCGAGGAACTTCTCGTCCTCCGTGCCCTCGATGACGGCGCCCTGGTCGAGGGCGAGGTTGCTGCGCACCTGCTCCAGCGGGGTACCGGTCGCCAGCTCCAGGAGGGCGTCGGCCTGCCACTCCACGCTTGCGGCCCCAATAATGTCCTCCAGAGCGTCCTCGGTGGGCGCGGCGAGCGCACGGGCGACGAGCTCCTCGTCCACACCGAGACGGTCGTGGATAATCTGCACGGTCAGGCCCGGCTCCCAGCCGGGGGCCTTCCCCATGACGTTCGCGCTCTGCACCGGGATGTCCGCAGGAGCCGGGGAGGCAAAGGACCTGCCGGGCGCCTCGGCTGGGGCGCTGGAGACCGGGGCGTCCTCGGCGAGCGCCTCGACGGCATCGGTAATGCGGTGAATCTCGGGGACCCCGTTGACGCGGTTCGTGGTCAGGCGGGTGGTGCGCGCTATCTCAATGGCCTTGTTGTGCGGCCAGATGCCGTAGAATCCGTAGACGGGACCGAAGCTGCTGTCCACCTTGAACAGGACGGCCCGGAAATTACGGTCCACCCTGCCTGTGCGCACTCGGGGGTCGGCGGCCGACTGAATGGGCTCAATGTGCAGGCCGGGAAGGGTGTCATCGGCCCTGAGCTTCTCCAGGAAGGCGTACGCCTTCTTGTTCATGGACGAGTCCATGCCGTCCTTGACGTTGATCATCACCAGAGTGGGCACGTCTCACTCCTCATCCAGACAGACACGCACCGACATAGCTGCCACCGCAATGATGACGGGCAGGATCTCGTCGAGCAAGGGCGTCGTCCTCCACAGGATGACATGAGACTTAAGTCTCATGTCTCGGTGGTGGGAGGACCCGGCGGGGACGGTCAGGCTCATGAGGGCATCCTCGCACGTTCTATGGGCTCAGCGGCGAGAGCCCCGCCACCGGAGAATCTCGCCGTCGCCCCGGGAAAGAGAAGCGAGGCCGGCGGTGCGAGGCCGGATGCCACGGAGGCGCACCGGGAGCGGGGGCTGCCGTAGCGGCCCGCAATGTAGCCCAGCCCATGCCACGGACGCGCACCGGGGCGGAGACTCTCCGGGCCGGCGACGGGCCGCTGGCCTCGCGGGGTCCCGGCTCACAGGTGCTTGAGCGCCTCGCGCCGACTCAGCGGGGACAGGCGCGGGTGGTCCGTAACGAAAGTGCGCACCCAGGCGCCGTCGGTGCGGGCGTAGTCCCTCAGCGCCCAGCCGATCGCCTTGCGGATGAAGAACTCGCCGTCGTCCTGGTTGGCCTCGATGACGTCGCTGAGCAGGGGCAGATCGGTGCGCTCCTTGTGCTGAAGCTGGCAGATGATCGCGCTGCGGCGCACCCACAGGTCCGCATCAGTCGCCCAGGCGCGCATCCGGGCGGCAGCGGCAGGATGCGCCCGCACCACGAGGCCGACGGCGTGCGAGGCCTCGTCCACCAGGTCCCACCACTGCCCGGTGCGCAGCAGGTGCTCGTACAAGGCGAGGGACTCGATGCGGTCGGCGTGGGGCGCGGAGAATCTGGAGCGGATAATGGCGAGCACCGCGAACCGCTCCTCCCGGTGCCCGGCCGTGTCCCACACCCGGCGCAATGCGGCCTCCCAGCCGGTGGCGTCGCGCCACAGGCAGGGGTGGGAGGCGGCGACCGCCTGGGCGATGCGGCGGGCGCGGGGGACGCCGACGCCGTACATCTCCATGGCCGACTTGAGGTAGCGGCGCTGCTGCTCGGCCCGCTCGGGGTCGCCGGCTGCGGCCAGCGCCTCGCGCAGGTCGCGGACGAGGGCGTCCGTCTCCTCGGTGAGCCGGGCAGCCAGTGGGGTCATGCCAGCACCATAGCGGATCGCCATCACGCTCACCGGCCGTGCCGGGCCAGCGCGCACGGGCCCGCTGGCCGGGTCAGTCGCCGTAGTGGTGGCGGCAGGCCACGATGTGGATGTCCCCACCGTCATCGATGCGGTAGACGAGGCGGTGCTCGTCGGTAATGCGCCGTGACCAGTGGCCGGTCAGCTGGTACCGCAAAGGCTCGGGCTTGCCAATCCCCTCGTGGCCGGAGCGCTGGATGTCGTGCAGGAGCAGGTTAATGCGCCTGCGCACCTTGCGGTCATGGAGCTGCCACCACAGGTAGTCCTCCCAGGCCTGATCGGACCAGATGAGCGTCATCTCAGTCCAGCTCGATGAGCTCGTGGACGGTGCCGTGGCCAGCCTCCAATGAGGCGATCGACTCCAGCAGGCGCTTGGCATTGGCGGGGTTGCGCAGGAGGTAGTCGGTCTCCTTGAGGGACTGGTACTCCGCCAGCGAGACAATGACCGCCGGAGCGTGCCCGGCCCGGGTGATGACGACCTCCTCGCAGTCGTCAATGACGGAGTCCAGTACCTCGGCGTAGTGGGCGCGGGACTCGGTGTAGCTCATGATCTTCACGGCAACCCCCCTCAATGAAACGTACAAAGAAGCGTACCTCTTGTCGGAAGGCGCGGTCCCGGGATACGCCCAACAACCAGGTGAGCTGGCTCACCTGATTCAGGGCGGCAGGGAAGGCCCGCCGTCTGGGCACAACCCGGCAGTCGAGGTGACCCGGCTGCCCGGCCTGGCGGCCGGTCCAACCTGGCAGCCAGTCTGACCCGGCAGCCCGGACGGGCCCGCCCGTCAGCGCACCGCGCGCAGGTAGCGGTCCCGGCCGGTCAGGTCCTGGCCGGTGTCCGCCGTGACGAACCCAGCGGCCCGGGCGGCCTGGCGCAGCGCCGCCCCCTGGCCGGGGTCGTGCTCCAGCACCAGCACCCCCCCGCCACACAGCAGGGCGGCGGCCCGTCCCACCACGGCCACCGGTACGTCCAGGCCGTCCCGCCCCCCGCCGAACAGGGCCGCACGCGGGTCGTAGCGGGCGGTCTCGGCGTCCTCCACGGACCCGGGCGGCAGGTAGGGCGGGTTGGACACGACGACGTCGACGCACCCGTCCAGGTCCGCCAGCGTGCCCGGGGCGGTGGCGTCGGCCCCCACCACCTCCACCCGCCCCGGGGCCAGGCGCTCACAGTTCTCCCGGGCCAGGGCCGCAGCCGCCCCGTCGATCTCGACGGCGACCACCCGGGCCCCCGGCGCCTCCACCGCCACGGCCGCGGCAATGGCGCCTGAGCCGGTACACAGGTCCACCACGAGCGGGGTGGGCAGCGCGCGTGCGGCCTCAATGGCCTCCCCCGCCACCACCTCCGTCTCAGGGCGGACGACGAAGACGCCGGGGCGCACCTGGAGCTCGAGCCCGCGCAGCCACATGACACCCAGGACGTGCTGAAGCGGCTCGCGCCCCGCCCGACGCCCCACGAGCGCGAGGTAGGCGGGGAGGAAGTCCTCCCCGGCGCCGTCGGACAGGACGAGCGGGGCCCCCAGCAGGTGCTCGGCGAGCAGGCGCGCGTCCACCTCGGGCGAGGCCACACCCGCGGCGGCCAGGCGCCTTGCGGCGGAGCGGACCGCAGCGCGCAGCTGGTAGCGGTCCAGGGACGAGGGCCCGGGCGGATCCGGCGCGCTCACGAGGCCTCCCGGGCACGCGCCGGTCGCGGGCCCCTGGTGTCCGCACACCCGACACCCCTACCGTCCGCACACCCAACAGGTGCCGGGCCCCACACCCGCCAGGCAGGAGCCTCCTGCAGACCAAGCCGGTTCCGGTAGGCACTGTCAACACCCCTACCGTTCTCGCGACGAACAAGTACCGTTCTCGCGACGAACAAGTACCGTTCTCGCGACGAACAAGTACCGTTCTCGCGAGGAGGGGTGCGGGGAGGAGACGAAAGGTGGGGGCTCATGCCCGCTCGGAGGCGGCCGCCAGTCGCTCAGCCTCGTCGAGCTCGATCGCGCTGGCGACAACCGGCCCCAGGTCGCCGTCCAGGACGGCGTCCAGATTGTAGGCCTTGTAGCCGGTGCGGTGGTCGGCGATACGGTTCTCAGGGAAGTTGTAGGTGCGGATACGCTCGCTCCGGTCCACGGTGCGCACCTGGCTGCGGCGCACCTGGGCGGCCTCGGCGGCAGCGGCAGCGGCCCGCTCGGCCAGGAGGCGGGCGCGCAGCACGCGCAGGGCCGCCTCCTTGTTCTGCAGCTGGGACTTCTCGTTCTGCATGGACACCACGATCCCGGTGGGCAGGTGGGTGAGGCGCACCGCGGAGTCGGTGGTGTTGACACTCTGCCCCCCCGGCCCGGAGGAGCGGAAGACGTCAATGCGCAGGTCGGAGGCGTCGATCTGGAGCTCACCGGGGTCGTCCGCCTCCGGCATGACCAGGACCCCGACGGCCGAGGTGTGGATGCGGCCGGAGGACTCGGTGACCGGCACGCGCTGGACGCGGTGGACGCCGCCCTCGTACTTCAGGTGCGCCCACACGCCCCCACCGGGCTCGACGGCACCCCGGGAGCGGATGGACAGCCGGACGTCCTTGTAACCGCCCAGGTCGGAGGCGGTGGAGTCCATGACCTCCACCACCCAGCCCTGGCGCTCGGCGTAACGGGCGTACATGCGGGCCAGGTCGGAGGCGAACAGAGCCGACTCCTCCCCACCCTCACCGGCCTTGACCTCGATAATGACATCACGGGAGTCGTCGGGGTCACGGGGCACCAGGACCTCGCGCAGGTGCTCGGCGGCCTGCGCCTGGGCGTCGGTAAGGGCGGGGAGCTCGGCAACGAAGTCGGCGTCCTCCACGGCCAGGTCACGGGCGTCGGCGAGGTCGGCACTGGCCGCCTCCCAGGCACGGTAGGCGGTCACGACCCGCCCCAGCTCGGCGTAGCGGCGCCCCAGACGGCGCATGACCGCGGGGTCGGCGGCGGCCGGGCCGGCCATCTGCTCCTCGATAGCGGCGTACTCGGCCAGGACGGGCTGGACGGCGGAGAAGTCTCCTTGGGTCATAGAGGTCATCCCAACGGTAGGAAGTGCCCGCCGTCAAGAAGACGCCCCACCAGGGGCGTGCACTCGCGGCGGGGTACCAGGACGCCGACGGGCCCGTTAAGGGTGTCCGTCGGCGTCGGGCGGTGGTCAGCGCTTGCGCTTGCCGTAGCGGGCCTCGAAGCGGGCCACACGGCCACCGGTGTCGAGGATCTTCTGCTTGCCGGTGTAGAACGGGTGGCAGGCCGAGCACACGTCCACGCGGATCTCACCGGAGGTGACGGTGGACCGGGTCTGGAAGGTGTTGCCGCAGGTGCAGGTGACCGTGGTGGCCACGTAGTCGGGGTGGATACCCTGCTTCATCGGTGTCTCCTTAGGCGATCAGAGGGTCCCGGGTCCCGTGCGGAGGCACAGGTGAACCGGAGGCCAGCCGACGATTCTGCCAGGTAGGGCAACAGCGCACAATGTGGCGGCGGTGGCTGCCGCGTGATTCCGCGCACGGGAAGCGCCGGGCCCGGGGGAGGCGTGGCAACTCCCCCGGGCCCGGACAGTTCAGTTCTCAGAAGACGGGAGCACCCGCCCTGAGCGTTCGCCCTCAGGCGCGACGGCGCCTGGCGTGGAGGGCGACGGCGCCCACGCCCAGGAGGAACGCCGAGGCCGTGCCCAGCTCCAGGGTCTGCGCACCGGTGTAGGCCAGCTCAGAACCCGCGACGGCGGGAGCGGCAGGCTGGGCAGCAGGAGCAGCCGGAGCGGCAGGCGCAGCAGCGGGCTCAGCGACAGCGGGCGCGGCGGCCAGGGGCTCGGCCAGCGTGCCCGTCCCGGCCACACCGGTCCCCGTCACGCCGGTCCCGCCACCACCGGCGCAGGCCTGCTGGTGGCACTCGTCCATGACGTGCTGGGAGCCCTCAAAGTCCCAGTCGTACGCAGAGACCAACTGGTCTCGGGCGTTACGAATAGTGAAGTCATAGCCCGACCACAGGGTCCCGACATTGGCGGTCATAAGGTACTGGAGCGTGCGAATGTCCCCCGCGCTGCCGGAGAACGGCAGCGAGCCAATGAGCACCTGGTCGTCCCAGACCTCAAGGGTGTAGGAGCCGTCGGCCTGGATCTTGACCGTAAGGGTCAGCAGGCAGCCATCACGCTCAACCTGGAGAAGCACTGCGTCATGAAGCACGGACGAATTGATCAGGAACCGATACGTGGTCTCACTGAGGTCAACGAGAGTTCCATTGGGGTCAGCGGCAGGGGCCGCGGCAGCAGCCGGCTCGGCGGCAGGGGCCGCGGCGGGCTCAGCAGCGGCGGCACCGGGGGCAGCAGCCGCAGCAGCGGGCTCAGCGGCGGCGCCTGCCGGCTCGGCGGCAGGGGCCGCGGGGGCGGGAGCGGCGGGCTCCTCCTCCACCGGGGCCGCGGGAGCGGGCTCAGGCTCAGGGGCGGGGGCGGGAGCGGCGGGCTCCTCCTCCACCGGGGCCGCGGGAGCGGGCTCAGGCTCAGGGGCGGGGGCGGGAGCGGCGGGCTCCTCCTCCACCGGGGCCGCGGGAGCGGGCTCAGGCTCAGGGGCGGGGGCGGGAGCGGCGGGCTCCTCCTCCACCGGGGCCGCGGGTGCAGGCTCAGGCTCAGGGGCCGGGTCGGCCGCGGGAGCGGGGTCAATGGCGGGCTCCTCGGCCGCAGGGGCACCACCCTGGTCGGCCGCCAGCTCCTCGGCCGCGGCAGGGGCGGTGTCCGTCACCTCGTCGGCGGAGGCGGGAGCCATCACGCAACCGACAAGAAGGGCGGCAGCCGCACTGGTGATAATGCTGCGTCGCATAGAGAGTGTCCTTTGTTCTGGGGTTGGGAGCAGACTCGAGGTGTCTGCCCCTCCATGACACCAAGGCGCCGTCGGGGTCCACAAGGACAAAAACCTGTATATATTTCCGTGACCTAAGGCCTAGTCGCCTGTAGTTTTTGTCACATTGACCTCGGACGGAAACCCCTTCTCACACAGGTGTCTCACAGGCGGTACACACGTGTGTCATAACGTGCCCCACCAGGTCGTTTACACCTGCGGTGGCGTCGTCCTCGGGACGGCGCCACCGCAGGTCCCCGGGCCCCTGACACGCCCGGACCCGATCCCTCAGGGGGTACTACTCCTCGGCGTCGGCCTGCTGCATGGGGGCGGACTTGGCCAGGCTCATGAGGAACTCCGCGTTGGAGCCGGTGTCCTTCAGGCGGCCCAGGACCATCTCGATGGCCTGCTGCTGCTCCATGCCGGCGAAGAGGCGGCGCAGGCGCCACATGATCTTGAGCTGGGCGGGGTCGATGAGCAGCTCCTCGCGGCGGGTGCCGGAGGCGGCCACGTCCACGGCCGGGAAGATGCGCTTGTCCGCCAGCTGACGGCTCAGACGCAGCTCCATGTTGCCGGTGCCCTTGAACTCCTCGAAGATGACCTCGTCCATCTTGGAGCCGGTCTCCACCAGGGCGGTGGCCAGAATGGTCAGGCTCCCCCCGTTCTCCACGTTGCGGGCGGCGCCGAAGAACCGCTTGGGCGGGTAGAGGGCCGAGGCGTCCACGCCACCGGACAGGATGCGGCCGCTGGCCGGGGCGGCCAGGTTGTAGGCGCGCCCGAGCCGGGTGATGGAGTCCAGCAGCACCACGACGTCCTGCCCCAGCTCCACCAGGCGCTTGGCCCGCTCAATGGCGAGCTCGGCCACAATGGTGTGGTCGGAGGCGGGCCGGTCGAAGGTGGAGGCAATGACCTCGCCCTTGACGGTGCGCTGCATGTCGGTGACCTCCTCGGGGCGCTCGTCGACGAGCACGACCATGAGGTGGGCCTCGGGGTTGTTAATGGCGATGGCGTTGGCGATCTGCTGGAGCACGATCGTCTTGCCCACGCGCGGCGGGGAGACAATGAGGCCGCGCTGGCCCTTGCCAATGGGTGAGACCAGGTCGATGACGCGGGGGGTCAGGGCCTTGGGCGTGGTCTCCAGGCGCAGCTGCTCCTGGGGGTACAGGGGGGTGAGCTTGACGAACTCGGGACGACGCCGGGCCCGCTCAGGATCCATGCCGTTGACGGTCTCGACGCTGACCAGCGGGTTGTACTTCACGCGCCCGGCCCGGTTCTGGCGGCGGTTGGCCCGGCCCTGGCCCCCCATGTGAGAGTGGGAGGACTCGCCGCCCTCGCGGACCCAGCCGGTAATGGCGTCACCGGGACGCAGGCCGTTGTCCTTGACCTGTGCGGCGGTGACGTAGACGTCCTTGGGGCCGGGCAGGTAGCCGGAGGTACGCAGGTAGGCGTGGTTGGGGTCGGAGGCGTCCAGGATGCCGGCCACGGGCAGCAGGACCTCCTCCTCACGCTGGCTGGTGCGCCCACCGCGGTCCCCGCGGTCCTGGCGACCGGGGCCCTCGTCCTCGTAGCGCTCCCGGCCACGCTTGCGGCCCCGGCGGCGGCGTCCCCGGCCGTCCTCGTCGTAGCCCTCGTTCTCCCGCTCAAAGGTGCCCCGGCTGCGCTCGGCGGGCTCGATGGCGGGGGTGCCGGTGGCGTCGGCGAGGTCGCGCATGAGGGCCGCCTTGGCGTCGAGGTGGTCCTCGGAGGTGTCGGCAAAACGGTCCTCGCGCCCCTCAAAGCGCTGGTCACCGCGTTCAGGGCGGTCGGTCCCCGCCCGACGGCGTCGGCGTCCTCCCTCGCCACGCTCCAGACGGGGACGGCGGGGACGGCGCTCCTCGGTGCGCTCTACTCCCTCGGTCGGGGTGTCCTCCTCGTCGCGCCGAGGCAGGTCGGCCTCGGCGGGGGTGGCCTCACGCTCCGTCAGGTGGGGCGTGCCCGCGGCGGCGACGGCGCGGCGACGGCGCGGTCGGTCCTGGTAGGCGGCACGCTCCACGGGCTCGGGAAGGTCCAGGGGGAAGGTGGCGGTGGAGGCGACGGCGTCGGGCTGCTCGGCAGGAGCGTCCTCGCCCGTCGGCTCCGCCGCGCTCTGGGCGGACTGCGGGGCCTGGTCAGGGGCTCCGGCGGCGGTGCCGTCAGCGGAGCCGTTATCACGGATAGCGGCGACGAGCTCGCTCTTACGCATACGGGAGATGCCCTTGAGGCCCATGGAGCCGGCGAGCTGCTGGAGCTCAGCCAGGCGCATGGTGGACAGGGCGGCAGAGGTCTCGGTCACGAGTGTCCTTACGATGTGGTGAACGCCGGGACGGCGTTGGCGGAAGGATCGACGACGGACTGCCCGGAGCAGGTCTCACGGGGAGTCACGCACCCTGAGGATCAACGGCTCGTGGCCAGACCTGGTGCTGACGGCGGTTCGGTCCGCAGGCGTCGTCGGGGTCCACAATAGCAGCCTCGGCGAGGACGTGAGTCCCAGCCCGTACGGACCTTCCTCACTAATACGCGCCTACGACGGCTGCCCGGACGGTGAGGAATCCTGCTGGCAGGAGGCGGCTACCTCCGTCTCCCCTAACCCGCGGAACCGCGGGCGCGGTCGGCGACAGGTCCCGGGTACCGGGCTTTGCCGCCCGGGCGCCTGTAGAATAATAGAATATTATCTGCCACAACTACCTACCAGCACCAGGGATACCAATAATCGACCTCGTAATCGACTACGTGGTCCTCGAAGCGACGCAACAGGCGCTGTCCTCCGTGCGCGAGGGTCCCGTCGCTTCCGGGGATCCCGGCCCCCGTGGGCCCGTGCCGCGCTGGAGGAGGCCACCCCAATACAGGGGTTTACACGATCGGCCGCCGCCAGCTCCTGTCCGGGGGACTTACCGGGAAGATGAAGGAGAACCTCCCGGACCGGACGGTGCACGACGGCCGGATCTGGTACTGAGCGGGTCGGCGGGCCGGTCCGCCCGCCGTCGGCTTAGACCAGGACGGCGCCGGTCATGTCAATGCTGGGCGACAGCACCAGCCAGCCGCTGCGCTCCAGGGAGAAGCACACCTGGTCGCTGAGCGTGGCCAGCACCAGCACGGTAGGACCGGCTCCGGAGACGACCGCCGGGTAGCCCTGGGAGCGCAGGGAGTCCACCACCGCCATGGAGGCGGGCAGGACGCCGCGTCGGTACTCCTGGTGGAGGCGGTCCTCGGTGCCTGCCATGAGCAGGTCGGGGCGGGAGGCCAGGGCCAGCATGAGGACGGCGGCCCGGGAGGTGTTGAACAGGGCGTCGGCGCGCGGGACGAGGTCGGGCAGGACCATGCGGGCCTCCTCGGTGGACAGGCGCGTGGTGTCCGGCGGCACGAGCAGGCTCACGGGCAGGTGGGAGTCCACCGGCATGGGGGCGGCGTGGGGCGCCCCCTCGGCGTCGACCCAGGCCACCGTGGCCCCGCCGTACAGGGCGGGGGCCACGTTGTCGGGGTGCCCCTCGAAGTCGGTGGCCAGGGCGAAGACGGTGTCGTCGTCCAGGGCCTGCGGCTCGCTGATCAGGCCCCGGGCCAGCAGGAGGCCGGCCAGGGCGGCACTGGCCGAGGAGCCCATGCCGGCGCTGTGGGGGATGCGGTTGACGCAGCGCATCTCAAAGCCCGCCTGGGGGGCGTCGGCCACCTCCAGGCCCACGCGCAGGGCCCGGACCACCAGGTTGGTGTCGTCGGTGGGGACCATGCCGGCCCCCACCCCCTTGACGTCCACGTGGGTGGCGCCCACGACGGGGCGAACCTCGACCTCGTCGTAGTAGCGGAAGGCCATGCCGAAGGAGTCGAACCCGGGACCCATGTTGGCCGTCGTCGCGGGGACCCGCACGGCGGCACGCTCAGCGGACAGGCGCATGGTCACTGCCCCTCGACGCGCTGGACGGAGACGACCTCAAGCACCCGGTCCTCCCGGCGCAGGCCGTCCACGGCGGCGTCCAGGTGGAAGACACTGGCAGGATGAGTGACTATCGTCACAATGGCGTCGTGTCCACCGACGTAGGCGCTCTGGCGCACCGAGTCAATGGACACTCCGTTGCCAGCGAACACACCTGCGAGCGCGGCCAGGGACCCGGGCTGGTCGTCCACGCGCAGCTGGACCTGGTAGCGGGTGATGGCGGACTCGGGTCCCAGGACCGGCAGGTCGGCGTAGCTGGACTCGCGAGGGGCCTGGCCACCGTGGACGCGGTGGGCGGCGGCCGCCACGACGTCGGACAGGACGGCGGAGGCGGTGGGCGCCCCGCCTGCGCCCTGCCCGTAGAACATGAGGCGTCCGGCGGCCTCGGCCTCAATGAGGACGGCGTTAAAGGCTCCGTGGACGGAGGCCAGGGGGTTGTCGGCAGGCACCAGTGAGGGGTGGACGCGCACGGACACGCCCCGGGCGTGGGAGTCGTCACGGTACTGGGCGACAGCCAGGAGCTTGATCTCGCATCCCGAGGCGTGGGCCTCGCGGATGTCGTCGGCGGTAACGCCGCGGATGCCCTCGACCTGGACGTCGGACAGACCCACCCGGGTGTGGAAGGCCAGGGAGGCGATAATGGCGGCCTTGGCGGCGGCGTCCAGGCCGTCGACGTCGGCGGTGGGGTCGGCCTCGGCGTAGCCCAGCTCCTGGGCGGTGGCCAGGGCCTGCTCAAAGGACAGCCCCTTGGTGCTCATCTCGTCCAGGATGTAGTTGGTGGTGCCGTTGACAATCCCCAGCACGCTGGTGACCCGGTCCCCGGCCATGGACTCGCGCAGGGCGTAGACCACGGGGATGGCACCGGCGACGGCGGCCTCGTAGTAGAAGTCGGTGCCGGCGGCGGCCGCGGCGTCGTAGAGCTCGGGGCCGTGGGCGGCAATAAGGGCCTTGTTGCCGGTAATGACGCTGGCGCCGGACCTGAAGGCGGCCAGGATGAGGGTGCGGGCGGGTTCAATGCCCCCAATGAGCTCAATGACGATGTCATTGCCGGTGGCCACGGCGGTGGCGTCGTCGGTCAGGAGGGCCCGGGGGACGGCGCTGTCACGGGGGGCGCCCAGGTCGCGCACCGCGATGCCGGTGATCTCCATGCGGGCGCCGCTGCGGGCGGCGAAGTCGTCGGCCTGCTCCAGGAGGAGCCGGACCACCTGGGTGCCGACGGTGCCGGAGCCCAGGACGCCGACCCGCAGCACGGGTAGGCCACTGGGCAGGGAGGGTGTCGGCTGGGGCTGCTCAGTCACGGGGGACCACCTTGCTTTGAAGGAGAGGGTTCGCCGGAGGGCGAGGACGTCGTGGCCCAGCATAGGGGTCAACACCACAGTGCGCCGCCTCGTGCCCACGCGGGCGCCCGCTCGCGGTGCCTCTTCGCCCGCGCCTCCCCTCAGGGAGGCAGCACCTGGAGGAGGCCGAGCAGGCCACCCGCGCCCGCCGTGCCGCTCCGGGGGAGGCGGCACATGCGTCTTCTGGGGACGTCATGGGGGCCTTCGTGCCGCTTCCGGACGGGCGGCGCCCTCGACGGCGCCGACGAGGCCCGGCGGGCTACTTAAGGGGCCGAGCTGGCAACCACCGCAGCCGGAGCACGGTCAGGAGCCGCCCGTGACGACAGCATCGAGTCTTCGTGCCTCGTCAGTCAACTGACCGGCTACTGCCGTGTCCCCTGCTTTATCGGCAATACGGGAGCGGTGTGCCAAGACTGTCAGCAGATCCTTGAGAGCCTGAAGAGTTCCCCGCTCGTCCGCTAGCGCACGCGCAACCTCCAGGGACTCCTGGAAGCAGTCGGCGGCCTCACCGAGATCACCACGCAGCTCCGCCACACGCCCCACATTGTTCAGGGATACGGACAGGTCGCGGCGCGACTCCGGCGTACCCAGCAGCTCCACCAACTCACGCGCAACCTCCAGGGACTCCTGGAAGCAGTCGGCGGCCTCACCGAGATCACCACGCCACTGCGCCACACGCCCCACGTTGTTCAGTGAGATGGACAGGTCGCGGCGCGACTCCGGCGTACCCAGCAGCTCCACCAACTCACGCGCAACCCCCAGAGACTCCTGGAAGCAGTCGGCGGCCTCACCGAGATCACCACGCAGCTCCGCCACACGCCCCACATTGTTCAATGAGAAGGACAGGTCGCGGCGCGACTCCGGCGTACCCAGCAGCTCCACCAACTCACGGCGCGCACCCAAGGACTCCTGGAAGCAGTCGGCGGCCTCACCGAGATCACCACGCAGCTCCGCCATACTCCCCACGTTGTTCAATGAGATGGACAGGTCGCGGCGCGACTCCGGCGTACCCAGCAGCTCCACCAACTCACGGCGCGCACCCAAGGACTCCTGGAAGCAGTCGGCGGCCTCACCGAGATCACCACGCAGCTCCGCCACACGCCCCACATTGTCCAAGGACACGGACAGGTCGCGGCGCGACTCCGGCGTACCCAGCAGCTCCACCAACTCACGCGCAACCCCCAGAGACTCCTGGAAGCAGTCGGCGGCCTCACCGAGATCACCACGCAGCTCCGCCACACGCCCCACATTGTCCAATGCGATGGACAGGTCGCGGCGCGACTCCGGCGTACCCAGCAGCTCAACCAACTCACGCGCAACCCCCAGAGACTCCTGGAAGCAGTCGGCGGCCTCACCGAGATCACCACACCGCCGCGCCATACTCCCCACGTTGTCCAATGCGATGGACAGGTCGCGGCGCGACTCCGGCGTACCCAGCAGCTCCACCAACTCACGGCGCGCACCCAAGGACTCCTGGAAGCAGTCGGCGGCCTCACCGAGATCACCACGCAGCTCCGCCACACGCCCCACATTGTTCAATGAGACGGACAGGTCGCGGCGCGACTCCGGCGTACCCAGCAGCTCCACCAACTCACGCGCAACCCCCAGAGACTCCTGGAAGCAGTCGGCGGCCTCACCGAGATCACCACGCAGCTCCGCCACACGCCCCACATTGTTCAATGAGAAGGACAGGTCGCGGCGCGACTCCGGCGTACCCAGCAGCTCAACCAACTCACGCGCAACCCCCAGGGAATCTCTTGCAGCCTCAGCGGCTGCATTATAAGCGCCAAAGACCTCCCCAATTTGTCTCACGACACCGGACACGTCAGCACGAAAGCCGCGTGGAAGCTCTTGTAGGACGGAGACGACAGAGGCGAGGTTTGCCTCGACGCCAACCCCGTCACCGAGCAAGCCAGAAACCTCTGCTCGCGTAAGACCAAAGACAATACGCTGGACCAGGGATTTTCCGACCCTGGCATCATCCAGGACTTGACGGGCTCCCGCAGGATCCGCGGGCAGCAGGAAGCGGGACCGACTGACCTCCTGCAGTGCCGCACTAGCTTCGGGAGTACGCAGTTGCTCCGGGACCGTCAGACGCCAGGTAAGACTGTACTTCTCACCTCCCGCGAGTTCCTGCCAGCTCGCACTATCGACTGCCGGACGCGCGGAGACAAGGGGCGGGAGCGCGGTACGCACAATATGTGCGAAGGAACGCACAGACCACAGGTCCGCGGCCTCACGAGCAGTCTCCCTCAGCAGGGATACCGGCCCGCAGACGACCAGGCACCCGCCTCCCGGACAGGACAGGCGAATGCGCAGCTCGTTGAGCACGTGGAGATTCTCCGTGAGGTAGCGCTCCTCCGCCCAGAGATCCAACCAGAGGACGCCCGGCATCGGCAGCTTGCGTCGGAGCCAGTCAGCAGATCCCTCTGCCTCACGTGGCGTCCACTGCTCACGGTTCCTACGACACCACAAGGCAGTCCTATTCCTTAGGTCATCAGACTGGTCCCGAGACTGAGCGGCAATAAACACAACCGTAGGCTCGTGCCTGGTCCACTCCAGGTGGTGACGCAAGTCCGACCAGGCCTGGTCAGCACTGACCGCCTCGGAAGATTCCTGAGACGGCATATCACGCCTCGTCCAGGAGCTTGTCCAGAAGAGGATGGACGCCGTACCAGTCAACCACCCCGTTACGATAGCACAGGACATACCCAAGGGCCTGAAGCGTCCACGCCTCGGAGGTTCGCTCACGCGGCACCCGTAGTTGTCCGGTCTGACGTACTGTTCGCAGAATGTCCCACTGCTCCTCCGTGAGCCCCGCGGCCGCGTATGAACGTTGCTGACGCTCTACCTGGTCAATATCCCCCGTGCTCACCGGAAGCGCACCGTCCTTCAGCAGAAGCGCGGACACCAGACGGAAGAGCTCGCGAAACAAGCCGCCTGAGGCTCGTATAACCCGGTCGGCCTGGTCTCCCAGGAGCCGCTTCAGGTCACCATCCGGGGCACGCCTGACCAGTACCTGACGCAGGAGGTCCATCCCCTCCCGGCAGTCACCTCCACTACGCTCCTGAACCTTGACATTGAGGACGGGCCAGATCTGCCCCTCCCACCCTGTGGGCTTAGCATAGATTGGGACCGTGTAAATCACGTGCATACCGGGTAGCGCCAGCTCTGAGGAGTAGGTCGAGAAGACCGACTCGACGGAGTCGCGAACCTCGTTGAAGACCGCCGCCCTCCCACGATAGTGGTCAATAGAGTCAACAATAAAGACAGGGGTCTTCCCGGAGGGCATGGCCGCGACCACCCCCTGGAAGAAGGTATGCATCTCCTTCTTGAATGCCTTCCGATTGGACTCCAGGGCCTTGGCGACCCGGGCCCGGAAGCTCTCGTCGTCGCGCAGGGTGGCCTTAATGTCGAGACCGACCGGACCCGCCGACGCCGCCGCATCAGCCTCCCCCCTGATGTCAAGGCGGTCAAGGAAGGTCTTCATCCGCGCGACGAGCCTCTGCCGTGGGACAGCAGCCTCCTCGCAGTTGTCGACAAAACCTGCCGCGAGCGCGATAAGAAGAGAACCGCCGTCGAGGGGGAGCTCCGTATTGAGGTAGTCCTCAATATCCATGTACACGGGGACGTAGGCGTCACGGTCGAGGTCGCGTCGCAGGCGCATGAGCTCGGTGGTCTTACCGGCTCCGCGGTAGCCTGACAGCAGTTGTACCGAGCCCCCGACAGTGAAGTCAATGGCCGTCGCCATCTCCTTGACCAGGTCTGGTCCGGCAGGGCCGTCGTCGTGCGCGTAGACGGGCACGTAGTACCGCTCGAACTGCTCCTCCTCGGTCATCATGTGAGCTCCCTGATGGAGGTTGACGGCACGATAGAAGGCCTTGCGGTACTCCCGGTCGGTAACACCCATGGCGAGGATTCTACCAGTGCGATCTGCACCTCACCCGGGTGCTTCCCCGGCAGGTGCGGGGAGTCCCCGGGGGTGCGGGCCCGGGGAGGGGCGGCGTCGGCAGTGTGGCGCCGAGCCCGCGGCGCCGTCCCTCCCCGGGCGGTCAGTGGCGGCGGGCGCTACGAGGCCGGGAGCCGCGGGTCAGGGGCCACACGTAGGCGGTGACGAACAGGGCGATACCCACCGGCAGGGCGACAATGCCGATGGTGACGTGGAAGATGGCAAACGCCAGGGCGGTAGCAACCAGGCCGACGACGCTGCCGGCGGCCACGCCCTCGGCAATGGCGCGCTGAAGAGCGAGCTCACGGCAGCCGCGGACGGTACGGGGGTCAATGGTGGACTCGAGGGAGGACAGTGTGGCGCTCATGACGCCAGTATGTCCAGGGCCGCCCCGCCCCTGACAGCCCCAAAGGGAGGATTTCATCCCGGAGATGTCTCCTCCTCAAGGAGTAGGGGAGATCCCTGAGGTCATCCCTGAGTCTCACCCACCCCCGCCGGCCCTGTGGTGGGGAGGGCCGCCCCGTCGGAGGCCTCCGGCCCGCTCCCGGGACGGCACACGTCACCCCCGAGGTCGGCAGGGTAACCCTACCCCTCCAGGGCCAGCAGGTCCTCCACGGTCTCGGGCCGCAGGACCCAACCGGAACGCCCCTCGCGCACCCAGCGCACACCGGGGCGGGTGAAGAGGTTGTAGTTGGAGGCCATGGAGCGCCCGTAGGCCCCCGTGGCGGGTACGGCCAGCACATCGCCGACGGCCAGGTCGGCGGGCAGGTCCACGTCCCGTACCACGACGTCGCCGGACTCGCAGTGCTTGCCCACCACGCGGCAGCGCACCAGGCCGGCTGCCGGGTCGGGGCGGCGGCTGGCGAGCAGCGCGGTGTAGGCGGCCCCGTACAGGGCGGGGCGGATATTGTCGCTCATGCCCCCGTCGATACTGACGTAGAGCCGGCAGGTCCCCTCCCCCAGCTCGACGCGCTTGAGCCCGGTGACGGTGTAGAACGTGACCTGGCTGGGGCCCGCGACGCACCGGCCCGGCTCCACCGAGACGCGGGGGGGCTCGTCGCCCAGCTCGGCGCAGGTGGTGCGCACGGCCTCGGCCAGGGCGCGGGCCACCTCGGCCGCCGTGGGGGCCACCGGGTCGGCGCCGGTGTAGGCGATGCCGTAGCCGCCGCCCAGGTCGATCTCCGGGCACAGGCAGCCGCCCTCCGCGGCGACCTCGTGACGCAGGCGCAGCACCACCTCGACCGCCTTGCGGAAGCCCGCCAGGTCCATGATCTGGGAGCCGATGTGGGAGTGCAGGCCGGTCAGGGTGAGCTCCTCGGCGGCCAGGACGGCGTCAATGACGCGGCGGGCGGCGCCGGTGGCCACCGACAGGCCGAACTTCTGGTCCTCGTGGGCGGTGGCGACGTACTCGTGCCCCCCGGCGTGGATGCCGGTGGTCAGACGCACCATGACCCCGGCGCGCTCCCCCGCCCCGAGGTCGCCGCTGCTCCTGAGCCGGCGCACGGCGGCGACGGCGTGGCCGACCTCCTCGGCGGAGTCAATGACCAGGTGGCCCACGCGGTGGCGCACGGCTGAGGCCACCTCCTGGGCGGTCTTGCCGTTGCCGTGCAGCCCCAGGCGCCGGGCCGCCGTGGCGGCCTGCGGGCCGTCGACCTGCACCAGGGCCTTGAGGCCCACGGCCAGCTCGACGCGCGAGGCGGTGTCAATGCCCATGCCCTCTTCAAGGACCATCCGGGCCACCGAGGTGGTCAGGAAGGCCTTGCCGGCGTAGAAGGCCTCACCGCCCCTCATGCCGTACCCCTCCCAGAACTCCTCGGCCATGGCGGCGCTCCAGGTGGCGGCGCGGCCCCGGAAGTCGGCCTCGTCCAGGACGAAGACGGGGGTGGAGGCCTGCTCCAGGAGCGTTGAGACGCCCAGGCCCCCCAGGGCGAGCTCGCCGGAGGCGGTACGCCGTACCGTCGTGGGCCACAGGTCGGGGCGCTCGGAGGGCTCGGGGCAGACCAGGGCGCCCAGGGGCGCCTCCCCGGCGGGGACACGGCTGGCGGAGTCGGGGGCGGTCACGGCGCTCACATCCTCTCCGGGGCGCTGACGCCCAGCAGGCCCAGCCCGTTGGCCAGGACCTGCCCGACGGCGTCGTTGAGCCACAGGCGGGCCACGTGCCCGGGGCCCACGGGGTCGTCGCCACGCGGGGTGACGCGGGTGACCCCGTACCAGGCGTGGTAGGAGGCGGCCAGCTGCTCCAGGTAGCGGGCCAGGCGGTGCTGCTCGCGCAGGGCGGCGGCCTGGGCCACGGTGGCGGGGAACTGGGCCAGGGCGCCCAGCAGGGCGGCATCGGCCGGGTCGTCCAGGGCGGCGGGCTCGAAGACGGCCTGCTCGGGGTCCCGGCTCACCCCGTGCTCGGCGGCGTTACGGGCCACGGAGCGGGTGCGGGCGTGGGCGTACTGGACGTAGTAGACGGGGTTGTCGTTGGAGGTGGAGGCCAGCAGGTCCAGGTCGATGTCGATCATGGAGTCCATGGAGGAGCGGGCCAGGGCGTAGCGGGCGGCGTCCACGCCCACGGCGTCCACCAGGTCCTCCAGGGTGACAATGGTGCCGGCGCGCTTGGACATGCGTACCGGGGCGCCGTCACGTACCAGGTTGACGAGCTGGCCGATAATGATCTGCATATTGACGCCGGGGATGTCCCCGAAGGCGGCGCACATGGCCATCATGCGACCGACGTAGCCGTGGTGGTCCGCGCCCAGCAGGTAGACGGCGCAGTCGGCG
This sequence comes from Actinomyces sp. oral taxon 897, assembly GCF_002999235.1. Taxonomy (NCBI): domain Bacteria; kingdom Bacillati; phylum Actinomycetota; class Actinomycetes; order Actinomycetales; family Actinomycetaceae; genus Actinomyces; species Actinomyces sp. oral taxon 897. The sequence goes on along the minus strand of NZ_CP027236.1, from coordinate 255,701 downwards.
CCGCGCTCACGCTTGTCCAGGTAGTAGGCCAGGTCGGCGGCGAAGTAGGCGGCCTCGCCGTCGGACTTGATCAGGACGCGGTCCTTGTCGTCCCCGAAGTCGGTGGTGCGCAGCCAGGTGGCGCCGTCGGCCTGGAAGATGACGCCGCGCTCACGCAGGCGGTCAATGGCCCGCTCCACGGCCCCGGAGGTGTGCAGGGAGTCCTCGTGGAAGAAGACGTCGAAGTCGGAGCGGAAGGCGTGCAGCTCGGCCTTGACGGCGGCGAACATGAGGTCCACGCCCCGGGCGCGGAAGACCTCGACGGCCTCGGCCTCGGGCAGGGTGGCGGGGTCGGGGCGCCCGGCGGCCAGCTCACCGGCCGTGACCTCCTGGGCGGTCTCGGCGATGTAGTCGCCGCCGTAGCCGTCCTCGGGGGTGGCCTGGCCGCGGGCGCTGGCCAGCAGGGAGGCGGCGAAGCGGTCGATCTGGGTGCCGTGGTCGTTGAAGTAGTACTCGCGGGTCACGGCGGCCCCGCAGGCGGACAGGATCCGGGCCAGGGAGTCGCCGACGGCGGCCCACCGGGCCCCGCCCAGGTGCACCGGCCCGGTGGGGTTGGCCGAGACGTACTCGAGGTTGACGTGCTGGCTGGCCAGGGTCTCGTTGCGCCCGTAGGCCTCCCCCGCCTCCACAATGGTGCGGGCCAGCTCGCCGGCGCTGGCCGCATCCAGGCGGACGTTGAGGAACCCGGGTCCGGCCACCTCCACCGAGGCGATGCCGTCAACGGCCTCCAGGCCGGTGGCGAGGACCCCGGCCAGGGCGCGCGGGCTGGTCCCGGCCTTCTTGGCCAGCTGCATGGCGACGTTGGTGGCCCAGTCGCCGTGGTCGCGGTTGCGGGGTCGCTCCACGTGGGGTACGGGAATCTCCCCGTCCAGGGCGATCTGCCCGGAGGCGACGGCGGAGACGAGGACGGAGCGGATCGCTGCGGCAAGCTCTTCTGGGGTCACGGGCACAGGCTACCGGATGGCCGCGGACGGCCCCACGCGAGATCCTGACGCCCTGGACGCCTACGTCCGCGAACACAACACCACCGCCAGCGCGGTCATCCGCGACGCCGTCGAGGCCTACCTGGCCACCACCTGACCTGGTAGGCAGACCACCACGGGTCCGGTTGGGTGACCCCACCGAACCGCCCGGCCCGCGTGCGACGTCACGGTCGGGCCCTGGGCCGTGGCCTCATACCCAGGGCGTCCACCCTGCCCCTCGGCGCGCGGGCACGAGGAAGGCCCCGCCATCCGTGACGGGGCCTTGGGTGGTGTGGTGCCCCGGACAGGATTCGAACCTGCGACCTTCTGCTCCGGAGGCAGACGCTCTATCCACTGAGCTACCGGGGCCCGCGGAGCACTGTACCAGGCTCCGGCCGAGTGTGGAAACGGGACCGGCCCCGGCCGCTGGCCCGTACGCCGTCACCCGTGCCACGGCCCCTGCTCCCGGGACCGGCAGCACCGGGGCCGGGAGGTCCCCGCTGAGGCAGGACCACCCGGCCCCCACCGGAGCACGCCCGGCCGGGCCCGGCCCGCCGGGCCAGGAGCCCGGCCGCGGCCCCGTGCCGGGCGCCCGTACCAGCACGCGGCCAGCCACCGGCTCACACCGACGCTGTCGTCTTCCTCACGTCTCTAGGGCCAGACGGCGGGCGGGGGCACCGGGGCGGGTGACCAGCGTGACGGCCCGCGCCGCAGTCTCGGGGAACTCCCGGGCGTAGGCGCTCAGCCAGCGCCCGGCGAACGCCTGGGACCCGGCGGTGGGCACCAGCGCCCACACCGAGCCCCCGAACCCCGCACCGAAGGCGGAGGCGGCCACGGCCCCCTGCCGACGGGCCAGGCGCGCCAGGGCGCGGGTCTGCGGCACCTGGTTGTCCAGGCCCTCGTCCGTCCACTTCTGGGACAGGTCCACCAGCTCGCCGAAGGTCTCCATGTCCCCGGCCGCCAGGGCGTCCCCGGCCTGCCCGACGATCTGCTCGGACTCGGTCAGGAACTGCTCGAACCGCTGGGGCAGGTAGTCGTGACCGGCCACGACTTGGCGTATGCGCTCGGGGGCGTCGGTGCCGGAGCGCACGGCGTCGGCCAGGTAGACGTCCTGGCGGCCGGTGGCCTGGTTCCACAGCGCCACGATCTCCCGGGTGGACAGGGAGGCGCGGTTGTACAGGTCCCGGGCACGGCCGCTCTTCTCGGCCAGGACCCCGGAGACGGCGATGACGAAGGAGTGGTCCTCAGGGAAGGGGACCTCGCGCTCCAGGCGGGTGGGGCAGAAGGAGTACTGGCTGAGCCTGCCGGCGTGGCAGCACATCATGCCCGTGTGGTCCTCGCTGCCGCCGAAGGTCCCCACCCCCTGCTCCCCGGGCAGCGTGCCGAAGGTCTGCCCGTTCTCGATACAGGCCATGAAGTGGGCGAGCTCCTCGGTGGTGTGCACGTTCTGCCTGAAGACGGGCAGGGACTCGATGCCGGAGAGGTCCATGAGGACGTGCGCCAGGCCCACGATCATCGCCGAGGAGGAGGACATGCCCGAGGCCAGGGGCAGGTTCGTGGAGACCGTGACCTCGGCGCCGCGCAGGACGTCCCCGAAGTTCTTGCGCAGCCGGGCGCAGACGGCGGCCGGGTACCCGGCCCAGTGGCCCTGCCAGTCCCGGGTGTCCCCGTCGTAGGGGATCTCCACGGTCTGGCCGATGACCTCGCTGGTCACCCGCAGCACGGGCGGGTCGATGACGCGGCCGGTGAAGGTGATGCCGTGGGAGGCGGCCGCCAGCAGGGAGCGGCCCCCGGCGTAGTCGGTGTGCTTGCCCAGGACCTCAATGCGTCCGGGGACGAACCAGGTCACGGCCGTGGCGGGGGAGCTCAGGGGTCCCTGGAGGGAGCCCGGGGCCGCGTCGGCGCCCTGGAGGCGGGGGACGGCCGTCCCCGGGGTCGGGGTGCTCAGCAGCGGGGTCACAGCGAGACCTCCACGCCCTCCAGGGCGGCCCGCACCGAGGCGATGTCGTCCCGGCGCGACAGGTCCAGCACGCCCGCCGCCACCGGCACGACCTGGTACTCGGTGCCCCGGGAGCGGTCCAGGCGGACGGCGTCGGTGATCTCGTACTCCCCGCGCGCCGAGGGGGTGACGTCCCGGCAGGCGGCGAAGATCCCGGGGGTGAACAGCCAGGCGTTCATGGACAGCGGGGCCTGGGGGCCCAGGGACGCGAGCTGGTCGGCGGTGGGCTTCTCCACGATGTCACGCATGAGGAGGCGCCCCTGCTCGTCACGCTCCTGCTCCAGGACCGCGAAGGCCGCGATGCGGTCGGGCGGGATGTTGGACCGCGCCAGCAGCGCCTGGCGGTCAAAGCCGATGAGCCCGGCGCCGGGCAGGGCCACGAGCTGGCGCAGGGCCTGTACCGGGTAGTAGTTGTCCGAGTTAATGACGACCACGCGGTCGCCGGCGGCGAAGTCCTTCGCGGCGGCGACCGCGTCGGCCGTGCCCAGGGGCTCGGCCTGGACGGCGTAGGAGACGGTGACACGGGCCAGCTCGCCGCTGGCGGCCAGGGAGTCGAAGTGCTCCCGGAACATGGTGTGCTCCGGGCCGATGACCAGGCAGATCCGGGTGATGCCGGCGTCGGCCAGGGCGGAGACGACGTAGTCCAGGAAGGGGCGTCCGACGTCGATCATGCCCTTGGCGCCGGCCTCGACGGCGGCGTCGGTGACGGCGGGGGCGCCCGCCGAGGACGGGGAGGCGGCGCGCATACGGGTACCCAGGCCGCGCGCGAGGACAACGGCCTTGGTGACAGGTAGGGGGGCGGAGGGGGCAGAGCCTGCGGTCGTCGAAGACATGTGCACCATCTTATGCGATCGAGACACGATTCGCGCACATTCGATCACATCGCCATGCCCCCTCACGCCCCCCAGATTGTGACATAAGTCCTGATAGAGAATATGGCTAGACGAGGCTAGCCTAAATGGTGGTCCTGCCTCCGATCGAGGCGGTGCCCGTATCCCCACACCATCTGTCACGCTCGAAGGAGCCTTATGATTACCCGCCGTTCTCTCCTCTCACTGGGTGCCGTCGGTACCGCCGGGATCCTGACCGCCTGCTCCTCCGACAAGCCGTCCGACAGCTCCGCCTCCGGCGCCCCGGAGACCGCCTCCGGCGCCGCGGACTCCACGTCCGCCTCGCAGGGCGCCTCCTCCGGCGCCCCCGCCTTCCCGGTGACCGTGACCCACGGCAAGGGCGAGATGACCTTCCAGTCCGCCCCGAGCAAGGTCGTCGTCCTGGACATCACCACCATGGACACCCTGGTGGCCCTGGGCGTGGCCGACCACGTCGTGGGCATTGTGCGCAACGGCGAGACCCTGCCCACCGACCTGGGCGACCACTACTCCAAGGCCACCGTCGTGGGCAACCTCCAGGAGCCCGACCAGGAGAAGATCGCCTCCCTGGACCCCGACCTGGTCATCGTGGGAGGACGCTCGGCCAAGACCTACGACTCCGTGGCCGCCGCCTTCGAGGGCAAGACCATCCTGATCCCCGGGGACCGCTCCACCTCCTTCGAGGAGCGTCTCACCACCACCACCGACCTCATGAGCAAGATCTTCGGGGCCGCCGACGCCGCCGCCAAGGCCCTGGAGACCTACAACAAGGACGTCGAGCGTGTCAAGGCCAAGGGCACCACCGTCGGCAAGGGCCTGGTCCTCATGACCTCCGGCGGCAAGGTCACCGCCTTCGGCAAGGGCTCGCGCTTCGGCATTATCCACGACCAGCTGGGGATCGCCCCCGCCATCGAGGACGTCGAGGCCGCTACCCACGGGGAGTCCATCTCCTTTGAGCTCATTAGCCAGGCCAACCCCGACTGGCTGTTCGTGGTCGACCGCGACGCCGCCATCGGCGACAGCGGCCAGGCCGCCAAGGAGGTGCTCAACACCGACCTGGTCACCGCCACCACCGCCTGGACCAAGAACCAGGTGGCCTACCTCGACGGCCAGCGCTGGTACATCATCGGCGCCGGGCTCCACAACGCCCCCGCCATGGTGGACGAGGTCGGCAAAGCCATCGGCGCATGACCTCCTCGCCCGCCACCCCGGCCCGGGACGACGTGCCCGCCACGTCCCCCGGGCCGGGGCCCGTCCCCCCGTCCGCCCCCACCCGGCCCGCGACGCCGGGGCAGGAGCCCGCGGTAGCAGGGACCGCCTCCCGAGGGGACTCCCAGGTGCTGATCCGCCTCCTGGTCGCCCTGGTGGTGCTGGTGGGCCTGTCCCTGGTCACCGGCGTGGTCACCCTGAACCCGGTCAAGCTGCTCCTGGGCAGGCTGGGGCCCCAGGACACCACGCTCCTGGTCGAGTCCCGGATCCCCCGCACCGCCGCCGCCGCCCTGGCCGGGGCCGCCATGGCCACCGCCGGGGCCCTCATGCAGCTGCTGGTGCGCAACCGCTTCGTGGCCCCCTCCACCACCGGGACCGTGCAGTTCGCCACCGCCGGCATCCTGGCCGCGACCGTCCTGGCGCCCTCCGCCAGCATGACCGCCAAGATGGGTGCCGGGGCGGCGAGCGCCGCCGTAGGCTCGGCCCTGTTCCTGTGGCTGCTGCGCCGTCTGCCCGTGCACCGCCCCAACGACGTCCTGGTACCCCTGGTAGGCATTATGCTCGCCGGCGTCGTCGAGGCCGCTACCACCTTCGTGGCCTGGCGCCTGGACCTCATGCAGACCCTGGGGGCCTGGACCAGCGGCGACCTCTCCGGCAAGGTCGCCGGACGCTACGAGCTCCTGTGGGGGGTGGGGGTCATGACCCTGGTGGCCTGGTTCGCCGCGGACCGCTTCACCGTGGCCGGGCTGGGGCGGGACCGGGCCGTGGGCCTGGGCCTGGCCTACGACCGTACAATGGCCCTGGGCATGGTGATCGTCTCCCTGACCAGCGCGGTCACGGTGGTGGTGGTCGGCTCCCTGCCCTTCCTGGGCCTGGTGGTGCCCAATATGGTCTCCCTGGTGGCAGGGGACAGCCTGCGCCGCTCCCTGCCGTGGATGGCCGTCGGCGGCGCCGTCATGGTCCTGGCCTGCGACGTCCTGGGGCGCCTGGTCAACCACCCCTACGAGATCTCCGTGGGGCTCGTCATGGGTGTGGTCGGCTCCCTCCTCTTCCTCATCATGCTGCTCAGGAGCACCCGATGACCGCCCGTCCCGCCGTGCGCCTGGCGCTCCTGACCCTCCTGGCGGCCCTCGCCGTGGCCGCCTTCCTCCTGGTGGGCTCCCCCAACCCCTCCCTCACGCTCCGCTTCCGCCTGCCGACCCTGGCTGCCCTGGGGATCGTGGGGTGGGCCGTGGCGGTGTCCACCGTCGTCTTCCAGACCGTGACCGGCAACCGCATCCTGACGCCCTCGATCATGGGGCTGGACGCCCTGTACGCCATGGTCCAGACCCTCGTGGTGCTCGTCCTGGGTGGTGCCGCCCTGGCCTGGATCCCCTCCCTGGCCCAGTTCGCCCTGACGACCCTGGTCATGGTCGTCGTCTCCGTGCTCCTCGTCAGCACGCTGCTGGGCAGCGGCCGGGAGATCCACGTCCTGGTCCTGGCAGGCGTCATCCTGGGCACCCTCCTGCGCTCGGTGGTCGTCTTCATCCAGCGCCTGCTGGACCCCAACGAGTACCTCATCCTCCAGTCCCGGCTCTTCGCCTCCTTCAGCAACGTGAGCACGGACCTGCTGTGGGCCGGCGGCGCCGTGGTGGCACTGACCTCCCTGGCCCTGTGGCACCGGCGGCACGTGCTGGACGTGCTGCTCCTGGGCCGCCCCCTGGCCGCCTCCCTGGGGGTGGACGTGGACCGCCAGACGCGCCTCGTCCTGGTCCTGGCGGCGGTCCTGGTGTCGGTGTCCACCGCCATGGTCGGCCCGATCACCTTCCTGGGGCTGCTCGTGGCCCACCTGGGATACCGCCTGGCGGGGACCTACCACCACGGTGTCACCCTGCCCGCGTCCGCCCTGTGCGCGGTCCTCACCCTGGTAGGGGGCCAGACCGTGCTCCAGCACGTCCTGAAGTGGTCCACCGTCCTGTCCGTCATTGTCGAGCTCCTCGGGGGGCTCCTGCTCATTACCCTCCTCGTGCGGGAAGGAAGGCACTCGTGATCTCCATCGACCAGGTCTCCAAGTCCTACGGAAGCTCCCTGGTCCTCGACGACATTACCGTGGACCTGCCCGCGGGCGGCGTCACCTGCCTCATCGGCCCCAACGGGGCGGGCAAGTCCACGCTGCTGTCCATTATCGCCCGCCTGCTGGGGGCCGACGCCGGGACCGTGACGGTCGGCGGCCTGGACGTCAGCCGCACCGACACCCGCGAGCTCGCCCGCACCATGGCCGTGCTGCGCCAGGACAACCAGCTCACGGTCCGCCTGACCGTGCGTGACCTGGTGTCCTTCGGCCGGTTCCCCCACAACGGGGGACGGCCCACCGAGGCGGACCACAGGGCGGTGGAGAAGGCCATCGAGTGGATGGACCTGGAGGCCCTGGCCACCCGCCGCCTGGACCAGATGAGCGGGGGGCAGCGTCAGCGGGCCTTCGTGGCCATGGTGCTGGCCCAGGACACGCCCTACGTCCTCCTGGACGAGCCCCTCAACAACCTGGACATGACCCACGCCACGCAGATGATGCGCCGCCTGCGCGCGGCCGCCGACGAGCTGGGCAGGACCGTGGTCCTGGTCCTGCACGACGTCAACTACGCCTCCGTGTGGGCCGACTCCATCCTGGCCCTGCGCCACGGGCGGGTGGCCGCCCACGGCACACCCGCGCAGATTATGACCACCCCGGTGCTGGAGCAGATCTACGGCCAGGCCATAACGGTGCGCGAGTTCGACGGGCACCGCCTGGCCCTGTACTACTCCTGAGGGGCCCACGGCGCGGGCAGGATCCTCACCCCGACGTCGGGAGGGCCGCCGGGACGGGGCCCGCGGCCCTCCCGGCACCTCAGTGCAGCTGGTAGTAGTCCTGGACGGTGTCCACCAGGCGCTGGGCCTGCTCGGTGGTCCCGGCCTCGGCGAAGACCCTCAGGAGGGGCTCGGTGCCGGAGAAGCGGGTAATGACCCAGCTGCCGTCCGCAAACACGACCTTGCACCCGTCGGCGGTGGAGACCGTCCTGACCTCCAGGCCGAAGTCGGGCAGGTCCCGCTGGACCATAATGCGGCGGGTCAGGGGCTCCTTGACCTCGGGGTCGAACTCCAGGCTGGACTCGACCATCTCGAGACGGCCGTAGCGTGCCACGATGTCGGCGTAGATCCGGGACAGCGGCTTGGCCCGCCTGGCCACCATCTCCACCAGGAGCGCGCCCGCGTAGATGCCGTCCTTGCCGGCGATGTGGCCGCGCACCGTCAGACCGCCGGAGGACTCCCCGCCCAGGACGGCGTCGTACCTGTCAATGGCGGCGGAGACCCACTTGAAGCCCACGGGGACCTCGTAGCAGGTCTCGCCGTGCTCGGCGGCCACCCGGTCCAGCAGGTGGGTGGTGGCCACGTTGCGCACCACCGGGCCGTGCCAGCCCCTGTCCTCCAGGAGGTAGTCGTAGAGCAGGACGAGGATCTGGTTGGGGTGGAGGAAGGCGCCGGTGTCGTCAATGACCCCCAGACGGTCGGCGTCGCCGTCGGTGGCGATACCCAGGGCCGCGCCGCGCTCCAGGACCTCCTTGGCCAGGGCGAAGGTGGTGGCGCTCGACGGGCTGGGCAGGCGCCCGCCGAAGAGGGTGTCGCGGCGCTCGTGGATGGTGTCCACGTCGCAGCGCGCCGTCATGAGGATCGTCTGGAGGCAGGTGCGCGAGACCCCGAACATGGGGTCCAGGACGATCTTGAGGTGCGCGTGGCGGATCGCCTCCAGGTCCACCGCGTCCAGGATGGCGTCGATGTACCAGTTCATGGAGGTCTGGGTGGTGATGGCCCCCTGCGCCAGGGCGGTCCTGCGCTCCAGGCGCCTGACGTCGGGGGCGTGGAGGGTGTTGGCGTGCTCCTGGAGCGGGGTGGTGACCTCCACCTCGGCGTCACGGCCCCCGGCGGTGAAGATCTTCAGGCCGTTGTAGGCGGCGGGGTTGTGGGAGGCGGTCACGGCCACGCCGTAGGCGCAGCCCAGGTCGCGGACCGTCCACATGATCATGGGTGTGGGGGCGGCGCGGTCGATGACGTGGGCGCGGATGCCGTTGCCGGCCAGCACCTCCGCGGCCCACCAGGTGAACTCCGGGGAGAGGAACCGCTGGTCGTACCCGATGACGACGGGCCTGTCCGCCACGCCCTCGGCGTGGATACGGTCCGCCAGGGCCTGGGCCACGCGCTCGACGTTGAAGCGGGTGAAGCCGTCGGCGATGACGGCGCGCCAGCCGCCGGTTCCGAAACTGATGGGGACAATGTCAGCAGCCGTAGTCACGTGCGTCATACCTCACAAATCCTGTGCTCGCGTGGCGGTCTCCATGCGACGAGTGACCCGCAGACGGTCAGGCAGGTCACAGCGAACAGCATACATCTGATCACTCTCGACCGAAAGCTACCTTCTCCGCTCAGCACCTGTCATTCTGGGTGCCAGCTCGCCCGGACCCCGCTGACCTAGCCGCCCAGGACCTCCTGCGCCAGGGTGGGCACGTCCGTGACCACGGCGTCCACCCCCATACGCTCCAGCCAGAGCATCTGGGCAGGGTCGTTGACCGTCCAGACATGGACCTCCAGACCCGCCTCGTGAGCAGCCGCCACGACCCTGGGCCCCACCACAACCACCCCGGACCGCCTGACAGGGACCTGGACGGCGTCAGCCCGTCCGAGCCAGGACGGCCGGACCAGGCGACGCACCACCCCGGGCCGCGGCCTCACCCACCGCCCCGTACCGGGGTCCTGGAGCAGCCCGCGCCCGCTCAGGGCACCCACCCCCACGGCACTGACCGAGCGAGACACCAGCCCGACCACCTCCGTGGTACCCAGACTGGTACGGGCCCTGGGCTCCCGACGCCGGACCTGGCGCAGGCGCCGGGAGGAGAAGGAGGCGAACCGCACCCGCCGCCAGGCCCCTGCACGGCCGACCGCCGCCAGGGCCGGGGCCACCACGGCGTCCTCCTTGAGGTCCACGTTCAGGCCCAGGGAGGGGAAGGAGGCCAGAACGTCCGCCAGCCGCACCGGGGCCCGCCCGTCCCCCGCGTCCACCTCGCAGACCTCCTCCCAGGTCAGGTCGCGCAGGACCCCCTCCACCCCGGTGGTACGCACCAGGTCCGGGTCGTGCCACAGCAGGACCACCCCGTCAGCGGTGGCGCGCAGGTCCGTCTCCATCCAGGTCAGACCCGCGTCCACGGTGTGCTCCACGGCGGACCAGGTGTTCTCCGGGGCCTCAGCCGCACCGCCGCGGTGCGCCACCACCTCCACGGGACGGGAGGAACGACGTCGTACCACGCCCCTCACAGGCAGTCCGTGGTCAGCTGGGCGGCCTTGTGCTCCACCAGCCAGGCGGCGGGGTCCACGGTGGTCTCGTCAGAGGTGTCATTGGCGGTACGGACCTCAAAGTGCAGGTGGGGCCCCGTGGAGTAGCCGGTCGACCCCGCGCCCGCAATGAGCTGGCCCACCTTGACCTTGTCACCGACCTTGACGTAGATCCCGTCCTCGTACATGTGCAGGTAGCTCGTGTACCAGGTCTTCCCGTCGATCTCGTGCTGGATGGTCACGGTGCCGGTACCGTCCACCATGCCCGCCTCCACCACCGTGCCCGCCGCCGCCGCGTAGATGGGGGTGCCCGCAGGGGCCGACATGTCCATCCCCGCGTGGAGCTTGAGCACCCCCAGGGTGGGGTGAAGACGGTAGCCGTAGGGAGAGGAGAGGGTGTAGGTCCCCTCCACCATGGGGTAGACGAGGGAGGGCGCGGGGCTGAAGGCCGCCATCTCACCACTGGCCCCCGGGGCCGGGGCCGTACAGGTGGCCTTGGCATTGGCGTAGGCGTCACGGATACGTGCCAGGGTGGCGGCGTCAGGCACGTTGTTCATGGAGTTGTCCGTCGAGGAGTCAATGTCCGCGTCCGACCCCAGCACGGCGGCGGCCACCGAGGAGGCCCGCGCGCTGGCACGCGCCTGGGCCGGGCCCACGGTGGTGGCCGAGGCCCCCAGCCCCGAGTAGCTGGTCAGGGGGGCCACCACCGTCACCGCGGCCAGGGCCGCCAGGATGCCGGTGCGGGCCAGGGTCCCCATACCGGTCCGGCGGTGCTCACGCAGCCAGGCGATGTCCGCCTCACGCTGGCGGGCGTCCCGGGCGCTCGCGGCGCCGAGACGGTCGTAGCGGCCCTCCAGGGAGGCCAGTCCGGGCGGCGGGACCTTCAGCGTGGGCTCCTGGTCCGCGCGACGGGGCGCACGGGCCGACCCCGGTGGCTGCGGGAGCGGGGCCAGGGAGCTGGTGGGACGACCGCCCGGGGGCGCCGGTGGCTCTGGGGCCACTGGCGGCTCAGGAGGCGCTGGCGGCTCGGGGGGCCCCAGGAGGTCCGGGGACGGGGCGGAGCGGAAGAGCCCGGGCGGCGGTGGCCCCGGCTCGGGCGGAGCGGACGGGGTGACGGGGCGGGAATCCTGTCCTGACCTTCTCGTCGAGGAGGGCGTCCAGGCACCGGCCTCCTGGGTGTCGGCCTGACCTGCTGCGGCCTCAGCCGCACGCTCAAGCTCACGACGCTGCCGCCGGGTGAGCGGCTGCTCGGGCTGCGTACTCACGCCTGTGGTCCCCCTCACTGCTCCTACCGAGCCGTCCGCGGACGGCTGCCCAAGGCCCTCCGCACCGCCCTGGACACCTCCTAGAGTAGCCAGGTACGCCCCGGGACGCCAGGACTCCTGCTCACACCCGCTGCAGGACCGCCACGGCGCCGTCCCCGCTCACGGGCGACCACCGAGCCGGGCCCGCGGCAGGAGCAGGCGCGGCGCGGGCACGCCACCGGCTGACCCGGGTCCTCCTCGTCCAGGGGCGCGGGCGCGACCCGCGCGGGCACGCCAGGCCCGGCCGGGACCGCCACGGGCCGGGTCGCCCTAATGTCGCTGGTGGTCGTCACGCTGCATGGAGTCCTTCACCTCACCAATGAGCTCCTCCAGGATGTCCTCCAGGAAGACGACGCCAACAGTGGCACCGGTCTCGTCCTGGACCGCGCCCAGGTGCGCGCCCGAACGCTGCATGGCCGCCAGGGCGTCCTCGACCTCCTCCTGCGCGCCCACCTGGACCAGGGCCCGGGCCCGCCAGGCGGGGACCGGACGGTGACGGGCCGGACCGTCCGCGTCCAGCACGTCCTTGAGGTGCAGGTAGCCGACAATGACCGGAGCCGCCTGCTCCCGGGGCACCTCCTGGGGGGCGGGCGCCGACGTCGCGGGGCGGCGCACCACCGGGAAGCGGGAGAAGCCGGTCGCGGTCACCGCGGCCTCCACGTCCTGGGGGGTGCAGCCCTCGTCCAGGGTGACCAGGTGGTCCAGGGGCACCATGACGCTGCCAGCGGTCTCCTCGGAGAACTCCAGGGCACCGGTCAGCAGGCCGGAGTCGTCCTCCAGGACCCCCTCGGCGGTGGACATCTCCACGATAGAGGCCACCTCCTGGGCGGTGAAGGCGGCGGGGACCTCCTCGCGCGGCTCAATACGCAGCATCCGCAGCTGCCAGTTGGCGTACCCGTTGAGGGCCGTAATGACCGGGCCGAACAGGCGCGAGAGCGCCACCAGGGGCGGGGCGAGCCAGCGGGCGGCGTTCTCCGGGGAGGAGATGGAGATGTTCTTGGGCACCATCTCACCGGCCACGACGTGGAGGTAGACCACCAGGAGCAGGGCGAGGACCACGGCCACGCCGTGGGCCCCGGAGGCCGACACCCCCAGGGCCCGGAGCGGGGCGGACAGGAGGTGGGCGATGGCGGGCTCGGCCACCATGCCCAGGGTGGTGGAGCACAGGGTGACGCCGAGCTGGGCGGTGGCCAGCATGCGTGAGACGTGCTCCAGGGCCCACAGGGCGGTGCGGGCACGCCTGTCACCCGCCTGGGCCAGGGGCTCCAGGGAGGCGCGCCGCGCGGAGGTGACCGCGAACTCGGCACCTACGAAGAAGGCGTTGCCCGCGAGGAGGAGGACGGTCGTGATCAGGGCTGCCACTGAGTTCACTGTCCCCTCCTGCCAGTGGTACCGGGGGCGTCCGCGTGCCCCGGGGCGCTCTCGGCGTCGTCCGGCGGGGCGGTGGGGACGATCCGCAGGCGGGTGACCCGGCGCCCCTCCATGGCCTCCACCCGCAGCACGACCTGGGCGACGCTGACCTCGTCCCCCACCTGGGGGATCCTGCCCAGCCTGGTCATGACCAGGCCGGCGAGGGTCTCGTAGGGGCCGTCGTCGGGCAGGTGGATGCGTGCGCGTGTGGCGAGCTCGTCGGGGCGCATCCAGCCCGGGACGATCCAGTCCCCGGTGTGGGTGGCGTGCGCGCTGGCACGACGGCGGTCGTGCTCGTCCGCCACGTCCCCGACGATCTCCTCAATGGCGTCCTCCAGGGTCACCACCCCGGCGGTGCCCCCGTACTCGTCGACGACGACGGCCATCTGGCTGCCCTGGGCGCGCAGCTCCAGCAGCAGGCTGGCCAGGGGCATGGTCTCGGGTACCCGGGGGGCGGGGGTGACCAGGGAGGAGGAGGCCGCCGAGACCTCGTGACGCCGTTCGTAGGGCACGGCCACGGCACGGCGCAGGTGGACGATACCGCGCACGTCGTCCACGTCCTGGCCGATCAGCGGGAAGCGGGAGTGGCCGGTGACGCGGGCCAGGGCGATGACGGAGGCGGCGGTGTCCTCCTCGTCCACGGTGTGCAGGCGCCCGCGGTCGGTCATGACGTCCACGGCGGTGAGCCGCCCCACCCCGATGGAACGGGTCAGCAACGCGGCGGTGGACACGTCCAGGGTCCCCTCCTCAGCGCTGTGCCGCACCAGGGCGGCCAGCTCGGCGGCGCTGCGGGTGCCCGAGATCTCTTCGGCCGGGGTGATGCCCAGGCGGGTGAGGACCCAGTTCGCGGTGCCGTTGAGCGCCAGGACCACCGGCTTGGTCAGGGCGGTGAACCACTCCAGGACGGGCACCACGTAGCCGGCCGCGCGCAGGGGGTCGGCCAGGGTGGCGTTCTTGGGGACGAGCTCGCCGAAGACCATGGAGAAGGCGTTGACCACCACCAGGGCGGCGGCCACCCCCGCGGTGGCGGCGGCGACCGTCCCCAGGAGAGGGCCCAGGGCCTGGCTCAGCAGGTCCGCGAGCGCGGCCTGGGCCGTGTAGCCCAGCAGGACCGTGGTCAGCGTGACCCCGGCCTGCGCCCCGGACAGCAACAGGGACAGGTGGGACAGGGAGCCGCGCAGGTGGGCGGCGCGCCGGTCCCCGCTGGCGGCCCGGGTCTCCACGGTGGCACGGTCCAGGGTGACCAGGGCGAACTCGGCGGCCACGAAGACCGCGGTGCCGGCGGTGAGCAGGACCCCCAGGAGGATCATGAGGACGTGGGTCACGGGGTGTCCCCTCCTGCGGGGGCGCCCGGGTACCACACCGGGTGGGCGGGCACGGGGTGGGGGCGGTCGGCGTGGGGCGTGGGGTGGCTGGCGGAGCGTCGGCGGGCTCGGCGGCGTTGTCGCATAGTACCTTGCACGTTATCACCGTCACTGCCTGACAGGCAGGAGCGACTAAGGGGGTCGCCCCACCCTCTGGGCGAACCCCGGTCCGCACTCCTGCAGGCGCCCGGCGGCGCGGGCCGGTACCCGGTCCCTGCCGGCCGTGCGGCCCAGCAGGCCTACGACCGGCCGGACGGGCACGGTCCCCGCCGACCGTGCGACATAGCCGCTGTTCCTGCGTGGTTCGTGTGGCGGGGACCGTAAGATGGTGTGCGCCACCAGGCCGCCTCGTGCCGCCGAACCACAAGACCAGTTGAGGAGTTTCGAGCTGTGTCGAGCAACGTCACCGGTTCCTGGGAGTCCGCCTTCGGCGCCAACAAGTGGATGGTGGAGGAGATGCACGAGGCCTGGCAGGCTGACCCGGGCTCCGTCTCACCCCAGTGGCGTGCCCTCTTTGAGGGCGGGGACCCGGCCGCCACGCCACCACCCCGGACCGGGGACAACGAGGTCCCCGCCCTGGTCAGGGCCGGAGCCCTAGGCCTCGCCCCGGAGCCCGCCTCCCGGCCGGCCGACGGTGCCAGCACCGTGGCCCCCCTCCCCCGCACCGTGCGCACCACCGACCCCGCCGTCCCGGGGCCGGGGGGCCGTCCCGGGACCGTCCTGCGCCGGGGGGCCGGCACCGTCCAGGACGTCACCCGATCGGACCTGCCGCCGGCCCCGGCGTCGGACACCGCCCCGCCCACCTCGCCCTACGTACGGCACCTGCCCCACCCCCACGCCCCCTCCCCGGAGGACGGCGCCTGCGCCGACACCAGCACCCGTCTTAAGGGGGCCGCCGCCCGCACGGCGGCCAATATGGAGTCCTCCCTGACGATCCCGACGGCGACCTCGGCCCGGGCCGTGCCTGCCAAGGTCCTCATTGAGAACCGGTCGGTCATCAACAACCACCTGGCCCACACACGCGGCGGCAAGGTCTCCTTCACCCACCTCATTGGCTGGGCCGTGGTGGAGTCGCTGGTCGAGATGCCGACCATGAACGTCTCCTACGCCCTGGACGAGCAGGGTCGTCCGGCGTTGCGCGAGCCCGCGCACGTGGCCTTCGGCCTGGCCGTCGACGTGCCGGGGGCACGCGGCGAGCGCCGCCTGCTGGTACCCAGTATCAAGCGCGCCGACCTGCTGGACCTGGACGGCTTCGTCTCCGCCTACGAGGCCCTGGTGGCCCGGGCGCGCACGGGCCGCCTGGAGGTGGAGGACTTCCGGGGCACCACGGTGACCCTGACCAACCCCGGCATGATCGGCACCCTGCACTCGGTGCCGCGTCTCATGCCCGGTCAGGGCCTCATTGTGGGGGTGGGCTCCATGGCCTACCCGGCGGCCCTGGCAGGGGCCAGCGAGCAGACCCTGGCCCGCGCGGGGATCGGCAAGACGGTGACCCTGACCTCCACCTACGACCACCGGGTCATCCAGGGCGCGGCGTCCGGGGAGTTCCTGCGCCTGGTGGAGCGCAAGCTCCTGGGGCTGGACGGGTTCTGGGAGCGGGCCTTTAAGTCCCTGCGCATCCCCCACGAGCCCGTCGTCTGGGCCCGGGACGCCACCTACGACCCCGAGCTGGAGACCGGCAAGCCGGCCCGGGTGGCCGAGCTCATCCACGCCTTCCGCCAGCGCGGGCACCTCGCGGCGGACACCGACCCCCTGACCTACCGCCAGCGCCGTCACCCGGACCTGGACATCTCCTCCTACGGGCTGAGCCTGTGGGACCTGGACCGCACCTTCCCCACCGGGGGCCTGGGCGGCACCGAGCGGGCCACGCTGCGCCAGATCCTGGACCGCCTGCGCCAGGCCTACTGCCGCACCGCGGGCATTGAGTACATGCACATCCAGGACCCGGCGCAGCGCCGCTGGTGGCAGGAGCGCCTGGAGGGCGAGTGGTCCGCGGTGGGGGCCGGCGAGCGCCGTCGGATCCTGACCAAGCTGGGCCAGGCCGAGGCCTTTGAGACCTTCCTGCAGACCAAGTACGTGGGCCAGAAGCGTTTCAGCCTCGAGGGCGGGGAGTCCCTCATCGTGGCCCTGGACCGGCTCCTGGACGCCGCGGCCCACGACGGCCTGGACGAGGTGGTCATCGGCATGGCCCACCGCGGCCGGCTCAACGTGCTGACCAATATCGCGGGGAAGTCCTACAGCCAGGTCTTTGACGAGTTCGACGGCAACGCCGTCATCGAGGGCGCAGGCACCGGGGACGTCAAGTACCACCTGGGCACGGCCGGGACGTTCACCGGCACCGACGGGGTGAGCACCCGGGTGTCCCTGGCCGCCAACCCCTCCCACCTGGAGACGGTCGACGGCGTCGTGGAGGGGATCGTACGCGCCAAGCAGGACCGTATCGGCCTGGGTGAGAAGGGGTACACGGTCATGCCGGTCCTGGTCCACGGTGACGCGGCCTTCGCCGGGCAGGGGGTGGTCTACGAGACCCTCAACATGAGCCAGCTGCCCGCCTACCGCACCGGCGGGACCGTCCACGTCATCGTCAACAACCAGATCGGGTTCACCACGGGGGCCGCGGCGGCGCGCTCCACCACCTACGCCACGGACCTGGCCAAGGGGCTGCAGGTGCCGATCTTCCACGTCAACGCCGACGACCCCGAGACGGTGGCGCGCGCCGCCCGCCGCGCCTACGAGTACCGGGCGGCCTTCCACAAGGACGTCATTATCGACATCATCTGCTACCGGCGCCGGGGCCACAACGAGGGTGACGACCCCTCGATGACCCAGCCGGTCATGTACCGTCTCATTGACTCCCTGCCCTCCACGCGCGAGGTCTACACCACCGACCTGGTGGGGCGCGGGGAGATCACGCCCGAGCAGGCCCAGGCCATTACCCGTTCCTACCACGAGGAGCTGGAGCGGATCCTCACCGAGACCCGGGAGCACCACGCCGCCTCGGGGATGGCACCGGGCCCCGAGGAGCCCACGGACCTCAACGACCCCACGCAGGTGGGTGTGCCCCGCTCCAGCCTGGAGGTGACCTCCAGCCAGGAGGCCGGGGCCGGCATGATGATCGGCTGGACCTCCGCCGTGGACCGCGCCGTGGTCCAGCGCGTCGGCGACGCCCAGGTGGCCTGGCCCCGGGGCTTTGCCGTCCACCCCAAACTGCGCACCATGCTGGAGCGGCGTCAGGCCGCCAGCCGCGAGGGCGGGATCGACTGGGGCCTGGGCGAGCTCATCGCCCTGGGCAGCCTGCTCATGGAGGGGGTGCCGGTGCGCCTGGCCGGGGAGGACGCTCGGCGTGCCACCTTCGCCCAGCGCCACGCCGTCCTGCACGACCACGAGTCGGGGGCCGAGTGGACCCCCCTGAGCTTCCTGACCCCCCACCAGGCGCCCCTGGAGATCTACGACTCCCTGCTCAGCGAGTACGCGGCCCTGGCCTTTGAGTACGGCTACTCCGTGGAGCGCCCCGAGGGGCTGACCGTGTGGGAGGCCCAGTTCGGGGACTTCGCCAACGGCGCCCAGAGCGTCATCGACGAGTACGTCACCTCCGCCGCGCAGAAGTGGGGGCAGCGCTCCGGCCTGGTCATGCTGCTGCCCCACGGCCAGGAGGGCCAGGGGCCGGACCACTCCTCGGCCCGGATCGAGCGCTACCTGCAGATGTGCGCCCAGGACAACCTGTGGGTGGCCCAGCCCTCTACCCCCGCCAACCACTTCCACCTGCTGCGCGAGCAGGCCTACCGGCGCCCGCGCCGCCCCCTGGTCGTCTTCACCCCCAAGCAGCTCCTGCGCCTCAAGGCGGCGGCGAGCGCCGTGGAGGACTTCACCACGGGCACCTTCCAGCCCGTCATCGGGGAGCAGGAGGCGGTGCTCGCCCACGCCGGGGACGTGGAGCGGGTGCTCGTCTGCTCCGGGCGGGTCTACTACGACCTGCTGGCTGAGCGGGAGCGCCGGGAGGGGCGGGTCCAGGACGGGGGCGTGCGTACCGCCCTGGTCCGCCTGGAGCAGCTCTACCCGCTCGACGCCGCCTCCCTGGCCCAGGCCCTGGCTCCCTTCGCCCCGGCCGAGGTCACCTGGGTCCAGGACGAGCCCGCCAACCAGGGCGCCTGGCCCTTCCTGGCGCTCCACCTGCCTGACGCCCTGACCGCCACGTCCCTGGGTGGCGTGCGGCTGCGGAGCGTCTGCCGCCCGGAGGCGGCGGCCCCGGCGGTGGGTACGGCCGGGGCCTACCGGCGCAGCCAGGCCGACCTGGTCGCGCGGGCCCTGGCGCGTCCCTGAGGCGTGGCTGGCGCAGGCCCGGCTGGCGCAGGCGTGGCTGGCGGCCGTCGTCGGCCTGCTGGCGACCCACTGGTGCCAGCGTGAGAGACTGTGGCCGGGGGTCGCAGAGACAGCCAGGAGGATGCGTGGACGGGGACAGGCTGCACTTCGTCGGCGACGAGCTCGTAGCCGGCTACGGGGACGCGCGTGCCCTGGGCTGGGTAGGGCGGGTCATGGCCCGCACCCCGCGCACCATCCTGTGGACCACGCTGGCGATCCCCGGGGAGACGACGGCGCAGCTGGCCGAGCGCTGGCAGGCGGAGGTCGTGCCCCGCTCCACCCACGCCGGGACCAACCGACTCGTCCTGGGTATTGGCATGGGCGACGTCATGGCCGGGGTATCGCCAGCACGCAGCCGCCTGGCGGTGGCCAATATCGTGGACAAGGCCATGGGGGAGCGCCGCTCCTGCCTGGTGGTGGGTCCTCCCCCGCTGCCTATGGCGGATCTGGAGGCGACCGCCTCCCTGTCGCGCGCCGTCGAGGACGTCTGCTACCGCCGCGGCATCCCCTTTGTGGAGACCTTTGCGCCGCTGCGCAACCACGACCAGTGGAGCACGGACGTGGCCGCCTCAGGCGGGAGGTACCCGGGCCAGGCCGGCTACGGGCTCCTGGCCTGGCTGGTCCTGCACAGGGGGTGGTACGAGTGGCTGGGAGTGCACCAGCTCCGGTAGGACGGCAGGGGGCCCGACGCCCCGCCCAGGGCACCCTCCCGTCCCCGGGGGCGGGGGCGCCGGGGGCCGGCGTGCTGGCGGAGGCGGGTGTGCTCGTCGAGCTGTGCGTGGAGGACCTTCAGGGGGTCCTGGTCGCCCGCCGGGCCGGGGCGGACCGGGTCGAGCTGTGCCAGGACCTGTCCTGCGGCGGGCTCACCCCGCCCCTGGGGCTGGTGCGCGAGTGCCTGGCCCACGCCCCGGACGGGGGCCTGCAGGTCCTGGTCCGTCCCCGCCCCGGCGGCTTCGCCTACTCCCCGCAGGAGGTGGGGCAGATGGTCCGGACCGTGACCTCGCTGCTCTCCCTGGGGCACCGGGCCCCGGTGAGACTGGGACTGGTGGTGGGGGCGCTGCGGGCCGACGGCCAGGTGGACACGGCTGCCGCCCACGCCCTGCGCCAGGCCGCGGGGGCGGCCCCGCTGACCTTCCACCGGGCCTTTGACCAGGTGCCCGACCAGGGGCGGGCCCTGGAGGAGCTTATTGCCCTGGGCTATGACCGGGTGCTGACTACCGGGGGCCACCCCGGCGCGGCCCAGGTGGGTCCTCTGGCCGGGTTGGTGCGCCAGGCCGGGGAGCGGATCACCGTCCTGGTCTCAGGAGGCCTGCGGGCGGGCAACGTGGCCCAGGTGGTGGAGCGCACGGGCGCCAGGGAGGTCCACATGCGCGCCCCCGCCCCGGACGGTACGGGCACGGACCCCGACCAGGTCCGGGCGATCCTGCGGGCCCTGGGACGCTAGCGGGGCCGCCCCGGAGCACGGGCGGAGCGCGCCCCGCCCGGACCAGCCGGCCCGGGGACGCTGCGTCGTCTCCCGCACCCGCTGGTCCCGCCATCGGTCCCAGGGGCCGAGCGAACCCGCCTCCGCGCCCGCTGGTCACGCGCCTGCACACGACGGCGGCCGGTCACCCCCAGAGGTGACCGGCCGCCGTGCTGCTCAGGGTACGCGGCGGGACCCGGCTCAGGCGTTGGGACGCTTGCCGTGGTTGGCCGCGGACTTGGCGCGCGCACGGCGCTTACGACCACGCTTGCTCATATCTGCCTCCTCGTGTCTGGACTGGCCCCACGAGGGGGCTCGGAACACGAGGGATTCTCGCACAACCGGGTTTACCGGGGCCAGCCGGCCCCCGTGATCCGGTGTGGGAACGGGCACACTCCACCGTCGGGCGTGCACAAATGACGTCAGAGGCAGGAACTGACCCGCGTATATGGGCGTCGTAGGGGCCCGGGACGCCGATAATGTCCCCTATGAGCGAGGAGCCCTCCCCACCCGCCGATGACGACGCCCGCGCGGCCGCCGACCCCCAGACCCCTGTCACCGAGCTCGCCCGGCTGGCTGCCGAGCGTCCCGACCTGCACCTGGCGCTGGCCACGAACCCCGCCACCTACGAGGACCTGGTCCGTTGGCTGGCCTCCAGCCCTGACCCGCAGATCGCCCAGGCCGCCCAGGCGCGCCTGGCGGAGTCCGTGATCCAGGGCCCACCGGACCCACTCCAGGCCCCGGCCGGTGAGGCCACCGGCGAGGAGGACACCGTCCACGCCGGCGAGCTCAGCGCCCAGGTCAGTGCCCAGGGCCCGGACGTCAACGCGCCGTCGGCATCCTCGCCACAGCACCCTGACGGGCCGCAGCCTCCCGGTGGCAAGGCGCCAGCTGCCACCTCACCGGCGGAGGCCGCACCTGCCGCCTCCACGTCGGCAGAGGCGGCGGGGGCGGCGGGGACGGACTCACTCAGCGCCGCCCCCGCCGCTACCGACTCAGCCGGCGCTCCGGTCAGCGCGGTGCCCGCCAGCACGGACCCGGCCCTGAACGCCGCACTGACCGGCACGCTGACGCCGGGCAGGCGGTCAGGACGTCGCCGGGGGCGTTACAGCCGCAGGCGTATCGCGGTCATCGCCTGCAGCATGGTGCTCTGCCTGGCACTGGGTGTCGGCGGCGGCTGGTTCCTGTCCCTGCCGACCGCCTCCCGGTCCTCCGGCCTCGTGCCCGCGGTCAGGGCCTCCGCCAGCCTGGAGGCGCTGCACGACTACCACCTGCGTCGTCTCAACGACGACGACTCCTCCCAGACGCTGGCCACCGTCGAGGGCACCACCGTGGCCCGGATGACCAACGGCTCCCGGGACGTCGTGGTGGCCCTGCCGCCTGAGGGCAGCTCGCTGCAGTGGGCCGTGCCCCTGCCGCCGGCGACCACCAGCTGCGCCGTTGACGGCTCCTCCCTGACCTGCGGCACCCTGCGTATCTCCGTGTCCGACGGCACGGTCACCGCCGACCAGGAGCCGGTCACCGACACCTCGGACCAGCCCGCGGACCAGGACACCGTCTTCACCAGAGCCGCAGGCTCCTCCAGCAGGCCCGCCTGGTGCGCGCAGGCCCAGGTCGACACCCTCCTGGCGGGCCGGACCGTGGACACCACCACCGTCCAGCTGTGCTCCCAGGGCACCGACATCACCGCCACCGAGGGCTCCAAGACCCTGTGGTCCCTGTCATTGTCGTCCACGGAGGCCGATCTCAACGCCATGGGGACGGACAGCGCCCCCCTGCTCCAGCTGCGCGGGAGCACACTGGTGCTGGCCCGGGCCGACGGCGTCTACGGGGTGGACGCCCGCACCGGCCAGACCACCTGGAACGTCCCGGCTCAGGTGGCCAGCTGGGCCATGGACGGCGACACCCTGCTGGTGGAGGACGGCTCCCGGCTGACCTCGGCGGTCTTTGGCGCCGACGCCGCGACGCCCACCCCGGGCCCCGTCTCCACCCCGGACCCGGGCCTGACCATGGAGGACATCAAGGACGCCACCCTGGAGCTGCCCGGGTACTGCCGGACGTGGCTGAACGGCCTCAGCGGCGTCCCCAGCTCAGGGCAGGTCACCTTCAGCGACGGGAGCGCCAGCCGCAACCCCAATATCCCGCCCTTTGCCACGATCAAGACGGTCCTGCCCCTGGTGCATCAGGGCCGGACCCTCAACCTGGTGGCCATGAGCTGCAACACGGGGAGCCCCTACACGTACAACTCCATCGGCCTGTACGACTCCTCCCTGTCCCTGCTGGCCAGCATCGACCAGGACGGCTACAACGTCGGCGGGCGCCTGCCCGACGCCCTGGTCCAGAACCTGGAGGTCATTGGCTCCACGGTCACCTTCGACCTGCCAGGCCTCGGTATCTACGGGGACGACTCCGTCACCCACTCCGCCGCCCGCAGCGCCACAGCGCACCTGGCCTACGTCTGGGACGGCACCGCGTTCACCCGGATCGACCTGTCCTACACGGTGCCGCGCGGCACCGTGCGTCCGCCCAGCACCAAGGCCGTCCAGGCCTGGTACGACCACGTCGCCGCCGGGGAGGACGACGCCGTGGCGGATATAACGGATCCCGAGCTCCTCAAGACTATTCAGGCACCAAAATACGATATCCACAGCCCTAAGACCGCGCGCGAGGAAATCACTCCGGCAGGTAAGTATGTTACCGGCTGCACCATACTCCCGTCCATGAGCGAACCCACAATTGTCAAGCAGACGACGATTATGAAGGTAAATGGAGTGTCTCGCGAAGTCACCACGATCCTGCACGCCATCAAGGCACAACCAGGAGACTTTATCTGCCTGGTGGACACCAGTCCTATCCCAGCAGCCGAAAGTCGCCCATATAACTCTTTCCTTCTGCGTACTGACGAGTCCGGCGCATTCACCGTGATCCAGCAAGGTATCTTCTGGGACTGAGCAGGGCCCTACGACTTATTCGGACCCAGAACAGAAACGTATGGGACTCGAACAGACATGACAGGTACTCGAGAGCGTCTCTACCCTGACCTGCCTTGGAGCGGATAGGGGCCAGAACGGAAACCTGTTCCTGGGCACATACCCATCCCCGGTCCGGGAAGGGCGGGGTGCGGCCCGCGGCTGGTGGCCGCGAGAGCGCGGCCCCGCGCTTTAGGGGTGCCGGTAGGTGACGCTCTCCACGGCGGTCACCGTCGTGCCCACCACTCCCTTAGTGCCAGTGGTCCTGACCGCTGAGACCGTCACCGACTCGCTGCGCATGACCGACAGGCTCCAGCGGACCCGCTCGCGCAGGGCCGCCGGGGCCTGCTCGGCGCACCGCGAGCGCAGGATCTCACGCAGGTGCCACTCGGCGTCGGCCACCTGTGAGCAGTGCGGGCAGGTGTCCACGTGCCGGGCCAGGCGCTCGGTGAGGTCGGCGGTGCACTCCTGGTCCAGGAACGCCTCCAGGTGGGCGCGCGCCTCCGCGCAGGAGCAGCCGGGGTCGGCGCCCGTGCCTGCCGTCCTGCCGGGCCGGTCCATGTCCTGTGCCATCACTTGCCCTCCGTCTGCCCGTAGCCGTACTCGCGCGCGTAGTCAGCCAGGAGCCCGCGCAGCTGGCGGCGCCCCCGGTGCAGGCGTGACATGACGGTACCGATCGGGGTGTCCATAATCTCGGCGATCTCCTTGTAGGAGAAGCCCTCGACGTCCGCCAGGTAGACCGCCAGGCGACGGTCCTCGCTGAGCTGGCCCAGCGCGTCCTTGATGTCGGAGTCCGGCAGGGAGTCCAGGGCCAGGGACTCGGCGCTGGGCAGGCCCACCGAGTCGTGGGAGGCGGCCCGGTGCAGCTGCCAGTCCTCCACCGCGTCGGCGTCGGTCTGGAGCGGCTGACGCTGCCTCCTGCGGTAGGAGTTAATAAAGGTGTTGGTCAGGATCCGGTACAGCCAGGCCTTGAGGTTGGTTCCCGGGCGGTACTGGTGGAAGGAGGCGAAGGCCCGCACGTAGGTGTCCTGGACCAGGTCCTCGGCGTCGGCCGGGTTGCGGGTCATGCGCATGGCGGCGCCGTAGAGCTGGTCGAGGTAGGGCATGGCCTCGGCCTCGAACCTGGCTGCGCGGGCGGCCTCGTCCTCGTCGGCCGGGGCCCGGTCCAGGACGTCAGCGTCCTGGTGGGTGGCGGCGTCCGCGGCGCCACCGGCGTCCCCCTCCCCCTGGTCCCCTGGGGCACCGACCAGGGCGTCGGCCCCGCCGGTGACGTCCCCGCCCATGGTGGCGGGGGCGGGGTCCCGGGGATCGACCACCTCGTCGGGGGTGGTCTGGTCTGTCTGGTCCTTGGTAGGCATCATCACCCACGAGCCTAGCGGTCCCGGCCCTGGTCGGCCGCACCCGCCGTACCGCCCCCTGCGGGTGGCGCGTCGGCCCGGACGCCTGCCTGGCTGCCCCGGTCGCCCCGCCCGGGTCCCGGAGGCGGGGCGGGAGGTGGCAGGCCGCGGGGGCGCTGGCGGCCCGGAGGGGTGGTTCACGCTCATACCCTGGCCAACCGGCACGTACCCCGGTTTCATTCCCCGTCCGTGTACCGAGCCCGCCCTTGGTGCGCACCGACCACGGGACCTGCTCAGCTGGTCGCCCCTCACCGCTGCGACCGGCGTCGGTCCTGGCGCCGCCTGGCCGCCTGCCCTACTGGGCCCGGCGCACGATCTGGGCAATGAGCTCGCGGCTGCAGCCCAGGGCCCGGGCGAGGGCCGTGTAGGACCAGCGCCCCGGCTCGTCGGCCCGCAGCCGCCAGATGAGCGCGTCACGCTCATTCCGGTACCGGGCGGCGAGGGCGTCGGCCTCGAGGGCCCTGGTATGCAGCTCGGCGGCGCGTGCCGCCAGGGGGTCAGAGCTGCCCACCCTGCGGGGCGCACGGTCCCGCAGGACGCCCTGACCGCCTCCCCGGGTACGGCCGGGACTGTCCACGTCGGCGTGGCCGCGGACCGTTGAGGCAGCGCGCCGGGCGCCAGGGGGGTGGCCGTCCCCTGCCAGGACGGCCACCCCCCTGGTACGTACACCACTCAGCGGGTCAGAGGCCACGGGCGAACTCCGAGATGAGGTTCGGTACCGCGGCGTCGAAGCCGACGACGTCGAGCATGCCCGGGTCGTCCGGGTCGGCGATGGAGAAGCCCGTGGAGGTCATGCCGACCACAATGAGCCGCGCGTCAATGCCGCTGCGCTCCCGGTAGCGCCGCAGCGCCTGGTAGGGGTGCACCTTGCCAGCCCAGGTCTCGTTGTCGGTGTAGACCACGAAGGTCTCCACCTCCAGCTTCTGCTTGATGGCGTACAGCATGGGCAGCGCGCAGTCCGTGCCGCCCATGGGGATGGCGTCCACCACGGCCAGGGCGTCGTCGAGACGGCGTCGCGGGGAGATGTCCAGCGGGGTCAGGGCGGGATTGCGCCAGCTGCTGGCCGTACCGGCGTCGGAGAAGCCGTAGGCCACCGCCTCCGGCTCGGTGGCCAGCTGCACCAGGGCCAGGGCCGCTGAGGCCTCCCGGGCGGTGATCCCCATGCCCGAGACCGACCAGTCCATGGACCCGGAGACGTCCAGGGCCAGCATGGTGCGCCTGCCTGAGGGCTCCACCGCGCCGAAGGCCGCGTAGAAGGCCGCGTCCAGGGCGTCGGTGACCTTGGTCGTGGGGGTCCACTCCGTGGTACCGCGGTAGGAGGTACCTGAGGCGTAGGTGCGCTGGGCGACCAGCACGCTGATCGGGTGCACGCGGGCGGCCCGCAGGCGCCTGGCGTCGGTCAGCTGCGCGCAGACCTCCTGGGTGCGCCCGCCGATCGCGGGCAGCAGCCCCAGGCGGGTCAGGCGCGGCAGCTGGCGCATGAGGGCGGTCATGGGCACGCCGACGTCGAGCAGGGCCTCCCACACCACGGGCTGGGTCAGCGCGGCGGCGGGCAGCATCTCCCAGGTCAGGCAGTAGTCGCGGACGATCCGCGCCCAGGCGGCGGCGTCGGTGGCCTGCTGCGCCTTGATAAAGCCCTCAATGAGGGCGGGGGTCGTCTCCCCGAGGCCGGCGTGGGTGATCCAGTCGAAGGTGGCCCGCAGGCTGGCGTCGTCGGTGCGCGGGTGCGCCAGGCGCAGCAGGTCGCGGTGGCTCCAGCCCTCGCGCTGACGGTACTTGACCGCCTGGTAGGCGAGGCTGTCGGCGTCGCGGCCGGTGTACCAGGAGCCGACGGCACGACGCAGACCGCGCCCCCAGCCGCGGAACTGCTCGACGTAGCGGGCGAAGGTGAACAGGTGCGAGCCGGTGCGGGCGACCTGGGGCAGCGCGCCCAGGGCGGCGTCGCGGGACTGCGGCACGGAGGTGGCGTAGGCCAGGGCGAACAGGGCCGGGTTCTGCCTCGGCGCCGCGCCGCTGGTCGAGACCTGCACGATCGTGTCGACCAGGGTGCGCGGGTCCTCGGAGGCCAGGCGCTCCAGGACCTTGACGTTGTCAACGGCCAGGGCGTGGGCGCTGGTGTAGTAGGTGCCGCCGTCCACGCCCAGGATGAGGAAGCGTCGCAGGCGCGCGACGTCGTCGAGGGCGAAGACGTAGCCGCCGGCGGAGTTGGCCACCTGCTTGGTGGTGGCCTTCTGGTGCTGCGGCGTAATCCGGGTGTTGATCTTCCTCAGTACGTCCACGTCCTCCCCTTCCGGACGACTTGTTCCTGGGCGACGGCCGGGCTGCGTACCTGCCGCGGCAGACTGGCAGGCGCGCCACCCGGCAGCCAGCTGGCCCACCGCACGGCCCGGCCGTGCGAACCTGCGCGGGTGGTGGCGGGCGTGGGTGTGGTCCCCGAGTTCCTCCGAAGAGGGCCGGGAATCGAACCCAGCTGTGCCAGTCGATAACCGGGGAGCCTCCGGCCCGCCGCCATCCCGCGCAGGTGCCGGTCTGTGCCGACAGCAAGGAGTGTAGACCCCTACACACCTGCAGGGCAAGCCTCCCCTCGACAGCCTTCCTGACGGACAGGCTCCTGCACGTCTGGAGGCAGGGAGGAGCCGAGGAGCGTGTGGGTGGTGGCAGCATCGGCTCAGGACGTGCGGCCCGGGGGATAGAAGGTGGTGTCCGGGCGGTCGTGTAAGGTGATGACCGTTAAAGGTAGCTGGCCGAGGCCACCTACTGAATCAGAACGCTCTACCGTTAAGCTAACGACGAATAAGACGTAAGCGTCTGCGCCTGAACTACCGGTCACGGCGGTACCGGTGAGTACAGCAGTAACGCCGCAGGGGACTCGAACCCCTGACCTGAACTGATTCAACCTGCAGCGATAACTGGCCATCTCCGGCCCGCCCGGACACCGCCCAAGTGTATCCCCTCCGCCTGGCGGGCGTCAAAGCCCGGCGTGTCCTGGGCGTGGGGCCCGGACGGTCGTGGAGATTGAGGGGTGGAGACCAGCCGCTCTGCCACGAGCCTGGTGTCAGGGACTTGAACCCCGAAAGCTGGGTTTCGTTTAAGAGACGATAACCATCCCTCGTTCGGCCCGCCCGGGCAGGGACCATTATAGGCCAGCACCTGCCCGTAGATCAAGGACGCAGCCCGCCAGGAGGGGCTCAGAGGACGGGGTGAGGTCCGGGCGGTCATGGTGGGCGTGACCGGAATGCCAGCCGCTCTGCCTACTGAGCTACCGGCGCGAGCACCGACGGGGACTCGAACCCCGGACCTGCTGATCCTTTCGACGGTAACCGGTCACTTCCGGCCCGCTCGGACGAGGCGAGTGTAGAGGTACCACCTATACGGTGTCAAGCCCTTGACGGGACTCGTCCTGGGTGCCCCTCGTCCTGGGTGCCCGCAGAGGCCTGGTGCCGCCCGCCGTCCCGGCAGCGCAGGACGCCGGCGGTGCCGGGACGGACCAGGCGCAGGGGCGGCAGAGGCCACCAGGGCGGATGCGGCCCGCGGGGCCATCGGACGCCGGGCCCCCACGGGCGCCGGCGACACCGGGGGTGCTCACGGCCTGCCCCCGTCCTGGGCGCCACGGTCCCCCGCGCACGCCAGAGCGACCACCGTGGGGCCCCCGCCCCCGGCGGCGACCCCACGGGCCCCGCGGGTGCCGGCGACACGAACGGCGGGGACTGGCTGAAGTACCCTCCTGCCGGGGGGCGCGTGGGCCAGGATTGGTCCATGGACCTCCTGCGCACCTTCGCCCGCCCCGTCCTCGCAGCGACCTTTGTCGTCGAGGGCGTCGACGCCGTCACCCGCCCCGCAGGCCACGTGCGCAGGTTCCAGCGGGTCTACTCCCCCTGGGAGCGCCTGGGGCTGCCCCCGCTCCTGAACGCCGACGTGCGCATGATGACCCGGGCCGCGGGGGTCGTGAGCGTCGCGGCGGGCCTGGGGCTGGCCAGCGGGCGGGCACCACGCAGCTGCGCCCTGGCCCTGGCCGCCCTCAATGTCCCCCTCACCCTCGTCAACCACCCGCTGTGGCTGTCCCGCGACCAGGAGGAGTGGCGCGAGGCGGTCCTGGGCTGGGTACGTCGGGCCACGCTCGGAGCGGGACTGCTCCTGGCCGCCGTGGACCGGGAGGGCGGGCTCCTGGGGGCGCAGGCCGACGGCCCGACGCCGGACGGCCCAAGGCCGGCGGGCGGCGCACAGCCCCACTGAGCCGCCCCGGCAGGGCCCGGGACCACCCGTCGGGTCCCGGCCAGCACACTGGCCGCCCCCGTGCGCGAGCTGGGCCCTCCTCGCGGACCTCTTGGCCGCACGCCCAGCCCCCGTACCCCGTGGCGGACGCCAGGTTGGAGTGGGCGGGCTCTTGGCCGCACGCGCAGCCCCCGTACCAGCGCGGGCTGGGCGCCCTGTCGCCGCACGCCCAGCCCGCCCTCGCGATACGCTCAGGCTACCCGTACGCCACAGGATGGGAGACCAGCCATGACCGTAACCCCCTCAGACAGCCCCAGCGACATTGTGTGGACCTGGACCGACGAGGCTCCCATGCTCGCCAGCCACTCCCTCCTGCCCATTGTGCGAGGGTTTGCCAAGGTCGCCGGCGTGAGCGTGGGGACGGCGGACATCTCCCTGGCGGGACGGATCCAGGCGGCCTTCGACCTGGCTGACGACGACCTGGGGCGCCTGGGGGCCCTGACCCGCTCCCCCCGGGCCACCATTGTCAAGCTCCCCAATATCTCCGCCTCCCTGCCCCAGCTCAAGGCCGCCATTACCGAGCTGCGCTCCCAGGGCGTGGCCGTGCCCGACTACCCCGACTCCCCCGCCACCGAGGCCGAGCGCGAGGTCCGCGCCCGCTACGACTCCGTCAAGGGCAGCGCCGTCAACCCGGTACTGCGTGAGGGTAACTCCGACCGGCGCGCCCCGGCGGCCGTCAAGGCCTACGCCCGCTCCCACCCGCACCCCATGGGCGCCTGGTCCCCCGCCTCCCGCACCCGGGTGGCCACCATGGGAGCCGACGACTTCCGTCACAACGAGCACAGCGTCATCGTCCCCGAGGCGGGCACGCTGCAGATCCGGCTGCGCCCGGAAGGGGGCGGCGAGACGGTCGTCCTGCGGGAGTCCCTGCCGGTGACCGCCGGGGAGGTGGTGGACGCCACGCACCTGGGGGCCGCCGCCCTGGACGCCTTCCTGGCCGACCAGCTGCGCGCCGCCAGGGACGAGGGGCTCCTGCTCTCCCTGCACCTGAAGGCCACCATGATGAAGGTCTCCGACCCGGTCATCTTCGGCCACGCGGTGCGCGCCGCCCTGCCGGGCGTCTTCTCCTCCTACGGCGACGTCCTGGCCGCCGCGGGCCTGCGCGCCGAGGACGGGCTGGCCTCGATCCTGGCGGGGCTGGACGCCCTGGAGCAGGGTGAGGAGATCCGCGCCGCCGTCGCCGCGGAGCTGGCCGCGGGCCCGCGCCTGTCCATGGTGGACTCCGACCACGGCGTCACCAACCTGCACGCCCCCAATGACGTCATTATCGACGCCTCCATGCCGGCCATGATCAGGGCTGGCGGCAGGCTGTGGGGGCCGGACGGGCAGCAGGCGGACACCCTGGCCGTCATCCCCGACTCCTCCTACGCGGGCGTCTACGCCGCCGTCATCGAGGACTGCAAGGAGCACGGGGCCCTGGACCCGGCCACCATGGGCTCGGTGCCCAACGTGGGTCTCATGGCCCGCAGGGCCGAGGAGTACGGCAGCCACGACAAGACCTTCGTCGTCCCCGTCCCGGGCACCGTGGAGGTCGTGGTGCTTCACGGCGCCGGGGCGCGCCCGGGCAGCGTCCTGCTGTCCAGCACGGTCGGCGCCGGTGACATCTGGCGGGCCTGCACCACCCAGGACGACGCCGTACGCGACTGGGTGCGCCTGGCCGTGTCCCGGGCCCGGGCCACCGGTGCGCCGGCGGTGTTCTGGCTCGACCCCGCCCGGGCCCACGACGCCGTCATCCGCACCCTGGCGGAGCGCTACCTGGCCGATGAGGACACCACCGGCCTGGACATCCGGTTCCTCGACCCGGTGGCGGCCACCCGCCTGTCCCTGGAACGGGCCCGGCGCGGGCAGGACACCATCTCGGTGACCGGCAACGTGCTGCGCGACTACCTCACCGACCTGTTCCCCATCCTGGAGGTGGGTACCAGCGCCAAGATGCTCTCGGTGGTGCCGCTGATGAACGGCGGGGGCCTGTACGAGACGGGCGCGGGCGGCAGCGCCCCCAAGCACGTGCGTCAGCTCCTCCAGGAGGACTACCTGCGCTGGGACTCCCTGGGCGAGTTCCTGGCCCTGGCCGAGGCCCTGCGGCACGTGGCCGAGGTGAGCGGCAACGCCCGCGCCACCGTGCTGGCCGACGCCCTGGACGCCGCCACGGGCAGGCTCCTGGAGGAGAACCGCTCCCCGACCCGCCGCCTGGGCGGGATCGACAACCGCGGGTCGCACGCCTGGCTGGCCCTGTACTGGGCGCGCGCCCTGGCGGCACAGGACGCCGACGCCGACCTGGCCCGGGCCTTCGCGCCCCTGGCCGACGCCCTGGAGACGACCAGCGCCCAGGTGCAGGCCGAGCTGCTCGCCGTCCAGGGCCACCCGGTGGACATTGGCGGCTACTACCGGCCCGACCCGGTCGCCACGGCCGCGGTCATGCGTCCCAGCACCACCCTCAACACCCTCATTGACGCCCTGTGAACGGCGCGGAGGACGTGGTGGGAGGCACCCCGACCGCCGGTAGCGGTACCGGCAGACGGCTGCCCGGCGACAGCGCGCCGGTGCGCCGCGAGCTGGAGGGAGGCGTCAGCGCCGCTGGCAGACGGCAGGGGGCGCCGGTGCGTCGCGGGCCAGGGGCCCTGCCGGCGGGGCGCGCGCCCGGAGCTACCGGGGCGCCGGTACCGTGGCCGGCCCCGCAGGCCCGTGGCCCCCTGGACGCGGTGGTGGAGCTGCCGGGCTCCAAGTCCCTGACGGCCCGGGCCCTGCTCCTGGCGGCGGTGGCCAGCGGCCCCAGTGAGCTGGTCGGTGTCCTGCGCAGCCGTGACACCGACCTCATGGTGGCCGCCCTGACCACCCTGGGGGCGCGGGTGGAGCCCCTGGACCAGGCGGGCACGCACCTGCGGGTCACGCCCGCGCCCCGCCCCTTCGCGGTGGGGAGCGGGGCGCGGGTGGACTGCGGCCTGGCAGGGACGGTCATGCGCTTCGTCCCGCCCCTGGCGGTCCTGGCCGACGCCCCTGTGACCTTTGACGGCGACACCGCCGCCCGCCGCCGCCCCCTGGGTCCCCTCCTGGAGGCCCTGGAGCACCTGGGGGCCAGCATCGACTACCTGGGTGAGGCCGGTCACCTGCCGGTACGGGTGACCCCCCGCCCCGCCCCCCACCGCGAGAACGGTACTTGTTCGCCGCGAGAACGGTACTTGTTCGCCGCGAGAACGGTCCGCACGGGATCCGAGGGACCGCGCGCGCCCGGTGCGGCGTCCGCAGCGGGCACGGTGGCGCCCGCCGTCAGGAGCGCTCCGACGGCGGTGCGTACCATAGCGGGCCCGGCCCGGGTCCACGTGGACGCCTCAGACTCCTCCCAGATGCTGTCCGCTCTGCTCCTGGTCGGCTCGCTCCTGCCGGACGGCCTGGAGGTCACCCCCACCGGCCCGGTGCCCTCCCTGCCCCACGTCGCCATGACGGTGGCCTGCCTGCGTGACCGTGGCGTGGTGGTGGACGAGCCCGACCCCACCCAGGTCCCAGGGCAGCGCACCTGGCGCGTGCACCCGGGGGCGCCGTCGGGCGGGAGGGTGGTGATCGAGCCGGACCTGTCCAACGCGGGCCCCTTCCTGGCGGCCGCCCTGGTGGCGGGAGGACGGGTGAGCGTCCCCCGCTGGCCCGCCACCACCACCCAGGCAGGTGACGCCTGGCGCCGCCTCCTGCCCCGCCTGGGTGGGCACGTCACCACCAGGCGGCAGGCCGACGGGTCACTGACCCTCACGGTCCGCGGCGACGGCAGGCTCCGGGGCGTGGACGTGGACCTGGGTGAGGTCGGGGAGCTGGCCACCACCGTCGCTGCCCTGACCGTGCTCGCGGGCGCCCAGGGACAGGCCTCCCGCCTACGGGGGCTGGCCCACCTGCGCGGGCACGAGACGGACCGCCTGGCGGCCCTGGTGGCGGAGACCAGGCGGCTGGGCGGGAGCGCCTACGAGGTCGCCGACGGGCTGGCCATTGACCCCTCCCCCGTGCACCCGGCCCGCCTGCGCACCTACGCCGACCACCGTATGGCCACCTTCGCCGCCGTCGTCGGCCTGGGGGTGGCGGGGGTGGAGGTGGAGGACGTGTCCGCGACCTCCAAGACCCTGCCGGGCTTCCCCACCATGTGGTCACACATGCTCTCATCCGCCGGGGCGTCAGGTGCGGCCGCAGCACCCGCCCCGGCAGACGCTCCAGCGGCCTTAACGCCCCAGGGTGCGGAGGGGTCGGCTGAGTGACACGCCGAGGCAGCCGGGACACCGGCACCGACGACCCCCGGGTGCGCGTCCGCCCGGGCCGGGGCTCACGCCCACGCACCAAGCAGCGCCCCGCGCACGAGGGCGCGCACCTGGGCACGGTGACCCGCATCGACCGCGGGCACTACCGTGTCCGCCTGGAGGAGACCGGCCTCACCCAGGACGGCAGGGGGGACATCACCGCCGTCAAGGCGCGTGAGCTGGGCCGGGGCAAGGTGGTGGTGGGCGACCGGGTGTCCGTGGTCGGTGACGTGTCCGGGCGCAAGGACACCCTGGCCCGCCTGGTGCGCACCCTGCCGCGTTGCACCCTGCTGCGTCGCTCCGCCGAGGACGGCGACGCCGCGGGCACCGAGAGACCCGTGGTGGCCAACGCCGACCTCCTGGTCATTGTCACCGCGGTAGCCGACCCCCAGCCGCGCCCCCGCATGATCGACCGCTACCTCGTGGCGGCCTATGACGCCGGGATGGAGCCGCTGCTGGTGCTGACCAAGTCTGACCTGGCCGACGCCGCCCCGCTGCTGCGCCTCTACGAGCCGCTGGGGGTACGCTCACTGGCCACCCGCCTGGGAGCCCAGGGCGCGGGAACCCCCGGCGGCAGGCCCGACGGGCCTACCGGGCCAGGGGGCCGAGCCGGCGGCGGGGACGACGGCGCCAGGCCCGGTGCCACGGGGCCCGGTGCCGAGGACCCGGCGGCCCCGGGCCCCGGCACGGAGGGGACCACCGGGGCAGCCGGCAGCGGACCGGCCGACCCGACCGGCATCGAGGCGGTCCGCTCCGCCCTGACGGGCAGGGTATCGGTCCTCGTGGGGCACTCCGGGGTCGGGAAGTCAACCCTCATTAACAACCTGGTCCCTGGTGCGGACCGGGCCACCGGGGGCGTCAACGAGGTCACCGGGCGCGGGCGGCACACCTCGGCCTCCCTCCAGGCCCTCCAGCTGCCCGGTGGCGGCTGGGTCATTGACACCCCCGGGGTACGCTCCTTCGGGGTGGCGCACGTCTCCAGTGCCGACGTGCTGCGGGGCTTCCCGGATCTGGTGGAGGTGGCCCGGGACTGCCCGCGCGGCTGCACCCACGAGGCCGACCAGCTCGAGTGCGCCCTGGACGAGTGGGCCGCCGGGGCCGTGGGACCCGCCCAGGAGGCAGGTGCGCTGGCGGTGCGCCGGGCACGGGTGGACTCCTTCCGGCGCCTGCTCGCCCCCGCGCTGGAGGCCGAGGACCCCACCAGGCTCTGAGCCGGGATCTGGGACGGGGGACAGCGCCCTCCCCGCCAGGGCTCCGTCTGCGTCCCCTCGCGTCTGCCGGTGGCGTGCGGGGCCAGCCCTGCCACTCCAGGAACCTGTCCCCACCGAGGACGGGTAGGCCCGCCACTCAGGCTCCGCCGGTGACGCGCAGCCACTCCTGGTAGTGCGCGGGCGGTAGGCCCGCCACTCAGGCTCCGCCCAGAATGACGGGGCAGGATGGCACCATGCCAGGTCCCCTCCCTACCGTCGCGATCCGTCCCGCCGTCCCCGAGGATCTTGACGCCGTCACCAGCCTGCTGACAGGCGTCTTCGCAGCCGACCCGCTCATGAGCGCTATCACGGCCGCGGCCCCGGACCCGTACGCGGCCCTGGACCACCTGCACCGGGTCGAGCTGTCCACCCACTACCTGGACCCGCAGGCACCTGCCGTGGTGGACCTGGCCGTGGACGCCGAGGACAGGATCCTGGGGACCGCCCTGTGGGACGCGCCCCGGCAGACCGGGACCAACCGCCCCCTGCCGGACCCCGAGGAGCTGCCGGAGGGGCTGGACCTGGAGGTCCTGGGCGACGCCTGGGAGCTCATCCGGCTCGACGCCGCCCTGTGCGAGTCCGCCAGCCCCCGCGACCCGCACTGGTACCTGTACATGATCGCCGTCGCACCTACCGCTCGTGGGACCGGTACCGGCTCGGCACTGCTGCGCCACGGCCTGGAACGGGTCGACGCCGACCACGCCGTCGCCCACCTGGAGGCCACGACCCGCGCCGCCGCACGCCTCTACACCCGTCACGGGTTTGAGGACGCCACCACCCTGAGGCCCCCCGCGGACATGCCCGACTACTGGGCCATGACGCGACCGGCACGCTGAGGCAGGCGCGGCTGCCCGCAGGAGCGCCCCGCGGGCCGGAACCGGGGGCAGCACGGGGCAGCGCCTTACCACGACCGACCCGGCCAGCTCGCAGACCTCGCCCCACGCCACCGTATCCGCGCGTGGTGGGCACACCTGGCGGGACCGCGCAGACGGGCCCGCGTCGGTACCGGTCCCGCGCGCACCGGACCCGCCCCTGGGCCGGGAGCGCCTCCGCGGTCAGCGCCAGCGGGTGCTGACCACCTGCTTGCCGTAGGGGAAGCAGGTCACCGGGATCATCTTGATATTGGCGACGGCCAGGGGGATGCCGATAATCGTGATCGCCTGCAGGGTCGCGGTAATAAGGTGCCCGAGGGCCAGCCAGAGCCCGGCCACCAGGAACCACACCACATTGGCGAGCCCGGTCATGACCCCCGCACCCCGGGTGGGGACGACCTCACGGCCGAAGGGCCACAGGGCGTACCCGGCAATGCGGAAGGAGGCCACTCCAATAGGGATGGTTATAATGAGTACGCAGGCAATGACCCCGGCCAAAAAGTAGCCCAGGAACAGCCAGAAACCGCCGAATATTACCCAGATGACATTAAGGATGGTGCGCATGGAGGGAGCCTACCAGAAGACACGCTGGGCGATGGCGTCGGCAAAGTTGTCCAGGGCATCCGGTGTCGAGCCCAGGTAGAGGCCCGCGTCAATGAGGGAGACCTCCATGAGGTAGAAGCCGCCCTGGCCGTCGCCCACCATGTCCACGCGGTTGAAGAGCAGCTGGATATCACGCCCGGCGTGCTCCTTAATGAGGCCGTGGATGGCCTTGCGGACCCGCTCGCCCCACAGCCACTCCTGCTCACTGGGCTCCCGGGCCGTCACGATCTCCTCGTGGACCTCGTCGGTGGAGCGGAAGCGGGGGTGGAGCATAGGGGCCTTGTCCACGGCGTGGGACAGGATGCCGTTGAAGTAGACCAGGGAGATCTCCCCCCCGCGGTCCACCTCCTGCAGGTAGCGCTGGACCATGACGGAGCGGCCGTGGCGCAGGTGGTGCATGGCGTCGTTAATGGCCTGGGAACGGCTCCCGGCGTGCGTGGACGTGTAGCGGCCGGTGCCCCGCCCGCCCGAGGATATGGCGGGCTTGACCACGAAGTCCCCCTGCGCGGGGAAGCGGGTGTGGACCTGGTGCTTGGACAGGCCCGCCGTGGGCTCCAGCCAGGTGGTGGGGATCATGGGTACGCCCAGGTCGGCCAGGCGCCCCAGGTAGTGCTTGTCAGAGTTCCAGGTCACGACGTCGGAGTGGTTGGCCACGCGGGACAGGGAGCGGGCCCACTCCAGGAAGGCGGCGTACTTGTCCTTCGTGGCGTAGTCGCGCACGCTGCGCATGACGACGACACCGGCGTCGTCCCAGTTCACGGCGGGGTCGTCCCAGATGGCCACACGGGGCTCGATGCCGCGCTCGCGCAGGGCGTCAGGCAGGCCACGGTCGTCCTCGTCAAGGTTCGGAAAGTCGGCGGAGGTAGCCAGGGTCACGATCGGCTTGGTCACGACCCTAGACTACCGTGAGATGCCCCACGTGGTCCTCTCACCGCGCCGGGAAACGAGGTACGTGATCCTCCAGTCGCCCGCCACCGCCCCCCAGCGGCCAGCGGCCCCGCCCCGGTCATGGGCCGGCACCACCGGTGACACAATGCCCCTATGAGTCACCCCACCTCCTCGCCCACGTGGACACGACCACGGCCGGACGCGGGTCGACGCCGCCTCTACCCCCCGATCGAGCCCTACGCCACGGGCATGCTGGACGTCGGTGACGGCCAGAGCGTCTACTACGAGGAGTGCGGCAACCCCGACGGCCTGCCGGCGGTCTTCCTGCACGGCGGCCCGGGCGGCGGCTGCTCCCCCTGGCACCGGCGCTGCTTCGACCCCGCCCGCTACCGGATCGTGCTGACCGACCAGCGCGGCTGCGGACGCTCCCGCCCGCCCGCGTGGGCACCGGAGGCGGACCTGTCGGCGAACACGACCTGGCACCTGGTGGCCGACCTGGAGCTCCTGCGCGCGCACCTGGGGATCAGCTCCTGGCTGGTCTTCGGCGGCTCCTGGGGGTCGGCCCTGGCCCTGGCCTACGCCGAGAGGCACCCCGAGCACGTCCTGGCGCTGGTGCTACGGGGGATCTTCACGCTGCGCGCACGTGAGCTGGACTGGTACTACGAGGGCGCGGGCGCGGACATGATCTACCCCGACCAGTGGGAGGCCTTTGTCGCCGCGGCGGGCCCCGACGTCGCCCCTGGTGGTTACATACGGCGCTACCACGAGCTGCTGGGCGACCCCGACCCCGCGGTCCACGGCCCGGCCGCCCGGGCCTGGACCACCTGGGAGGCCGCCACCTCCACCCTTCTTCGCGACCAGAACCATATTGACGAGGTCCAGGATCCGGCCTTCGCCACGGCCTTCGCACGGATTGAGAACCACTTCTTCATCCACCGCGGCTGGATGGAGGACGGCCAGCTCATTGCCGGGGCGGACGTCCTGGCCGCCCACCGGATCCCCGGCACCATCGTCCAGGGCCGCTACGACATCCCCTGCCCCATGGGCACCGCCTGGGCCCTGCACCGCGCCTGGCCCCAGGCCGAGCTCGTGGTGACCCCCGCCTCCGGGCACGCCCTCAGCGAGCCGGAGACGCTGAGCGCCCTCCTGGAGGCCACGGACCGCATGGCCCGCCTCGGTCCTCCCACGCCTGCCGGACCCGCCCCGGCCTCCTGACCAACACTTCAGCCCCTAGGAGCAACCATGCGACCCAGCCCCGCCCAGAGGTACTGGCTGTCCCTGAGCGCCGTCGTCCTCGTCACGATCCTGCTGGCGGGCACGGCCAGCGGCGCCGTCATTATCCTGACCAACCGCGCCGCGAACGGCCTGTGGGGCACGGCGACCTTCTGCCTCGTGGCCCTCATGGGCTGGCAGGTGGCGCAACGGCTCCGGGAGAGGAAGAAGCTCGGCCTGCCCCTGTGGAGCCGCCTGGGCGAGGAGGACGCCCGCAGGCTGGCACAGTTCCGCAGCTTCTCCCGCACCGGCAGGATCAGCGAGCCCGAGGCCCAGGAGGTGGCTGACGCCGGGCGTCCCCCGGCCTCCCCGGGGCTGTCCAGACGCGACCGGGCCCGCCAGGCCTCCGTGGAGGCCCAGAAGAGGGCCCGCCAGGCCAGGAAGCGCCGCACGGACCGCAAGCAATGAGATTTACCGCACATTCCAGGGTTTTCGCCGTTCCCGGGCTGGACAACCCGACCCGGTGCCCGTAGAGTTCCCATCCGTTGCGAGGCCATCACGTCTGGCAGCGTCGCACCGTTAGCTCAATTGGTAGAGCAGCTGACTCTTAATCAGCGGGTTCAGGGTTCGAGTCCCTGGCGGTGTACGGCTCCTCACAAGGGGGCGCCGTCGGTCCTCGTACCGACGTCGCACCGTTAGCTCAATTGGTAGAGCAGCTGACTCTTAATCAGCGGGTTCAGGGTTCGAGTCCCTGGCGGTGTACCACGCGGACAGGCTACGGCCTATCCAGCACGGGCGCGACGCCCGCCCTGCGGTCCACGACCGGACGCAGCGGCCACTGCTCGGAGCCAAGCCCCTGGGAACACCCGCCGACGGTTCGGCGTTGCCCTCCGCGTGAGCCCCTGCCCAGTGCGGCGACGCCCTGGGGCACTACGGCTACCAGGCCGTCAGGGGCCCTCCCCCGGGTCGCAGGATCCACCTGCCGTCCGCCCGGGGCGGCCTGCGGGCCAGCACGACGAGAAGGAGAGACTGACAATGAGGCACACCATGACCACCGCACCGCGCACGCGCGACCTTAAGGCCGCCCTCCGCGAGCTGGACGCCGCCCACGCCGAGGTGAGCTCCCTGGGCGACGGCGTCGCCCCCTCCCGCCTGGAGCGGGCCCTGGCGCGCCTGGACGCGGCCCGGGACGCCCTGTCCCTGGCTGCCTGAGCGGCCCGCGGCGCTGCCTGAGCGGCCCGCCAGGCAGCGACCGCGCAGGCCGCGGCCGGTAGCGTGCCGGAGAGGCCCCGGCCTGACGAGTGCGCGCCCGGCGCCGAGCACCAGCCCTGCCCCGGGGCGCGAGGATTCCGCGCCCCGGGGCAGGCTCGCACCTGCTGGCGCCGGGGCCGGGCGCAGAGGGCCTGGTCCCATCAGGTAGGCTGTCCCGGCGAGCGCGAGTGGCGGAACTGGTAGACGCCCCAGGTTTAGGTCCTGGTGCCTTCGGGCGTGAGGGTTCGAGTCCCTTCTCGCGCACCACGGGCCCACGGCCCGGACCCCGGGTGGGCAGGGTCCTGGAGGACCAGGGTGGCGCTGGCAGGCCCGGAACCCGGACGGGCCCTTTTGACGGGGTCGGCCCCCTTCCGGGCCAACAGGGTGAGGTATAGCTCACTCCGCCAGGAACTCAGCCTCGACGGAGGCGCTCATCAGGATGTCCTCCGGACTGAACTGGTAGGTGTCGGAGGTGGTGGACGCCCCAGGAGCCTTCCCGCCCCGGCTCGGTGCCGCGGCCGCACCGGGGTGTCCGGCGCCCTTAGCGAGGTAGCCCCGGTCGGCGATCGTCCTGACCGAGACGACACGCATACCGGCAGCCGCGGCGTACTGCTCCGCCTTGCCCATGGCCGCCCTCACGGCAGCCTTCCGCAGCTGGGCCTCAAGCTCCTTGCGCCGACGCTCGGTAACGGACCAGGTGACGGACCTCAGGCGAACGCCCTGACGTCGCAGGACGGAGTCCAGCCAGGAGCCGAGCCGGGGGAAGTCGCTGAACTTGGCCCT
Source organism: Actinomyces sp. oral taxon 897 (assembly GCF_002999235.1). Classification (NCBI taxonomy): domain Bacteria; kingdom Bacillati; phylum Actinomycetota; class Actinomycetes; order Actinomycetales; family Actinomycetaceae; genus Actinomyces; species Actinomyces sp. oral taxon 897. Next base: position 215,616 of record NZ_CP027236.1, on the reverse strand, counting down.
CACGACGACCTCCTCACGAAACCTGGTGCCGTCCTCGTCCTTGCGGACCCACGTCCTGGCGCCGGAGACGGAGTACCACGTCACCGGCCCCCTGCTCCCGTCGTACATCCCCTCCACCTGGGCGCGCACGTCACCGAGCACCTCGGAGACCCGCTGGTGCGCCTGCTCCCGGCTGAACTCAGCAAAGCCGATCTCAAGGTTGGCCGTCGCCCTCTGCGGGGGCTCGTAGTGCTCGACGCTCTCCTGGACGATGACAGTCGTCGTCAACGCGTCCTCTCCTCTCACACGCCGTCCGCTGCCGACGGGCTCACTGCCCGAGCTGGACGACCTCGAAGCCGAGGACGTCCACGCTCATGCCCCGACGCACGTCGTCCTGGTGGCCGTCGACCGGGCGCGCCGCCAGCCACCTCTCGTAGTGCTCACGCGTGTCCCACCTGGTCACCACGAAGTAGCGGTCCCCCCCGACCACCGGGCGCAGCAGCTCGAAGCCCTGGAAGCCCGCCGAGGCGTCCACACCGCGCTGGCGCGCGGCAAAGCGCCTCTCGATCTCCTCCTGGGCGCCCGCGGGGAAGGCGAGCGCCGTTATGTTCACGTAGGTCATGACAGCCTCCGTCAGTACTCGGTTCCGGTCCGCCCGGCCTGGGCACGACCAGGAGCGGTGCCGACCGGGCTGCCACGAGGCTACCCAACGGCGGGGCACGGGGCCATACCCCACCAGGAGGACGGGACGCCACGGCGCCGACGGGTAACCTGGCACCATGACTGACCCCTCCCGCAAGGACGGACGCGCCACCGACGAGCTACGTCCCGTCACCATCACCCGTCACTGGCTCGACCACGCCGAGGGCAGCGTCCTGATCACCTTCGGCCGCACCCGCGTCCTGTGCGCCGCCTCCTTCACCGAGGGCGTACCGCGCTGGCGCAAGGGAGGGGGCGCCGGCTGGGTGACCGCCGAGTACGCCATGCTGCCACGGGCGGGCTCCGAGCGCTCCGCGCGTGAGTCGGTGCGCGGCAGGGTCGGTGGGCGCACCCATGAGATCTCCCGGCTCATCGGGCGCTCCCTGCGAGGCGTTATCGACGTGTCCGCCCTGGGGGAGAACACCATCGCCCTGGACTGCGACGTCCTCCAGGCCGACGGCGGGACCCGCACCGCCGCGATCACCGGGGCCTACGTAGCCCTGGCCGACGCGGTGGCCTGGGGCACCTCCAAGGGCCTGGTCAAGCCCCACGGCGGCAGGCCCGTCCTGGCGGACTCCCTGTCAGCGGTCTCGGTGGGCATGATCGACTCCGTCCCCTGCCTGGACCTGCCCTACGAGGAGGACGTGCGCGCTCAGACGGACATGAACGTGGTCCAGACCGGCAGCGGACGCTTTATCGAGATCCAGGGCACCGCCGAGCACGCCCCCTTTGACCGCGGCGAGCTGGACGCCCTCCTGGACCTGGCGGCCAAGGGCAACGCCGAGCTGACCGCCCTGCAGTACCGCGCCCTGGCGGGCCCCTACGGGCAGACCTTCACCGTCTCCTCCACGGGGGCGGCAGACCCGGAGGCGGAGGCGTGAACGCTACCTCCCCCACCGTACGGGTGCCTCAGGGCGCACGCCTGGTCCTGGCCACCCACAACCAGGGCAAGCTCAGTGAGCTCCGGGCCATCCTGGCCCCTCTGGTCCCGGGCCTGGCCCCGGAGGCGGTCGTCTCCGCCGCCTCCCTGGACGCCCCCGAGCCGGTCGAGGACGGCCTGACCTTCGCCACCAACGCCCGCACCAAGGCCTGCTGTCTGGCCGAGGCCACCGGGCTGCCCGCCGTCGCGGACGACTCAGGCCTGTGCGTGGACGTCCTGGGCGGGGCCCCGGGCATCTTCTCCGCCCGCTGGTGCGGACGCCACGGCGACGACACCGCGAACCTGCGCCTCCTGCTGGACCAGCTCCGTGACATCCGCGCACCGCACCGTCGGGCGCGGTTCACCTGCGCCGCCGTGCTCGCGGTGCCCCGGGGGTGGGCCCCGGGCGGCAGGGCCTGGGGCGGGGCGACGTCACCGGGCGGGGGCCTCCTGGCGCAGACCCCAGTGGTCACGGTGGTCGAGCGCTCCATGGAGGGGCGGCTCCTGACGGCCCCGCGCGGTGAGGGCGGCTTCGGCTACGACCCGGTGTTCGTACCCGCCAGCGAGGACGCCCCCGGCGGCTCAGGGCGCACCACGGCGCAGATGAGCCCTGAGGAGAAGAACGCGATCTCCCACCGCGGGCAGGCCCTGCGCGACCTCGCCCCGGTCCTGGCCCGACTCCTCTGAGGGCGAGCGCGCCGGGCCCACCTGGTCCAGGAGGGGCCTGGCAGCCTGGGCGGGCCTGCTGCGGCCTGTCATCCCGTAGCCGGCCGAGCCGTAGCCCCCAACTGAGCCGCAGCCCCGGCCGAGCCGTCGGCTACTCAGTCGTGGACGACCACCACCGTGCCGACCTCCGCCCAGTCCCAGACCGCCTGGGCGTCGGCAACGGGCATGGTCACGTAGCCGTGGGCCGACCCGTCCGTCCCCACGCCGAAGTCCTGGGTGTCAGGCGCCCCGTGGAGGGCACCCTGGTCCCAGGAGACCACCCAGGGCACGTCGCGCTGGCAGGAGGACTCCTCCGGTGAGCAGCCGACGTCCTGCTGGGCCTGACGCTGGGAGACCCGGTAGGTGCCGGTGGACGTGGGGTGGTCGGCGTCCCCGTGGTTGACCAGGACGGGGCCGTGGACCACCTCCCGGCCCTCGTAGGTGGTGAGGGTGGAGTCGGTGAGGTTGACGTCGATCCACTTCTCGTGCCCCCGGGCCCGGTAGGCAAAGCGCTCCGGGCCGGAGGGAACCACGCGCTCGTCCGTGCCCGCAGGGGTCTCGGTCCAGGTCAGCGCGCTGGTCACGGCCTGGCCGCTCTGGAGGCCCTGGACCAGGGAGGCGGTCACGGCGGCGGCGTTGTCCACGGTGCGCCCCGGCAGGGGCGGACGGGCCGGCTGGAGGACGTCACCGTCAGAGTCCACGTCGTTGACGCCGTTGACGGGCGCCCGGTCCACCTTGGCGACGATCGTGTCCACCCACTGGCCCACCTTGGTGGCCGAGACGGTGGGCACCACCGTGCCCCCGCTGAGCGGGAACTCGATCCAGGCAGCCTTCTGGGAGGCCGACGGCGTGTGGGACCGTTCACCCACGCTCACGGACAGGTCGGTGGACAGCATGGCGGTGGCGGCCTGGGCCGCCTCCTGGGCCTCTGCCGTGGTCACCTCGGGCTCACCCTGGACCGGCTCCAGGGTGCTGCGGGCGTCAGCCAGGCCGTTGGCGGCGTCCTGGACGGCGGTCTCCAGGTCGCCGCGCCCGACGGTGCTGCCGGGCGCCCCGGGTGCCACCACGAACGAGCCGCTGGCCTCGTCCCAGGAGACGGTGGCGTCCTGGGGCGGGCTGGCCAGGGAGGAGTTGAGCCTGTGGAGCAGGTCGGTGACGCCCTGGGGGTCTATGCGGGCCACCACGCCGGTCTCCCGCTGGCTGACCAGGGAGCGGATGAGGCGCCAGGGGGAGGCGTTGCCGTTAACCGCGGCGCCGGCGGTGGCCGACGCATCGACCTGGGCCAGGTCCCCCAGGGGCACCGTCAGCGTCGTGCCCTCCACGCTGATTGTCACGGTCGCCGTCGCGGCGCGCCGGGTGACCAGGTCCTCGACCTGGGCGCGGTCCATTCCGGAGACGTCCTGCCCGGCCACCGTGGTCCCGGGCAGAGCCTGTCCTAAGTGACTGAGCGTATACGCACCGATCCCCCCGAGGACGCCGAGGAGGAGGACACCGGTGACAGCCAGACGGAACCGGCGCCTGGGGTCGTGTGGATGGACAGAGCGTCGCTGCCTCATGGGGTACACGGTAGCAAGCCCGGCGCCTCCGTACCCGCGACACCAGGCCGGAAAACGCAACGGTCCAGGAGCGGGGCCGGCGGCCGGGCGGGGAGACGGAGGCGAACCACCGGGTCCGAACCACCGGGGCGGGTACAGCGGGAACGGCTACCAGGCGGCTCGCGGCTACCCGGCCTCGGCGTCCTGCGCGGCGATCCTCCGGGCCACCCCCCGGGGAGTCAGGGAGTCGTGAGCCCGCACAAAACCGTAGAGCCAGCGCCAACCATCTAAGAACACCATTAGAAAAACCGCTATGACTGATATCCAGGTCACTAGGCTTGTAAAACCGTCAAGCAGCATGTGCAGCACCGTCCAGGTCAAGGCGGTCACCCCCACCACCAGGGCGCCGTCGGGCCACGCCAGCTCCAGGTGATCCCCGCCCCGTCGGCGCAGCGCCCAGGCCGCCAGCCAGCCCGGGACCAGGCTCGCCACCCCCTGGAGCACCCAGGCCGACGCCTGCCCCCCTGCTCGCTGGGAGGCGGCGCCGAAGACCGCCACGAGCACCACCGCCAGGAGGTCGGCGGGCACGACCAGCCACCATCGGGTGGCGCGCTCACGCACCCAGGGGCAGTCCTCGCCGTCGGGCAGCACGGGGACGTAGGTGATCCGGCCCCCTGAGGGGGCCGGTCGGCTACCGTCGTCCGGGTCGGCTCGTCCCCGCCTGGCTCCCACGGCTCAGATCTCCCAGGAGGCGCCCGAGGCGGCGACGTCGACGGGACCGGGGTAGACTTCCCTGGCCTCGGCCACGGGCACGGCCGGGTCCGTCCAGGGCTGGATGTGGGTCAGGACCAGACGGCCCGCTCCCCCGCCCGCCGCCAGCTGCCCGGCGCGGCGCCCGGTCAGGTGCATGCCGCGCACCGTGTCACGTCCCTCCACGAAGGCGGCCTCGGCCAGCAGGAGGTCCACGCCCCGGGCCATGGCCACGATGCCCTCGCACATGTCGGTGTCCCCGGTGAAGGCCAGGCTCGCCACCCCCGTCCCGGTCTCACGGGGCCCCTCCACCCGGTAGCCGTAGGCCTCCACCGGGTGGTAGGCGGCAAAGGGCGTGATGGTCAGGGGCCCCACCCGGACCGGCGTACCCGGCACGGCCGCGTGGAAGCTGAACTCGGTGGCGTAGGACTCCTCCGGGCCGACGCCGTCCACGCCGCGCAGCCGCCCCATGAGCTCGGTGGGCCCCAGGGTCAGCACGGGGTCCAGGGGCCCAGCAGGGTTCCAGCGCCGGTAGACGTGCATCCCCACCATGTCCACCATGTGGTCGGCGTGGCAGTGGGAGATCGCCAGGGCGTCGAGCTCGGCGGGGTCGAGGTGGTTGAGCAGCTGCCCCATGGAGCCCGGCCCCAGGTCCAGGACCACGGAGAACCGGCGCCGTCCGCCGTCCGGGCCCCGCCCCCAGGCCTGGACCAGGTAGGAGGAGGCCACGGCACGTGGGCCGGACATGGAGCCGGTGCAGCCGATAATCGTGAGCTTCATGGACGGTCCTTCAGGTCGGGGGAGCCACCGAGGGAGGCGGTGGCCTGGGGCGCGGCCAGGACGGGCAGGGGCGTGGACGCCTGGGGCAGGGCGGCCACGGGGATGCCCTGCCCCGGGCGGGCGGCGGGACCGGGAGGGGGTACCGGCAGACCCGGGGACGGCGGCCGGTGTCCGGTGGCGCCCACGGGGCCGTCGGGGGCCGGGTTCCCGGTGGCGGGGCGGCCGCCGGCCCGGGTCACCCGCTCAATGTCCGGCAGGAAGCGGCGCCGTAGCCGCTCAAAGGACTGGGCGTCCCCGGTGGCCCGGAACTCGTGGTGCGGAGCGGGGGCGTCGGCCGGGCGCAGGAGGTCGCGGGCGGCCAGGGTGCGGTAGACGTCCCTGGCGGTCTCGTCGGAGGAGGTCACCAGGGTGGTCTCCTCCCCCATGACGTAGGAGATCGCCCCGGCCAGGAGCGGGTAGTGGGTGCAGCCCAGGATGAGGGTGTCCACCCCGGCGGCCTTGACGGGGGCCAGGTAGTCCTCGGCGACGTCGAGCACCTCCGCCCCGGTGGTGACCCCCCTCTCCACGAGCTCGACGAACCGGGGGCAGGCCTGGCTGGTGAGGGTGACACCGGGGACAGCGGCCAGGGCGTCGTCGTAGGCGTGGGCGTCCACGGTCCCCCGGGTGGCGATGAGACCGACCTGTCCGTTGCGGGTGACGCGGGCGGCAGCGCGGGCGGCGGGGTGGATGACCTCGACCACGGGCACGCCCTTCCCCAGGGTGTAGCGCTCGCGCGCGTCGTGGAGGACCGCGGCGGAGGCCGTGTTGCAGGCGATGACGAGCATCTTGACCCCGGAGTCCACCAGCTCGTCCATAATGCCCAGGGCCAGGGCGCGGACCTCGCTAATGGGCCGGGGGCCGTAGGGGGTGTGGGCGGTGTCGCCGATGTAGAGGAGCTCCTCACCGGGGAGCTGGTCCAGGACCGCGCGAGCCACCGTGAGGCCGCCGACCCCAGAGTCGAACATTCCGATGGCTGCGTTATCCACGCTGCGACCCTATGCGCCCGGCGACCTCCCCAAGAGCACGCACAGCAGTGATTCCTGCCACCAGGTCAGCATCTCGTAGCTCAGTGCCGCCACCCGCCTGCCGTGGGCCCTCGTGCCCTTGGCGGCGGGGACGCCGTGCCAGGCCAGGGCGTGGACGCGCTCAGCGTCCCGGGCCGAGCGGATCCCCAGGAAGGTGGCCAGGACCAGGCGGGTGTCGTTGAGGGCGCCCAGCCAGGCCCCCTCCTCACCCCGCCGCACCAGGACGGTGCCGTCGCGGCCGCTGGGCTCCTGGAGCTCAGCCAGGACCGCCCCGATCCGCTCGGTCTTCATCGCCCGAAGGCGGTCACGGGTGACACTGGCCACGTCCACCGCCAGGTCCGGATCCTCCGAGGCGTCCGGCAGGAGCGCCTCCAGTGCCGGTAGACGGGGCGGGAACGGGGAGCCGCCACCGTCACCGACGCCGTTGCCCGGGCCGTCGTGGCGGCTGGTAGCGCCGTCGTGGCCGCAGGCCGTGCCGGCGCTCCCGGGGGCCCCGGCCGGGGTCAGGGGTGCCGGGCCCGTCGGAGCCGTGTCCCGTCCGCCCGCCTGGTGCCGACCGGCGGGTCCGGTGGGGCGGGCGGGCCCGGTGGGGCGGGCGGGCCCGGTGGGCTCCTGGACGGCGAAGTCCAGGGAGACCAGGATCTCGTGGTCACGCGGGCTCTCCCCGACCCGTGACCCGGTGTACAGCGGGGCGGGGGACGGGGCCCTGGCGGCGTCGGACACGAGGAGGTCCTCCACCTGGGAGAGCATGTCCACCACGGCCTCCCTCTCCCAGGGCTCCAGGGCGCTGGACCAGCCCTCGGCCACGGGCTCGAAGGCGCGCATCAGGACCGCTCCGTGGCGTCGACACCGTCGCCGGGGGCGACGGGCTCAATGGTGGCGCGCAGGCCGTAGGAGTGCATAGCGGTCACGTCCACCTCCATGCGCTCCCGCGGCCCGGTGGACAGGGTGGACCGGCCCCGGGTGTGGACCTGGAGCATGTGGTGGTGGGCCCGCGGCACGGGGTAGCCGAAGTAGGAGTGGAAGACCCATGTGACGTAGTCCATCGTGTTGACGGGGTCATCATGGACGACGGTGCGCCACAGGTGCTGGGCGCGGGACCGGGTCTCGGGCTCCATGACAGGCGCGGATGCTGACATACCATCCAGGGTACGTGGCCTGGCCCACGTGCGGCCGCAGCGTCTCTGCGCGCTCAGCGAGACCGGGACGGATCCGGGCCCGCCAGGCGTCTTCCGGCGAGGACAGGCAGTCGCTAAGGTGGTGTCATGACAGTAACGCAGGCCGCTGCCCCCCGTCCGTCGACATCCCTCCTGACCGACATGTACGAGCTCACCATGCTCCAGGGCGCCCTGCGCTCGGGCACGGCCGGACGCCGTAGCGTCTTCGAGCTCTTCGGCAGACGTCTGCCGGCCTCCCGCCGCTACGGCGTCGTGGCCGGCACCGGGCGTCTCCTGGACGCGGTGGAGGCCTTCACCTTCACCGACGAGCAGATCGACTTCCTGCACCGTACCCGGGTGGTTGACGACACCACCCTGGACTACCTGCGCGGCTACCGCTTCTCCGGCACGATCCGCGGCTACGCCGAGGGGGAGTGCTACTTCGAGGGCTCCCCCCTGCTGACGGTGGAGGGGACCTTTGCCGAGGCCTGCATCCTGGAGACCCTGGCCCTGTCCGTCTACAACTACGACTGCGCCGTGGCCGCAGCGGCCTCCCGCATGACGATCGCCGCCCACGGGCGGCCCTGCGTGGACTTCGGGGCCAGGCGCGCCCACGAGCAGGCCGCCGTGGCCGCCGCCCGCGCCGCCGTGGTGGGCGGGTTCGTGGGCACCAGCAACCTGGAGGCCGGCCTGCTGTACGGCATCCCCACCTACGGCACCTCCGCCCACTCCTTCACCCTGCTGCACGACAGCGAGGAGGAGGCCTTCGCCGCGCAGGTCGCGAGCCTGGGGACGGGCACCACGATCCTGGTGGACACCTACGGCATTGAGCGGGGGGTGGAGCGGGCCGTGGCCGCCGCCCGCGCCGCCGGCGGTGAGCTCGGGGCGGTACGCCTGGACTCCGGGGACCTGGTGGCCGAGGCCTTCAAGGTCCGCGCCCAGCTCGACGCCCTGGGCTCCACGGGGACCAGGATCACGGTGACCAACGACCTGGACGAGTACGCGATCGCCGCGCTGGGTGCGGCCCCGGTGGACTCCTACGGCGTGGGCACCAAGCTCGTCACCGGCTCGGGGCGCCCGACGGCGGCCCTGGTCTACAAGCTCGTCGAGCGGGAGGGCGCTGACGGGCGGATGGCGGAGGTCGCCAAGTTCTCCGAGGGCGGCAAGTCCACGGTGGGCGGCCGCAAGTGGGCGGGGCGTGTGCGCGACGAGTCCGGCAGCGCCTGCGAGGAGCTCATTGTCTCCGCCGTGAGCGAGATCGAGGCGCTGTGCGCCCTGGAGGACGCCGGCGCCCGCCCCCTGCAGGTCACGCTGGTGGAGCAGGGCAGGATCGTGGAGGAGCACCGGGGCGCCGCGGCGCTGGCGGCCGCGGCGGAGCGCCACCGGGCCTCGCGTGCCGAGCTGCCCTATGACGCCTGGCGCCTGAACGAGGGCGAGGCGGCCGTCCCGACCCACCACGTGGACCTGGACGGGCGCACCGCCGTCCAGCACTAGGGACCCGAGGAGGCGGACGGGACCAGGGCGAGAGCGGCCTCGGCGACCGGCACGGCCAGGGCCGCGGGCCACAGGTGACCCATGCCGGGCACGAGGTGGAGGCGGGAACCGGGCAGGGCCTGGTGCAGCGCGGCGGCGGCAGCAGGATCGACGGTGGTGTCCTGCGTGCCGTGGACAATGTCCACCCCCAGCTCCCCGGCCCGGCACCGCGCGGCCAGCTCGGTCAGGCGGTGGGCCCACGGCGGGGTGCGGCTGATCGCCAGGGACTGGCGCTCGATCCCGTCCCAGTCCACACCACGGGCCCACATGGCCCGCGCCAGGGCCTCGACCTGGGAGGGGACCAAGGGGTAGCGGCTCCCGGCGCCCCGGGGCAGGGCCACCTGCTCGTAGGCCACGAAGCCCTCCTCGTCGGTGAAGGGGGCGGGCACGGCGGACCTGGGCGCGGCCGGGGCGCTGGCCGCCCACGTGGACATGAGCACCAGGCCGACGACGTCCTCAGGGTGGTCCAGGGCCAGGAGCTGGGCCACCGCCCCACCCATGGAGTGCCCGCAGACCACCGCCGGACCGGCATCGAGCACCTCCAGGAGCCCGTGGACGTCCTGGGCCATGTCCACCAGGGTGTAGGCGTCCTGGCCGGGGACGTCAAAGCGCTGCGAGCGCCCGACGTCGCGGTTGTCCACGCGGACCACGTGGCAGCCTGCGCCGGCCAGCGTCCGCGCCCAGGCGGAAGGGGTCTGGATGAGCTGGGCGCTGTGCCCCTCCAGGGCCAGGACGAGGGGCCCGGTGGCGACCCCGGTCTGCTCCACGCACAGGGTGGTACCGGTGGGCGTGGTCAGGAGGTGCTGCATACTCCCCACCCTATGCGCGCCCCGGCCGCCCGCGGGCAGGTAGCCCCCGTGGGGGCGGGGCGTGCTCGGCCTTACCCGTCGCCGAGTACAGGCCGGGGTGGCCCCTGTGGGGGCGGGACGTGTCTCAGCGCCTGCCCACGAACCAGCGGCGCAGGGTCTCCACCCGCTTCTCGATCTCCTCGGTGGAGGCGGCGGCCACCTCCGGGCCGCCGCACACGCGGCGCAGCTCGTTGTGGACCACACCGTGGGGCTGGCCGGAGCGACGGGCCCAGGCGGCCACGAGACCGGAGAGCTCCCTGCGGGCCGCGGCCCGGCGTCGGGCGTCGTCCGCCCCGGAGCCCTCCCGCTGCCTGGCCGCAGAGGCCTGCTTCCTCTGGGAGGCGATCTGCCTGTCCTGGCGCTGGCGCAGCAGGACGGTGACCTGCTCGGGCTCCAGGAGCCCCGGCAGGCCCAGGTACTCCTGCTCCTCCACGCTGCCCACCACGGCCCCGGTGCCGAACTCGCCGCCGTCGAACAGGACCCGGTCGAACTCGGCCTGGCTGCCCATGGCCTCGAACCCGGGCAGGAGGTCGGAGCTGGCCTGCTCGGTCCGGTTGGCCTCGGCGAGCAGCCGCTCCTCGGGGGAGGGCAGGGAGGCGTCGTCCTTCCCGGGGGCGTTCAGGACGTGGTCACGGGCCACCTCCATCTCACCGGCCAGGGCCAGCAGCGGGGTGACGGAGGGCAGGAAGACGCTGGCGGTCTCCCCCCGGGCACGTGAGCGCACAAAGCGCCCCACCGCCTGGGCGAAGAACAGGGGCGTGGAGGCGGAGGTGGCGTAGACGCCCACCACCAGGCGGGGCACGTCCACCCCCTCGGAGACCATGCGTACCGCCACCATCCAGCGGTCCCTGGAGGCGGCGAAGGACTCGATCCGGCTGGAGGCCCCGGTGTCGTCGGAGAGCACCACGGTGGGCGCCTGGCCGGTGATGGAGCGCAGCGCCCGCGCGTAGGCCCGGGCCCGTTCCCGGTCGGCGGCGATGACCAGCCCCCCGGCGTCAGGCACCTGACGGCGTACCTCGGTCAGGCGCTGGTCGGCGGCGGCCAGGACCGCGGGGATCCACTCCCCCGCGGGGTCCAGGGCGGTGCGCCAGGCCTGGGCCTCCATGTCCTTGGTCAGGGGCTCGCCCAGGCGGGCGGCGACCTCGTCCCCGGCCCTGGTGCGCCACCGCATCTGGCCGGTGTAGGACAGGAACATCACGGGGCGCACCACCCCGTCGCGCAGGGCGTCGGAGTAGTCGTAGGCGTAGTCGGCCCGGGACCTCCTGGCGCCGGCGGAGTCCTCGGTGTAGCGCACGAACGGGATCGGCGCCGTGTCGCTCCTGAAGGGGGTCCCGGTCAGGGCCAGGCGCCGACGTGCCGGGGTAAAGGCCTCGCGGATGGCGTCCCCCCAGCTCAGGGCGTCCCCGCCGTGGTGGATCTCGTCGAGGATGACCAGGGTGCGGGTGGCCGCCGTGCGGGCCCGGTGCCGGTTGGGGTTGGCGGCGACCTGGGCGTAGGTCAGGGCGACGCCGTCGAAGTGGGAGGCGAGCGTGGCCTGGGAGTTGGTGTAGGAGGGGTCGATGCGGATACCGACCTTGGCGGCGGCCTCCGCCCACTGGAACTTCAGGTGCTCGGTGGGGCAGACGATGGTGACCTGGTGGACCTCACCGGGGCGCAGCAGCTCCACGGCCACGCGCAGGGCGAAGGTGGTCTTGCCCGCCCCGGGGGTGGCGACCGCCAGGAAGTCCTGCGGCATGGCGGCCAGGTACCTCTCCAGGGCCGCGGCCTGCCAGGCGCGCAGCGGACGTGAGGTGCCCCAGGCTGCACGCTGCGGGTACGCCGGGGAGAGGTTCTCCGCGGCGAAGATCGAGGGCTGGTTGGGGTGGGCGGCCTGGCTGCGCCGCGGGCTCACTGGCCGCCTCGGCCGAAGGGGAAGCGCGGGAAGCGGCGGGACGGCCCGCCCTCGTCCCCGGAGCGCATCTGCTCGTAGATCTGCTTGCAGGTGGGGCACACCGGGTACTGCGACGGGTCCCGCCCGGGCGTCCACACCTTGCCGCACAGGGCGACGACGGGGCGTCCGGTGGCCGCCGCCGCGGCGATCTTGTCCTTACGCACGTAGTGGGCAAAGCGGTCGGCGTCGCCGTCATCGGTGGACTGGAGCTCCTCGCGCTCCAGGACGGCCGTCCCGACGCCCTGGGAGGGCTCGTCCCCGGGGCCGCCGGGCGCACCGGGGTCGACGCTGCTCGTCGGGTCCGGGATCACACGCTGGCCTGCCATATTGATAAGTCTAGTCTAGGGCGTCGTCGGCGTCGCCTCAGGACTGCCTGCTGTGGGCAGGCTCTCCGGTGGGCCACATCACGCACGAGTCCTTCTCCCCGCGCCAGACCGGCGCCTGGCCGCCTCCGGTCCGCAGGACGGGTCTGGCGGACAGGTCTGGCGGACGGGCGCCGGTCTGGCGGCAGCGGGACCGGCGGCTCAGTGCCGCTGCCTGAGCAGGCTGGCTGCCGCCGGGTCCACCAGGACCAGGGCGTCGGCGTGGTTCTGCATGACGGTGGCGGGCCAGCGGGGGTCGATCTCCCCCTCGACCAGGTGGGCGACGGCCTCGGCCTTGTTCTCACCGGTGGCGATGAGCACGAGCTTGCGCGCCCTCATGATCGTGCCCAGCCCCTGGGTGATGCAGCGGGTGGGGACGGCGTCGATGTCGCCGTCGAAGAAGCGGGCGTTGTCACGGCGGGTCTGCTCGGTGAGCTTGTCGATGTGCGTGGTGGAGTCCAGGGGGCCGCCGGGCTCGTTGAAGCCGATGTGGCCGTCGGCGCCGATGCCCAGGATCTGCAGGTCGCAGTAGCCGGCGGCGGCCATGGCGGCCTCGTAGGCGTCGCAGGCGGCCTGGAGGTCCTCGCTCAGGGCGTCGGGGCCGTGCAGGGAGCCGGGGCGCATGTCCACGCGGGAGCGCAGGTTGCGCTCCATGAAGGTGGCGTAGCGCTCGGGGTGCCCCTCGGGCAGGCCCACGTACTCGTCGAGCATAAAGCCCTCGACCTGGGCGAAGGAGATGCGCCCGGCCTCGTAGCGGCGGGTGAGCTCGTCGTAGAGGGGCAGCGGGCTGGAACCGGTGGCGGTCCCCAGGATGGCGTTGGGCTTGGAGGCCAGGAGGGCCTCAATGGCGTCGGCGGCGCGGGAGGCAATGGCCTCCGCGGTGTCCAGGACAATGAGCTCCACGGTGCTTCCTTCACTATGTGGACGTACGGGGCGCTGGGCGCGCGAAGCACACCTCAGTGCGTGCTTCTGATTGAATCGTATGCCACTGAGTCAGCCAGGACGTTATTGACGCCCTGCCGGTGGGTCCTGGCGGACTGGTCCCGGGCCCCTGCCAGGCTGGTCGCGCCGCCGAGGGCGACGTCAGGCCGGTCCCTGGGCCCTCAGCCGGGCTGGTCGTGCCCGGGCCAGGAACGGATGGTGGCCAGTAGCCGGGCCCCGCGCCGCTCCAGCAGTACGCCCGCACGGTGGACGCCCAGGCAGGTGCCGGCCAGCCCCCACCCCAGGCCCAGCAGGGCCACCGCCGTACCCCAGGCCCAGGAGCCGGCCAGGACGACGAGGATCCCGGCCCCCCAGACCGGGGCGGTGACGGCGGCCAGGACCACCCACCCCGCCATCTGGACCAGGGAGGCCAGCAGCGCCGTGCCGCTGGTCCGCGAGCGCAGGGGACTGTCCCCCGGGGCGTTGACCTCGTAGGGCATGAGGACGCTCGTGACCGCGGACCAGCCGTAGGCGCAGCCCAGGAGGGCCAGGGCCGTCCCCAGGACCACGGGCACCCAGCGCCAGTGCCCTGTCCACCCCGCGACCAGGAGCGTGGACACCACGATGACGGGGATCTGCCACAGGGCGGCGGCCACGATACGGCCCAGCAGGTCGTCACGCCCGCACAGGGCGGCGCTGAGGTGGCTCCACCGGGCGGTGGAGTCGTAGCCGAGGTCGTCGTGGAGGCTCCATCCTGTCAGGAGACCGAGCACGACGGGCAGGGCCAGGAGCCCGGCCGGGGCGCCGCCCCAGGCCAGGTGCCCCACCACGCTGGTACCCGCCGCGGGGCCCACGGCCACCACGACCACGAGCAGCACGGGGACCAGGCACAGGCCCAGGAGCTGGGCGAGGTAGCGCGGGTCGGTGCGCCAGTAGCGCAGGCAGCGTGCGGCCACGGCGGCGGCGGGGACGGGCATGAGACGCCCCAGGCGCCGGGCCCAGGGCAGGACGTCCACCAGGCTGTCGGCGTCGGTGCCGGCTGCGTCACCGGCGGAACCGGCTGCCGACGAGGACCTGTCCGGCTTCCTGGTGACCACCGCGTAGCCGTGGGAGGGGCCGGAGCCGCTGACGGGGGTCACCATGACGCGGCGGACGACCCGGTACCACAGGGCCATGAGCAGCACCGGGAGCGCCACCGCCCCCAGGGCGCAGGCCGCGGCCAGGGCCCACTGACCGGTGGCCACCAGGCCCGGCACGGCAAAGGTCCACCCCAGGGGGGTCAGCCCCACCGCGCGGGCCACGGGGCGCAGCGCCTCCAGCCCCTCGCCCAGGGCCAGGCCGTTGAGCAGGCTCGGGACCAGTGAGCCCAGGAGCACCGCCGCCACTGCCACCAGGGCGACCCTGTCCCGGCCCCTGCGGGTGGTGGACAGTCCGGCGGCGGTGACGACCACGCGCGAGAGGATCACGCAGGTGGCCAGGGCCACCGGGGCCATGACCAGGGCGGAGGCGACCGCCGCCCACTGCCCGGACAGGGCCCACACCAGCAGCGGCAGGAGGCAGACGACGCCGGTGGCCAGGCCCGGCAGCCCGCAGGCGGCCGCCACGAGCAGGCCCCGGGCCAGGGTGCGGGAGGGGGCGACCCAGGCCGCCAGGGCGCGGGGGTCCAGGGTCCCGTCCTGGCCGGTCAGGAGCAGCGGGACAAGGGTCCACCCCGCGACGAGGAGGGCACCGAGGGCCCCCAGGACCAGGGAGACGCTGGTGACGTCACCGGCGGCCCCCAGGAGGACGGCCCCACCGGTCAGGACACTGACTGCGCCGACGGCGTACGCCCCGCCCGCCAGGAGGCCGATAACGGCCCAGACGCTGCTCCGCACGGCGTTGAGGGTCAGACGCCACCTCAGTCGGACGAGGGTCGCAGCCACGACAGCCCCTCCGTCCGTACCCGGGCACCCACGAGCTGGGCGAAGCGCTGGTCCAGGTCCATGCCGTCGGCCACCTCGGCGACGGTCCCCGCCGCCACGACCCGTCCGGCGTTAATGACGGCCACGTGGTCGCACAGGCGCTCCACGGTGGCCATGACGTGGCTGGAGATGACCACGGTGCCGCCTGCGCGCACGAAGTCGGTCAGGATCGCCTGGATGGTCTGGGCGGAGACCGGGTCCACGGCCTCGAAGGGCTCGTCCAGGACCAGGACGCTGGGTGAGTGGACCAGGGCGCAGGCCAGGTGGACCTTCTTGCGCATGCCCGCGGAGTAGTCGGCCACCATGGTGGTCCCGGCCTCCCACAGCTCCAGCACGTGGAGGAGCTCGGTGGCGCGACGTACCACCGTGTCCCGGTCCGTGCCGCGCAGGAGCCCGGAGTAGGTGACCAGCTCCAGGCCGTTGAGCCGGTCGAAGGTGCGCAGGCCGTCGGGCAGGACCCCGATGAGGGCCTTGGCGCGGACGGGCTCGGCCCACACGTCCACCCCGTGGACGAGGGCGCGCCCGGAGTCGGGGGTGAGCAGGCCGGTGGCCATGGACAGGGTGGTGGTCTTGCCGGCGCCGTTGGGGCCCACCATGGCGTAGAGGCTGCCCGCGGGGATATCCAGCCAGAGGTCGTTCACCGCCAGGGTCTGTCCGTAGGCCTTGTACAGGCCCTGGAGGGCCAGGGCGCTGGTACCTGGGTGAGCACCGTGCGCGTAGGGTGCAGTGGCACCCGGTGCAGGAGGGGCGGAGTGGCTAGGGACGCCGTCGGGGGACGGCTTCACCGTGACGTCTGTCATGCCCTTACGGTAGGGCGGACGCCGGGTGCCGACCTCCTCCTCGAGGACGAGGCAGCTGCGCCCCCTCCGTGGTGCCGGGGAGGTGGTCTCCCCTGGCCCGGCTCCAGGGGGAGGCTCGGAGCCCCCTCCGCGGTGCCCACGGGCAGACGGCCGCCGCCCCGCTACCCGGTGGTCGACGCGGTCCGGGGTGGCGTCAGGACCGCCCCGGCCGCCCCACCGCCCTGGCCGCCGTCGGGCACCACGGCCAGGACGGGGTCGGGGCCGCTGGCGCGGGAGGAGGTAGGGCCAATAAGAGCAGCGCGCCACCGCTGGGTGGCGCGCTGCCGGACCGCGTCAGGGACGCGGGTGGGGCTCAGGCCTGGACGGCCTTCTTGAGGGCGGAGCCGACAGTGAGCTTGACGCCGTAGCCGGCCGGGATCTGGATCTCCTCGCCCGTGCGCGGGTTGCGACCGGTGCGGGCGGCGCGCTCGACGCGCTCGACCCCCATGAGACCGGTGATCTTGACGGCCTCACCCTTGGCGACGTTCTCCACCAGGACGTCCTGGAAGGCGCCGAGGAAGGTGTCGGCGTCGGTCTTGGTCAGACCAGCCTTCTCAGCGATGGCGGCAATGAGCTCAGTGCGGTTGACGGACATGTGTTGCCTCTCGGTAGTCGGTCGGCGCCTCGATGGCGGCGCCGCTGGTGTCACGTTATGCGCAGAAAGTCCATTTTGCCAGGTATGACGCCCCTATCCCGGCGTGGCGGACGCGGATCACGGCCCGGGTGGCGCCCCGGAGGGACCGTAGCGTAGCGCCAGTCACACGTCCCGGCGGGTACCCCGCCGCCCCGGCGCCCGCCCCGACCCCACCTGGCCTGCACAGGTCGCCCACGCTACGGGGCGCAGCGCCCCCCTACCCGGCCCCGGGAACGCGCTACGTGGAGCCCGGACGGCCCCGGGACGGGACGCCGGTGGGGCGCGTCCAGACAGACACGCCCCACCGGTGTTCCCCACCCTTGAGAAGGTCCGCCGTACCCGGCGGCCTCACAAGGTCTGTGTGCCCGACGTCCTAGCGTCGGGTGACCGCCTCCACGAACCAGGAGGTGATCGTCGTCGGGTGGGTGATGGCGGTCCCGACCACCACGGCGAAGGCACCGTGGTCCATGGCCTGGGCGGCCTGGGCGGGGGTGTGCACCCGTCCCTCCACGATGAGGGGGACCTGGGCGATGGCGGCGACCTGGTCAATGAGCTCAATGTCGGGGCCCTCGGTGCGGGGCCGCTCCCCGGTGTACCCGGCCAGGGTGGTGCCGATGACGTCGGCACCCGCGTCCTGGGCGGCCCGGGCGTCCTCCAGGGACCCGCAGTCCGCCATGACCAGGATCTCGGGGAAGACGTCCTTGAGGCCGACGACGGTCTGCGCGAGGGTCAGGCCGTCGGGGCGGGGACGCCGGGTGGCGTCCAGGGCCACGATCTGGCTGCCGGTAGCGGCCACGGCAATGGCGTGGGACAGGGTCGGGGTGATGAAGACGCCGTCGTGGCCGTCCTTCCACAGGCCGATGACGGGGACGTCCACGTGCTGGTTGATGAGGGCCAGGTCCGCCAGGCCCTGGGCGCGGATGCCGACGGCGCCCCCGGCCACGCACGCCTGGGCGACCTCGTCCATGGTACGGGGGTCGCGCATGGACTCACCGGGGTAGGCCTGGGCGGAGGCGATCAGGCCCCCCTTGAGGGCGGCGAGGACGGGGTGGAGGCTGGTCATGTGTCTTCCTTTGGCAGTGGGGGGTCCCGGCGGGCGCTCTCAGGCGGTGGCGCCCAGGAGCCTGAGGGCGCCGCGGGCGGCGCCGATAATGGGGGCGTTGGTACCCAGCTCGGCGCGTACGAGGGGTACGTCCGCCAGGGGGTCGATGAGCTCGGCGCGGAAGGTCTCGCGCAGGGGCGCCCACCACAGCTCCCCGGCGCGGGCCAGGCCCCCGGAGAGGACCACGCGCTCGGGGTCCAGGACGGCGACCACCCCGGCCAGGACCTTGCCCAGGGCGATGGCGGAGTCACGGTAGACCAGGGAGGCGATGGGGTCCCCGGCGTCGGCCCGCTGCTCGACCTCGAAGGCGTTGGCCACCTCCGGGTCCCCGCCCGCGGCCAGGTAGCGGCGGTGGATCTGGGGGCCTGCGGCAATGGCCTCCAGGTGGCCACGGCGCCCGCAGGTGCACATCTCGTTCTCGGCCCCCGGGGCGGGGACGTGCCCGATCTCCCCGGCGACGTAGTGGGCGCCGCGCACGGTGGTGCCGTTAATGACCACGGACCCGCCCACCCCGGTCCCCACGGCGACGACCAGGACCGAGCTGGCGTCGCGTCCGGCGCCCAGCCAGGCCTCTCCCCCGGCGTAGGCGTCGACGTCGTTCTCGACGTGGACGGGCATGTCCCCGTAGCCCTGGGCGATAAGGCGGGAGCGGACCCCGGTGGCGACCGACGTGCCGGTCCAGCCGGTGATGGCGTCGGTGGCCGAGACGATCGTGCCGGTGGAGACGTTGACCACGCCCGCGCTGCCCACGCCCACGGCGCTGACGGTCACCGGCGCGCCGGGGGCCTGGTGGGTGCCAACCGACACGACGGTGTCGACCACCGAGGCAATGGCGTCGAGCACCGCCTCCGGGCCGCTGCGGGCGGGGGTGGGCACGGAGGCCAGGGGGCCGGCCAGCGCGCCGTCCGCGGTGACCAGGGCGGCCGCCATCTTGGTCCCGCCCAGGTCCACCCCCACGACCAGGGGCGTGGAGAGGGGCGGGGCGGCGTCGGTGGTACTCATGACCTTCGGTCCTCTCGATTCCGTGTCCGGGTGGGGCGTCTGGCTCCAGGTCCCAGCGTAGCGGGGCGGCGATGCGCGCACCGCCCCGCTACGTGGTCGCCACCTGCGCGGACAGCCCGGCCCGGGCCGTACGCAGGGGCCCTACAGGAGCCCGTTCTTCCTCAGGACGGCCAGGACGGCCTGGGCGTTCGCGGGCTCCAGGGGCTCGACGGGGAAGGCCATGGTGGCGGTGGCAATGGTGCCCAGGGCCGCCATGGCGGTCTTGAAGGCCCCGACCCCGGTGGCGTCCCCGGAGCGGCCCGTGACGGCGAAGACGCACTCGAAGTTCCGGGCGATCTCGTCCTGGATCCGGCGGGCCCGGGCCCAGTCCCCCGCGACGGCGGCGTCCCACAGGTCACGGTAGGCACGGGGCTCGACGTTGCCGTACCCGGGCACGACTCCGTCGGCCCCGAGCAGGAGCATGCCGTCCACGACGAGCTCGTGGCCGGTCAGGAGCGCCAGGGGGTGGCCGGCGTCCTCGTTGGCCATGACCAGGCGGCGGAAGGCGACGTCGTCACCGGAGGAGTCCTTGACGCCGGCCAGGACGCCCTCGCTTCCCAGGCCCACCAGGAGGTCGCGGGAGAGCTTCTTGCCGCCCAGGCGCACGGGGACGTCGTAGGCGAACAGGGGGAGGTCCACGCTCGCGGCCACGGCCCGGAAGTGGGCGGCGTACTCGGCCTCGGAGTTCAGGGCGTAGAAGGGGCAGGTGGACACGATGGCGTCGGCGCCGAGGGCGGCGGCACGCCTGGCCTGCTCCACGACCCGGCCGGCGGTGGTGTCGATAGCCCCCACCAGGACGGGCACGCGCCCGGCGACGCGCTCGACGGTGCGTCCCACGACGACATCACGCTGGGCGTCGGTGAGGTAGGCCACCTCACTGGTGGAGCCCATGGAGAACAGGCCGGTGACACCTCCCTCGATAAGGACGTCAATAAGCCTGTCCAGGCTCTCGAGGTCGATCTCACCCTGGACGGTGAAGGGGGTGACGACCGGGGGGATGACGCCGGTGAAGCGGGTGTCCATAGAAGTAGTTCTCCTCGTCGAGTGTGTTTCCGACGTCTGACGTCGGATATCTGATTATGCCAGACATGCCGTGCCGGGGCACCAGCAGCGGACGGCGGGTCGCATCGCGGTGACCGCGGACCGCGCTCCGTCCGCGACCTCCACCCCGTCCACGACATCCGGCGGGTCGTGGCGGGGGCCCGGGCCGAAGGCGCCGGGGCGAGCTCGGGTGCGCCGTGCACTGTCTGCGGGATCTGCGGGGTGGCACGAGGCCGTGGGACGCGGTCGGGCACCGGGGCCCGGTGCCGGCAGCCGCGGGCCCTGGCGGTACCGGCCGCGGCTCCGCTGCGTACGCGTACCCGCCCTGGTAAGCGCAGGCCCCTGGCGGTACCGAGCGGGCCCCGTGCCCAGGGCCCACTCGGTACCGCCAGGTCCGCCGTCGTCTCAGCGGTCCAGGAGGGAGGGCACGGCACCCAGCAGGGTGCGGGTGTACTCCTCCTGGGGGTTGGCGAAGATCTCCTCGGTGGTGCTCAGCTCCAGGATCCTGCCGAAGTACATGACGGCGATCCGGTCGGAGACGTAGCGCACGGTGTTGATGTCGTGGCTGATGAACACCAGACCCAGGCCCAGGCTCGCCTTGAGGTCCTGCAGGAGGTTGAGCACCTGGGCGCGCACGGAGACGTCCAGGGCGCTCGTGGGCTCGTCGGCCACGATAATATCCGGGTCCAGGGCCAGGGCGCGGGCAATGGCCACGCGCTGGCGCTGCCCGCCGGAGATCTGCCGGGGCAGCACGTCCAGGGCGCTGGGCGGCAGGCCTACCAGGTGGAGCAGGTCGCGCACCTTGGCCTCGCGCTCCCTGGGGCTGCCGACGCCGTGGACGTTGAGCGGGTCAATGAGCGTGTCGTGCACGACCATGCGGGGGTTGAGCGCCGTGGCCGGGTCCTGGAAGACCATGGAGACCGAGCGCCCCAGGGCCCTGCGGTCGGACGCCCGGTGCCCCAGCCTCCTGCCCTTGAAGTAGACCTCGCCCGCGGTAGGCGCCTGGAGCCCCACCATGAGGCGGGCGGTGGTGGACTTCCCACACCCCGACTCCCCCACCAGGCCGAGGGTCTCGCCACGGCGCACAGTCAGGGAGACGTCGTTGACCGCGTGGACCTTGTCAGGCCGCAGGAGGCTGCCGGTGCGTGACTTGTGGACGACGTGGGCGCCACGCAGCTCGATAACGGGATCCTGCGGGGTCCAGGTGCTGTTCTTCTCCGGCATCAGTGGGCCTCCTCCTTGGCGAGGACCGCCTCAAGCTCAGGCGTGACGGCGTAGTAGTGGTTCTCCGCGCCGGCCACCGGCTTGAGGCTCGGACGGGTGTGGAGCCCGACGGTGGGGTGGTCCGAACGGGGGGCGAAGCGGTCGCCGTCGACGAACTCCGAGGGGCTGGGGACGGTGCCGCGCACCTGGTGGAGCCGGTTGGAACCGGACTCGATGGAGAGCACGGCGCCCAGCAGCCCCCGGGTGTACTCGTGGACGGGGTTGGTCAGCAGCTCGCTGGTGGGGGCCTGCTCCACCACCTGGCCGGCGTACATGACGGTGATGCGGTGGGCCAGCTTGGCCACCAGGGCCAGGTCGTGGGAGACGAACACCATGGCGAACCCGAGCTTCTCACGCAGCTCGTTGAGGAGGTCCACGACCTGCTTCTGGACGGTCACGTCCAGGGCGGTGGTGGGCTCGTCGGCAATGACCAGGCTGGGGTCACGGGTCAGGGCCATGGCAATGAGCACGCGCTGACGCTGCCCGCCGGAGAGCTCGTGCGGGTAGCTCCTCAGGGTGCGCACCGGGTCCAGCCCCACCAGCTCCAGGAGCTCCTCGGCGCTGCGGGTCCCGCCGCGGGAGGTGAGCTGCTTCATCTGGGAGCGGATGAGCATGGAGGGGTTCAGGGAGCTCAGGGCGTCCTGGTAGATCATGCTCATCTCGTGGCCGCGCAGGGCGTTGTGCTCCTCGGGGCTCATCTCCAGGAGGTTGCGGCCCTTGAAGAGGATCTGGCCGCGCATACGGGCGGTGGGGGGCAGCAGCCCCATGACCGCCATGGAGGTGATGGACTTCCCGCAGCCGGACTCCCCCACCAGCCCCATGGTCTCTCCGGGACGCACCGAGAAGGAGACGCGGTCCACGATATCGACGTCCCCGTGCTGGGCGGGGAAGGCGATGGACAGGTCCTTGACCTCCAGGACCGGCTCCTCGCCGCTGTCCTCGTAGACGAGGCGGTCACGGCGGGCCAGCTCGGCCACCCGCAGGGAGGCCAGGCGCTCAGCCAGGGGGACGTCCTCCACGGCGGGGACGCCCACCCCGGTCAGGGAGCTGACGTCCTGCCTGTCCCGGACCACCTCGCCCTGGGCCGTCCTGACGTGGGAGGCCACGGCGTCGGCGGCGTCGTCCCAGGCCTCCTGGGTCTCCATGGCCTCCTCGTCGGCCTGGACGTCGACCTTGACCCTGATGCGCGGGGAGGCCATGGCGTCGGTCAGCCCCTCGGAGAGGATATTGAGGCACAGGGTGGTGATGAGGATGAGCAGCCCGGGGAAGAAGGTGGGCCACCAGTGCCCGGACAGCAGCAGGGCCTTGCCCTCGGAGAGCATATTGCCCCAGGTGGGGGTGTTGGCGGACTGGATACCGGTACCGATAAAGGACAGCGAGGCCTCGAAGACGATGGCGTCGGCCACGAGCACGGTGGCGAACACCATAATCGGTGCGATGCAGTTGCGGGCCACGTGCTTGGCCAGGATCCACGGGACGGAGGCGCCCATCACCTTGGAGGCGGACACGTAGTCCTCACCGAACTGGGAGATGATATTGGCCCGCACCACGCGGGTGAGCTGGGGCACGTAGAGGATCGCGATGGAGATAATGATCACCGGCAGGATCGGCAGGCGCGTGGACATGGCCGACACCAGGACGGCCGCCAGGGCGATCCCGGGGAAGGACATGACGACGTCGAGCACGCGCATGAGGGTCTCGGAGATCCACTTGCGGGCCGTGGCGGCCACGGCCCCCAGGACGGCGGCCACGGCCAGGGCCAGGCCGGTGGCCGACAGCCCTACGACCAGGGAGACCCGGCCGCCGTAGACGGCGCGGGAGAAGATGTCTCGCCCGGTGGCGTCGGTGCCGAAGAGGTGGGACAGGGAGGGGGCCACGACCGGGTCGGAGGAGGTGACCTCACCGATGCCCTCGATGTAGGTGGTGCTCTGTCCCGCGGCCAGTCCCGTGGCCTTGGGGGAGTAGGGCGCGACCAGGGGTGCGAGGAGGGCGACGAGGGCGATGAGGCCCAGGACGACGACGGCGATCCTGGAGCCGGTCGGGAGCGCCTTCCAGCCCTGGAAGCGCTGCCCGGGGGCGGAGGCCCTCTCCAGCGTGCGACGGTGCAGCATCAGATGCTCCTGATTCGTGGGTTGACGAGGACGTAGAGCATGTCGACGACAATGTTGACGAGGATGAAGGCCAGCGCCACGGTGATGGACACGCCCTGGACGATATTGACGTCATTGCGGGTGATACCGTCGAAGATGAGCTGGCCCATGCCATTGATGTTGAAGATGATCTCGATGACGACGGCGCCGCCCATGGCGTAGCCGATACGCAGGCCCAGCACGGTCAGCGGGGTGATGAGCGCGTTGCGCAGCACGTTACGGGCCACCACCACGTGCTTGGGGATGCCCCCGCCGATGGCGGTGCGCACGTAGTCGCGGTCCAGCTCCTCGACCATGGCGGTGCGCACCACGCGGGTCAGGGACCCGGCGTTGGGCACGGCCACGGCCAGGGCCGGCAGGAAGATCTGGCGGACGTAGGTGCCCGGGTCGTCGCTGAAGGAGACCCAGTCGGAGACCAGGGCGGGGAAGGTCCCGGTGCCGCCGGGGACGTCGGAGAACCACTGGATGAGCAGCAGTGCCAGCCAGAAGGAGGGAGTGGCCAGGCAGGCGATGGAGATGACGCGGATGACCTGGTCAGGCCACCGGTCGCGGTAGAGGGCGGCGACGATGCCCAGGACGGTGGCCAGGATGACGGCGACGAAGATGCCGATAAAGGTCAGCTGGAGGGTGATGGGGAAGGCCGAGGAGACCAGGTCGGAGATCCTGACCCCGGTGAAGGAGGAGCCGAGGTCACCGTGGACCAGCCCCGTGAGGTAGTCCCAGTACCGCTGCAGGAGTGGGTCGTTGAGGTGGTGGGCGACTCGGTACTGCTCCAGGGCGTCCGCAGAGGCTGCCTCCCCCAGCGCCAGGCGCGCGGGGTCAGCCGATGAGAACGACATGACGACGAACACGAGAAGCGTCACACCCAGCACCATGACCGGCAGCGCGAGCAGGCGCCGTCCGATCAGGCGAATGAGGTTGGACACAGGAATGCTCCTTTGCTTCGGTGCCCCGCCACCTCAGGGGTGGCCGGCCGGTAGGTGCCCGGCCGGTGACGGTCGGGCGTACTCACCCTCCTATTGTCTGATGTCTGACGTCCGAATACAAGTCGGGGGCGCGTCACATGTGCGACGCGCCCCCGCTGGCTCCAGGCCTCCCGGCCAGGGCCCGGGTCAGGCCGTGGTCGATCCCACGTCCACGAAGGACAGGCCGGTCAGCGCGATCGGCTTGAAGCCGGACAAGGTCTGGGAGTCGTAGGCCGTGGGGGTCTTGCGGTGGAAGATCGGGTAGAGCGGCACGTCCTCGGAGAGCTTGTCGAAGATCTCCTGCCACTTGGCGACCTGCGCCTCACCCTCGAGCCTGACCGCCTCGTCCAGCAGGGCCTGGATGGCCGTGTAGGACTCCGAGCCCTTCCAGTGCATACGGGTCTCGGTCCACAGGTCGGTGCCGTACCACCAGCGCATGAGCAGGTCCGCGTCGTTGCCGAACACCGAGGGGTCACCCGGGGCGATGAGGACGTCCCAGGGCCCCTGGCTGCCGTCAATGAGCTGGTAGGCGTCCGCGGACTTCCTCTCGTCGTAGGCGACGCTCACCCCCAGGGCCTCCAGGTTCTCCTTGATAATCGGGCGGGCCGAGGAGAACCAGCCGTGGTTGGTGCACAGCAGGCTGAGGCTCGTCACCCCGGCCTCGGACAGGAGGGACTTGGCCTTGGCCGCGTCGTAGCCGTAGACCGTCTTGGCCTGCCTGAAGGCGGGGTGGCCGTCCTGGACGAAGCAGGTGGCGGGGGTGGCCAGCCCGGACATGCCGGTCTCGCAGATCTTGACGTAGTCCAGGGCGTACATCACCGCCTGACGGGCCTTGGGGTCAGAGAAGGTGGAGTGGTTGAACATGGCGAACAGGAGGCTGAAGCCCTGCTGGGCGGCCACGGTCACCGGGGCCTTCATCTGCTTGAGGTTGGCCGCGGGCACGGCGTCAATGGCCTGCACCTTGCTCGAGGTCATGGCGTTGGTGCGGGTGGTGTCGTCGGGCATGACCTTCCAGGTCATGGTCTTGGCCAGGGCCGGGTGGGGGCCGTTGTAGTGGTCGTTGCGCTCGAAGACGATGTTCTGGGAGGCGGCGCTGTTGTCCGTCATCTTGTAGGGGCCCGAGCCGGTGGGCATGAGGTCGAAGGCCTTGGCGTCGGCCTCGACGACGGCCTTGGGGACGATCTTGACCACGCTGAGGCGCTCGGCCACCAGCGAGAAGGGGTAGTTGAGCTTGATGGTGACCGTGGTGGCGTCCTTGGCCTCGACCTTGGCCACGAACTGCAGGAACTGGAGGTAGGTGGACTTGTTGGTGGGCTCGAGCACGCGCTCGAAGGAGAAGACGACGTCGTCGGTGGTCACCGCGGTGCCGTCGGAGAACTTGGCGCCGTCGCGCAGGGTGACCTCGTAGGTGGTGTCGTCCACCTTCTTGGGCAGCTCGGCGCCCAGGGCCGCGTAGACCTCGCGGGTGGCGGGGTGGAGCTCGGTCAGCCCCTCCAGGGTGTGCCAGTTGGCCGCGATGGTCAGGGCCGCGGAGGTGATCATGGGGTCGTAGCCGGTGGTGCCCAGCTCATACGAGATACCGGCGGTGATGGTGCCGTCCTTGTTGATCTTGGAGGGATCCGCCCCGGTGCCGGTGCCGGTGGGCTTCTGGCTGCCACCGCAGGCGGCCAGCGTCGCGGCGAGCCCGGCCGCCAGGCCCAGGGCCCCCGATACCTTGAGGAAGTCGCGGCGGGAGGCGGAAGCAGGTGAGATCGTCATTGAAGTTCTCCTGAAGTCGGACGTCTTATGTCTGACGTTGGTAGGATGACTGTAGCAGGCCCGAGGACGTCTGACCACCTGTCATATACTCCTGACCAGATGGTGGTTCAGGTCATACGGGCTTGGCGCGTCGGCACCCGACGCATCCTTAAACCGCGGTATAACAACGGAGTTACGATCACCATGATCCCTACGGAGACACCGGGCAGCGCCTACACCGTGCTCACGCATGCACCCACCACCCAGGCGGACACCGCCATCCAGGCGATCAAGGACTACATCCTGACCTCGCACCTGCAGCCGGGGGACTTCCTGCCCACGGAGTCCCAGCTGTGCACCGACCTGGGCGTGTCACGCTCCTCGGTGCGCGAGGCGGTGCGCACCCTGGTGGCCCTGGACATTGTCGAGGTCCGTCACGGGTACGGCATGTTCGTCGGCGACGTCTCCATGCGCCCCATGGTGGAGTCCCTGGTCTTCCGGGGGCTGCTGCACCCCGGTGACGACTACCGGGGCCTGCGCGACATCGTCGAGGTCCGCCTCACCCTGGACCTGGCCATCGCCGAGAGGGTGACGCAGGCCTGGAAGGGGCGCCAGGACCAGGCCCTGGAGTCCCTGGAGTCCCTGGTGACCCAGATGGAGGACCGTGCCGCCGCCGGGCACACCTTCGTCGAGCAGGACCGGGCCTTCCACAACCAGCTCCTGAGCCCGTTGGAGAACCACCTGTTCCGCCACCTCTCGGACGCCTTCTGGACGGTCCACACCCTGACGATCCCCCTCCTGGACGCCCCCCACCCCGCTGACATCATCACCACCGCCAGGGCCCACCGGGCCATGCTCGACGCCGCCCGGTCAGGGGACGTCAAGGCCTACCGCAGCGCCGTGGTGGAGCACTTCGAGCCCCTCCAGCGGGCCCTGGGCGAGGGGTGAGGCCCCTGCCAGCACCTGCTCGCTGAGGGCCGGGTAGGTCCCCGCCCGGGCCACCGCCAGGAGGTTGGTCCCCGGATCCTCGGGGACCAGGAGCCGCTCGACCCAGGCGTCACGGGCCGCCCCCAGGCCCCGGGCGAGCCAGGTGGTACTGACCTCCTCCATGGCGTGGGTACCACCGGGGAAGACGTGGAGCTCAGCCACCCCGCCGTCACGCCACAGGGCGCTGGCCAGGGCCACCACCTCGTCGCGGAAGGGCTCGGCCGAGGCCACGGACAGGAAGACCGGCGGCAGGTCGCCGAGCCAGGTGGCCCGGGCCGGGGCCTCGTAGGGACTGACGGCCCCGGTCCCCCGCCGCTGGCCCAGGGCCGCCTCCCAGGCGACGTTGTTGTAGGCCGAGGGCCAGGTGCCCTGGTGCAGGTACTGGAGCCCGGAGACCGACCCGTCCTCCTGGCCGGTGCGGTCGTCCAGCATGGGGTAGTCAGCCAGGGCCCCCAGGACCTGGGGCCCGTGGCGGTCGCGCGCCATGAGGAGGACCCCCAGTGCCAGCCCCCCGCCCGCGCTGGCCCCCACCAGGACGACCCGCCCAGGGTCGGCTCCCAGGGCGGCGGCGTTGTCCACGGCCCAGCACACGGTGGCGTAGCAGTCCTCCACCGCGGTCGGGGACAGGGACTCGGGGGCCAGACGGTACTCCGGGCTGACGACGACGCCCCCGTAGCGGCGCATCCAGGGCACCACCGTGCGCAGGCCGCTGTAGCGGCTGCCCATGA
This sequence comes from Actinomyces sp. oral taxon 897, assembly GCF_002999235.1. Taxonomy (NCBI): domain Bacteria; kingdom Bacillati; phylum Actinomycetota; class Actinomycetes; order Actinomycetales; family Actinomycetaceae; genus Actinomyces; species Actinomyces sp. oral taxon 897. The sequence goes on along the minus strand of NZ_CP027236.1, from coordinate 187,986 downwards.
CCAGCCCGCCCCCGTGGAGGGAGACAAAGAGCGGGCCGGGCTCCTGGGCCGGCAGGCCGTCACCGGGCCCCTGGGCCGGCAGGCCGTCACCGGGCTCGTCACCACCGGGATCCTGGGCCAGTGGGCCGTCACCGGGCCTGTGGGCTGGCAGGCCGTCACGGCGCCCGGGGTCACCGTGCCTGGAGTCGCCACCGTGCCCGGGGTCACCGCGGCGGCCGGTAGCCGGGCCCTCCCCCTGGGCCCCGTCGTCGGCCCCCCGCGCCCCGTCGCGCAGGACGGCTACCGGTATCTCGACGCCGTCAAAGGAGGTCAGGTGGTCCTCGGTCAGGTCGGTCCCGGGGTGGGCGCTGCGGAAGGCGGCCCGGGAGTCCTCCACGGGGGAGCGCCAGGCCGGGAGGTTGTCCACGGTCATCTCGCGCCAGAAGCCCAGCGGCTCGAGCGCGGCCAGGACCGCGGCGGTCGCGCTGTCGTAGGGAGGACGGGGCAGGTCGTCGCGGGTAGGACGTACCGGGGTACCAGACACAGGGGAACTATGGCACACCCCCGCTCCCCTCCCCCACCGCGGGCCCGCGCCAGGCCCCGGCGTCGCCGTCCTTAGGGGCCCCGTCCCCACGACGGGGCCTTACCGGATCCCGTCCACGTAGCCGGGGGCTCGGCACCCGAGGAGGGCTCGAGCCGCACCCCCGGATCCCCGTCCACGTAGCTGGGCCCGTGCCGACGGCGGACCACCTCGCGGCCCAGGCCCCGCCCCGACAGGATCCGCCGGGCCGCCAGCTCGCAGTAGGCCTCCTCAATCCCAGGCCCCGCCCCCGCGGCAGGGCCCGCACGGTGCCCACGGGCGGAGAGGGCTACCGCGAGCTGGTCGCCGACCTGCGGCAGGGCCCGCACGGCGCCCGTCCGCACCCACCCGGCGCCGACGACTTCACCCACAGCACACGCAAGGGTGAGAATGCGGTGGTCAACCTCCTGCTCCTCCACAAGGAAGCCCTATGTCTCGTCCCACCGCGGCCCCCGCCGTCAAGGATCCGGTCGACGCCGTCCCGGCGGTCAAGCGTCTTGCGGTCCTGTCCGTCCAGCACGTCCTGGCCTTCTACGCCGGGGCCGTGATCGTCCCCCTGGTCATCTCCCAGGGGCTGGGCCTGGACGACGCCACCACGATCCACCTCATTAACGCCGACCTGTTCACCTGCGGCATTGCCACCATCGTCCAGTCCGCCGGGCTCGGCCCCAGGATCGGGGTGCGGCTGCCCCTCATCCAGGGCGTCACCTTCACCGCCGTCTCCCCGCTCATCGCCATCGGCCTGGCGGCCTCCCCGGGAGCGGGTGGGACCGCGGGCCTGGCCGCCATGTACGGCTCGATTATCGTCGCCGGCCTGGCGACCTTCCTCGCGGCGCCCTTCTTCGCCAGGCTGCTGCGCTTCTTCCCCCCGGTGGTCACCGGCACCCTCCTGACCGTCATGGGCACCACCCTGCTGAGCGTCTCCGCCGGGGACATTGTCAACTGGGGCACCTACGCCCCCCAGGGCTCCAGCAGGTCCGACGTCGCCTGGTTGACCATCAAGGGCCTCCTGTACGCCCTGGGCACCATTGCCACGATCGTCCTCGTCCAGAGGGTCTTCAAGGGGTTCATGGGGACCATCTCGGTCCTCGTCGGCCTGGTCGCCGCCACCACCGTGGCCTGGGCGCTGGGAGACACCGACTTCTCCCAGGTGTCCCAGGCCGACGCCGTGAGCGTGACCACACCCTTCTTCTTCGGCGTACCGGCCTTCCCCCTGACCGGTATTGTCTCCATGCTCATTGTGATGGCAGTCACGGCCGTGGAGACCACCGGGGACGTGTTCGCCACCGGTGAGATCGTGGGCAGGCGCATTACCTCACGGCACATTGCCGCCGCCCTGCGTGCCGACGGGCTGTCCACCGTGCTCGGCGGGGTGCTGAACTCCTTCCCCTACACCTGCTTCGCGCAGAACGTGGGCCTGGTGCGCCTCACGCAGGTCAAGTCCCGCTGGGTGGTCACCGCCGCGGGCGCCATTATGATCGTCCTGGGAGTGCTGCCCAAGGCCGGTGCCGTCGTCGCCGCCATCCCCACACCGGTCATTGGCGGGGCGAGCCTGGTGATGTTCGCCAACGTCGCCGTCGTGGGCCTCCAGACCCTGGCCAAGGTCGACCTGCACGACAACCGCAACGCCACGATCGTGTCCACCTCCATCGGCCTGGCCCTGCTGGTGACCTTCAAGCCGGACATGGCCACCATGGTCCCCGACTGGCTGGCCATCCTGTTCGGCTCGGGGGTGACCATCGGCTCCATCACCGCCATTGTGCTCAACCTGCTCTTCTTCCACGTCGGCCGCCAGGCGGGACCGGACGTGGCCGTGGTCAGGGGCCGGGCGGTGAGCCTGGAGGAGGTCAACGCCATGGACCAGGCCACCTTCGTGGAGGCCTTCGGCAGCATGTACGTGGGCGCCACCTGGCCGGCTGAGCGCGTGGCCGGGCAGCGTCCCTTCACCTCCGCGGCCGAGCTGCGCCAGGCCTTCGAGGACGTGGTCCTGACCGCCTCCCCCACCGAGCAGGAGGCCCTCATGGCCGGCTACACCGACATCGTGGACCTCCTCCTGAGCCAGGACGCCCCCGGGGGCGACCAGCAGGCGCACATGGACACCGCCTCCCTGGCCCTGGGGGAGCTCGACGACGCCCAGGCGGCCGAGCTGCGCGCCCTGGGGTCCGCCTACCACGAGAGGTTCTCCCGCCCGCTGGTCATGTGCGTCTCACGGGTGGCCAACCGCGAGACGCTCATGGCGCGGGGCTGGGCCAGGGTGGAGTCCTCACCCGCCCGCGAGGCCAGGGTGGCCCTGGGCGAGGTCATTGACATCGCCGACGAGCGCTTCGACGTCCTCATGGCCGACGCCAACCCTGTCCGCTCCGCCTGGGTGCGGAGCCTGGAGCAGCTCGACTGACGGCACGGCGCCTGCAGCCGGCGGGGCCGGGTGGCACAGCGCCACCCGGCCCCGCCGTCGAGGGGATCAGGCGACGTCGCTACCGGCCTCGTCCTGGGCCTGACCGGTGACCAGCTCGGAGACGGACTTCCCCAGGAAGGTCTTGACCAGGGCGTCCACCTGGGGCAGGACCGAGGCGCCCATCTGGGTGACCTTGCCCGCACCATCGGCGGAGACCACGGTCAGGCCGTCAATGGCGCTCATGGGCTCCGCGTAGGCGCGCACCACGTCGGGCAGGATGTCCAGGGCCTGCTTGGCCTTGGCGGCCTCACCGTAGAGCTCCATGGCCTCGGCCATCGCCTTGGTGGCCCCGGCCTCGGCGGCACCCTTGGCGGCGGTCGCAGCCGCCTCGGCCTTGCCTCGGGCCTCCACGGCATCGGCCTCGGCGCGGGCGGTCAGGGCCGTGGCCTCGGCGCGGGCGGCGGCGTCCAGGCGCACCCGCTCAGACCCGGCCTGGGCCTCCAGGCGCACCCGTTCGGCCGCGGCCTGGGCCTCCAGGCGCACTCGCTCGGCCGCGGCCTGGGCGGCAGCGACCTGCTCGGTCCTGGTCGCCGCCGCGGCCTGCTCACGCTGGTAGCGGGCGGCGTCAGCAGGCTTGCGGACCTCGGTGTCCAGCTCACGCTCACGCAGCTCGGCCTCGGCCTGGGCGGTGGCACGCTTCTCCTCGGCGATCTCACGGTCCTTGCGGGCCTTGGCCAGGGGCGCGGCGGCCTGGGCCTCGGCGGCGGCGGTGTCCATCTCCTTCTTCAGGGCGGCCTTGGCCACCTCCAGGTCACGGTTGGCCTCCGCGATAGCCTTCTTGCTGGTGGCCTCGGCCTCGTTGGCAATGCGGTCGTTACGGGCTTTGGCCACCCGCGCCTCCTGCAGGACACGCTCCTGCTCAGGCTGGCCCAGGGCGGCAATGTAGCCCCGGTCGTCCTCAATGCGGTTGACCTGCAAGGTGTCAATGACCAGGCCCATGACCGCCAGGGCCGACTCGGCGCCCTCCAGGACCTGCTGCTGAAGAAGGGCCCGGTCGGAGATGAGGTCGGAGACCGTCATATTGCCGACGATGGAGCGCAGCGTCCCCTCCAGGGCCTCGGTGGCGGCCCGGGCGATGGCGGCGTCGGCCTGGGCCACACCCAGGAAGCGCTGGGCGGCCGCCCGGATCGCGGCCTCGTTGTCCCCGACCTTGATAGCGGCGACGGCGCCTACCGAGACATTGATCTTATTGGCGTCCTCACCGGTGACCGACAGCGCCACGGTCTGCTGGGTCATGGGCAGGAACTGGATACGCTGGAAGATCGGCCAGACGAAGTCCCGACCACCGGGCAGGATAATGGTCACGTCCCCTGTCTTGGCGCTACCGGAGACCAGTCCCACCTCGTTGGACTGGATGACCACGAAGCGTGAGGCAACGAACCACGACAGGAGGAGGACGAGGAGGACAATACCAAGCCCGCCGAAAAAGAGTGTTCCAATAGACTCCATGTGTGCTCCTTGTGTGATGAGAGTCGTATTCTAGCAACCGACAAGCAATAAGGGTAGGGGCCGCAGTGTGTGTCGCGGGAGACCGCTCCGCCCCCGTGGCCGGGACACTGACGTCATAAGGTCGTACTGCGCGTGTCGCGGAAGACCGCAGGAACAGGGGCCAGGGTCTGTGGCACTTGAAAGAGGCCGAGGAGCGGAGCCGCTCGGAAAGGAAGGGGCCCCGAGGAGGACAGGGCCCTCTGACACGATCAGGTTCCCGACCACGAGGTACAAGAGAGGTCCCTAGGAGGGCAGGGCTCTCAGATTGGTCACGACGACGCCGTCCTGGGCCGTGGCGGTCACCGTGACCATGGCGCCGGACCTCAGGTCCGTCTCACCGGTGGCAGTGAGCTGGTACTGGTCCCCGCGGGGGGAGACGACCAGGACCTTGCCTGTGGTGCCGCGCCACCACAGGACACGGGCGTCGGCCCCAATGAGCTCCTCGGTCTGGGGCAGGGCGCGTACGGCGGTGGCTACCCGCCGCAGACGGTGCCACCCCCAGACGGTCCCGACGGCGCTGGCCAGCCCCACCGAGGCGGCAACGGCCATGAGGACGGGGTCAGTCAGACCGGTCAGGGAGACCCCGATCAGGCCAATGGCTCCGGTGGCGCCCAGTCCTGTGGCCAGGGCCGGGGTGACCCCGTCGAAGAGGAAGCTCAGGAAGTCGTCCAGGATGCTGGTGAGCACCAGGAGGCCTAGGCCTGTCGCGAGAAGACAGATGAACACGAGCGTCATGCGAACCTCTGGGACGGGACCGGTGTGGTGCCCATAATCATAGTGCCATGGTGACCGCTGGCACAGGCCCGCGGCACCAGTACCCCACAGACCAGCAGCGTGCAGGCGCCCGGGGCCAACGCACCACCTCCCGCCCTGCCGCCTGGTCCCGGACCTTCCTGCCCCGGGACCAGGCGGGAGGGCGCCACCCCTGGGCGTTGATCTTGATGCCCCGGGCCCCTGCCTCGGGACCAGGCGGGAGGGCGTGATCGGGGCTGGACCGCCCCGACGCCCTGGAGCCCTGCCCCGGGACCAGGCGGGAGGGCGGGACCAGGGCGCGCGACACCCTCGTCACCCGGACCGCAGCGAGACCATCCCGGCCGCCGTGGGGCCAGGGAGTGCGTCGCGGAGTCTAGACGGGCGCGACAATATCCACCCAGACGAGGACCACCGCCATGACAATGAGGAGCCCGAAAACCACCTGGCCAATGGGCAGGAGCCGGGCGGTGTCCACCGGCCCGGGGTCAGGGCGCCCGTGGGCCAGCGCCCAGCGCCGGCGGGCCCCCTCCCACAGGGCTCCCGCCACGTGCCCGCCGTCAAGCGGCAGGAGGGGGATGAGGTTGAAGGCGAAGAGGGCCAGGTTGAGCGAGCCCAGCAGGCCGAGCATGGAGGAGATACGCACCGACAGGGGCACGGTGGCGGGCCCCGCGCTGGAGACCTCCCCCGCGATCCGGCCCATGCCCACCACGCCGACCACGCCGTTGGTGCTGCGCTGCTCGTGCCCCAGCCCGGCGGATACCGCGTGGTAGAGCCCTGAGGGGAGGGTGACAATGGCCTTGACGGTGCTGGTGACGGCCCCGGCCAGGACCCCCGGCAGCTCGGAGGGTGCCACCCGCACCCTCCCGGCGGTCGGCGAGATCCCTACGTAGGGCCGTAGCCGGGTCACAGGGGCCCCGTCAGCGTTGGTCACCGCCCGCCCGGAGGCGTCGTAGACGGTTCGCTCCACCTGGGTGGCGGTGACCTGGAGGGGGATCTCCTTGCCGTCACGCTCGACCACCACGGTGGTCGGGGCGGTGCCGGAGGCCGCGATCTGGGCCTGGACGTCCTTCCAGGTACGTACCGGGGTACCGTTCCAGGACCGGATCGTGTCCCCGACCTGTATCCCGGCCGCCAGGGCGGGGCTGGTGGGGTCGCTCGCCAGGCACTGGTCCGTGGTCTCCACGTTGGCGGGGAGGCACTGCGCCACCGTGGAGACCGTGGTGGTGTAGCCCATCTGGCCCATGACGCCCAGGGACACGGCCAGCAGGAGGATCCCCAGGACGAGGTTGGTCAGGATGCCCCCCGCCATGACCGTGAGCTTGCGGGGCACGCTCAGACGGTAGAAGGCCCGGTCCTCCTCACCGGGGGTGATCTCCTCCAGGGCCTCGGCACGCGACTCGGCCACCATGCCCGGGCTGCCGTCCTTGCGGCGCCTGTCAGGACGGGCCGGGTTCTCCGGAGGCAGCATGCCCACGAGCTTGACGTACCCGCCCAGCCAGATGGCCTTGATGCCGTACTCCGTCTCACCGCGGCGGAAGGACCACAGCCTGGGCCCGAAGCCGATGAAGTACTCGGGGACCTTGACCCCGAAGCACTTGGCCGGGATCATGTGCCCCAGCTCATGGAGGGCCACGGACAGGCCGATCCCGATAATGAGGACAACGATCCCGAGGACGTAGGCGAGGTTCACGTGGTCATCTCCTGTCTGACGGGGTGCTGCTACGGCGGGCGATAATCTCCTCGGCGCGCTGACGGGCCCACCGCTCCACGGACAGGACGTCCTCAAGATCCGGGTCGGTCAGCCCCTCGTGCTCATTGACGACGGAGGCGTCCACCTCCACGATATCCAGCCACTCCAGGCGCCCTGCCAGGAAGGCCGCCACGGCCTGCTCGTTGGCCGCGTTGAGGACGGCGGGGTGGGTGGCGGAGGCGCGCACGGCCTGCCGGGCCAGGGACACGGCCGGGAAGGTCTCCTCGTCCAGGGGCTCAAAGTCCCAGGAGAGGGGGGCCGCCCAGCTGTTGGGGGTGACCAGGCCGCCCAGGTCGGGACGCGCGGGCCAGGTCAGCCCCAGGGCGATCGGTAGGCGCATGTCCGGCGGGGAGGCCTGGGCGATGGTGGCGCCGTCGGTGAACTCCACCATGGAGTGGACGACGGACTGGGGGTGGACCACCACGACGATGTCGTCGGCAGGGACGTCAAAGAGCAGGTGGGCCTCAATGAGCTCCAGGCCCTTGTTGACCAGGGTGGAGGAGTTGACGGTGACGACCGGGCCCATGGCCCAGGTGGGGTGGTTCAGCGCCTGGGCGGCGGTGACCCCCGCCAGGTCGGCTCGGCCGCGCCCGCGGAAGGGGCCCCCTGAGGCGGTCAGGACCAGGCGCCGTACCTCGGAACGACCGGTAACAGTGGGGCTGGTGAGCCCCTTCTCGTGGCGGCCGCTGGCCAGGGCCTGGGCGATCGCCGAGTGCTCGGAGTCCACCGGGACCACCTGCCCGGGGCGAGCCAGTGCCGCCCTGACCAGGGCCCCGCCCACCACCAGGGACTCCTTGTTGGCCAGGGCCAGGCGGGCCCCGCTGCGCAGGGCCGCCAGGGTCGGTCCCAGGCCCACGGAGCCGGTGACGCCGTTGAGGACCGTGTCCCCTTCCTGCTCCACCCCGGTGGCCTCGACGAGCTCGGCGGCAGCCTGCGGTCCGGTCAGGACGGTACGAACCGGATCCGGTCGTCCTAGCCGTAGCGCCGCGTGGGCGAGCTCGTGACGGAGACGCTCCGCTACGTCGTCGGCCTGCGAGGCGACGGCGAGGACAGGAACCCGGAGACGAACCGCCTGCTCCGCCAGGAGAGGAAGGCGTCCTCCGCCAGCTGCCAGACCTGCCACCTGGGGAGCGAGGCCGTCAGCCGCCAGGCGCTCGACCACCTCCAGGGCCTGGGTGCCGATCGAGCCGGTAGAGCCCAGGAGGACCAGACGGCGCGTCCCCACCTCCGCGCCCTCCCTGGTGCGACTACTCATGACAGCCCCTCTCACTCCACCGACAGGAGGACCTCGACGACACGGGCCAGGTAGCGGTCCACACTGGCCTCGTCGTAGGCGTTCCGGCCACGGGCCCGGGTGAAGGTAGCCCCCCGTACCTCCGTGGAGGTGAGCTTAGCCTCTGAGTCGAAGTAGGCGGCGACACGCTCCATGAGGTCGTCGACCTCCTCACGGCTGTAACCGTCCTTGGCGGGGGCGAACCGTTCCCCGGCCGGACGCAGGAGGCGGGGGTAGAGGGTGGTGGCGAGCTGGGCCACCTGGCTCATCCAGGCCTCACGCCCCTCGTTGGCCACGAAGTTCTGACGTTTGCGCTGGAGGAAGGCGGTCTCCAGGCGGTCCAGGGCGGCGTCCACGGCGTCGGGGTCGTAGCCCCCGCGCACAATGTCGAAGGCGACGGTCCGTACGCCCTCGGAGTCCATCTCCTCGAACTCCCCGGCGTCGTAGATCTCGTGGGCGGTCGTGAAGTAGCGGTCCACCTGCTCACGCTGGTACCCCGGCCGCAGGCGTGAGGCCCTGGGGAACATGTCGCTCATCTGCTCCTCCTGGAACTTTTCTGGTTGAGCGCCTCGGTGGCCAGCTGGCCGCAGGCGCCGTCGATGTCGCTGCCGCGCGTGTCCCGCACGGTGGTCGTAACGCCCGCGGCCCGCAGGGTCTCCACGAAGGTCTCCTGCGCCGCCGGGGTGGAGGCCGTCCAGATAGAGCCCGGGGTGGGGTTGAGCGGGATGGGGTTGACGTGCGCCCACCCCCTGCCCCGGCGGCCCAGCTCGTCGGCTAGGAGCTGAGCGCGCCAGGCGTGGTCGTTCATGTCCTTGATGAGGGCGTACTCGATGGAGACCCTCCGCCCGGTGGCCTGGAAGTAGTCGTAGGCGGCGTCCAGGAGCTGACCGACCTTCCACTTGGAGTTGACCGGGATGAGGGCGTCGCGTAGCTCGTCGTCCGGGGCGTGCAGGGACACCGCCAGGGTCACCGGCATCCCCTCCCCCGCCAGACGCCTGATGAGGGGGACCAGGCCCACGGTGGAGACGGTGATGCTGCGGGCGCTCATCCCGAACCCCTCAGGAGCGGGGTCGATGAGCCGGTGGAGGGCGGCGATGACGTTCCTGTAGTTGACCAGGGGCTCGCCCATGCCCATAAAGACCACGTTGGACAGGCGGGAGGGTCTGCCCCCCAGCCCACCGGCGGCCGAGACCTGGGCGGCGTGGCGCACCTGCTCCACGATCTCGGCGGTGGACAGGTTGCGGGTCAGCCCCATCTGGCCGGTGGCGCAGAAGGGGCAGGCCATGCCGCAGCCCACCTGGCTGGAGACGCACAGGGTGGTGCGGTCCCGGTAGCCCATGAGGACCGACTCCACCCGCACGCCGTCATGCAGCTCCCACAGCTCCTTGACGGTGCGCCCCCCGTCAGCCTTGAGCGCGACCACCTCGTGGATGAGGTCGGGCAGGAGCTCGGCGGCCAGCTGCCCGCGCTGGGCGGCGGGCAGGTCCGTCATGTCAGCGGGGTCCCGCGTGAACCGGGTGAAGTAGTGGCGCGACAGCTGGTCAGCGCGGAAGGCCGGCAGGCCCACGGCCCGCAGGGCCGACTTGCGCCCAGCCAGGTCCAGGTCCGCCAGGTGCCTGGGGGCCTTGCCCCGGGTAGGGGGTACGGCGAGGGAGAGCCTTGGTCTGGCGTCGGGACTCCTGGCCCCTTCCGGCGGCTGGTCCGTGGGCATGACCTGCACCCCATCGGGCACGGGGCGGCGCAGCACGAGGCCCTGGGGGCCGCGGCGTGCGGAGAAGGTGCTCACGGGCGGTAGGTTCCTTCCAGTTAAGAGGCGCTTGAAGCGGCGGGGAGGACGGATCCTGCCCTGCCAGGGGCGGCGGAGCGCTCACCAGGCGGCGAGGCTGAAAAGGTAGACGAGGGGCGCGGTCACCAGGATCGAGTCCAACCGGTCCAGGATGCCACCGTGGCCGGGCAGCAGGGTACCCATGTCCTTGAGTCCCAGGTCTCGCTTGAGGAGCGACTCCCCCAGGTCCCCCAGGGTGGCCACCACCACCACGCAGGCACCCAGGACGGCGCCCGCCCACGGTGGCCCGTCCAGTACCCACACGCACAGCACGCCCACGGCGACCGTGGCCACCATGGAGCCCGTGAAGCCCTCCCACGACTTCTTGGGCGAGACCGATGGGGCCATGGGGTGCCGGCCAAAGGTGATACCAGCCAACCACCCGCCGGTGTCATTGGCCACCGGAAGGGCGAAGAGCGTAATGACCTTGCCGACCCCGTGGTCCTGGCGTACCAGCAGCAGGGCGAAGGAGGCCAGGAGCGGCAGGTAGGTGGCGGCCAGGACGGAGGCGGAGGCGGCTACCGAGCGCGCGCGGCGGACGGCGTCGTGCGCGTCGGTACGAGGGACGTCGTGCCCGGAGACCTCCAGCACGGTACCGGTCTCAGCCTCCGCCTGGTCCAGGAAGCACCACAGGACGCAGGCCCCGGCGGTGGCCAGGTAGGCGCCGAGGGCCGCCTCCGCCCCGACGTTCCAGGCGCAGACGGCTGAGCCGACCGTGCCCAGCCACAGAGGGGCCAGAGGCAGGCGGATGCGTTTGCGGGCCAGGGCCCCGGCCAGCTCCCACAGGGCGGCACAGACCGCGACCACCACCAGGCCGACGAAGAAGACCCTGTCGATGAGCAGCGAGGCCAGGATCACGGAGATAAGCAGCGCGGCTACCCCGACGGCGGCAGGCAGGTTGCGCCCTGCCCGCCCGGTGGAGGGCAGGGGGGCGTGGTTGCGTGTCGGCGGCGGGGTCAGCAGCGTTCTCAGGACGGTCACGGTCGGCAGCAGGGGGTCGGGGCGGGGGCAGCGGCGGGGCTCAGACCTCTAGGAGCTCGGCCTCCTTGGCGGCCAGGGCGGCGTCGACCTGCTCGACGAAGCGCCTCGTCAGGGAGTCCAGCTCGTGCCCGGCGCGCTTGACGTCGTCCTCACCGGCCTCCCCGTCCTTCTTGATGGTCTCAAGCTCCTTCTTGGCCTTGCCCCGGATACCGCGGATCTGGACCCGGGACTCCTCGGCCCGGGTCCGGGCCAGCTTGACGTAGTCCTTACGACGCTCCTCGGTGAGCGCCGGCAGGGTAACGCGGATGACGGTACCGTCATCAGTGGGGTTGACCCCCAGGTCCGACTCGCGGATGGCGGTGGTGATTGCCTTCATGGCCGAGCGGTCGAAGGGGCTGACGAGCACGGTGCGGGCCTCGGGGATGGTCAGGGAGGCCAGCTGCTGGAGGGGCGTGGGGGCGCCGTAGTAGTCCACCATAATGCCGTTGAACATGGCAGGGTTGGCGCGACCGGTGCGGATGGCGGCGAGCTCGCCCCTGGCGGCCTCCAGGGCACGCTCCATCTTGTCCTCGGCCTCAAGCATGACGTCTTCGATCATTGGTCTTCCTTGCACTGGTGGTTGGTAGGTGGGACCGCGCCGGGCGCGGGAAGTTGAGGGTGGTGGCAGGTGGGGCCACCGAGGTCGGGGCTCAGGCCTCGCCGGTGACCGACACGAGGGTACCGATCTTCTCCCCGAGCAGGGCCCGGGTAATGTTCCCACGTCCGCCCATGCCGAACACCCGCATGGTCAGGCCGTTGTCACGGCACAGGGCGAAGGCGGAGGCGTCCAGGACCTGGAGCCCCTCGCTCAGGGCCCGGTCGTAGGAGAGGCGCTCCAGCCTGACGGCGTCGGGGTGGGTACGCGGGTCGGCGGTGTAGACCCCGTCCACCCCGTTCTTGCCTACCAGGAGCTCCTCGCAGTGGGTCTCCAGGGCACGCTGGGCCGAGACGGTGTCGGTGGAGAAGTAGGGCAGGCCCGCCCCCGCCCCGAAGACCACCACGCGCCCCTTCTCCATGTGACGGATGGCACGTAGCGGGATGTAGGACTCGGCGACCTGCCCCATGGCGATCGCGGTCTGGACCCGGGCGGGCACGCCTGCCTGCTCAATGAAGTCCTGCAGAGCCAGGGCGTTCATGACGGTGCCGAGCATGCCCATGTAGTCAGCCCGGGCGCGGTCCATCCCCCGGGAGGAGAGCTCGGCACCGCGGAAGAAGTTGCCTCCGCCGACGACGACAGCCACCTGGACCCCCTGGAGCACGGCCTGGGCGATCTGCCGGGCGGCGTCGGAGACGACATCGGCGTCCAGCCCCACGCTGCCGCCTCCGAAGACCTCACCAGAGAGCTTGAGCAGGACACGACGCGGACGGCGCGACGTATCGGTCTGGGGGGTCTGAGTCATGACGGGTCTCCTTACGTCAGTCCGCGGCCTGGGGTACGGTCGCGCGCACGCTCGCGCTCGCACTACCTGTCAGAGACTACCTGGTTGACCGCCGTCATCACGGACGGGAGGCCACCCGTCGTCTGGCCGAAGGAGGTCCCCCGAACCGGTGGATGAAACCCCAGCCAGCCACTAGGCTACGTGAAGGCACTCACAGTCGAGCGCCGTCCCTACCGCAGGAGCCTACCCATGACCCTCTACCCCTTACTGCTGCCAGCAGCATCCTCCATCCGCCTGGACGCCCGCTGGTACGACTACTTCCCCATCGTCATCTACTTCGGCTTCGTCATCGCCGTGGGCTTCATGGCCAAGATGCGAACCTCCTCCTCCAACGAGTTCCTCACCTCGGGCCGCTCCCTGCCCGCCTGGGTGACCGGCATCGCCTTCGTCTCGGCCAACCTCGGCGCCGTGGAGATCATGGGCATGTCCGCCAACGGGGCGAAGTACGGCCTGCCGACCTTCCACTACTTCTGGATCGGCGCCATCCCGGCCATGCTGTTCCTGGGGCTGGTCATGATGCCCTTCTACTACGGCTCCAAGGTCCGCTCCGTGCCGGAGTTCATGCTCAAGCGCTACGGCAGCACGGCGCACCTGATCAACGCGATCGCCTTCGCCCTGGCCCAGCTGCTCATCGCCGGGGTCAACCTCTTCCTGCTGGGCTCGATCATCAACCGCCTGCTGGGCTGGCCGCTGTGGGTGGCGCTGGTCGTGGCCGCCGTCATCGTCTTCTCCTACATCAGCCTAGGCGGGCTGTCGGCGGCCATCTACAACGAGGTCCTGCAGTTCTTCGTCATTATCGTGGCCCTACTCCCCCTGACCCTGCTGGGCCTGCACCGGGTGGGCTGGTGGGAGGGGCTCACCGAGAAGGTCACCCAGGCGGTGTCCGGGGCCCAGGGCACCTACGCCGACCCCGCCGCCCAGCTCCACTCCTGGCCCGGTCTGCTCCTGTCCGGCTTCGGCTCCCCCGTCCTGTCGGTGATCGGCATCGTCTTCGGCCTGGGCTTCGTGCTCTCCTTCGGCTACTGGACCACCAACTTCGTGGAGGTGCAGCGCGCCATGGCGGCGGACTCCATCTCCTCGGCGCGCTCGGCCCCGATCATCGGCACCTTCGCCAAGATGCTGGTCCCGTTCCTGGTGATCATCCCCGGCATGGTGGCAGCCGTCCTGGTCAGGGAGGTCATCGACCTCAAGCAGCTGACCATCGCGGGCACCGAGGCCCCGGCAGGCAGCGCCACCTACAACGACGCCGTCCTGCTGCTCATGCGTGACGTGCTGCCCAACGGGCTCCTGGGCCTGGCGATCACCGGCCTGCTGGCCTCCTTCATGGCCGGTATGGCAGCCAATATCTCCGCCTTCAACACGGTGTTCACCGTGGATCTCTACGAGGGCTACATCAATAAGAAGGCCGATGACGCCACCTACCTGAGGATCGGGCACCTCGCGACGGCGTTCGCCACTATCACCGCCATCCTCACGGCGTTCATCGCCTCCAAGTTCGAGAACCTCATGGACTACCTCCAGCAGCTGTTCTCCATGTTCAACGCTCCGCTCTTCGCGACCTTTATCGTCGGCATGCTCTGGAAGCGGGCGACGGCGACCGCGGGCTGGATCGGCCTGGTCTCAGGGACCCTGGCGGCGCTGACCCTCAATATCCTGCACTGGACGCACCTGCTGAACCTCCCGGGCCAGGGCCTGGCCTTCCTGGCGGCAGGTGCGGCCTTCACCACGGACCTGGTGGTGACGGTGGTGGTCTCGCTGGTCACCAGGCCCAAGCCTGACTCCGAGCTCGTCGGCTTCGTCTACTCCCTGACCCCCAAGGAGCACCGCGCCGACCCCAAGAGCGCCGAGCTCGCCTGGTTCCGCCAGCCGGTCCCCCTGGCGATCTGCTCGGCCACCCTCGTCCTCCTCCTCAACACCATCTTCCACTGACCAGGGAGACAGCTATGAACACGTTCCTCAAGGTCCTCGCGGACATCCGCACCGTCATCGCCGCCGTGCTCGGCATTATCGGCGTGTACCTGCTCCTGTGCTCAGCCTTCCTCAACGGTCCTGACGAGAACGCCAAGACCGGCGGGGTCAACGCCAACCTGTGGGCCGGTATCGCCCTGCTCGTCATCGCCGGCTCCATGGCAGCCTGGTGGCTCCTCTCCCCCGAGGGCGAGAGCGGCGACGAGAACATCACCGGCATGGACGAGAAGACTATTAAGAAGATCGTCCACGAGGGGATCTAGCACGCGAGATCCGGGGGGCCCGCCAGGAGGTCACCAGACTGCCCACGGGAACGTCCCCCACCTCGTGAACGTGCCTGTGGGCGGCGCTGTCACGCACCGCCCACAGGCACGCCCCGTCTCGGGGCCGGTATCAGGGGACCTGCCTCAGGCACCCACGCGGAAGCGCACGAAACCGGTCAGCTCACCGCCGGTAGCCTTGACGACCTTGCCGACCGTGGTCTTGGGGTCCTTGGCGTAGGCCTGGTCCAGCAGGACGTTCTCCTTGAAGAAGCCGTTCAGGCGTCCCTCGACGATCTTGGCGATGGCCTTCTCGGGCTTGCCCTCGGCGCGGGTGACCTCCTCGGCAATGGAGCGCTCCTTGTCCACGGTCTCAGCCGGGACGTCCTGGCGGCTGAGGTAGGCCGGGGAGTAGGCGGCGACGTGCATGGCGACGTCGTGGGCCACCTGGGCGGCCGCGGCGTCGGTGCCCACCAGCACGCCCACCTGGGCGGGCAGGTCGGGGTTGGTGCGGTGCAGGTAGAGCTCCACCTGCGGCGCGGTCAGGCGGGCCAGGCGGCGCACGACGATCTTCTCGCCAATGACGGCCTGCATGGAGTCGGTGAGGTCCTTGACGCTGGTGCCGTCGACCTCGACCTCGGCCAGCGCCTCGGCGCTCTGGGCGTCAGAGGCCAGGGCGGCGGCGAGGACCTTGTCGGCGTAGTCCAGGAACTTCTGGTTCTTGGCCACGAAGTCGGTCTCGGCGTTGATCTCGACAAGGACGCCCACCTGGCCCTGGGCCTCATCGACGACCTTGGCGACAATGAGCCCGGCGGAGGCGGAGCGGCCCTCGCGCTTGGCAATGCCCTTGAGTCCCTTGACGCGGATAATCTCAATGGCCTTCTCAATGTCGCCGTCGGCCTCGTCGAGCGCCTTCTTGACGTCGAGCATGCCGGCGCCGGTCTTCTCGCGCAGCGCCTTAATGTCAGCAGTGGTGTAGTTCGCCATGGATATCTCCTGGTGATCGTGGAGTTGACGGACGAAGTATTGGGGCTCAGGCCTGCTCGGAGGCGGCCTTCTCCGTGGCCTCGGAGGTACCGGAGAGGAGCTCGGCCTCCCACTCGGGCAGGGGCTCGTCCTCGGGGGTCCCGGCGGACTCCTTGGCACCCGTGCGGCCCCGGCCCGCGGCGGGGTCAAGCAGCCCGGCCGCCACGGCCTCGGCCACCACGCGGGTCAGCAGCTCGACGGAGCGGATGGCGTCGTCGTTGCCGGGGATGCCGTAGGTGACCTCGTCAGGGTCGCAGTTGGTGTCGAGGATCGCGATGACCGGGATTCCCAGCTTCTTGGCCTCGGCAACGGCCAGGTGCTCCTTCTTGGTGTCCACCACCCAGACGGCGGCGGGCAGCTTGGCCATGTCGCGGATTCCGCCCAGGGTGCGGGAGAGCTTGTCCTTCTCCCGACGCATCATGAGCAGCTCCTTCTTGGTGCGGCCGGAGCCGGCCACGTCGTCAAAGTCGATCTGCTCAAGCTCCTTCATGCGGTCCAGGCGGGCGTGCACGGTGGAGAAGTTGGTGAGCATACCGCCCAGCCAGCGCTGGTTCACGTACGGCATACCCACTCGCTGGGCCTGCTCGGCCACGGCGGCCTGCGCCTGCTTCTTGGTGCCCACGAAGAGGATGTTCCCACCACGGGCGACGATCTCCTTGACAAAGTCATAGGCGGCGTTAATGCCGTCCACCGACTGCTGAAGGTCGATAATGTAGATGCCGTTGCGCTCGGTGAGGATGAAGCGCTTCATCTTAGGGTTCCAGCGGCGGGTCTGGTGCCCGAAGTGGACACCGCTCTCGAGGAGCTGGCGCATGGTCACGACTGCCATGACGGTCCTTTCGTGTGGTCCCGGGAGGTTGCCCGGGCCACGGTCTCTCTGGGACCGACGGCGCCGCCGTCCCGTGGCGGGGACCTGACGCCGGGGTCCGGGGGCTGGTTTCTTCCCTGCCGTCACCCGTGCGGGACGGGTGGGACGACCCCGACGCCGACGGGGCGGTACCGGGTACGGGCCTGGTGCCTGCGACGCGCAGCCACCCGGCTGGGCCGGGACCACGGCTGCGTCATCCGAGAGGACGTCCTGTCAGGCCCACCAGGTACTGGTGGGCCTCGCAGGTGCGGGCACGCGTAGTCAACGCACTGGGAGCTGTCGATCCAAGATGACAGGCAGCACGCTGCGGCGTGAGGGTATCACAGCCTCTCAGGACGGCGCCTGCGACCGTCTACCAGGCCCTGCCGCAGCGCCGACCAGGCCCCTCGCCTCCTCAATAAGAGCACCCCTTAGAGGCAGGAACCGCGGAATCATGCGGCGTCACTCGGCGTCCTCAGCCTGTGGACAACTCTTTGTCCACAGGGTAGAGGCATCACAGGTGAAACGTGGGACGCGCTAGGCACAGTATATGGCCATGACACACTTCACACATATTCTTCAGCCAGTCCAGCCCGCCCGCGCCCGGAGGGTCTCCGGCCTGGTGCTCCTGGCCGCCGCCCTGCTCCTGCTCTCGTCCTCGGCACCGGCGGCGTCCCCTCACTCCAGGCCTACCAGCCCGGATCCGCCACCCGGGCAGGTAGGGCCTCGACCCGCCCCGGCTGAGAGGACCATGACCCCGGGCGGCGGGCACGACGTCATCGCCCCGGCCCCAGGGCCCCAGCCCCCGACCACCCCCACCCAGGGCCGTTTCCCTTACTCCACCACGGTGTCCTTGGCGTCCTCCCCGGTGCCCGCCCCGGTTGTCCCCGGCGACCCGACCGTCTCCGTTGACGCGCCCGGCCCGGCCAGCCCACCGGTTCCTGCTGGCCCCGGTGCTCCCGACCTGGGTACTTCTCCCGCTCCCGCTGGCCCCACCCTAGCCGGCACGGCCTCCCAGGGGACGTCCGCTCCAGCCACCCTCACTGTCCCACCCGACCCGGCAAGCCGGACGGAGCTGGCCAACCCACCGGTTCCTGCTGGCCCGGCGGAGCCGGTTGGTCCGACGGAGCTGGCCAGCCCGCCCCGGCCCACGGCCCCCGAGCCGCCCCCGGTCCCGGGGAGCACGCCCGTCACGGGAACGACAGCTGGCGCCCACCCCACCGTCCTCGCACACGGCCAGGCGGTTCCTGCGTCAGGGCTGACGGTCTCAGACGCCACCTGGCTCATGCCGGACGCCGCGGGGGTATCGGTCCCAGGGAGCGGTCAGGGTGACCCGGCGCCCCTCCCCCAGCGCTCACCCCGGGTGCGCTACACCTGGCCGACAGGGGGCCCGGTCGCCGTCCTAGCCTCCTTTGACCCGCCCGCCCACGACTGGCTGCGCGGGCACCGGGGAGTGGATCTGGCCCTGGCCGCAGGCTCCCCGGTACGTGCCGCGGCAGCAGGGACGGTGGCCTTCTCCGGGCCCGTGGCCGGGCGGCCGGTGGTCTCGATCGACCACGCCGACGGAATCCGTACCACCTACGAGCCGGTAGAGCCCTGCGTGCAGGCCGGGGACCACGTGGAGGCCGGGCAGGTGATCGGCACGCTCCTGGCTGGCCACCGTACCGACGGGGTGGACGCCCTTCACTGGGGTGCGCGCACCGGTCGGAAGAGCTACATCAACCCTCTACGGCTCCTGACCTCCACGGTCATCCGCCTCAAGCCGTCCCGGTAGCGACGGGCTGGCGGCGCAGGAGGTGTCTTGCACCACCAGCCCGTGAGAGCACCGGCAGACCCGGGGCCGGGAGCCTGTGCGCCCTTATCGCACGTGTCGTCCGCCTTCTGTGGGGCGGTCCTTCCACCCCAGGTTGCGCCGCGTCGGCACCTGCTACACGGCTCAGAAGATCCTCCCCTGGAGGTCCTCCCCTGGGCTACGGGGCCGGTCCCCCGGCCCGGCACGTCCAGACCCGCGCCAACCTGGACCTGAGCTCGAGGGGCTGGTCCTCCCTGGGTCAGCTGGGCTCGTCGTCGCGGCAGTCCCCAGGTAGAGGGACACGCAGTTTTCCCCGGGCCAGCGGAGCCCGTGCATGAGTGATACCCGCGCGGCAGAGCCGTCCTTCCGACGTCTGCGGGTCCGCAAGCTGACCCGGGCGCAATGTCCGTCCGGCCCAGCAGCCGCCTCGACGCAGGCCCCACGGCGGTCGGGGCTCCAGACCCCCGACCCGGACGGGGCCACGACGCACGCTCCGAGAGGATTATGGCAACCCTCCACGCCTCCACCCCGGACGACGTGGCCCCTCTCCCCTGGTCCGGGGTGAGTCCACGCCTCCCCCCGGACCGGACACCACTCCTTGAATAAGCCTGCGGACGTCAGCTCAGGCACTCACCCGCTCCATAATGAGCTCACGTACCCGCCTGGCATTGGCCTGGCCCCGGGTGGCCCTCATGACCGCGCCGACAATGGCACCCGCGGCCTGGACCTTGCCGCCACGGATCTTCTCCGCGACGTCGGGGTTGTCGGCCAGGGCCTGGTCAACCGCAGCCAGCAGGGCGCCGTCGTCGGAGACCACCTCCAGGCCCCGGGCGGCGGACACGGCCTCGGGGTCACCCTCCCCGGCCAGGACACCCTCCAGGACCTGACGTGCCAGTTTGTCGGTAAGGCGTCCGCTGTCCACCAGGGACTGGAGCTGGGCGACCTGCGCCGGGGTGACGGGCAGGTCCTCCAGCGTGACCCCACGCTCCTTGGCGGCGCGGGAGAGCTCCCCCATCCACCACTTACGGGCAGCCTGGCCACTCGTACCGGCAGCCGTGGTGGCCTCGACCAGCTCCAACGCACCGGCGTTGACCACGTCACGCATCTCGGAGTCGGACAGGGACCACTCGGCCTTCAGACGCCGCCGCCTGGCAGCGGGCATCTCGGGCAGGGCGGCCCGGATCTCCTCGACCCACTGACGACTGGGGGCCACGGGGACGAGGTCGGGCTCAGGGAAGTAGCGGTAGTCGTCCGCATCGGACTTGACGCGACCGGGGCGGGTGGTGCCGTCGGCCTGGCCGTGGCGGGTCTCCTGCAGCACCGTCCCCCCGGAGGCGAGGACCGCCGCCTGACGCCGGATCTCGTAGCGGACAACCTGCTCAATACCGCGGAAGGTGTTGACGTTCTTGGTCTCGGTACGGGTACCCAGGGGGGCGTCGGGGGACTCACGCAGGGAGACGTTGACGTCAGCACGCACGTTGCCACGCTCCATACGCGCCTCGGAGACCCCCAGGGCCCGGAAGATGTCGCGCAGGGTCCTCACGTAGGTGGCCGCGACCTCAGGGGCCCGCTCGCCCGCGCCCTCGATAGGGCGGGTGACGATCTCCACCAGGGGCACGCCGGCACGGTTGTAGTCCACCAGGGAGTGGCTGGCGCCCTCGATACGGCCGTCAGCCCCACCCACGTGGGTGTTCTTCCCGGCGTCCTCCTCCATGTGGGCCCGCTCAATGGGGACGGTGAAGAAGGTACCGTCCTCCAGCTCGACCTCCAGGGCTCCGTCGTAGGCGATGGGCTCGTCGGACTGGGAGGTCTGGAAGTCCTTGGCCAGGTCTGGGTAGAAGTAGTTCTTCCTCGCGAATCGGCAGGACTCGGCGATCTGGCAGCCCAGGGCCAGGCCGATACGGATGGCGTACTCCACCCCCTTGCCGTTGACCACGGGCAGTGAGCCGGGAAGCCCCACGCTGGTGGGGGTGACCATGGTGTTGGGTCGCGCCCCGAAGACGTTGGGGGCGGCGTCGAACATCTTGGTGGCGGTGCCCAGCTCGACGTGCACCTCCAGCCCCAGGACCGGGTCGTAGCGGCGCACCGCCTCGTCGTAGTCCATGAGCTCGTCCATCAGTTCTCCTCCTCAGATACGGCGCCCTGGCCGGGGGCGGCCTCGGGCAGGGCGGGGGCCTGGGAGAGCAGGGGGGCGCCCCACCTGTCCTCCAGGGCGGCCTCCAGGACGGCGCCCACGCGGTAGAGGCGGTCGTCGGCACGCTGCGGGGCCAGGATCTGGAAGCCGACCGGCAGGCCGTCGACCAGGCCCGAGGGCAGGCTCATGGCCGGGACACCGG
The DNA here is from genome assembly GCF_002999235.1 of Actinomyces sp. oral taxon 897. NCBI lineage: Bacteria > Bacillati > Actinomycetota > Actinomycetes > Actinomycetales > Actinomycetaceae > Actinomyces > Actinomyces sp. oral taxon 897. The sequence continues at coordinate 167,195 of NZ_CP027236.1, read as the reverse complement.
CCAGGTTCGCCGGGATCGTGGTGACGTCCAGCTTGTACATGGTCAGCGGGTCGTCCTTCTCCCCGAACCTGTATGCCGTCACCGGCGCGGTGGGTGAGACCAGGACGTCCGCCTCGTCCCAGGCGGCGGCGAAGTCGCGCTGGACGAGTGTGCGCACCTTCTGGGCGCTCCCGTAGTAGGCGTCGTAGTAACCGGCGCTCAGCACGTGGGTGCCCAGGATAATGCGGCGCTTGACCTCGTCACCGAAACCGGCGCCGCGGGTGGCGGCCATGACGGCCTCGGCGGTGACGGGGCCCTGCGCGGGCTCCACCCGCAGGCCGTAGCGCATGCCGTCGTAGCGGGCCAGGTTGGAGGAGGCCTCAGCGGGCATAATGAGGTAGTAGGCGTCCAGCGCGTACTCCAGGTGCGGCAGGCAGACCGTCTCGACCTGGGCCCCGGCCTCCTCCAGCAGGTGCAGGGCCGCGTGGAAGGAGTCCACGACGCCGGGCTGGTAACCCTCGCCGCCGTCGAGCTCGCGGACCACGCCCACGCGCAGCCCGCTGAGGTCGCGCCCGGCCTGTGCGGCGCGCACGACGGCGGCCATGCCCCGGGGGGCGTCACTGAGCGAGGTGGAGTCCAGGGGGTCGTAGGAGGCGATGACGTCGTGCAGCAGGGCGGTGTCCAGGACGGTGCGGGCCATGGGGCCGGGGGTGTCCAGGGAGGAGGCCATGGCGATGACGCCAAAGCGCGAGACCGTGCCGTAGGTGGGCTTGACCCCCACGGTGCCGGTGACGGCGGCAGGCTGGCGGATGGAGCCACCTGTGTCGGTGCCCACCGCCAGGGGCGCCTCAAAGGCCCCCAGGGCCGCCGCCGAGCCGCCCGAGGAGCCCCCGGGGATCCGCCCCAGGTCCCAGGGGTTGGAGGTCCGGCCGAAGGCCGAGTGCTCGGTGGAGCCGCCCATGGCGAACTCGTCCAGGTTGGTCTTGCCCAGGACCGGCAGGTGGGCGGCACGCAGGTTGGTCACCAGGGTGGCGTCGTAGGGCGGGACCCAGCCGGCGAGGATCCGTGAGGCCGCGGTGGTCACCTGTCCCCTGGTGCAGATGAGGTCCTTGACGGCCACGGGTACCCCGGTGAGCTCCCCGGCCGCCCCCTGGCGCCGTACGGCATCGGCGGCGTCGGCGTCGGCCAGGGCCCTGGAGGCGTCCACGTCCAGGAAGGCGTGCACGGCGTCGTCAACGGCGGACACACGGTCCAGGTGCGCCTGGGTCAGCTCGTGGGAGGAGACCTCGCCGGAGGCGAGGGCAGCGGCCTGCTCGGCGGCGGTGGCACGCACGAGCGAGGAAAGTGTGGAAGAGGTCATCGGTCCTTCACTCCTCCCCGAGGATCTGGGGCACGAGGAACATGGAGTCCTCGGCTGCCGGGGCACCGGCAAGGAGCTCGTCGACGTCCAGGGTGGGTCCGGGAACGTCCTGGCGGAGCACGTTGGTCAGGGGGACCGGGTGGGAGGTGGCAGGCAGGTCGGGCGTGACCACGCTGGTGACCCGGGCGAAGGACGAGGCGACGGCGTCCAGCTCACCTGCCAGGCGCGTCACCTCCTCCTGGCTCAGCGCCACCCGTGCGAGCGCCGCGACGCGGGCTACCTCGTCGGTGGAGATGGTGGACATGGCGGCAGTGTATCCGCGCCCGGCCCCGCCTCGCCCCTGGGCGGCACCGGAGCCGTAGCGGCACGAGGGTGCCTGGGACCGTGATGCTCCTCCTGCCCCTGGGCGGCACCAGACCAGGGCCCCGTATTGCAGGAGCTATGGTGGCTGGCGCCGGGGTAGCCGTGAAGTTCGCGGGGACGGCCCCGTATTGCAGGGGCTACGGACCCGCCCCACACGTAGAGGTCCCGATCGCCAGGACAGCTCCGTACACAGGGGCTGCCCGTCCGGTGCGTGGGTCGCCCGAAGGTGGGCCTCAGGCCGTCCTCGGGGAGGACGCCAGCGCTCCGCGCGGGCGCTGTCCGCGAGCTCGAGCGGTGAGGGCCCGGCGCGGCGCCTGAGCTGTCTCGTCGAGGAGCGCGACCACCACCCCCGAGGACGCCGGGAGAGCAGCAGCACCATCAGACCCGTCCCGGCAGGAAACGACCGGTGCCTGCCGGTACCCGGCCCCCAGCCAGACCACCAGCCCCGTCCCGGCAGGAAACACCTCCCAGAGGACGCAAGGGGAGCTTACCTACCGTCCTGGAGCACCACGCCGCCCCGTCCCCGACTACTTTTGCCCGATCTCACAGAGAGAATCACCGTGTTCTCCATTGACAACTCAGCGACTCGCCGGTGTGATGGAACCTAAGGCTCGCACGTCGGCGGGCCATTGGATTGTGGACAAGGTTGGGCACGCCGTCCCCTGTACGACGCGCCCACCCGGATCAAGGATCTCCGTGCAGTTCAACGCGCTCACCAGCGCCCCGACCGCTCCAACCGCTGACGAGGCGGGCCCCCAGGACGACGTCGTGACGCCCCCGCCCCCCGCCGCTCCCGAGGTCGTCCCCACCCCCGGCCCCGAGGCGTCCTACCACCCTGCTCCAGCCCCTGCCCGGGACCGGCGTCGTCGCTGGCCGCTATGGACCGCGGCGGCGGCCCTCCTGCTCCTGGGCACCGCCGCTGTGGGCAGCTACGCCTACGCCTCGCACTACTCCGGCCTGGCCCTGCCAGGTACCACGGTGGCCGGGACGGACGTGTCGGGCATGAACCGTCAGCAGATCGTCGACCTGGTCAACTCCAAGGCCGACGCTGTGACCGTGAAGGTCTCCGGTGACGCCAGCGCCACCGCCTCCCTGACGGATCTCGGCGTCACGGTGGACGCCGAGGCAGTGGCTGACGCCGCCCTGAAGCCCAGCGCCTCCTTCGGCTCCCGCCTGGCCGGCCTGTTCTCCGACCACCCAGTGACGGTGGCCACCACCACCCAGGAGGACACCGCTGCCACCTACGCCAGCTCCCTCATCCCCTCCGACAAGACGGCGGCCCACAACGCCGGGGTGACCCTGGGCGAGGACGACGAGACCTTTGAGGTCAGCCCTGGCTCCGAGGGCGTGAGCATTGACGCCTCCACGTTGCGTACCGCGGCCGAGCAGGCCGCCACCTCCCTGACCTCCACGGACGTGTCCGTCAGCTTCGTCACGGCCCCCCCGAAGGTCTCCGACGCCGACGCCCAGGCGGTCGCGGACAAGGCGAACTCCTGGGTGTCCCAGGACGTGACCATCACCGCCACCACCACGACCGGCTCCGGGGACCAGAAGAAGACCGAGGAGGAGTCCTTCACCGCTGACGCCTCCACCAAGGCCTCCTGGATCACGGTCTCCCAGAGCGGTGACAACCCCCCGACCCTGGGCGTGGACAACGCCAAGGTGACCACGTGGGTAAACGAGCAGGCCGACGAGGTCAATGCCGAGCCGGTCAAGGGCCAGCGCAACGTCAACTCCCGCGGGGAGGTGGTCGCCACCGCCGTGGAGGCCAAGGACGGCACCACCGTGTCCAACTCCGCGGACGTGGCCTCGGCCATTACCAACGCCCTGGGCTCGGGTAAGGCATACACCGGCTCCTTCACCACCAAGACGATCGAGGCCACCTGGGAGGAGCGGAAGATCGCCGACGGCGCGGAGAACCTGGTCTACCCGGCCGCTGTGGGCGAGAAGTGGATCGACATCAACCTCTCGAACAAGACGGTCACCGCCTACGAGGGGGCCACCGTCGTGCGTGGCCCCGTGTCCATCGTGGACGGCGCCCCGGAGACCCCCACGGTGACCGGCACGTACCACATCTACCTTCAGAACGCCACGCAGACCATGCGCGGGCAGAACGCGGACGGCACCCCCTACGAGGCCGAGGGCATCCCCTGGATCAGCTACTTCTACGAGGGCTACGCCCTCCACGGCGCCCCGTCGCGCTCCAGCTTCGGCTTCTCCGGCTCCCACGGCTGCCTCAATATGCCGGTGGGCGAGGCCAAGTGGATCTACGACTGGGCCACGATCGGCACCACCGTGGTCTCCCACTACTGAGAGCCGCCTGTCGTCTGGGCGTGACGGGACCGTGATCGTATATCACGGTCCCGTCACGTTTTTCTCACGGTCTTATCTCGATTGCCGACTGACCTGCCGCTCTGCGCCGGACGCCACATCAGGGGGAGAGTTCTGGTACCAGATCCTGGTCCCTGGCCGTCTCCCCAGTGAATTAGTATGTCTCACGCCCCCTTCCCCACTTCTCTGCAAGGAGCCTGATGCGGCATGGACGACGTTTCCACCCCACTTCTTTGTCCGCAGGACTCGGTCGCCACCCCCGAGGACCCGGTGGCCGAGGCCAGCACACCACAGGACGAGCACCCCGACCAGGCGGAACCACCTGCCCAGGCGGAGCAGCCTGACCAGGCAGAGCCGCCTACCCAGGACAGGCGCCCCGACTCGCCGGAGCAGTCTGACCAGACGGAGCCACCAACCCAGGACGAGCCTGACCCGGCAGAGCAGTCTGACCCGGCAGGGCCACCAGCCCAGACGGAGCGCCCCGACGAGGACGAGCCCGCTCAGACGGAGCAGTCTGACCCGGCAGAGCCGTCCACCCAGGCGGAGCCACCAACCCAGGACGGGGCCGCCCCGTCGGAGCCGCCCACCCAGGACGAGCCTGACCCGTCAGAGCCACCCGCTCAGAACGAGCCCGCCCAGGCGGAGCCACCTGCCCAGGCAGAGCCCGACTCATCGGAGCCGTCCACCCAGACGGAGCGCCCCGACCAGGCGGAGCCACCAACCCAGGACGAGCCCGCCCCGTCAGAGCCACCAACTCAGGACGAGCCTGACCCGGCGGAGCCGCTCACCCAGGCAGAGCCGAAAGCAGGACCAGACCGCCACTCCGGTCTCCTCGGCCTCCTCCGTGCGCCCCGGCGTCGGATCCTGTGGGCCTCGGCGGCCGCCCTGCTCCTGGGGATCGGGGCCGGAGGCTACGCGTACGCGAGCTACTACGCCGACGTCGCCGCCCCGCACACCACGGTGGCCGGGATCGACGTCTCGGGAATGAGCCGTGAGGAGATCGCCACCCTGGTGCGCAGTCGGGCGGAGTCGGTCACCGTCTCCGTGACCGGCGACGTCTCGGCCACGGCGAGCCTGGCCCAGCTGGGTACCACGGTCGACGCCGAGGCCACGGCACAGGCCGCCATCGCCCCGAGCAGCTCGGTCCTCCACCGCCTGACCGCGCTGGTCAGCCCCACGTCAATCGACGTCGTGACCGCCACCGACCCCATGGTCACGGCCGACTACGCCCAGTCCCTGGTGCCCGAGGGCCGTACCAGGGCCCGTAACGCGGACCTGGCCCTGGGCGATGACGGGGAGACCTTCGAGGTGGTCCCCGGCAGCGAGGGCGTCGGACTGGACACCCAGGCCCTCCAGACGGCGGTGGACACCGCGGCCTCCACCCTGTCGGGCACCAAGGTGAGCCTGTCACTGGCGACCGTCACCCCGGAGGTCACCGACGAGATGGCGGCGGCCGTCGCCCGGAGCGCCAACAGCATGGTGGCCCACTCCGTGACCCTCACCGGGCCCGAGGAGGCCTCCCTGACCGCCGACCTGCCCACCAAGGCCTCCTGGGTGGTTACCACCTCCCACCCCCACACCGCCCCCACCCTGTCGGTGGACGTCTCCGAGGTGGAGAGCTGGATCCGTACCAAGGCCGCCTTCCTGAACGTGGACTCGGTCACGGGCAAGCGCTACGTGGACCCTTCCGGGAACGTGGCCGCAGTACCCGTCCAGGCCCAGGACGGGCGCCACGTCTCCAATGCGGAGGCGCTGGCCACTGCCGCGGCGGCGGCCCTGGAGGCCGGTACCGACTACTCCGGCACCCTGGAGACGGCTACCGACACCGCGGCCTGGCAGGACAAGCTCATTGACTACGGCGCCCAGGACCTGGCCTACCCGGCGGCACCCGGGGAGAAGTGGATCGACATCGACCTGTCCAAGGCCACCACGACCGCCTACGAGGGCTCCAGCGTCGTCCACGGCCCGGTACCCATGGTGCCGGGGTCGCCCGACCACCCCACGGTCACCGGCACCTACGCGGTGTACCTCAAGTACGCTGCCCAGGACATGGGCTGCACACCCGGCTGGCCCTACTGCGCCAGGGGCGTGCCCTGGGTGTCCTACTGGCACGAGTCCTACGCCCTCCACGGCGCCCCCTGGCAGCACACCTTCGGGTGGTCGGGCCCGGGCGGCTCCCACGGGTGCATCAACCTGCCGGTCAGCGAAGCCAAGTGGTTCTACGACTGGGACGAGATCGGGACCCCGGTGGTCTCTCACTACTGATAAGAGGACCCTGTGCCGCAGGCCAAGTACCACCACATCTTCGCCACGCTGCAGGAGCGCATTGAGACGGGGGCCTACCCCTTCCAGTCGCTGCTGCCCAGTGAGAACCAGCTGGCGGCGGAGTTCGGGTGCACCCGCAACACGGTGCGCAAGGCGCTCACGCTCCTGGCCGGTGAGGGCTATATCCAGGCGATGCAGGGGCGCGGGGTCCTGGTGATCCACCGGAGGCGTCAGACCTCCACCTTCCTCATCGGCGGCATTGAGTCCATGCGTGAGGCGGCCCGCCGCAACCACCTGGACCTGGCCACCCACCTCATCTCCCTGGAGCGCACCCGGGTGGACGCCGCGCTCGCCGAGCGCTCCGGTATGGCCCGGGGGGCGGACATTACCGTGGTCAGGCGCCTGCGGCTGCTGGACAACGTGCCCCTCATTGTGGACACCAGCTGCTTCCTGACCGTGGTGGTACCGGGCCTGACCCGTCAGGTGGTGGAGTCCTCCATCTACTCCTATCTGGAGGAGGACCTCAAGGTGGTCGTGGCGAGCGCGTCCCGCACGATTATGGTGGACCGCGCCACGCCTGAGGACCGTCAGTTCATCCACCTGGCGGGTATGGACTGCGTGGCGGTGGTGACCTCCTCGACCTTCGACTCCTCCGGGACCCTCTTTGAGTACACGGTCTCAAGGCACTCCCCCGTGGACTTCTCCTTCCAGGCCACTGCCAAGCGGATGCCGGCACCACGCAGGCAGAGGTAGTGGCGGGGCGAGAGCTGGTGCTCACGCCCCGCCACATACCCTCAGGGGACGGTCTGGCTAGTTGGGCTCACGCTTGCCCAGACGCACCTTCTTGACCTCCTTGCCGCCCTCGAGGTCGGACTCGGAGAAGCCGAAGAAGTAGGTGCACAGGAACGCCACCACCAGGGCCGCGAAGGAGGCGATCCAGAAGCCCGTGAAGGAGCTGTCAATACCCTTGGGGTTCACGAACGAGGGGAAGCCCACGAAGGCGCCGGTGAAGCCCCACATATTGACGTTGAACAGGCCGGTGATGAGCCCTCCCACGGCGCCGCCGATAGAGGCGGTCAGGAAGATGCGGCCGTACTTGAGGTTGAGGCCGTACATGGCGGGCTCGGTGACACCGCACATGGCGGAGATGGTGGCTGGCCCGGCCATACGCTTGATACGGCGGTTGCGGGTCTTGATCCACACCGCCAGGGCGCCGCCGCCCTGGGCGATCATGGTGGCCGAGACGATGGCGTTGAGCGGGGAGTAGCCGGGGTCGGCGATCTGCTGGGAGATAATCGGGATGACCGCCCAGTGCAGGCCGAAGATGACCAGGCACTGGTAGAACCCGCCGATAATGAGCCCGGCCACGGGGTAGCTCAGCTTAAGAACAGCCGTCACCCCGGTGGCGATGGCCCCGGAGATGGCCATGACAATGGGGCCGAAGACCACCAGGACCAGGGTGGAGACAATGAAGATCTCCAGCAGCGGCGCGAAGATGGAACGGATGACCGCCGGGATCCACATCTTGAGCCAGGGCTCGATCCTGGCAGCCAGCCAGGCGGCCACGATAATGGGGAAGATCGAGTAGGCGTAGGCGTTGGTCTGCGGCAGGGAGACCGGGATACCAAAGAAGTCGGTGTTGAAGATCGTGTTGCCGATCTGCCTGACGATGTGGTAAGGCGCCGTGAACCCCGCAGGGTCATCGCCGGACTTGACGATGTACTCCGGGTTCGACATGTGCGCGAGCGAGGGGTAGGCGAGCACGCCGCCGATAATGGCCACGATAATGGGGTCGGAGCCCAGGCGCTTGGCGGCGGTGAAGCCGATGATAATGGGCAGGAAGTAGAACATCGAGTCGGCCATGGCCGAGATGATCTGGTAGGTGTCACTGGCGCTCTCCACGACCTTGAACTGGGTGAGGAGCGCCAGGATGCCCTTGAGGATACCGGAGGCAGCCAGGACGCCGATCACCGGGATCATGGAGCCGGTGATGACGCCGATGAGGGAGGAGAAGCCGTACTTGACCCAGCCCAGGGGGGTGGTGGGCCGCTCCACGGGCTCGGCGGCCTCGTCGGCGTCCCCGGCGGCGCCTGCGGGAAGCTGGCTGACAATGGCGTCGTAGACGTCCACGACGTCGGCGCCGATGACCACCTGGTACTGCCCGCCGGCCTTGGCGACGTCAATGACGCCGTCCAGGTTGGACACGACGTCGTCATTGGCCAGGGAGGCGTCCTTGAGGTAGAAGCGCACCCGGGTGATGCAGTGGATGACGCTGGCTACGTTGTCCGCCCCGCCGACCCCGGCGATAATGTCCGCGGCGGTGGCGTCGAAGCCGGTCCGCCCGTCGGTGCGTCCCGTCGTCGCGACGGCCTCGGCGGCAGGCTCGGTGCTGGTGTCCTTCAGGGTCGCGGTGGCGGCGGGTCCGCCCGCTGCGACGTGCCCGGGGGTGACCTCGAGCCCGGCGAGGTGGGTGGTGCTGTTGGTCAGGACCACGATGGCGGTGGTGGCCTTGCCCGCGGCGGTGACCGCCTTGAGGTCCATGGTGCCCAGGGGCTGGCCGCTGCGCACGCGGTCGCCGGCGCTCACGGTCATCCTGAAGGGCGCTCCCTTGAGCTCCACGGTGTCCACCCCGAGGTGGAGCAGGACCTCCAGGCCGGAGTCGGTCTTGAGCCCGATGGCGTGCCCGGTGGCGGCCACGAGCGTGACGGTGCCGTCAACGGGCGCCACCACCTGGCCGGCGTCGGGCTCGACGCCGAAGCCGTCGCCGACGGCCCCGGAGGAGAAGACGGGATCGGGGATGTCCGCGAGCGGGATCGTGGTCCCGGAGACAGGCGCCGCGAGGCGTACCTGCCGCTCAGGTGCGGTGGTCATGCTGATCCTTTCGGGGAGGGGGTACATCAATCAGGAAGGAAGGTGGCGGTGGGCCGGCGGTACGGCCGCCCCCGCGCCCTGCCTAAGAGGCGTCAGGCGGCGGGCTCGGCCCGCTCCAGCAGGGCAATGGCCTCGTAGGGGCGCAGCGGCAGGGCGCTAGGGCGCGGACGGACGGCGCGGTGGGCGGCGACCCAGGCGTCGGCGTCGGCGTGGTTGGCAATGAGGACCTCGGCCGTCTCAAGGCCCTCGGGCAGGATGACCTCGCTGTCGGTGCCCCGCAGGTTGCACAGGACCAGGAGCCGGTCGCCCTCGTGGGTGCGGGTGTAGGCCAGGACGTCGGGGTTGTCCTGCTCCCAGGGGGCGTAGGCGCCCTCGGCAATGAGGGGCAGCTCGTGACGCAGGCTGATCAGCCGACGGTAGTAGGGCAGGATCGAGCCCTCGCGCTCCTCGCGCTCGACGTTGACGGCCTCCTGGCCGGTGGGGCGCAGCCAGGGGGTGCCGGTGGTGAAGCCCGCGGTGGCGCTGGCGTCCCAGGCCATGGGGGTGCGGGAGTTGTCCCGGGCCTTGCGGTGCACGATCCGGAAGGCCTCCTGCGGGGTCCGGCCCTCGGCAAGGAGCTCGGCGTAGGCGTTGCGCGCCTCGACGTCCACGTAGTCCTCGATGGAGGTGTAGGCGGGGTCGGTCATGCCGATCTCCTCGCCCATGTAGACGTAGGGGGTGCCCCGCAGCAGGTGGACGGCGGTGGCCAGCATGGTGGCGGACTCGGCGCGGTAGCGCCCGGGGTCACCGAAGCGGTTAATGGCCCGGGGCTGGTCGTGGTTGTTCCAGAACAGGGCGTTCCACCCACCCCCCTCCTGCATGCCCAGGGCCCAGTCACTGAGGATCCGCTTGAGGGCGGGCAGGTCGGCGGGGACGTCGGTCCACTTGCGTCCCTGGTCGTAGTCCACCTTGAGATGGTGGAAGCTGAAGACCATGCTCAGCTCGTGGTTCTCGGGGCGCGAATAGCCCACGCAGGCCTCGATGGTGGTCGACGACATCTCCCCCACGGTGATACCGGCCTCGTCGGCCCCGAAGCTGGCGGCGGCGAGCTCGCGCAGGTAGTCGTGGACCAAGGGGCCGTCGGTGTACATGGCGCGGTCGTCGGTGCCCGGGGGGGCGTCACGCAGCTCCTCGTCCTTGCCAATGAGGTTGATGACGTCGAACCGGAAGCCGCGCACCCCCCGCTCGCGCCAGAAGTTGACGATCCCGGCGGCCTGGGCGCGCACGGCGGGGTTGTGCCAGTTGAGGTCGGCCTGGGTGCGGTCAAAGAGGTGGAGGTAGTAGTGGTCGGTGTCCCCGAAGCGCTCCCAGGCCGGGCCGCCGAACTTCGAGACCCAGTTGGTGGGCAGGCTCCCGTCCTCCTTGGCGGGGCGCAGGATGTAGTAGTCCTGGTAGACGGGGTCGCCCGCCAGGGCGCGCTGGAACCACTCGTGGGCGGTGGAGGTGTGGTTGAGGACCATGTCCAGGATGACGCCGATCCCCCGCTCCGCGAGCGCGGCGACGAGCTCGTCGAAGTCCTCCATGGTGCCCATGGCGGGGTCGATGGCGCGGTAGTCGGAGATGTCGTAGCCGTTGTCCCGGCCCGGTGAGGGGAAGAAGGGGTTGAACCAGACGTGGTCCACCCCCAGGGAGGCAATGTAGGGGACCTTCTCGATGACGCCGCGCAGGTCGCCCACCCCGTTCCCCGTGGAGTCGCGGAAGGACTTGGGATAGATCTGGTAGACGACGCTGGACCGGAAGGGGCGGGTCGCGGGGCTGGCAGGCACGAGACATCCTCTCAACAGCTTGTGCACACAAGGATGCCCGCCGAGGGCGAGCTTGTATACACATATTATTGTGTGATGAATCATATATCGCTGTGAGGAGGTAGCCTCCCGCGCACCGGGGAGCGGCTAGGCTCCGCTCATGACGACCTACGGATTCATCGGAGCCGGCAACATGGCGGGCGCGATCGTGCGCGGCGCCGTGGCGGCGGGCATACCCCCCTGTGACCTCGCTGTCACCAGCGCCCGCTCCTCCGCCGCGACGCTGGCCCAGGAGGTCGGCGTGCGCCTGGCCGCCAGCGGCCCCGAGCTGGTGTCCACCAGCGCCGTGGTGGTCCTGGCGGTCAAGCCGCACGTGGTCCCCGTCGTGGCCGCGCAGGTGCACGACGCCGTCGCCTCCCACCAGCCGCTGGTCGTCTCCCTCGCCGCCGGGCTGTCCACGGCGCGCCTGGAGGCCCTGCTGCCGACGGGTACGCGGGTGGTCCGGGCCATGCCCAATATGGCGGCCGCCGTGGGTCAGTCCATGACCGCCCTGACCGCCGGGAGCCGGGCTGAGGCGCGGGACGTGGAGCAGGTCCGCGCCCTTACGGACCTGGTGGGACGCACCGTGGTCCTGGAGGAGAGGGACCTCCCCGCCTTCGTGTCCCTGGCCAGCTCCTCCCCCGCGTTCGTGCTGACCCTCATCGAGGCGCTCGCCCGGGGAGGGCTCCTGGAGGGGATGCCCAAGGCCCAGGCGGTGGAGATCGTCACCCAGGCCGTCCTGGGCACGGCCCTCATGGTCCAGGCGGAGGCGGACCGACGGGCCTCCACCGGGTCGGGGCGGAGCCCGGCCGACCTGGTGGACTCGGTGTGCTCCCCCGGGGGGACCACGGTGGCGGGGCTGGTGGCCCTGGAGCGGGCCGGGTTCTCCGACGCCCTCATCCGCGCCGTCCAGGCCACCGTGGCACGGGACCGCGAGCTCGGCGCCTGACGCGAGCCCAGCACCTGAGACGCCCAGCACCTGAGACGCCCGGCGCCTGACGCGAGCCCGGCGCCCACGCCCCCGTTCCCACGGCCAGCGGGTACCGGGGGCAGGCCTCAACCGGTGGGCGGAGTCCACCACGGGGCCACGGCCAGCGGGTACCAGGCAGGACGCCGCCGACGGCGCTGCGTCCCCCCGTTCCCACGGCCAGCGGGTACCGGGGGGGCCACCCGGAGACCGGCGTGCACGACGTCGGTCGCGGCGGACTCGACAGGTACCCGGCAGCCCTCCCGTTCTCACGAAGAACAAGTACCGTTCTCAGCGCGAACAAGTACCGTTCTCGCGAGCAATAAGTACCGTTCTCGCGGAGGGTGGGCGGCCTAGCGGGGGGTGCCGGGGTGCGGCCGGCCCGGTGCGTGCACCAGCTGCCAGCGTGAGGAGTCCTGGGAGGCCTCGACGAAGTCCCGGAAGGGCCCGGGTACCTCGGCCAGCTCCTGGGGCGTGCCGCGCTGGGCCACCCGGGCCCCGTCCGGGCCCGGCTCCAGGAAGACGACCTCGTCGGCCTGGCGGACCGTGGACAGGCGGTGCGCCACCACCAGCACGGTGCGGCCCCGGGAGAGCTCACGGACGACCTCGGTAATGGCGGACTCGTTCTCGCCGTCCAGGGCCGAGGTGATCTCGTCGAGCAGGAGGACGGGGGCGTCCTTGACGAAGGCGCGGGCGATGGAGACCCGCTGGCGCTCACCCCCGGACAGGCTCAGCCCCCCGGGGCCCACGTTCGTGTCCCACCCGTGCGGCAGCGCGCTAATGACCCGGTCCAGCCGGGCCCGTCGGGCCGCCTCGGCCAGCTCGGCGTCGGTGGCCTCGGGCCGGGCTATGCGCAGGTTCTCGCGGATGGTGGTGTCGAACAGGTAGACGTCCTGGAAGACCATGGAGGTCAGGGCCATGACCTGGGTGGCGCCCAGGGCGCGCACGTCCGCCCCGCCAATGGTCACCGCCCCGCCGTCGACGTCCCAGAAGCGGGCGGCCAGGCGCAGGACCGTGGACTTGCCAGCCCCCGAGGGCCCCACCAGGGCGGTGACACGACCCTGCGGGGCGCTCAGGGAGACGTCGGCCAGGACGGGGCGGCCCGGGTCGTAGGAGAAGGAGACCCCGGACAGGGTGATGCCGGTGCCCTCGGGGCGGGCCTCGGTCCCGGGGGCGGGGTCGGGCAGGGGCTGGGCGTCCAGCAGGCTGCTCATGGAGCGCAGGGCGACCTTGGCGTTGTCGGCCTCGGAGGCGAACAGCGCGGCCTTGGTCAGGGGCAGCAGCATGCGGGCGGTCACGGCCATGATCGCCAGGTAGGCGACGACGTCGAGCCGGTGGCCGCTCACGCGCGACATGCCCAGGGCCAGGACCAGGGCGAAGGAGACGTTGACGACCAGGTTGAAGAGCTGGCCCGGGCGCCCCTTGACACGCAGGCCGGTCAGGGTGGCCCGGGAGTCCTCCTCCAGGGTGGTCCGCACCGGCTCCCACCCGGTACGGGTGACGCCGGTGGCGCGCAGCACCGGCTGGAGGCGGGCGAACTCCACCAGGCGGCCGGCGGCCGCGGCGGAGGCGGTGTCCTCCAGCTCGTTGGCACGGGTGGTCGCGGTGCCCATGAGCCGCCAGATGAGCAGCAGGGGGATGATCGTGAGCGCCATGATCAGGGCCAGGGGCCACTCGACGAAGGCGGTGGCCACCAGCATGACCAGCGGCACGATAAAGGCGTTGCACAGGTTGGGGATGACGATGGAGGCCAGGTGGGAGAGGGTGTTGACCTCCTTGGAGGTGGCGTTGACCACGGCGGCCTCCCGCGCGGGAGTGAACCACCCCAGGGGCAGGGTCAGGACGTGCTCGGCCACCCGGTCGATCATGGTGTCGCAGACCTCGTAGACGCTGACCCGGTAGGAGCGGTACATGGCGGTGGTGTCCACCACCAGGGTGACCGCCCCCAGGACCACCACCACCGCGAGCCAGGGGCCCACGCCGGAGCCGGAGTACAGGGCCCGCAGGAAGGGGATCATGAGGGCCAGGGTGACGCCCTGGAGCACGGCGGAGGTCACGAACCAGGCGGTAAGGACCCGCATCTGGCGGGCGTCTACCAGGCGCAGCAGCATCTTCCACATACTTCAGTCCTCCTGCGGGGCGGTGTCGGGACGGGTGGGGCGGGGGCGCGCAGGCGCCGTGACGGGGGCAGAGGCCGGGGCGGAGGCGGACGCCGGGGCAGGGCTACCGGACGATGCCGGGCCCAGGTCCTGGCTGCGCCACATGGCGGCGTAGCGGCCGTCCGCAGCCAGGAGCTCCTCGTGGCGGCCGCGCTCGGCCACCCGTCCGTCGTCAATGACGAGGATCTGGTCGGCGTCGCGCACGGTGGACAGGCGGTGGGCGATGATAATGACGGTGCGTCCGGCGGCCAGGCGGGACAGGGCCTGGTGGATGTCGCGCTCGGAGGCGGGGTCGGCCTGGGCGGTGGCCTCGTCCAGGACCAGGACGGGGGCGTCCTGGAGGTAGGCGCGGGCCAGGGTGACCCGCTGGCGCTCGCCCCCGGAGAGGAACCCGCCCGCCTCGCCCAGGACCGTGTCGTAGCCGTGGGGCAAGCGCGTAATGCGCTCGTGGACGCAGGCGGCCCGGGCCGCCGCCTCCACCTGCTCGCGGGTGGCCCCGGGCCGGCCCAGGGCGATGTTGTCGTGCACGGTGTCGTGGGACAGGGCCACATCCTGCAGCACGATCGCCACCCGGGAGAACAGCCAGGGGAAGGTGGCCTCGCGCACGTCGACGCCGGAGACGCGCACGGCGCCGGCGTCGACGTCGTAGAAGCGGGCAATGAGACGGGCCAGGGTGGACTTCCCGCCCCCGGAGGGGCCCACCAGGGCGGTGACGGTGCCGGGCTCGGCCGTGAGGGACACGCCCTTGAGCACCGGGGAGCCGGGCTCGTAGGAGAAGGTGACGTCATCCACCTCCACCCTCCCCGGGGCGGGGCCGTCGTCGGCGTCGAAGCCGCCCTCGGGCATGGGCGCCTGGGAGAGCAGCTCGGCGGTGTCCTGGGCCGCCATACGCGACTCGTAGGCGTGCTGCATGAGGTTGATGAACGTGACCATGCCCTCGGGCAGCCCCAGGGCCACCAGGAAGAAGGGCAGGGTGGCGGACAGCTGGGTCCAGCCCTGCCACACGAAGAGCACCGCCAGGGGCGCCACGGTGGCGAACACGGTGGCCGGGCGCAGCACCGCCGCCATGAGGCTCATGGGCCGCCCCGAGCTCGTGACCCACTCGTAGGAGATGTCGGAGAAGTGCCTCCGGGCGGCGTTGAAGCGGGTACGGCTCAGGTCGGTGGCCTGGAAGCCCTTGACCTCCTTAATGCCCTCGATCATCTCGACGGTGGCGGCGGCCAGGTCCGTCTGCGCCTTCCCGAAGCGGTCGGTGATACCGCTCAGGCCGCGCATGGCGGGCATGACGGCGGCCAGGGCCAGGAGCCACACCCCCAGCAGGGCCAGGGTCAGCGCCCAGTCGGTCCACAGCAGGTAGGCCGTCCCCGCCAGGGCCATGACCACGGCGTTGGTGGTGTCCCCGGGCATGTGGGCCACGAGGGTGTGGATGGCGGTGGTGTCGTCGCACACCATCTTGCGTATGGTGCCGTGGGGGATGGCGGCCACGCGCCCCAGCGGCAGGCGGCTGAGGGCCTCCACCACACGGACCCGCAGGTGGTGGCGCAGCCTGGCCTCGGCCAGGTGGGTGACGCCCAGGCCCGTGAGGTAGAGCAGCTGGGCGACGAAGAGGGACCCGACGGCGACCACCGCCCACGTCCAGGGCCGGGCCGCGAGCCCCTGGGCGTCCGACTCCTCCAGCCAGATGGCGGCCAGGTTCCGCAGGGCCACGAAGGGCACGATGGACAGCACCGCCCCGACGGCGGTCAGGACGCCGGAGAGGATCATCGCCCCCCGCGCCGGCCTAATGAGGTCGCTGACGGTGACCGTCCTGGTCCCCTCACCCGGCGAGCCCGCCCCGGGGGACTCCTGTGGTCGTCCTGTAGCTGCTGGCATGGTCGACTCTCCTTTTCCGTTCCTTTGCCGTTCCGTCTCAGTGTCCTCAAGAGGGCGTAGGAGCCCTCATCCCACGGTCCTCCACGTGATCGCGGTGACCAGCCAGGTGCAGGCCACCACGGCCCAGTCGCGCCGGCGCCAGGGCTCGTCCCTCAGCTCGGTGCGCCCCCTGTACGCCCCGAAGGCGCGCGAGTCCATGGACAGGGCCACACGTTCAGCGTGCTGGATCGCCAGGATCATGAGCGGCAGGATCGAGCCCGCCCAGCGCACCACCGGGGCCGCTGGCCCCCAGGCACGGCCGACACCTCGCAGGGCACGGGCCGTGCGCAGCACGGTGAGGTCCCCGTGGAACCGGGCGATAAAGGCGGTGGCCGCCGTCCCCGCGGACCCGATCCGGTAGGGCATGCGGAAGGTGGTCGTCAGCGTGCGTATAAGGGCCTCGGCGTCGGTGGAGATGCCGGATAGCAGCACCAGGGAGACCATGGCCCCGATCCCGGTCCCGGCGGCCACGGCGCTGCCCATGTCGTAGACCTGCGTCTCGGGGCCGGAGCGCAGCCCGTTGCCGAAGATCCACAGCATGAGCCCCGTGACTGCCCAGGAGCCCAGGACCGAGACGAGCGTGCGGGTGCGCGGGGCCCGTGCGGCGGTCATGAGGACGCTCGCCGCCACCAGGACCGCCAGGTTGACCCGGTGGTCCTTCAGGGCGAAGAGCATGACAATGACGGGGACGACGGCGACGAACAGGGTCAGGGGGTTGAGCCCGGTCATCAGGCCCCGGCGCGGCTGAGGCCTGGGCGGCACCGCCACGGCACCTGCCGCTGGCGCACCCGGGTCCCCGCCGGCGGGCCGCACGGGGTCCCCCGGACACCCGGTCCCGGCGGGCTGCGGCAGGGCGACGACGTGGGTGCAGTGCTCCTGGGCCAGCTCCAGGTCGTGGGTGGCCATAATGACGGTGCGGCCCTGGGCGCGCAGCTGCCCGATGAACCCCATGAGCTCGACGGTGTTGGCCCGGTCCTGCCCGTAGGTGGGCTCGTCCAGGACAATGACGTCGCGGTCCTCGCCGACCATGGTGGCCACCGAGAGCCTGCGCGCCTGGCCCCCGGAGAGCGTGAGCGGGTGCTGGTCGGCGTGCGACGTCAGGTGGAACTGCTCCAGGAGCTGGTCGACGCGCTCGGCCGGGGTGCCGCCGACCTCGAGCTCCTTGCGGACCGTGGTGGCCACGAACTGGTGCTCGGGGTTCTGGAAGACGTAGCCCACCAGGTGCCTGCCGCGCCGCACCTGCCTGCCGTGCACGCGCGCCCGGGTGGCGGTTAGGGGGACCAGCCCGGCCAGGGCGGACAGGAGGGAGGACTTGCCCGCCCCGTTGGGGCCCACCAGCGCCACCAGCTCACCGCCCCCCAGCCTCATCGAGACGGCCGGGGAGCGCCCGGGGACCTCCATGTCGACGAGCTCCACGCGCGCCCCGTCGCGTCCCGGCGCCCCGGTACCCTCCCCCGTCCCGCCGCCGGTGCCGCCATCAGGAGCGTCATTACCAGGGGCGCCGCCGTCAGGAGCGCCATTGCCATTATCAGGAGTGCCGGCGCGGGGACCGCCGCCGGTGGCGCCGGCGCCGACAGGCTGCGTGGTGGGGGCGACGGTGTCTATGGCCGCCGTCTCGTGCCAGCCGTCCTCGCCCCTCTCCAGGTAGCGCACGCCGTCGGGCGAGCACAGGTCGGCGAGCACCGGCAGGGTGATGCCCGCCTCCGCGCAGGTCAGCGGCGGCTCGGCGTCCGTCGGCCGCGGGACGCGCCGCAGGGCCCGGGGCATCCACACCCCGACGTCCTCGAGCTCCTGACGGTGCCCGGTGAAGACCTCGCGCGGCGTGCCCAGGGCGATGGTGCGGCCCCGGGCGTCCAGCGCCAGGACCTGGTCGACGACCGGCAGCACGGGATCCAGGTCGTGGTCGATGACGATCACTCCCGTGCCCTCCTCGGCCATGGCGGAGACGAGCCGGTAGAACTCGTCCCGCCCGGTGGCGTCGATGACGCTGGTGGGCTCGTCCAGGACCAGCAGCTGCGGGCGCATGGCCAGGGCCACGGCCACCGCCAGGCGCTGGCGCTGCCCTCCCGAGAGCTGCCACGGGTCGTCCCAGACGCGCCCCAGCAGCCCCACGGTACGCAGCGACTCCTCCACGCGGGCCGTGATCTCGCTGCGGGGCAGGCACAGATTCTGCAGGGGGAAGGCGACGTCGTCGTGGACGGTGCGGGTGACCACGGAGGCGTCGGGGTTCTGCCCCACGTAGGCGACGTGCGTGGCCAGGAAGCTGACGGTGGCGTCAGCGACCTCGGTCCCGGCCAGGCGCAGGCTGCCGGCGTACTCCGAGGGCAGGCAGTGCGGGACGAGCCCGCACAGGGCGCGCACCAGGGTGGTCTTCCCGCAGCCGGAGGGCCCGATGACGGCGGTGACCTGCCCGTGCAGGTGGGTCAGGTCCACTGAGTCCAGCACCCAGTCCTCGTACCCCAGGTAGTGGACACTCAGGCCCTCCACCTCCACCAGTCGGGCTGCTCGGCCGTCCTGGAGCACCTGCACAGCGGGGCCCGTGCAGGAGGCCTCGGACGGAGCCGTGGACGAGGCGCCGTCAGGCACGGCCCTTGGCCCGGTGGTCGATGCCGACGCCGGCACGGTTGAGCAGGTGGGTGAGCAGGATGGTGATACCGCCGCCGACCAGTGCGGAGGCCACGGCGACCGCGCTGGCCAGGACCGGGTAGGCGGCACCGGTGGCGACCTTGAGCATGCCGATGTAGAGGAGGCTGTTGATGAATCCGAAGGTGGCCGCTGAGATGAGGAAGGACCACCAGGTCCACTTGCGGTAGAGCATCAGGGCCAGGGGGATCTCGATAAAGAGCCCGCCCAGGACGTTGCCGAGTACCGCACCCGGGCCGGACGGCGTAACGAAGGCGCTGATAATGCCCATAATGGCGGCGGCGATGAGGACGGCTCCGGGCCTGCGCACCACGGTGGCGGGCAGCAGGTAGGGGATCACCCACAGGCCCATGATCGCGCAGCCCGTCAGCACGACGTCGGGGGCGGCGCCTGCTGCCGGGGCGAGGTAGTTCAGGGGTATCAGGAGGATCATGGACACCACCGACAGCGCGGCCAGCGTCATGAGGTTGCGGGTGCCCAGGGCCGAGTCGGCCAGGCCGCTGCGGGAGGAGGAGCGGATGACGGGGCGCTCCTGCGAGTCCGGGTCGGGCGGCCCGGCCTGCTGTGCCTGTACGACGTCGGGCCGCTCCGGTGCCGGGGTGCTGCTGCTCATCTTCCTTGTCCTCCTGAACTGCTGGGTCGTGGCTGGGGCGGTCGTACCGCCATACTATATGCAAATGATTATCATTCAAAGTTTAGGTGATCTCAATGACGTGGTCGGCGCACTCGTTGAGGAACTCGATGTCGTGGCTGATCACCACCACCACGCGCCCCTCATCGGCCAGGGACCGTAGCTCAGCGGCAATGGTCAGCAGGTGGCGGTAGTCCACCCCGGAGGTGGGCTCGTCGAGGACGATGACGCGGGCGTCCTGGTCCACGGCGGTGGCGATGACGAGCCGCTGCTTCTGCCCCCCGCTCAGGGACAGGGGGTGGCGCTCGGCCAGGCCAGCCAGGTCCAGGCGCTCCAGCTGGGGGGTGCTGGCCTCCTGGGAGACGGACTCGGCAAAGAGCTGGCGGTGGACGTCCTGCATGACCAGGAAGGCCTGTCCGTGCCTGAGCTCCTGGCCGTCCAGGGTCACGCGCGCCCCTCGGCGGGCGCGCTGGAGGCGGCAGACGGCGCGGGCCAGGGTGGTCTTGCCAATGCCGTTGACCCCGGTCACGCCGGTGATGGCACCAGCGGGAAAGCGCAGGGAGGCGATGTCCAGGATCCTGCGCCCACCGCGCTCGACCACGAGGTTCTCAACGAGCAGGCCCTGACCTCCCTGGGCGCCGCCGGTCCGTCCCTCCCCGGGGCCGGCGGGGCGGGCGGCGGCCCCGGTGCCCGGTACGGCACCGTCGGCACCTGGCACGGTACCGCCGTCACCGGGCCCGCCGTCGCGCAGGGCCGCCACCGGCGTGACCGGGACGCGCAGCTCGGGACGCTCCAGGGTGCGCAGCCCCAGGGAGCGCCGCTCCTCGCCCATGGCGTAGAACTCGGCCCCGCTCATGCGTCTGGCGACCCGACCGTCCTGCATGAGGACGACCTCGTCGGCCAGTCCCTCCAGGAAGTAGACGCGGTGCTCGGCCACGACGACGGTGCGCCCCAGCTCCCTGAGGCGCGCCACGGCGGCGCGCACGTCCTCAATGGCCCGGGGGTCGAGGTTGGACGTGGGCTCGTCCAGCAGGACGACCGGGGTGTCCTGGACCAGGGCCTGGGCGCAGGCGACCTTCTGGAGCTGCCCCCCGGACAGGCCCTTGAGGTCGCGCCCCAGGAGGTCCTCGATACCGAGCTCCTCCACGGCCCGGAGCCGACGCCGTCGGATCTCCTGGGCGGGGACCTGGTAGTTCTGGGGCGCGAAGGCCAGCTCGTCAGCCACCGTGGTGGTGAAGAACTGGGTGGCGGGGTCCTGGAAGACGGTGGCCGTCACGCGCCCCATCTGCTCAATGGGGGTGTCGGCGACCTCGCGCCCCTCCACCAGGACCTCGCCGTCGCGCCGGCCGTGGTGGAAGTGCGGTACGAGGCCGTTGACCAGGCGCACCAGGGTGGACTTGCCCGAGCCGGACGCACCGCACACCAGCGTCAGGGAGCCCGCCGCGGGGGCCAGGGAGACGTCGGTGAGCACCTGCGCGCCGGTGGTGTAGGCGTAGGAGACCGAGTCAATGCTGACGGTCATGACCACACCCCCCAGAAGCGGTAGGCCACGAGGCCCGCCACCAGGGCGACCAGGACGGCGTCGGCCACCCGGAAGCGGGGCCGGTTCACCACGGTGGGGCGGGCGCTGACGCCCAGGCCCCGTATGAGGGCGGCGGCGGAGAGCTCGTCGGCGGTCCGGGCACAGGCCGTCAGGACCGGGACCACGAGCTTCTCGAGGCCGTCCACGGGGTGGCGCCAGAGGTAGGAGCCGGTGTAGCCGCGCAGGCTCATGGCCTCCACGACGCCGTGGGCCTCGTCAATGACCACCGGCAGGAAGCGGAAGAGGACGGCCAGGGGGATGGTCAGGAAGCGGGGCAGCCTCATGGCGTTCATGGCGGCGGTCAGCTCGCTGACGCGGGTGGTGGCCACGAACCAGGTGCCCAGGGCGATGGACAGCCCGAAGCGCAGGAGCCAGTAGACCAGCAGGCCCACCGCGACGGCCGCCCCGTGGTGCCACACCCGGGGCAGCTCCGAGAGGACCCAGAGCAGGGAGTTGACCGCCACCAGGGTCACGGCGACACGTACCCGCAGGTCCAGGAGCGCCAGGACCACGACGACCACGAGGACGAGCCAGAGCACCCGGGTCGACCCCGCCGACATGAGCATGACATTGGCCACCAGGACCAGGAGGAACTTGCTGCGGGGGTCGGCCGCGACCCGTACGGTCGCGGGGACGGCCAGGGCGGAGGGGAGAGCGGACACGGTCTCAGGCGACCCCGGCCCGCTCAAAGTGCTTGTGCAGGACCCGCACGCCCACCAGCGCGCAGCCGAAGGCGACCAGGAACACCAGCACGACCCAGCCGCCGATGACGGCCGGTGTGGCCAGCTCGCGGAAGGTGTCGGCGTAGTCCTGCCCCATACGCCTGGCCATGTCGGCGAAGTACTCCTCCGAGCCCCACAGGACGGGCAGGACCGGCCCGACGCACCACACGGAGAACACCGCGAACCCCAGGGCGTTGGTGGAGGTCCTCGTGTACCCGCCGGCCCGGGTGACGAGGTCCGCCAGGAGGCCGAGCCCCGTGGACAGGATCGGGGTGACCCAGGCGTGCCCGGTGGCCACCATGAGGAGGCCGATGACCAGGCCCAGGAGGGTGTAGGCGCCCAGGGCCCGGGTCTTGGCCACGTAGAGCATGCAGACCATGGCGTTGACGACGGTCCCGGCCAGCGCCCCCAGGAGCACCATGACCGGGTTGAGGATGCCGAGCATGCCGCCGGCGAAGAGGACCACGAAGTAGACCGCGGTGAAGACGCCGACGTTAATGAGGTTACGTGGTGAGGTAATACGGTTGTGTGTGGCAGAGCCCACGATCACGTCGCAAGTCCTTTCCGGTAACGACCCGCCAGGGAACGCGGATTCAGGGACAGCTTAGGTGCGCCTATCCTATCGTCATCTCCGGCTCCCGGGACGTAGCCCACCTCACATAGTGCGGCCCCGGGGTCCGGGACCGCCCGACGTGCTCATGCGCGAAGCCGTGACAGAATCGGCCCCATGTCTGAGCCTGCTGCCACCTCGGCCGCGTCCGGAAGTCCTGCCGACGCCGCGACCCCGCCCTTCCTCCTGCCCTCGCAGGTCCACAGCCCCCGCGTCCCGGCCAGGGCCTCCGCCGACGGCCTGGAGACCACCTGGGGAGGGCGCTGGGAGGAGGAGGGCACCTACGCCTTCGACCGCGGCGCTAAGCGCCACGAGGTCTTCTCCATCGACACCCCGCCGCCCACGGTCTCCGGCTCCCTGCACGTGGGCCACGTCTTCTCCTACACCCACACCGACACCGTGGCCCGCTTCCAGCGCATGCGCGGCAAGGCGGTCTTCTACCCCATGGGCTGGGACGACAACGGCCTGCCCACCGAGCGCCGGGTGCAGAACTACTTCGGGGTGCGCTGCGACCCCTCCCTGCCCTACGACCCGGACTTCACCCCCCCCTTCGCCGGCGGTGAGGGCAGGTCCGTCAAGGCCCGCGACCAGGTGCCGGTCTCGCGGCGCAACTTCGTCGAGCTGTGCGAGCGCCTGACGGTGGAGGACGAGAGGCAGTTCGAGGCCCTGTGGCGCCGCCTGGGCCTGAGCGTGGACTGGTCGCACACCTACCAGACCATCGGCGAGCGGGCCCGCACGGTGGCCCAGACCGCCTTCCTGCGCAACCTGGCCCGTGGCGAGGCCTACCAGGCCCAGGCCCCCGGCCTGTGGGACGTCACCTTCCAGACCGCCGTGGCCCAGGCCGAGCTGGAGTCCCGGGAGTACCCGGGCTTCTACCACCGCCTGGCCTTCCACATTGTGGACGCGGACGCCGCCGCGGCCGCCCGGGCCGCGGGCGCCCCGGTGGAGAACGACGTGGACGTGTGCATCGAGACCACCCGCCCCGAGCTGCTGCCCGCCTGCGTGGCCCTGGTGGCCCACCCCGACGACGAGCGCTACCAGCCCCTGTTCGGCACCACGGTGGCCTCCCCGGTCTTCGGCGTTAAGGTCCCAGTCCTGGCCCACCCCGCCGCCGAGAGGGACAAGGGCGCGGGCATCGCCATGTGCTGCACCTTCGGGGACACCACCGACATCGACTGGTGGCGGGACCTGGGCCTGCCGCTGCGGGCCGTCCTGCGCAGAGACGGGCGCATGGAGACCGAGACCCCGGAGTGGATCACCTCCCCGGCCGGCCGCGAGGCCTACGCCGCCATGGCCGGCAAGACCACCTTCTCGGCCCGCAAGGCCCTGGTGGCCGAGCTGGCCGCCACCGGCGAGATGCGCGGCGAGCCCACGGCGACGACGCGCCAGACGAACTTCTTCGAGAAGGGCGACAAGCCCCTGGAGATCGTCACCTCCCGCCAGTGGTACATCCGCAACGGCGGCAGGCAGTGGACCAACCCGGCGAGCGGCGCCGACCTGCGCGCCGAGCTGCTGGCCCGGGGCCGCGAGCTGGACTTCCACCCCGACTTCATGCGCGTGCGCTACGAGAACTGGGTGGGGGGCCTGAACAACGACTGGCTCATCTCCCGCCAGCGCTTCTTCGGCGTGCCCTTCCCCCTGTGGTACCGGGTGGGCGACGACGGCGAGGTCGACTACGACGCCGTTATCACCCCTAAGGAGTCCGCCCTGCCGGTGGACCCCTCCTCCGACACCCCGCCCGGCTACACCGAGGACCAGAGGGGCGTGCCCGGCGGCTTCGTGGGCGAGCTCGACATTATGGACACCTGGGCCACCTCCTCCCTGTCCCCCCAGCTGGCCTGCGGGTGGCTGACCGACGACGACCTGTTCACCCGCACCTACCCCATGGACCTGCGCCCCCAGGGCCAGGACATTATCCGCACCTGGCTGTTCACCTCGGTGGTGCGCGCGGACCTGGAGTTCGGCGCCCTGCCGTGGCGCCACGCCGGGCTCTCGGGGTGGATCCTGGACTCGGACCACAAGAAGATGTCCAAGTCCAAGGGCAACGTGGTCACGCCCATGGACCTGCTGGAGAGGTACGGCTCGGACGCGGTGCGCTACTGGGCGGCCTCGGCCCGCCTGGGCCTGGACGCGGCCTTTGAGGAGTCCCAGATCAAGGTCGGCCGGCGCCTGGCGATCAAGCTGCTCAACGCTTCGAAGTTCGCCCTGTCCATGGGCATCCCCTGGGACACCGACGAGGAGGCCCGGGCCGCCGCACCCGCCCCCTGCCTGGACGCCTCGGTGGTCACCGAGCCAATCGACCGGGCGGTCCTGGCGGCCCTGGCCGACGTGGTGGCCACCGCCACCGCGGCCTTCGAGCGCTTTGAGCACGCCCGCGCCCTGGAGGCCACCGAGTCCCTCTTCTGGACCTTCTGCGACGACTACATCGAGCTGGTCAAGGACCGGGCCAACGACCTCGGGGGCACGCACGAGGCCGCCGCGGTGCGGTCGGCGCGCGCCGCCCTGGCGATCGCGGTGGACACCTTCGTGCGCCTGCTGGCCCCCTTCCTGCCCTTTGTCACCGAGGAGGTGTGGAGCTGGTACCGCACCGGCAGCGTGCACCGCTCCGCCTGGCCCGAGGCCGGTGGCCTGCGTCAGGCCGCGGGCGACGCCGACGCCACCCTGGTGGCCCACGCCGGGGCGGCCCTGGCGGCCCTGCGCAAGGTCAAGTCGGAGGCCAAGACCAGTCAGAGGACGCCGATCCTCTCGGTGCGCCTGGTGGTGGCCCCCGAGTACGAGGAGGCCGTTGGGGCGGTGCGCGCCGACCTGACCGAGGCCGCCAAAGTCACCGGCAGCTTCGAGGTCGCCACGACGGCGGAGGCGGGAGCGGCACCGGTGGTCACCGCCGTCGAGCTGGGCCAGGCCCCCGCGCGCAAGAAGGCCTGACCTCCCCCAGCCCCGCCGGGCGGCCGACCTGAAGACGGCGGGGGGGCCGGGACGCGAGCCGCGTCCCGGCCCCCCCCGCCAGTTCCCGAGGTCCTCAGCGGACGCCCTGGAGCTCAGCCAGGGCGGAGCGGATCACGTTCAGGCGCTGGACAATGACCTCCTCGCTGTAGGGCAGGTCGGTGCTACGGCACTCGGCGGCGAGCCGGGACAGGGTGCGTACCTCCGGGAAGCCCTGCTGGGTCAGGGCGGTGACCTCCTCCAGGGCGGCCCGTCCGGTGGTGGCACCCCCCAGGTCCACCCACTGCCCCAGGCGGCGGGCGCAGCGGTCCAGGCTGGAGGTGACCCCGCGGATGACGTCGTCGAGCTCGGCGGCCTGGTTGCGCACGGAGCGCACCACCGGGGCGAGCCCTGCGAAGCCGGTGTCCAGGGCCTCGCACAGGTCGGTCAGGGACTGGACCGCCCCCTGCTCGGAGCCGTTGAGGGTGGAGGCCGCGAAGCGCCCCACCATGAGCGTCAGCAGCCGCATGAGCGCCACCGAGAAACGTAGTTGGAGCACGGCGGAGCGCATGGCCTGGAGACGCCGGGGCAGGCCCTTGAGCCCGACGCCGGCGCTGCCGGCCAGCTCGGTGATCTGCGTGGCCAGGCTCTGGCTCCTGGAGCGGGAGAAGGAGGCGACGTCATGGGAGACCAGGGTCTCAATGCGGCGAATCCGCCCGGTGACGTCGTTGAGCGTGCCCTGGGCCTGCTCCATGGTCCCCAGTAGACGCAGGTACTCGTCGAGCTGGAACACCAGGGCGTTAGTGTCGCGCTCAATGGTCGCCGCCGTGCTGAGGACCCGGGGCACGGGGCCGTGGGCGCCGGCCGCGGCCGGTACCCGCACGCCCTGACGCACCAGGGCGGCCACCTCCCGCGGTAGGCTGACCAGGGTCAGGTCGTGCAGGGAGGTCATCCCCAGGGCCTCCAGCTCGGAGGTGAGCTCGCGGGCACCGAACTCGGCGACCTGCCGCCGGGAGGCGCCCTGGTTGGCCAGGGACCTCTCCTTGCCCCGCACCCGGCGGTAGATGTCCTCCACGGCGGACTGGGTGGCGGTGTCCATGGGGCGGCAGCGCACCGACAGGAACCCGTCGTGCAGGGGCACAATGGTGGCGAAGACCCGGTAGTCTAGGTTGTCGGCGGCACGGTTGATGACATAGGCGCACACCGGCTTGTTGGCCAGTAGGTCATCCCACATGAGACGGAAGACACCACCGGGCATGTCCTGGTGCCGGATGATGTTGTGGGGCGACCCGACAAGACGATCGCGTGAATATCTTGAAAGAACATCAAACGTAGTGTTCGTGTTCTTAATGACACCCTTGGTGTCTGTGGTAGAGAAAAAGATGTCCTGTGGATCAAACAGGCGCTCATATCCGATCTGCGTTTCCATAGTTACATCTCACTGCTAGGGGAAGGACTTATCTCGCCTCAGAGCAGGTCAGAAGGAGCACTCGGACCAGGCGCGGCGACTCGTGAGGGAGTCTAGTGTCTGCCGAGGAAAAACGCATCTGCGTGTCAACGCCGGATCCTGCCGTGCAGGCAGTATCATCCCCAGCCCGTCCTTCGCCTGACTGCCATCACATGTGTTCAGGGACACATCGCGGGCACCTACCACTACCCCGGCGGCGGACGCGGTCGAGGCGCGTTTGGCACAATGGCCGGGTGACTCCGTCCCCCTCCTCCCCCGCCGCCGCCCCGCGCCCGGCGGACCAGATGCCCCGACTCCTTCACGGCGTGTCCTCCAGCCCCCTGTCCCAGGAGCCCGACCCCACCTGGACGGTGCCCTGGCTCCTGGCGGACCGGGTGGCCCGCCTGCCCGAGGCCACTCTCATCGAGCGCAAGTCCCAGCTCGGCGACAGCTGGACCAGGGTCAGCGCCCAGGCCTTCGGCAAGGAGGTCACCCGTCTGGCCGCCGGGCTGATCGGCATGGGCCTGGAGCCGGGGGCCAGCGTGGCGCTCATGGCGCGGACCTCCTTCGACTGGTCGCTGCTGGACATGGCGATCGCCAGGGCCGGCCTGGTCTCGGTGCCGATCTACGAGACCGACTCGGCCGACCAGGTGGCCTGGATCCTCCAGGACGCCCAGGTGCGCCTCCTCGTCGTCGAGTCCGCCGCCCACGCCGAGGTGGTGCGCACCGGGGCCCGGTCCCTGGCCGCCACCTGCCCCGAGGCCGCCCAGGCCCCCGTCCTCGTCCTGGAGCGGGACGCCCTGGCCACCATCACCGCGGCCAGCCGGGAGGTCACGCTCTCCCAGGTGGACGAGCGCTCCAACGCCCTGACCAAGGACGACGTCTACTCCATTATCTACACCTCAGGCACCACCGGGCGCCCCAAGGGCGTGGTCATCACCCACGCCAACGCCGCGGGCCTGGCCTGGAACGGCGTGCGCTGGCTCCCCCAGCTCCTCAACTCCCCGGGCACGCGCCTGCTGCTGTTCCTGCCCCTGGCCCACTCCTACGCCCGGTTCCTCCAGCTGCTGGCGATCGCCGGGCAGGGGGTGCTGGGGCACACCCCCGACGTCAAGACCCTCCTGCCGGACCTGGCCGCCTTCGCCCCCACCTACGTCCTGGCCGTCCCCCGGGTCCTGGAGAAGATCTACAACGCCGCGGACGCCAAGGCCGGCAGCGGCCTGAGGCTCAAGACCTTCCGCTGGGCGGCCAAGGTGGCCATCGCCTACTCCCGGGCCCTGGACACCCCCCAGGGGCCCGGAACCGGCCTGCGGGCCTCCCACCACCTGGCCGACCGCCTCGTCTACCGTCGTCTGCGCGCCCTGCTGGGCCCCAACGCCCGCTACGCCATCTCCGGGGGCGGCCCCCTGGGCGAGCGCCTGGGCCACTTCTACCGCGGCATCGGCCTGGTCATCCTGGAGGGCTACGGCCTGACCGAGACCATCGGCCCCGCCCACGTCAACCTGGACACCGTCAACAAGATCGGCACCGTGGGCCCGCCGGTGTGCGGCAACGAGACCAGGATCAGCCCCGACGGCGAGGTCGAGGTCCGCGGCATCGGGGTCTTCCCCCGCTACCACAACAACCCCGAGGCCACCGCCGAGTCCTTCACCCCTGACGGGTGGTTCCGCACCGGGGACATCGGCAGCCTGGACGACGACGGCTGGCTGCGCATCACCGGCCGCAAGAAGGAGCTCATTGTCACCGCCGGGGGCAAGAACGTGGCCCCGGCGGTCCTGGAGGACCGCCTGCGCGGCCACCCCCTGGTCAGCCAGGTCCTCGTGGTCGGGGACCGGGAGCCCTTCATCTCCGCGCTCATCACCCTGGACGCCGAGATGCTGCCCCAGTGGCTGGCCAACCACGGCCTGCCCGAGATGGACGTGGCCCAGGCGGCCACCAACCCGCAGGTGCTCGCCGCCCTGGACAAGGCCGTGGCACGCGCCAACCGGGTCGTCTCACGCGCCGAGTCCATCCGCGCCTACCGGGTCCTGACCACCGACTTCACCGAGGCCAACGGGCTGCTGACCCCCTCCTACAAGGTCAAGCGCGCCGCCGTGCTCAAGGCCCACGCCGAGACGATCGCCGACATCTACAAGTCCACGCGCAAAGGGCCCCAGGACTAGCCACCCGGCCGGGCTACCCGACCCGACCGACGCGGGCCCCGACCCGACCGGTGTGGGCCCCGGCCCGGCCGGGGCCCACAGCCGTAGCCGGGTGCGCGGGCACCGGTGCCACGGTGCGGCAGGAGCGGGTCCCCGCGCGGTTCGGCAGTAGGCCAGGGTCACAGCACCACGTAGGTGCACCGGACCTGCCGGGCGTCAGACAATGGCCCCATGACCTCCATCCCCAGTGACCCCACGCCCACCGGCCCCGGCCCCGTGTACTCCACCCCGCTGCTGGTACCGGTCCACCAGGGGATGACCGCGCCCTGGGCCCTGGCAGAACGTGAGCGCCGCAACCCGCAGGGCCCCCTGGTGTGCCACAAGGCCGCGCTGGGGCGCACCTGGAGGACCATGAGCGCCTCCAGCTTCCGCGCCCAGGTGCGTGAGGTGGCCGCCGGGCTGGTGGCCTGCGGCCTGCGGCCGGGGGACCGGCTGTCCATTATGAGCCACACGAGCTACGAGTGGACCCTCCTGGACTTCGCGGCCTGGGAGGCGGGCCTGGTCGTCGTCCCCGTCTACGAGACCTCCTCGGCCGAGCAGGCCGAGTGGATCCTCACCGACGCCGGGGTCAGCCTCATCGCCGTGGAGGATGAGTCCATGGAGCGCATGGTCGAAGCCCTGCGTCGTACCAGCCCCGCCCTGACCGACCTGCAGATCCTCAATGTCGCCCGCGAGGGCGTCACCGAGCTCATCGCGGCCGGCAAGAGCGTGGACCACGCCGAGCTCGACGCCCGCACGGGGGCGCTGACCAGCTCGGACCTGGCCACCATTGTCTACACCTCCGGGACCACCGGACGCCCCAAGGGCGTCGAGCTCACCCACGGCAACCTAGTGCACCTGAGCGTCAACACGGTCGTCCACCTGCCCGAGATCCTGGGCCACGAGGCGGTGCGCCTCCTGCTCTTCCTGCCCCTGGCGCACGTGCTGGGCCGGTTCGTCCAGATCGCGATCGTCTGCTCGCCCTACGGCGTCATGGGGCACGCACCCGACATCAAGAACCTGGTCTCGGACCTGGAGACCTTCCGGCCCAGCTTCATCCTGGCGGTGCCCCGCGTCTTCGAGAAGATCTACAACGCGGCCGACGCCCGCACCTCCGGGCTCCGGCAGAAGATCTTCCGCACGGCCGCCAAGACCGCGATCGCCTACTCCCGGGCCCTGGACACCCCCCAGGGCCCCAGCCGGACCCTGCGCGTCCAGCACCGGCTGTTCGACCGCCCGGTCTTCTCCGCCCTGCGCCGCATCCTGGGAGGCAAGGTCACCCACGTCGTCAGCGGCGGCGGGCCCCTGGGCGAGCGCCTGGGCCACTTCTACCGCGGCGCGGGCGTCACCGTCCTGGAGGGATACGGCCTGACCGAGACGGCGGCCCCCGCCACCGTGGCCCAGCCCGCCACCATGGTCATTGGCACCGTGGGCGGGCCCATGCCCGGCACCCAGGTGCGCCTGGCCGAGGACGGGGAGATCCTCATCCGGGGCATTGGCCTGTTCACGCGCTACCACAACAACCCCGCCGCCACCGCCGAGTCCCTCGTGGAGCTGCCCGCCGAGCCCGCTGACCACGCACCGTCCGGCGCCGCGAGCGCCCAGGAGGGCGACGGGGCCCCGGCCACCGAGCGCTGGTTCCGCAGCGGGGACATCGGCACCTTTGACAGGCACGGCTTTCTGCGCATTACCGGCCGCAAGAAGGAGATTATTGTCACTGCCGGGGGCAAGAACGTGGCCCCGGCGGTCCTGGAGGACCGCCTGCGCGGCCACCCCCTGGTCAGCCAGGTCCTCGTGGTGGGTGACAACCGCCCCTGCATCGGGGCCCTGATCACGCTGGACGCCGAGATGCTGCCCCTGTGGCTGGCCAACCACGGCCTGGAGGACATGGACGTGGTGGCCGCCGCGGCCGACCCCCGGGTACGCGCCGCCCTGGAGCGGGCGGTGGCCCGGGCCAACGAGGCGGTCTCGCGGGCGGAGTCAATCCGCACCTTCACCATCCTGCCCACGGACTTCACCGTGGCCAACGGCCTGCTGACCCCCTCCCTGAAGGTGCGCCGGGCCCAGGCCCAGGAGCGCTACGCCGCGCAGATCGAGGAGCTCTACGCCCTGCCACCGCGCTGAGCCCGCTGGCCCCCGCCGGGCGGGTCCGGTCGACGTCCAGGTCCACTCCGGTGGACTCCCCCAGCTGACCGCCGGGCGGGTCCGGCTGCGTCTTCGTCGCCGTGACCGAGGGCGGGTCCGGCTGTGCGGCCGCCTCCTTACGTAACACCGTCGTGCCGGCCCCCGGGCCGGACGTCGGCCTAGTGGTCCTGCCCGTCCCTGATCGCCTCGTGGTGGCGGATGACCTCGGCGACTATAAAGGCGAAGAACTTCTCCGCAAAGACCGGATCCAGCCCGGAGCCCGCGGCCAGGGCCCGCAGCCGCGCCACCTGGCGCCGCTCCCGCTCCGGATCCGAGGGCGGCAGGTCCAGCTCGGCCTTGAGGTGCCCCACCATCTGGGTGCAGCGGAAGCGCTCGGCCAGGAGGTGGACCAGGGCGGCGTCGAGGTTGTCAATGGTGGCCCGGTAGCGGGCCAGCTCAGGGGGTACCCCCGGCACCCCCCGCTCCACCTGCTCGGCGGTGCCGACCAGCTGGGCCGATCCCGGCCCCTGCGGGTCGTCCGCCCTCACCGGGACGCCCCCGGGGCGCACGGTCCCATCAGGCGCTCCGTCGCGCCCGCTTGGAGGTGGCGGCCAGGACCCCCGGTCCGGCCTCGTAGCGGGGAGCCCCCCCGCCCCGGACGGCGTCGACGTCCACGACCACGCGCCCCACCTCCGGCATGGAGGGGACCTCGAACATGGCCTGCCCCAGGATCTCCTCCACGATGGAGGTCAGTCCCCTGGCCCCGGTCTTGCGCTCCAGGGCCAGACGGGCCACCGCCTGGATGGCCTCGTCGGTGAAGGTCAGCTCCACCCCGTCGAGGCTGAACAGGTACTGGTATTGGCTGACGAGCGCGTTCTTGGGCTCGGTCATCACCCGCACCAGCTCGGGCACGCCCAGGTCCTGGACGGTGGCGATGACGGGCAGACGGCCGATGAACTCCGGGATCATGCCGAACTTGTGCAGGTCCTCGGGACGTACCGGCTCGGTGAAGACGTCCTTGGCGGAGTCCGAGGCCAGGGTGGCACCGAACCCCATGAGCTGGGCGCCGGCCTCCTTGCGCTGGCGCTGGCGCACGATCTCCTCGATCCCGGCGAAGGCCCCGGCCGCGATAAAGAGGATGTTGGTGGTGTCGATCTCCTGGAACTCCTGGTTGGGGTGCTTGCGCCCGCCCGTGGGGGGCACCGAGGCCGTCGTGCCCTCGATGATCTTCAGGAGGGCCTGCTGCACCCCCTCACCGGAGACGTCGCGGGTGATGGAGGCCGACTCCGCCTTGCGGCCGATCTTGTCGATCTCGTCGATGTAGATAATCCCCTTCTCGGCCCGCTTAATGTCCCCGTCAGCGGCCTGGATGAGCTTGACCAGGATGTTCTCCACGTCCTCGCCCACGTAGCCGGCCTCGGTCAGGGCGGTGGCGTCCACGATGCAGAAGGGCACGTCGAGCATCTTGGCCAGGGTGCGGGCCAGGTGGGTCTTGCCGGTGCCGGTGGGGCCCAGGAGGAGGATGTTGGACTTGCCCAGCTCCAGGCCCTCCCCCTCCCCCACGGCGCGCTCGCGGACCTGGACCCGCTTGTAGTGGTTGTAGACGGCCACGCTCATGGCCCGTTTGGCGGCCTCCTGGCCGATGACGTACTCCTCCAGGAAGTCGAAGATCTCCCGCGGCTTGGGCAGCTCCAGGGGGACGCCGGCACCGTTCTCGCTCAGCTCCTCGTCCACGATCTCGTTGCACAGCTCGATGCACTCGTCGCAGATGTAGACGCCGGGGCCCGCAATCAGCTTGCGCACCTGCTTCTGACTCTTGCCGCAGAAGGAGCACTTGAGTAGGTCGACGCTCTCAGCATTGCGTGGCACGGTTCCTCCGATTCGTGCGTCAGGGCGGGGGCCTCAGCTTATGACCAGCAGGCCCAAAAAGTCAGCAACTTCACCTCAAATGTGTCATACACGCCACTGGAGGGCCTCGAGGTCCGACGGCGTCACCGCGCCGTCGGGCCTCGGGACCGGGCCGGTGGGTCAGGAGGCGTGGGGTGAGGGCAGGGCCTTGCGCGAGGCGAGCACCTGGTCCACGATCCCGTACTCCTGGGCCGCCTGGGCGGTGAGGATCTTGTCGCGCTCCAGGTCCTTGTGGACCTTGTCGCGGTCCTGGCCGGTGTGGGCGGCCAGGGTGTCCTCCAGCCAGGCACGCATGCGGTCGATCTCGTCGGCGACGATCTCGATGTCGCTGGCCTGGCCGTGCATGCCCTCCATGGCGGGCTGGTGGATGAGGACCCGGGCGTTGGGCAGGGCCAGGCGCTTACCGGGGCTGCCGGCGGCCAGCAGCACCGCGGCGGCGGAGGCGGCCTGCCCCAGGCACACGGTCTGCACCTGCGGCTTAATGTACTGCATGGTGTCGTAGATGGCCGTCAGTGCCGTGAAGGAGCCGCCGGGGCTGTTGATGTACATGGTGATCAGCCCGTCGGGGTCCTGGGACTCCAGGACCAGGAGCTGGGCCATAATGTCGTCGGCACTGGCGTCGTCGACCTGGACGCCCATGAAGACGATGCGGTCCTCGAAGAGCTTGGCGTAGGGGTCCTGGCGCTTGAAGCCGTAGGCGGTGCGCTCCTCGAACTGGGGCAGCACGTAGCGTGAGACGGGCAGGGCGCCGGCGGCGCCGGCGGCGCCCGTCTGCCGGGTGACGGCGTCGAAGTAGGGGCGGGTGCTCATGTCAGTTCTCCCCGTTGCTCTGGGCCTGCTGGCCGATCTCGCGGCTGGAGCTCACAATGTGGTCCACGAAGCCGTACTCCAGGGCCTCGGTGGCGCTGAACCAGTGGTCGCGGTCGGAGTCGGCCAGGATCTCCTCCACGGTGTGCCCGGTGTCGGCCGCCGTGATCTGGGCCAGCTCGTGCTTCATGGCGATAATGAGGTCGGCGTTAATGCGGATGTCGGTGGCGCTGCCGCCCGCCCCGCCGGAGGGCTGGTGCATGAGGACGCGGGCGTGGGGGGTGATGTAGCGCTTGCCCCGGGCCCCGGCGCTCAGCAGGAACTGCCCCATGGAGGCGGCCAGCCCCGTGGCCACGGTGACGACGTCGGGCTGGACGTACTGCATGGTGTCGTAGATGGCCATGCCAGCGGTCACCGAGCCGCCGGGGCTGTTGATGTAGAGGTAGATGTCCCGCTCGGGGTCCTCGGCGGCCAGGAGCAGCATCTGGGCGCAGATGGCGTTGGCGTTGTCGTCACGCACCTCGGAGCCGAGCCAGATGATGCGCTCCTTCAGGAGGCGGTTGTAGATGGAGTCGGTCAGGGCCAGGCCGTTGCCGGGTCCCTCGGCCGCCGCCGGGGTGCTCCCGGCCGCAGAGTGCTCGCTCACGAAAGTCCTCTCGTTGTGCTTGGTGCCCAACTTAACCCCGGCGACGGAGCCGGTATGCCCGCTGTCCCGGCCTTTCGCCGTGGGCGCATGGGGCCGCGGCGCCGGCTGCGGGGCGCCGGGCGCCGGCCTGCCCAGGTACCGGCCGCGGGGTGCCGTCCTGCCAGGCGACGGCGCCGCCTGGTCCTCGCCGCCTCCCGGGCCGGGACGACGGGACCCGTCCTGCCCCTTAAGCCCGGCTGGCACGAACTGGCCCCTGGCGCCGGGGACAGGAAGAGGATAGCCTGATCTCACTGATTTATGCCGGAGGAAACAGGATCAAAGTACATGGACGTCACACAGGACCCGCCCCGGGACAGCGGCCCCGGCCCGGGAGCCACGCCCCCGCACCCAGCAGGTCAGGGCCACGGACAGCGCACGGCCCCCGAGGCGTCCCGCATGCAGGGCCACTGGCTCCTGGCCCGCCTGGGCAAACGGGTCCTGCGCCCCGGCGGCATCGACCTGACCCGCCGCATGCTCGCCGCGGCCAAGCTGGAACCCGGGGAGCGCGTGGTCGAGCTCGGCCCGGGTGTGGGCCGCACCGCCGAGCTGCTGCTGGCCCGCCACCCCTCCTCCTACCACGGCGTGGACCCCAATCCTGAGGGTCGCGACCAGGTCGCCGCGATCCTCGACAAGCATCCCGGGGCCGAGTACGTGGTGGCCGACGCCGCCGCCACGGGCCTGCCCGACGCCAGCGCCGACCTGGTGGTGGGCGAGGCCATGCTCACCATCCAGTCCGACGAGCACAAGCGTGAGATAGTCGCCGAGGCCGTGCGCCTCCTGGCGCCGGGGGGCCGCTACGCTATCCACGAGCTGGCACTGCGCGGGGACCGCTCCCCCGCCGAGCTCGAGGCGGCCCGCAAGGAGCTCTCCCGCACCATTAGGGTCGGCGCCCGCCCGCTGCCGCTGGAGGCCTGGAAGGACCTGCTCACCGACGCCGGGCTGGTCGTGGAGTGGACCGGCACCGCCCCCATGCACCTGCTGGAGCCGGGCCGCCTCGTCCAGGACGAGGGCCTGCTGGGTGCCGCCCGCTTCTGGCGCAATGTGCGTCGCACCCCCGGGGCCCGTGACCGGGTACGGGCCATGCGCCAGGCCTTCCAGCTGCAGGGCGAGCTGCTCAGCGCCGTGGGCATGGTGGCCCGGAGGCCCCGGGCATGAGCGCCCCGCCCCCGGAGGCCGCCACCGACCTGGTCCTGGACCACGTCACCATGGTGCGCCGCGGCCTGACCCTGGTGGAGGACCTGTCGCTCACGGTCCGTCCCGGCCAGACCCTGGCCGTCACCGGCCCCTCCGGCGCGGGCAAGACCACGCTCCTGCGCGCCGTCTCCGGCCTGTCACCCACCGACGCCGGCAGCGTCAGGCGCCCCGACGGCCGCCTGTCCCAGGTGTTCCAGGAGCCCCGGCTGCTGCCCTGGTACTCCGCGCACCGCAATATCTCCCTCATTGTGGACGGCCCCGCCCCGGACCTGGCGGCCGTGCAGTGGCTGGAGCGGGTGGGCCTGGCCTCGGCGGGCCACCTGCCCCCGGCGCGCCTGTCCGGCGGCATGCGTCAGAGGGTGGCCATTGCCCGGGCACTGGCCGCCTCACCCACCCTGCTGCTGGTGGACGAGCCCTTCTCCGCCCTGGACCGGCCCCTGGCCGCCTCCCTGCGGGCCGACCTCATGGCGCTCCTGGCCGACCAGGACGTGGTGACCGTGTGGGTCACGCACGACCCGCAGGAGGCCGAGGAGGTCTCCCACCTCCACCTGCACCTGGACGGCCCGCCCGGCACCTGGCACCTGGACACCTGAGTCCTTGAATCCCCGCCTCCCCGCGGCCCCGGCCGCCCCCTGCCCTCACCACCCACCCGACCACCGTCTACCGCCAACCGGCACCACCTCGCGAAAGGAAACACACCATGAAGCGCCGCTCCCTCCTGGCCCTGGCCGGGCTCGGCCTGCTGACCCCGGGGGCCCTGGCCGCCTGCTCGTCGGACTCCCCGTCCGGATCCGGCAGCGCGGACCCCTCCACCGAGGCCTCCGGGGCCAAGGTCCTCGACGTCCTGCGTGTGCACACCCCCACCACCCTGGCCTACGCCGCCCCCATGACCTCCTTCGGCACCTACGGCAACCTCGACGCCGTCGTCGGGCAGGTCAAGAAGGACAACTGGGCCAGTGCCGACGTGCTCAAGTCCCTGCTCGTCAACGGCGAGACGGACCTGGCGGCGACCCCCTCCTACGTGGCGGCCAACCTGTTCAACAAGGGCGTGCCGCTGCGCCTGGTCGCCATGCAGGTGTGGGGCATGCTCTACGTCATCGGCCCCGCCGGCTCCTCCGCCCAGGGCCTGGAGGCGCTGCGCGGCAAGACCGTAGGCGTGCCCATGCCCAATAACATGCCCGACCTGGTCTTCCGCTACCTGCTCGGGCAGAAGGGGTGGAACGCCGACACCGACCTGACCATCACGCCCTACACCGAGGGCCAGGAGGCGCTCAGCGCCCTGATGGCCGGGGAGGTCGAGTACGCCGTCCTGCCCGAGCACGCCGCCAGCGCCTCCCTGGCCAAGGCCAAGCAGCAGGGCAGGGCCCTGGAGCGCACGGTCAACCTCCAGGAGCTGTGGGCCGAGGTCACCGGCGGCAAGGCCCGCTTCCCCATGGCGGGCCTGGTCATGCCCCAGAGCCTGACCGACTCCCACCCCGAGCTCGTGGGCGCCGTCCTGAACGAGCTGGAGGCCGCCGTGGCCGACGTCAACGCCATGCCCGACGCCACGGTGCAGGCGATCTCGGAGGCCAACAACGTGCCGGTGCCGGTGGTCAAGGAGGTCATCCCCCGCCTCCAGCTGGAGATCGTCCCCGCCGCCGCGGCCCAGGGCGACCTGGAGGACTTCTACACCAGGCTGTCCACCCTCAGCCCCGACATTATCGGAGGGTCCCTGCCGGCGAAGGACTTCTACGTCGCCGACCCGCGCTAATGCACGAGCCGCGGTCCCGCACCCAGCGGCTGCGCGCCGTCGCCCTGTGGTGGGCGGGCATCGCCCTGGCGGTCCTCGTCTGGCACCTGGTGGCCCGCTCCCAGCCCGCCTACGTGCTGCCCAGCCCCCAGGCCACCTGGGCCGCGCTGCTCGACCTGGCTGGCCGGGGGCGCCTGGGTGACGCCCTGGTGCTGACCATAGGGCGCGGCGCCACCGGCCTGGGACTGTCGTGCCTGGTCGGACTGCCGCTGGGCTGGGCCATGGGCACCTGGACGTGGCTGCGTGAGCTGCTGGACTCCTGGGTGCAGGTGCTCCTGTCCGTGCCGCCGATCGTCATCGTGGTGGTCGGCATGGTCTGGCTCGGCCCCACCGCCGAGGTCGTGGTCCTGGTGGTGGCCCTGGTGACCCTGCCGCTGCTGACCACCACCGTGCGCGACGCCGTGGCCGGTGTGGACGCCGACCTGCTGGAGATGGCGCGGGTGTTCGCCAGGGGCCGGTCCTGGACGGTGCGCCGGATCATCCTGCCTGCCGTCGCCCCACCGGTACTCTCGGCCCTGACCGTGGCCGTGGGCCAGAGCGTGCGGGTCACCGTCATGTCCGAGCTGCTGAGCACCACCACGGGCCTGGGCGCCATGGTCCAGCGGGCGCGGACCAACCTGGACACCGACGACGTGTTCGCCCTGTCCGTGGTCATGGCGGCGCTCACGCTCGTCCTGGAGCTGTGCGTCCTGGGACCGCTGAGGCGTCGGCTGGCCCGTCCCTGGCGCTAGCATCTCCGAGAACACGTCAGACAATCTGCACCATGCCTGAAGCACACATACATCATTGAAAGGAACCACTATGTCTGTGACCCCTGTCACCGAGTCTCTCTTCTGCCTGGGCCTGAACGAGGCCCTACCTATTAGCGAGGAGGCCACGACCTCGCGCGTCGTGGTCAACAACGACGTGCTGCGCACCGTCCTCTTCACCTTCGACGCCGGGCAGCAGCTCACCGAGCACGCCTCTCCCCGGGCCGTCGTGGTCACCCTCCTGGAGGGCGAGATGGACTTCTCCATCGGCGAGCGCACCGAGCGCATGGGAGCTGGCGACGTCATCTACCTGGCGCCGAACGACCGCCACGCCCTGACCGCGGTCACCGCCTGCCGCATGCAGCTGGTCATGGTGAACGTGGACAACGACGCCGTCGGCGCCCACCAGGGCTGAGGGCCAGCCGGCGGGGCGGAGGGGGACCAGCACGGCCTCTCCGCCCCGCTGCCGTGGGGCGCTTGCCCTGGGCCAGGGCAGCAAGCCTCGCAAGACAGGGGCCCCGCACCGGCAAGACGGTGCGGGGCCCGACACTATTGAGTGGACGACGGGTGAGGGGCCGAGGCGCGCGGGCGCTCAGCGGACCCGGCTCACTCGGCGCTCGCGGCGGAAGCGGCGCTGTCAGCCGACTCAGCGGACTCGGCACTCTGGGCCGACTCGGCAGACTCAGCGCTGTCGGCCGACTCGGCAGACTCAGCGCTCTGGGCCGACTCGGCAGACTCAGCGCTGTCGGCCGACTCGGCGGACTCCGCGAACTCGGCGTCCACGGTGAACTCATTGGCCTCGTCGGGCGCGGGCTGGTCCGGCGCGGCCTCGGCGGGCGTGGACTGGTGGGCGCCAGCGGCGGCGTCGAGCTCGTCGGAGCCGATGAACTCGGTCAGGTCCAGGACCTGGCCGTCGGAGTCCTTGACCTCGACGTGGCGCAGGGCCATGGCCAGGGACTTGTTGCGGGCGATCTCGGCGACGAAGGCGGGGATCTGGCCGGCCTTCTGGGCGCCCTCAATGAACTTCATGGGCTCCATGCCGTACTGCTGGGCGGTCTGGACCAGGAAGTCGATGAGCTCGTCCTGGTTGACCTTGACCTCCAGGCTCTCAGCGAGGACGTCGAGGATAATCTGGTCACGCACCGTCGAGGCGACGTCCTCGCGGATCTCCTTGGCGTGCTCCTCGTCGCCGTCCTTGCCCTCGGCGGACAGGTGGTGCTTGACCTCCTCGTCGACCAGGGCCGCAGGGGCCTCCACCTCGACGGCCTGGCGCAGCACCTCCAGGAGGGCGTCACGGGCCTCGATGGCCTGGTCGGCGTTCCTCCGCTCAATGACCTGGCGACGCAGGTCCTCACGGAGCTCGTCCACGGTGTCGAACTCGGAGGCCATCTGGACGAACTCCTCGTCGACCTCGGGCAGCTCGCGCTCCTTGACGGCGGTGACAGTGACCGTGACCTCAGCCTCCTCCCCCTCGTGCTCGCCCCCGGCCAGGTGGGTGGTGAAGGTGGCGGACTCGTCGATCTGCATGTCCAGGAGGACGGCGTCCATGCCCTTGAGCATGCTGTCCGTACCGAGCACCTCGTAGGAGACCCCTGAGGCGGAGTCGACCTCCTCGTCGTCAATGACGGCCCTGAGGTCGAGGGTGACGAAGTCCCCGAGGCGGACCTCGCGCACCACGGGGTGCAGTGACCCGAAGCGCATGCGCAGGGTGTCGACCTCGTCGTCCACGTCCGTCTCGTCGACCGTGACGGAGGACACGGAGACCGACAGGTTCTCCAGCTCAGGGAGGTCGACAAGGGGACGGACGGTGACCTCGGCGTTGAAGACGAACTGGCCGCCCTGGGGTCCGGTGACATTGGGCAGGTCGGTGATCTCGACCTCAGGCTGCATCAGGGGGACACGCCCGGCCTCGGTGACGGCCTGCCGGTAGAAGTCCGGAAGAGCCTTGTTCACGGCCTCCTGGATCACCGCGGCGCGGCCGACACGCTGGTCGATCACCGGGGCGGGGACGTGACCCCTGCGGAAGCCGGGGACCTGGACCTGGGAGCCGATCTCCTTGTAGGCGGCGTCGAGGCTCGGCTTGAGCTCCTCGTAGGGGACCTCCACGGTCAGCTTAATGCGCGCGGGGTCAAGGTTCTCGACAGTGCTCTTCACGGGGCTTACTCCGAAGTGGTGGAAGTGGTGGGTGATGGACGCCGGGGTCCGGCGGACGCCGCGCCGGCGCCGATCTCCCGCATCCTATGGCATCCGCGGCGCAGGGCGCGAACCTCGAGACCTGACGCCCTGGGGAGCGGTCGCCCGGTGGTGCGCCGTACCGTGTCGGCGGCCTCCCTGCACCCGGGGCCGGCTCGGCCTCGGTACGGGACAGGCCTGTGGCCTGCGGCGGACTCCCCGCGCCCGTGGCTGGCTCGCGCCGGGGCCGACTGATCGCGCCAGCCCCATTGACATCGGCTACGAGCGGGCCAGGGCGCACTGGTCCACCACAGCCTCAGCCCTACGACGAGCGGGCCACCTCCTCGCGGGACAGGGGCTTGCGGGTCAGGTGCCAGGAACCACAGGGGCACTGGTAGGCACGCACCGGGAGGCTGGGGAAACGCCGGCCCCGCCGCCCCCGGCGCTGAGCGACCCGGGCGCTCCGTCTCAGTCGCCGCAGGGCCGCCTGGGCCTGCTCGCGGTTGGCATAACCGACCTTGGACGGGGTGGGGCAGGGGCAGGTCACGGTTCCTCCCAGGAGGTGCTGACTGTTCCACGTGGTGCGCCTCCGCCAGGTCGCGGACGGCCTGGCGGGACGGGGGCGCGGTGGGCTGGTGCGCCCCATACTCGCCCCTGCTACCGACACCAATGAAAAGCCCTTAGCAGACAGAGGAGTAGACTCACGTACGGGTCACAGTGGTCCCAGTCCCGTCAGCCACCGGATCGGCCTGTTGCGCCCGCGACGAGGAACTGAGCAACTGGCCCGTTTGCGGTCGGCCGGATCGCATCCCCGCGACTAAGGAGGAAACCATTATCTCGGTCGCCCGCAACGCCGAGGCCCGCCGGATTGAGCGGGCACGGGCCGAGCGGGCACAGGCCAGACAGGCCCAAGGCTGAGGGGCTGGTCCGCGCCGTCGCAAACCACTGACGTGGCACGCATCTGAGCCGTCCGTATTAGTCAGCTGCGCAGCCGGTGACCGGGTTTATCCGGGCAAGCGTGTAAAGCAGTCGGGGTGGCGGGATTTGAACCCACGATCTCCTGCTCCCAAAGCAGGCGCGCTACCAAGCTACGCCACACCCCGTATAGGCACCCAGGACCACCAGGACACCCGGTGGCCCTGGGCTGCTCAGAGCGGGTGACGGGAATCGAACCCGCGCAATCTGCTTGGAAGGCAGAGGCTCTACCATTGAGCTACACCCGCAGTGGCAGAGGGCGCCGCCCCCTGTCGTGGTGGTCTCAGAACTCCAGGAGGCCCTCCTTGTAGGCGCGGACCAGACGACGGGGGACGGTGATCTCCCGGCCCCTGACGCGCACGGTGTTGAGCTCGGTCAGCTGGGCCCTCCACTGCGAACGACGTTTGCGGGTGTTGCTGCGGGACATCTTCCGCTTCGGGACTGCCATGAACCCGCTCCTCTCAAAGTATCTGGATCGTCCGATCCCTCGGAAACTGGACCAGAGGACACCTTAACGGCTCCTACCAGCCCGGTGCCAGCCCCCACCGCCTCCCGCCGTGTGAGATCCCTCCCCTCATCTGTGACGAGCACGGCCTAGGATCTGCGACGATCGGCCCATGGCCACCTCCCCCACCGTCCTCACCCTGGCCCCCGGCGAGCAGCCTGAGACCGAGCTGGAGGTCAGGCGCTCGCGCTTCCTGGCCCGCGCCGCCCGGACCGACACCGAGCAGGACGCCCGCGCCTTTATCACCTCCGTCCGCGCCGCCTACCCCGACGCCCGCCACCACTGCTCGGCCCTGGTCGTCCCCGGGCCCGGCGGTCTGGGCGCCCCGACCACGGAGCGTTCCAGCGACGACGGGGAGCCCGCCGGTACCGCGGGCCAGCCCATGCTGGAGGTCCTGCGCGCCAGCACCCTGGTAGGCGCCACCGTGGTCGTGACCCGTTACTTCGGCGGCGTCCTGCTGGGCACGGGCGGTCTGGTACGCGCCTACTCCCAGGCCACCTCCCAGGTACTGGCGGCCGCCCGGCGCGTGAGGCTGGCCACCCGCTTCCTGTGGGACCTGCGCGTACCCGTGGCCCAGGCCGGACGCCTGGAGTCCGAGCTGCGCCGCCTGTGCGCCGGGACGCAGGGGCCCTGCCCGGCCAGTGTGGAGGAGACCGTCTGGGGCCCCACCCATGCCGTCCTGACCCTGACCACCACGCAGGACGACGGCGGCGCCCTGCCCGAGATCGTCTCCTCCCTCACAGGGGGTACAGCGCTCCTGGAGGCGGCCGGGAGCCGCCTGACCGAGCTGCCCGTCCCGCGGTAGCCGCGGAGGGGACGACCGCCCCGGAGGCGTCCGCGCCCGGGATCCTCGCGGCAGGACGCGGGCGGGGCCCGGGGCGGCAGACGGACGAGAGGCCACTTAGGGCAACCGCACGCCCCCCCGGTCCGCGCCCCGAGGGGAGCCCTGAGCACCCCGTCCTTAACGACGGGCCCAAGGACCGTTCCGGTAGAGGACGGGACGGTCTCGACTTGACGGACCACCGCCCCGGGCAGGTAGGGTCCTCCTAAGCGCGGCGCCACCGGCGCCGCCCCGCAGGAGAGGAGCACCCCATGGCGACCATGACCGTCATGCGTGAGATGCCCTGTTCCTGCCTGTGTCGGTAGGGCGCCAGGCCATGATCCTGGGCGCGCGTCGCAGCGCGTCCGCCCGGCGCCACGGCACCGTCCCCCTAAGGCCCTGAGCACGCTCCCAGGTCCCTGCGCACCCGGTGCCCCCTACCCCCTCGGTCGCGACCCGAGCCCCCGCACACCCGGGGCCCTGCCCCGTCACCGTGAGCTACCCCTGCCACCGACAGCACCCCCACCACCGTTAGGACACCACCATGGCACACCCCCCGATCGCCGCCGACGTCACCGAGCTCGTCGGCTCCACCCCCCTGGTACGCATTAACCGCGTCACCGACGGCGCCCCGGCCACCGTCCTGGCCAAGGTCGAGGCCTTCGAGCCCGCCGGAAGCGTCAAGGACCGTATCGCCCTGTCCATCGTCCGGGCCGCGGAGGACTCCGGGGCCCTGCGGCCCGGCGGCACCATTATCGAGGCCACGTCCGGCAACACCGGCGTCGGCCTGGCCATGGTGGGCGCGGCCCTGGGCTACCGGGTCATCATCACCATGCCCGAGACCATGTCCAAGGAGCGGCGGGCCATTATGCGCGCCTTCGGTGCCGAGCTCGTCCTGACCACCGAGGGCGGGGTGGCCGGCGCGGTCAAGCGGGCCGAGGAGATCCAGGCCGCCACCCCCAACTCCGTCCTGGCCTCCCAGTTCAGCAACCCCGCCAACCCCCGGATCCACCGGGAGACCACCGCCCGGGAGATCCTGGAGGCGACCGGTGGCGCCGTGGACGCCTTCGTGGCCGGCATCGGCACCGGCGGCACCCTGACCGGCGTGGGCGCCGTCCTGCGGGAGAAGGTCCCCGGGGTCAGGATCTACGGCGTCGAGCCCGCCGAGTCCCCGCTGCTCAGCGAGGGCCGCGCCGCCCCGCACAAGATCCAGGGCCTGGGCCCCAACGTCGTCCCCGAGATCCTGGACCAGGGGATCTGGGACGAGCTGCTGCACGTCACCAGCGCAGACGCCCTGACCTACGCCCGCCGGGCCGCCGCCGAGGAGGGC
Organism: Actinomyces sp. oral taxon 897; assembly: GCF_002999235.1. NCBI lineage: Bacteria > Bacillati > Actinomycetota > Actinomycetes > Actinomycetales > Actinomycetaceae > Actinomyces > Actinomyces sp. oral taxon 897. The sequence continues at coordinate 123,371 of NZ_CP027236.1, read as the reverse complement.
CTGCTGGTGGGGATCTCCTCCGGGGCGGCCCTGGTCGCCGCCAGCAAGCTGGCGCACCGCCCGGAGCTGGAGGGCAAGACCATTGTCACGGTCCTGCCGGACACCGGTGAGCGCTACCTGTCCACCCCCCTGTACTCCGAGTACCTCAACTAAGTGCCACGACGGCGGCGCCCCGGGAACAGGGGCGCCGCCGTCAGTGTTTGACCTGGGCGGCCTGCTGCACCCGCCGGCGGAGAGCCGCCAGGCCGCACTCGCGCGCCGTCCGCGCCCCACCAACCACCACCCTCCGGCCTTAAGGGCACCATGACAGACAAGAGACGCTCCTTCATCGACCAGGCCCGTGAGGACCTTGCCACCGCCCGTCGACGCGACCCCGCCGCCCGCTCCAGCCTGGAAGTGGCCCTCCTGTACCCGGGGGTCCACGCCCTGTGGGCCTACCGGGCCGCCAACCGCCTGTGGCGCTCGGGCCACCGCTTTGCCGCGCGGTTCATCTCCCAGACGGCCCGCAATGTCACCGGCATTGAGATCCACCCGGCCGCCCGTATCGGCGACCGTTTCTTTATCGACCACGGCATGGGCGTGGTCATTGGCGAGACCGCGGAGGTGGGCGACGACGTCCTCATGTTCCACGGCGTCACCCTGGGCGGGGTCTCCATGAGCCCGGGCAAGCGTCACCCCACCATTGGCAATAACGTCCAGATCGGGGCGGGGGCCAAGGTCCTGGGCCCGGTCGTGGTCTCCGACGGCGCCAAGATCGGCGCCAACGCGGTCCTGGTCAAGAACGTCCCGGAGGGGCACGTGGCCGTGGGCGTGCCCAGCCGCGTGCGTGACCCCAAGACCGACCCTGACCTCATGATGGACCCCACCATCTACATCTGAGCCTCCGGGTGGAACCCCCGACATTACGGCTGCGGGACGTGTTCGTCTTGGCCTCGGCCTGCTCGCCTGGGTGGAGCCCGTGACCTCAGTCCCCGCCGGCCACACCATGTAGCCCCGACCCGCGCGCCTGGGCGGAGCCCTGCAACTCATGCGCGCCGCGTTCCGGCAATCCACCCCGGCCCGCACACCCGGGCGGAGCGGTGCTCACCGCGCGTCCCCGGCGCACCGGGGACCAGCGCCCAGAGCGCGATGCGGCAGATCCGCCAGATCGTGCGCGTCCTCGGCGCGCCTGGGACCAGCCTGGCGGAACAGGGCTGGGACGTCCCGGCCCTGGCGCGTCCCCGGCGCACCGGGGACCAGCCCTGGCGCGCACGGGCGGAGCTTGGTCATGCGCCACCTCCAGCTGGTCGGGCACCACCCCGGCCCGCGCACCCGAACGGAGCCCCCGCGCGAGCAGGCTCAGAAGCGGGCCCTGGTGCCCTGGCCTGCGCGCCCCGGCACCGGGCCGGGCACCAGGGCGGGTCAGCGGACGACGGCGCCCGTGGCCAGGGCGTGCAGGCGGGTGAAGACGGCCCCGCCGGAGGCCCGTGAGCCGTTGTGCTCGTACTCGCTGGTCACCCAGGTCCTCAGCCCTGGTACGAGGGCGGCGGTCTGGAGGGAGTAGACCATGGGCACGAAGACGTCGCGCGCGTAGACGGCCGCCGCCCCACGCACCCGGGTGGAGCGCAGGGCGACCGGATCGTACAGGCGGGGCCACTCGTGCCCGGCCAGGAGGTCGGCCACCTCCAGCCAGGGGGCCAGCAGGGGGTCCTCAGCCAGGTGGGCGTGGCTGACGTGCTCGCCGGTGAGCAGGGTGGGGTCGTCGTCGAACTCTGCCGGGAGGGTGCGCTCAGCGGCCCAGGCGCTGACCCCGCCGTCGGCCCAGCAGGACTCGTGGACGACGGCGTACAGCGGGTTGCGGGCGCTGAAGGGCAGCATCCCGGCCAGGTCGTGGCGGAAGCGTGCCGAGGCGGGGTCGGCCTCCAGGAAGTGGTGCAGGGAGTCCATGCCGCCGCTGGCACCCAGGCAGATGCCGACGCCGCGCAGGCGCTCGGGACCCACCGGGTGCCCGCCCGGGGTGAGGACCTCCCCGCGCCCAGCAGCCTCCATGAGGGCGGCCACACGGTCCCGGTCAGTGGGGTAGCGGTCGTAGTACTCCTCGCTCCTGACCCGCATGGCCTCGTAGGTCAGGGCGTAGACCTCCTCGATGCCGTGCCCGACGGCGGGCAGGCCCCCGGTGAGGTAGGCCTGCTCCAGGCTGGAGGCGTGGGCTGACAGGTAGCGGGTGGTGCAGAAGCCGCCGAAGGACTGCCCTAGGACGCTCCAGCGCTCCAGGCCCAGGGCACGGCGCAGGTCCTCGCAGTCCTCGACGATCTCGTCGGCACGCAGGTGGGTGAGCAGGCGGGCGGTGGCGGCCGCGTCCCCTGCGGCGTCGGGGTGGTCAACGGGGGTGGAGGCGCCAGTACCGCGCTGGTCGATGAGGATGAGACGGTAGTGCTCCAGCAGGGCGCCCACCCAGCCCAGGCCGGCGTCGGGGCTGGGGCGGGGGGCCTCGAACCCGGGACCGCCCTGGAGGAAGACCAGTGGTGGCCTGCTCAGCGGGTCGGCCCCCGCGCACGCGACCTCCCGGGCGTAGACGGTGATGGTGGTCCTACCGTCGGGCGCCCGGTCCCCGGCCCCGCTACGGTCCAGGGGGACGGTCAGGCGGTGGTCGCGGGTGAGCAGACCAGCGGTGGCGGCCGACCAGGCGGTGGTGCTCAGGGGTGTGGTCATGAGCGCACTCTAGACGACCGCTCCCGGCGGGCGTGCCAGACAGCATCCTCGTCTCACCCCGGCACGCCCCCGCTCCCGGCGGGCGTGATGGCCTCCACCGCTCCTGGGTGCACGGGGTGGGGAAGCAGGTCGAAGAGGACCACCTCGACCATCTCTGACCACTCCCAGTGCGCGTGCGTGCCGGGCACCCAGACGGCCTCGCATTCATCGAGCGTCCCCGAGTGCGCGTACGGGGCCTCCACAGAGGCACTGCCCCCTCTTGCTTGCGCAGCAGGCTGCTTGTCGGGCGTGCGGGCACCGGGTAGCTGGGCTCGCGCACCCCCAGGTGAACGCGCTTTTGTGTAGGTGAACGTGTCCCGATGTTGGTAAACGCGCTCTGAGTCGGGTGAACGTGTCTTGAGGTAGATGAACGTGCTTTTGGTCAGGTGAACGCCATTCAAGCTAGCGTTCACCAGCACGAAAGCGCGTTTATTCCCGTGATATGGCGTCTACCTGCCCCAGAGCGCGTTCACCTCCACTCGGTCCGGCGCGCGGGCGCACCGGCAGAGCAGACGGGCCCGGCGTCTCCCGGGACGAGCCCGCCCCGCCATCCCCGGCACCACGCGGACAGCACGCCCAGAAGACGAGCACACCGAGAAGACCACCCGGCGCACCCACCAACCAGCCCAGACAGGACCACTGCAAGCACCCCCCGTTCTCGCGGCAAACAAGTACCGTTCTCGCGAGCAATAAGTACCGTTCTCACGAACCAGAGAGGCGGGCGGGGCGCCGTCTACCGCCGGACCGGTCAGCGGGTCTGGCAACTGATCAGCGGGCCTGGCAGCGGGGGCACCAGAAGAGGCGCCGTCCGGCGACGTCCTTGGCCGCCACCGGGGTGGCGCAGCGCAGACAGGGGCGGCCGGTGCGGTGGTAGACGTACCAGCGCGCCGCCTCCTGGTCCCCCTCAGGCAGGGGGTCGGGAACGTCGGCCTCGTCCACGGTGGTGATAAAGCCGGTGGCAACCCCGTACTCCATGAGCGGGACCAGGTCCTCCCAGATGGCCCGCAGCCTCCTGGCGGAGACGGCGCTGCCGGGGCGGAAGGGGCTCACCCCCACCCGGAACAGGGTCTCGGCGCGGTAGATATTGCCCGCCCCGGCCAGGACGGACTGGTCCATGAGGAGCTCACCAATGTCCTTGCGACGCCGTCGCACCCCCTCCACGAAGGCCTCCACGTCCCCGTCCGCGCGCAGGGGGTCCGGCCCGAGGCGGGCGTGCACCGCGGCCACGCCGTCGGCGTCCAGGAGCTCGCAGGCCGCCGGGCCGGTCAGGTCGGCCACCCCGTGCTCACCCAGGAGCCTGAGCCGCACGGCCCCACGGGGAGCAGGCGGGACCCACTGCCCGGCGGGCGGGGCCGCCACGGGTCCCGCCGCGGTGCCGCCGTCCGCCGCGGTGCCAGCGGCCTCCTGCCCGCCGCGCAGCCCGGACAGGGCCGAGCCCCCGCTGCGCCCGCGCCCGCCGGCAGAGGGCAGGGCGTGCTCCCCGCGCTCCCCCACCCTGCGCCGGGGCGCCCCGATGGAGTGCGGGGCGGTGAACTCCGCGTCGCCGTCGAAGGACCAGGAGCCGTACAGGCCCAGGTGGACGCGCAGCCAGGTGACATCCGGATCCTGCGGGTCCGCGTCCGCCCGGGGGGCGAAGGCCACGAAGAGGTGCTTGCCGTGCGCCTGGGCGCCCAGGAGCACCTGGCCGTCAAGGCGCTGCGCCCCGGCGGCGAAGCGGCCCTGGGGCGAGCAGGCGCGCAGGCGCTGCCCGCCGTAGAGCTCGGTGAGCGCGGAGGCCAGACGGTGGACGGTGTGTCCCTCGGGCACGGCGGCCGCTCAGCCGCGGGCGGCGTCGTAGGCGGTCAGCTGGCCGATCCGGCGCTGGTGGCGCTCGTCGGCGCTAAAGGGCTCGGCGATAAAGGCGTCGACAATGGCCAGGGCATCGGTGCGGGGGTGCATCCGGGCACCGAGGCCCATCACGTTGGCGTCGTTGTGCTCCCGGGCCAGGCGGGCGGTCTGCACCGACCAGGCCAGTGCCGCCCGGACGCCCAGGACCTTGTTGGCGGCGATCTGCTCGCCGTTGCCCGAGCCCCCGATGACCAGTCCCAGGCTGCCGGGGTCGGCCGCGACCGCCTGGGCGGCCTCGAGGCAGAAGGCCGGGTAGTCGTCCTGGGGGTCGTAGACGTGGGCGCCGTGGTCCACGACCTCGTGGCCCAGGGCCGTCAGGTGCTCGGTGACCGCCGTCTTGAGGTCGAATCCGGCGTGATCTGCCGCTACGTGAATACGCATGGGCTGATTGTGCCTCACGCGAACACCTTCGCGCAGCCCGGCAGCCCTCGGCAGGGCCCTGCGGCTCCCGCGATAGCGTGCGCCCATGACCGCAACGAACGCGACCCACGCCCCGGACACGCCCGCCCCGGTCCTGGCGGGCGTCTACGAGACCGCCGCGGCGGACCCCGCCGTGCGTGTCCAGGACGACCTCTTCCGTCACGTCAACGGCGGCTGGCTGCGCGACGCGGAGATCCCCGCCGACCGCGCCGCCACGGGGGTCTTCACCGTCCTGCGCGACGAGGCCGAGGCCGCGTGCCGCGAGGTCATCGAGGAGGCGGCCCAGGACCTCACCGCGGCGGTGGTCGCGACCGTGCGCGCCGGCGGGGAGGAGCCGGTGGCGGGCACGGTCCGGGAGAAGATCGGCTCCCTGTACGCCTCCTTCATGGACGAGGAAGACATTGAGGTGCTGGGCGCCGCGCCCCTGGAGGCGGACCTGGTGCCGGTCATGTCGGCCACCAGCAAGGAGGAGCTGGCCGCGGTGCTGGGGTGGGGACCAGCTGGCTTCACGGGGGCGGTGGACGCCGAGGTGTCCAACGACCTCAACGACCCTGACCGCTACACCACGTGGATGGGCCAGTCCGGCATCGGACTGCCTGACGAGTCCTACTACCGTGAGGAGGACCAGGCCGACGTCCGCGCCGCCTACGTGACGCACGTGGCCCGGATGCTGGACCTCGTCGGCCTGGCCACCCACCCGGCCGCGGGCGGGGCAACCAGAGCAGATGGGACAACCGAGACAGACGGCGTGGGCGGGGCAGCCGGGACGACGCCGTCGGGCACGACGGACCATGACCCGGCGTCCCTGGCCCGCAAGGTCATGGCGCTGGAGACCGCCCTGGCCAAGGGGCACTGGGACCGGGTGCGCACCCGTGACATCGAGGCCATGAACAATCCCATGACCTGGGAGGAGCTGACCGCCTCCGCCCCGGGCTTCCCCTGGGGGTCCTGGCGCCGGGGGGTGCGGGAGCGGGCCGCGGCAGTCGGGGTGGAGCAGACCACCTTCCTGGACGAGGTCATTGTCACCCAGCCCGACTACCTCCCCCACCTGGCCGGTGTCTGGGACACCACGGACCTGGAGGACCTGCGCGCCTGGGCGGTCTGGCACGTGGTGCACAACCGGGCCACGCTGCTCTCCGACGCCTTCGTGAAGGAGAACTTCGACTTCTACGGGCGTACCCTCCAGGGCACCGACGAGCTGCGCCCCCGGTGGAAGCGGGGCGTGAGCCTGGTCGAGGGCTGCCTGGGGGATGCGGTCGGCGAACTCTACGTGGAGCGCCACTTCCCCCCGGAGCACAAGGAGGCCATGGAGCTCCTGGTCGCCGACCTCATTGAGGCCTACCGCCAGTCGATCTCGGCCCTGGACTGGATGAGCCAGGCCACCCGGGAGCAGGCGCTGGCCAAGCTCGCCCAGTTCAACCCGAAGATCGGCTACCCGGGCCGCTGGAGGGACTACTCCGCGGTCGAGGTCACCCCCGGTGACGTGCTGGCCTCGGTGCGCTCCGTGGAGGACGTGGAGCTGGCCCGCTCACTGCGCAAGCTGGAGGGGCCGGTGGACCGCGAGGAGTGGCACATGACGCCGCAGACGGTCAACGCCTACTACAACCCCACCATGAACGAGATCGTCTTCCCCGCGGCCATCCTCCAGCCGCCCTTCTTCGACCCTCAGGCCGACGCCGCCGTCAACTACGGTGCGATCGGCGCGGTCATCGGTCACGAGATCGGTCACGGCTTCGACGACCAGGGCTCCACCTTCGACGGCACCGGCAAGGTGACCAACTGGTGGACCCAGGAGGACCACGACGCGTTCACGACGCGCACCAGAGAGCTGATCGCCCAGTACGACGCCTACACCCCGACGGTCCTGGCCCACAGGTACGCGGCCACAGGGGAGCAGGCCCCCCACGTCAACGGCGCCCTGACCATCGGGGAGAACATCGGGGACCTGGGAGGGCTCGGCATCGCGCTAAAGGCCTACGGCCTGGCCCTGGCCCGGGAGGGCCTCACCTCCTTCGACCAGGCCCCCGTCATCGACGGCCTGACCGGCCTGGAACGCTTCTTCTACTCCTGGGCCCGGGCCTGGCGCTCCAAGCAGCGCCCCGACTACGCCGAGCTGCTGCTCACCATCGACCCCCACTCTCCCGCGGAGTTCCGCTGCAACGGGATCGTACGCAACACGGACGCCTTCTACGAGACCTTCGGCGTGGGCCCCGACGACGCCCTGTGGCTGGACCCCGACAAGCGGGTCACCATCTGGTAGGGCCCCGGCGACGCGCCCCCGGGATACCCGGAGGCATACCCGGAGGCAGAGGAACCCCTTCAGTGGAGGATAGGGCCCCGGCGGCGCGGCCCGCCGCTGGCCCCGGCCCGGCCGGAGCCGGTTGAGGCCCTGGGCACCGCCCCGGCGGGGGCGTAGACCGCCGCGGTACCCTCAGCAGGGGTAGCCGTAGCAGCGCCCCCGGCCCCGAGCACTGCCGTAACGGCGCCACGGGGCGGGGAGTGCCGCCCCGTGGTCTCCCGCCGTGCTGGCGGCGACCGGCCCTGCCCTCACAGCTCGGCACGACGCAGCGCCACCACCGTCCCGGCCACCAGGAGCACCAGGGCCACACCCCCCGTCCACACCGGGCCCCAGACCAGGGCGTCCCAGGAGGAGGCCAGCGAGGAGGCCATGGGGACCAGCCCCAGGGGGCTCCAGCGGGCCAGGGGCCCCCACAGGGCCAGGAGCTGGCCCAGCAGCGAGAACACCACCCCCACGGCGGCAGGCAGCACGGCGGCACGCGAGCAGGCCGACACCAGGAGGGTCAGGCCCAGGGCGACCAGCGCCCCCAGGCACCACAGGCCCGCCGCCGCCGCGCCCCGGGCCAGGTCCGCCCCGGTGACCCCCTCAAAGAGGGCCGTCGCCACCGCCGCGCAGGCCAGGGCGCTCACCACCGCCGCGGCCAGGGCGCTCAGGCCCACCGCCGTGGTCTTGGCCAGGACGTAGACGTCCCGACCCCGCGGGCCCTGCCCGGCCAGCTCGGCCGGGGCCACGCCGTTGCCCCGCTCCCCCGCGATCGCCGAGGCCGCCACGACGACCAGGACCACCAGCAGCAGGGAGGAGGCGTTCTTGACCCACTGGGCCCAGGCGTCGGCCACCACCGGGACGGGCAGGGCGCCCGCAGCCGCCTGGCCCAGGGTGCTGGCCAGCAGGTCGGGGACGAGCCAGGCCACCACCGGGGAGCCGACCCCGGTCACCAGGGCCGCCCCGAGCAGCACCGGACCGCGCCAGGTCCGCCTCACCCCGGCCAGCTCAAGGCGCAGGAGCTCGGCAAAGGCACGGAGGAAACCGTGGCGGCGCCCCCCAGGACGCTCCCCAGAACTTCCCTCAGGACGCTCACTCATGACCGACCCTCCCTCCGACCGCCGCGTCATCCGCCTCACCGAGACCCGCCGAGCGTGCCTGAGCCCCCGTCCCGGAGGACCGGGCGTCATCGACCTCACCGGGACCCGCCTGCCCGACGGCCCGCAGGAAGACCTCCTCCAGGCCGTGGCGTGTGGAGCCCAGGCGGACCAGCCCGCACCCGGCCGCCTCCAGGAGGCCCGGGAGCCGACGGTGCGCGGTCTGGGGGTCCCGGGTGCGCAGGCGCAGGCGGGCGCCCTCGGACTCCACCTCCTGCGCCCAGGGCTGGTGCGCCAGGAGCCCGGCCAGGGGCGCGGCGTCGTCCACGGTCTCGACCTCCACGCTGGTGGCCCGCGCCCCCTCCACCAGGTCCGCCGTCGCCCCGGTCAGGAGCAGGCGCCCGTGGTCGATGACGGTGACCTCGTCACAGACCCGCTCGGCGTCGTCGAGCAGGTGGGTGGACAGCAGGACGGTGGTGCGCCCGTGCAGGGTGGCAATGAGGTCAAGGACCTCCCTGCGTCCCACCGGGTCCAGGGCGGAGGTCGGCTCGTCCATAATGAGCAGGCGCGGGGCGCTCACCAGGGCGCGGGCCAGGCCCAGGCGCTGGCGCATGCCCCGGGAGTAGGCGCCCACCGGCTGGTCCACCCCCGTCAGTCCCGCCAGGTCCAGCAGGGTGGCGGTGCGACGTCGTAGCGCCACCCCCTCCAGGCCCGCCACGCGCCCGGCGTGGGCCAGGACCTCACCGGCCCTCATCCAGGGACGGAAGCCGGGGACGTCGGGAAGGTAGCCGACCACCCCGGGGGCCAGGGCCCCGTTGGCGTCGTGCCCCAGGATCTCCACGCTCCCACCACTGGGGCGGGCCAGCCCCAGGGCCATGCGGATGGTCGTGGTCTTGCCCGCGCCGTTGCGCCCCAGGAAGCCGAAGACGCTGCCCTGGGGAACCCGCAGGTCCAGGTGGTCCACGACCGTACGCTCCCTGTAGCGCTTGGTCAGGCCCCGGGTGACCAGGGCGGCCAGGGTGCTCACCGCTCGCTCCCGTAGAGGGCGGCGACGGCGTCGTCGGCGCGTACGGCCCCCGCCCTACGGGGGTCAGTCGCGGGTGCGGGGCGGCGCCCGGCGGCCAGGAAGGCCAGGGGGCCGACCAGGGACAGCAGCACAATGAGGGCCAGCCAGACCCAGCGGTTGGCGCTCAGGCGCTCAGTGGGCGTGCGCCACCAGCGCCACAGGGCCGTGGCCGCCAGCCCCACCTCCACGACGACGGCGACGACGAGCACGGCGAGCACGGGGCCGCTGGGCTGGGACAGGCCCGCGGCCTCAGGCAGCAGGACATCAGGCAGCAGGACAGGTGACATGGTGGTTTCCTCTCATGAGCGGGTGGACTGGGCGGGCGGGCGCTGGGCGTGCACGGCACGGTGCACGGCGGCACGCAGGGTCAGGACGGCGGCTCCGCCTGCCAGGGCACCGGCGGCGGCCACCACCCCCGCCTGCGTGAGGCGGGCGGAGCGGGCCCCGGGGCGGCGCTGGAGCGCCCCGGCGACCCCGACGCCGGTCAGGAGCACGGAGGTGACCGCGTGCCCCAGACGCTGGGGCAGGGACGCGCCACCCAGGACGTCGACCGCACCCAGGGCGGCGGCCGCGAGCGCGGGCGGCAGAAGGGCGACGGCTGGCCCCCTGCCACCTGCCGGGGCCCGGCCGGCACGTCCCTGCCGCGGGCCGCGGGGCGCCCAGTGCGTGCCCGTCGCGGCGACGCCCAGGGCCAGGAGGGCGGGGACCAGGCTCAGGGCCGTCATCTGGGCGGGGGCCAGGTCCAGGTCGTCGTCGAGGTCGTCGGGGTGGGCCAGGCCGGCGCGCACGGCCAGGGCCCCGAGGTTGACGTCCCAGCCGATCCCGTAGGCGCGGGGCACCAGGAGGGGGTCGGCCGGCGAGAAGCTCCGGGCGGCACGGTGGACCAGTCCCCGCGGGCTGAGGGCGGTGGGCACGCCGAGCACGCGGCGTACCGGGGGGCGCTCCCCCGGACGGTCGGCCTGGTCGTCGGCCGCCCTGCTGCCCCTGAGGGCGGCGGCGTAGTCGGCGGCAGGTCCGTAGGCGGCCAGGGCCGTCTGGTACCCCTGGCTGTCCGCGGTCTCACGCAGGGAGGCGTCGAGCTCGGCCAGGTCCTCGGCGAGGGCGGGCGCGGCCGCGCCGAGGTGGGCGCGGACCTGGGCGACGTAGTCGCTCAGCGGGTCCGGTGCCGCCGGGCGGCCTGGTGCCGTGGCGGGCGCCTGGGCCGTCTCCCCGGCCTGCGTGCGGGGCGCCGGCCCCGTGGCGTCCGGGCTCGTGGTACCGCGGGGGTCGTGGCGGTCGCGCGGGGTGGTGCTCATGACTGCGTGTCCTTTCCGGCGGGGTCCCGCAGGACGGCCGCCATGTCCGAGGTCAGGGCCTGCCAGGTGGAGCGCTGGGCGCTCAGGCGCCGGACGCCGTCGGGCGTGAGGCGGTAGTAGCGGCGGGGCGGGCCGGTGGGCGACTCCTGCCAGGTGGTCTCGACGGTCCCCTGCTGACGCAGGCGGGACAGGAGCGGGTAGACGGTGCCCTGGGGCGCGGCGAGGGTGGGGCGGGCCGCGAGCTGCTCGACGAGGGCGCCCCCGTAGGCGCCGGTGGGCTCGGAACGGGCGATGAGTGCCAGGACGGCGAGCTCGAGCGCGCCCTTGCGGAGCTGTGACTCCTGAGGACGTGCCATGTCCGACCTCCTTCCTTGTGACACCAACTAGTATGCACTACATGGTACCTGGCGTCAACAGAGACGTGGTCCGTGCGCCCGCACCAGTGAGACAATCACCCCAGCCCGGCCACACCGGGAGGTAGAACCTGCGGGTAGACCCTGGCCCACCCGGGTCCGCCCGCTGACCAATCGCATAATCCTTGCCCACAACCATCTGCAGACAGGAGCCCCCCATGCCAGGGCAGAACCTGACCCGCGTCGAGGCGGCAGAGCGTGCCGCCCTCGTGCGCACCGGGTCCTACGACGTCACCTTGGACCTCACCAGTGGTGAGGACACCTTCCGCTCCACCACGACCGCCCGCTTCTCCGCCACGCCGGGAGCCTCCACCTTCATTGACCTCATTGCCCCGGCCGTCCACGAGATCACCCTCAACGGCCGCCGCCTGGACCCCGCCCAGGTCTACGCCGACTCGCGCATCGCGCTGACGGGCCTGGAGCAGGACAACGAGCTCACCGTCGTGGCCGACTGCGCCTACATGCACACCGGCGAGGGCCTCCACCGCTTCACCGACCCCGCTGACGGCGCCACCTACCTCTACACCCAGTTCGAGGTCCCCGACTCCCGCCGTGTCTACGCCGTCTTCGAGCAGCCCGACCTCAAGGCCTCCTTCACCTTCACGGTCACCACCCCCCAGGAGTGGACCGTCCTGTCCAACTCCCCCACGCCCGAGCCCACCCCGGCCGCCGAGGGGGCCCACACCTTCGCCTTCGCCCCCACCGAGCGGCTCAGCTCCTACGTCACCGCCGTCGTGGCCGGCCCCTACACGGGCGTCACCAGCGAGTACCGGGCCGACGACGGCCGCGTGGTGCCCCTGGGCGTCTACTGCCGCGCCTCCCTGGCCGAGTACCTGGACGCCGAGGAGATCCTGGAGATGACCCGCAAGGGCCTGGCCTACTACGAGGAGCTCTTCGGCACCCCCTACGCCTTCGCCAAGTACGACCAGATCTTCGTGCCGGAGTTCAACGCGGGCGCCATGGAGAACGCCGGGTGCGTGACCCACCGCGACGACTACGTCTTCCGCTCCCGGCCCGTCCAGGCGCGTGTGGAGAGGCGGGCCGTGACCGTCCTGCACGAGCTGGCCCACATGTGGTTCGGCGACCTGGTGACCATGAGGTGGTGGAACGACCTGTGGCTCAATGAGTCCTTCGCCGAGTACACCTCCACCCTCGCCGTGGCCGAGACCACCCGCTTCACCGACGCCTGGACCACCTTCCAGACCATTGAGAAGGCCTGGGCCTACAACCAGGACCAGCTCTCCTCCACCCACCCGGTGGCCGCCGAGATCAACGACCTGCACGACGTGGAGGTCAACTTCGACGGCATCACCTACGCCAAGGGGGCCGCCGTGCTGGCCGCCCTGGTGGGCTACGTGGGCCGGGACAACTTCTTCGCCGGGATCAAGCGCTACCTGGCCGCCCACGCCTACGCCAACGCCACCCTGACCGACCTGCTGGCCGAGCTGGAGGCCACCAGCGGGCGCGACCTGGGCGCCTGGACCAGGCTGTGGCTGCAGGAGGCCGGGGTGACCACCCTGCGTCCCGAGGTGGTCACCGACGACCAGGGGGTCATCACCTCCTTCGCCGTCCTCCAGGAGATCCCCGCCGGCTCCCCCGCCACGCTGCGCCCCCACCGCCTGGCCATCGGCTCCTACAGCCTCCGGGAGGCCGACGGCGCCACCTCCCTGGTGCGCACCGGGCGCGTGGAGCTGGACGTGGACGGGGAGCGCACGCCGGTGCCCGAGCTCGTGGGCACCCGGCGGGCCGACGTCATCGTGCTCAACGAGGACGACCTCACCTACGCCAAGGTCCGCCTGGACGAGGCCTCCCTGGCCACCGGCCTGGAGCGGGTGGACGCCTTCACCGAGTCCCTGCCCCGCTCCATCGTCCTGGCCGCCGCCTGGGACATGGTGCGCGACGCCGAGGCCTCGGCCCAGGACTACCTGGACGCCGCCCTGTCGGCCCTGCGGGTGGAGGAGCACTCCTCGGTGGTCCAGGGGCTCCTGGCCCGGGTCTCGACCTGCCTGGGGCTCTACCTGCCCGCCCAGGTGCGTCCCACCGCCCGCGCCGAGGCCGCCCGCAAGGTCCTGCACCTGGCCCGCACGGCCGCCGCCGGCAGCGACAAGCAGCTCCAGCTGGTGCGGGCCGCGGCCGCCCACGCCTCCACCACCGAGCAGGTCGACGCCGTCGAGGCCCTCCTGACCGGCGGGGAGACCCTGGTGGGCCTGACCATTGACCAGGACCTGCGCTGGGAGCTCCTGACCGGCCTGGTGGCCTCGGGGCGCTACGGCGAGGAGCAGATCGCCGTCGAGGAGGCACGCGACGTGACCACCACCGGCCGTGAGCGCGCCGCCCAGGCTCGGGCCACCGTCCCGACCGAGCAGGCCAAGGAGGCCACCTGGACGGCCCTGGTGGAGGACGCGGACATGCCCAACGAGACCCAGGTCAAGGTCCTGCGCGGCCTGGCCACCGTGGAGGGCGACCCGGCCCTCCTGGTGCCCTTCCTGGGACGCTACCCGCAGATCGTGGACGGCATCTGGTCCTCCCGGACCTTCCACATGGCGGAGAACCTGCTGTCGGGGCTGTGGCCGCTGGCGGCGGTGGGCCAGGAGGGCGCGGAGGCGGAGGCGGCCACGGGCCTGCTGGAGGACTGGCTGGCCTCCCACGCCGGCGCCCCCGCGGCCCTGCGTCGCATTGTGACGGAGAACCTGGACGACACCCGCCGGGTGGCCGCCGCCCAGGCGGCCTCCGTGCCGCGCACCATCCTCTGAGGTATCCCCGCCCTGTTCCCGGGGGCGGACGTGCGCGGGGCCGGATCAGCGGATCCGGCCCCGCGCACGTGCTCAAGGCCCTTGGCGGGCAGGCCCCGAGGCTCTTGGGACCGACGGTGGACGCAGGCCCTTACGGGACCGAGGTCAGGCCCTGCGAGCAGCCTCGGCGTTCTTGCCGGTGCGCTCAGCGGCCTGGGCCTGGGCGGTGGTGAAGGCGTCCACGTCGTCCTCCTCACGCCCGGGGGTCCTGAAGTCGAACCTGACAATGAGGAACCGGAAGAGGAAGTAGTAGATGACGGCGTAGACCAGGCCGATAACCGCCAGCAGGACAGGGCCGTTGAGGACGCCGCCGGAGAGCTCGGCGGACTTGCCGAAGTTGAGCACGTAGTCGATCGCGCCGGCCGAGAAGGAGAATCCGTCCTTGATGCCCAGCTCGTTGACCACCGCCAGCGAGGTGCCGGTGAGCACCGCGTGGACGGCGTAGAGCGGGAAGGCCACGTAGGCGAAGGCGTACTCCAGGGGCTCGGTGACGCCGGTGAGGAAGGCGGTCAGGGCCACGGAGACCATGAGGGCCCCGGTGGCCTTGCGCTTGGAGGACCTGGCGGTGTGCCAGATGGCCAGGGCCGCGGCCGGCAGGGCGAACATCATAATGGGGAAGAAGCCGGTCATAAAGCTGCCGGTCCAGGCGTTGGTGCCGTCCACGCCGTTGAAGAAGCAGGTCAGGTCGCCGTGCATGGCCTCACCCTTGGCGTTGGTGCAGTTGCCGAGCTGGAACCACGGCACGGAGTTGAGCAGGTGGTGCAGACCGAGGGGGATGAGCAGGCGGTTAATGGTGCCGAAGACGAGGACGGCCAGGGCGCCGGCGGCGCCGCCCTCGGTACCCGCGCGCATGAGCCAGCCGCCGAGCTGCTCGTTAATGAGCCAGTTAAAGGCCGGGTAGACGGCGCCCAGCACCAGGGCCACGACAATGGCGGCCAGTGAGGTGACGATCGGGACGAAGCGGCGCCCGCCGAAGAAGGCCAGCCAGTCAGGCAGCTTGATACGGTAGTACCTCTGCCACAGCAGGGCGGCCACGACACCGATAATGATACCGGCCAGCACCCCGTAGTTAATGACCGGGTCATCGCCCTCCTTGGGGGCGGCGCCCCAGTAGGGGGCCAGGGCGCCGAGCACGCCCTTGAGCACCAGGTAGCCGAACAGGCCCGCCACACCGGTGGATCCGTCCGACTTCCTGGCGAAGCCGATGGCCACGCCCACGGCGAAGATGAGGGGCAGGTTGTCGAAGACCGCGCCACCGGCGGCGGCCAGGACCTTGGCCACGGGCTCCAGCCAGGGCAGCGGGGAGGACAGGCCGTCCTTGCCGAGCATGTCGTCCTGCCCCAGGCGCAGGAGGAGGCCTGCGGCGGGCAGGGTCGCGATCGGCAGCATCAACGAGCGACCGAGCCGCTGGGCGACCGCGAAGACGCCGCCCTTTTTCCTTGTTGTCACGTTGTTCTCCGTTCGGGACGGCGCGGCACCTGCGCCACGCCAGTGGGAACCGCCCTCGGGGACGGCGGGCCCGGACCGCTCGACGTCGAACATGTCTGGACCACCGCTTCCAGCAAAGCCGATCTCGCTGTACATGTCAAGCGGCCCTGCACCTTAACGACCAAATAGCGACAAGACCAATCATTGATAACATGACATATCTCACTTTTTTGCCCTCCTCTGCGCCCTCCGGTAGACCACCTGGTCCGCTGCCGGGCCCCGGAGGGCGGGTCAGCGGAACCCGGCTCCGGGGCACGGGGCCGCCGGCACCGGGGCCCGGGAACCAGGAGCCGCCTATCTGGGCTGGTCAGAGCCGGTCAGGACCGGTCCCGCGGAGGGACGGCGGTGCTCGCACCAGCCGTACCGCCCCGGCTGCTCGCAGTCGGGCACAGTGGTACGGACCAGACTGGGTCCGTGCCCACGCCCCGGTCCTCTCCGGTACGGTGGTACGGACCAGACGCCGCCTGGTCGGCCCGGCCCCACCCGTCCCGACACCCTCCCCGCCCGCCGGGAGGACAATGGTGATGATGCCCAGACGCCCCACCTCCAAGTACCTACGAGTCCGCGAGTACCTCCTCGGCCTGATCGCCCAGGGCCTGGAGCCCGGCGCCCCGCTGCCCTCCGAGCGCGAGCTGTGCGAGACCTTCTCCGTCTCCCGCATGACGGTGCGCCAGGCCATTGACACCCTCATTGTCGACGGCGTCCTGGAGCGCCACCAGGGCAGGGGCACCTTCGTGGCGCCCCCCAAGCTGGACCTCCAGCCCCGCCTGACCTCCTTCAGCGAGGAGATGCGCCGCCGCGGCATGACGCCCGGCGTCGTCGTCCTGACCATGGAGACGGCCCCCGCCCCGCCGGTGGTCGCCCAGGCCCTGGAGGCCGAGCCCGCCGCCCCCACCCACCACCTGCGCCGCCTGCTGACGGCGGACTCCATCCCCATGGCCATCGAGGAGAACTGGATCCCGGCCCACCTGCTGCCCGCGCTCCTGGAGCCCGGCCCGCCCGCCTCGGTGTACTCCAGCCTGACGGCGGCGGGGTTCGACCCCCAGTGGGGCGAGGACGTCATCGCGGGCCACGTGGTCACCCGCGAGGAGGCCACCCTGTTGGGCGTGACCGTCGGGGCGCCCGCCCTGGACATCACCCGGCGCACCTTCCACGAGCACCACGTCGTGGACTACTCCCGCTCCCTGTACCGTGCCGACCGGTACACCCTGTGGGTCCCGGTGTCGGCCCCCCAGCCCACAGGTCGCACCACCCGCCCCAGAACCGCACCAGACACCAGGAGCGCCTCATGATCAACCTCGATCGACTGGTCGCCGCGCTGGGAGGCGCGGAGAACATCGACACCATCGAACCGTGCATCACCCGGCTGCGCACGGAGGTCCACGACCCCGGTGCCGTGGACCGCGCCGCCCTGCGGGGCACCGGCGCCCACGGGGTCACCGCCGCGGGGCACGTGGTCCAGGTCGTCGTGGGCCCCAACGCGGACACCATCGCCTCGGACCTGGCGGACCTCATCTGGGGCGAGGAGACCCCGGCGCCCTGAGGGGGAAGCCCCCGGCGCCCTGCGGGGCACCGACGCCCTGAGGCCCCGGCAGGTGCGCACGCACCGTGACCACGCTAGGATGTGGACTGGTATGGACCACTGTCGGGCGAGGACGCCCGGCTCCCGGTCCCAGCCGGCACTGACGCAACCCAGACGCTAAGGAGACTTCCATGTCCCAGGCACAGAGCATCGTCGACGCCCTCGGCGGGTTCGACAACATTATCGAGATCGAGCCCTGTATCACCCGGCTCCGCTGCGAGCTGGAGGACGTCTCCCTCGTGGACGACCAGGCACTCAAGGCCGCCGGCGCCCACGGCGTCGTGCGCGTGGGCGACGCCGTCCAGGTCGTCGTCGGCCCCAACGCGGACACGATCGCGGAGGACATCGAGGACCTCCGATGAGCCTGGTCGTCCGCGCGCCCCTGCCCGGCCGGGTGCTGGCCGTCGAGGACGTCCCGGACCCGGTCTTCTCCGCCAAGATCGTCGGGCCCGGCCTGGCCCTGGACCCGAGGACGGGCGGGCCCGGCCAGGTCACGGCCGTGTCCCCCATCGACGGCACGGTCGCCAAGGTCCACCCGCACGCCTTCGTGGTCACCAGCCCCCGGGGGCGCGGTGTCCTGGTCCACCTGGGCCTGGACACGGTGTCCCTGGCCGGGGAGGGCTTCACCGTCCACACCGCGGAGGGCGCCACGGTGTCCGTCGGCGACCCCATGGTCACCTGGGACCCGGACGCGGTCCAGGCCAGGGGCCTGGACCCGGTGGTCCCCGTCATCCTCCTGGAGGCCGAGGAGACCACGCTGGGGCTCACCGCACCCGGCACGCAGGTCGCCGCCGGGGACGCCCTGGTGACCTGGGACTGACCTTAGGGAGTCGGGGCGGGGATCCCCGGGTGGGGATCCCCGCCCCGACTCCCTGTTGCGGACCGGGCCCGGTAGCCGGCGCCGTGGCCCCTACACCGGGGGCACCGGCAGGTCCCGGCCCCACCGGGGCCCGCGCCCCAGCTCCTGGCGCACCGCGGACAGCAGGCTGGACAGGCGTGCGTTACCGGGCAGGTCCTCCACCAGGACCACCTCGCCGCTGCCGTCCGCCAGGGGCATCCTCCAGTTGGGGTACTCCTGGTCCGTGCCCGGCAGGTTCTGGGCACGCCTCTCCCCGACGCCGTCGACCAGGGCGATCCCCACCAGGACCGAGGGTGTGCGCAGGACGTAGCGGTAGAGGGCCTCGACGACCTGCCGCTCGCTGGGCCGCTCCCCCAGCAGGCCGTGCTCGCGCAGGCGGGCCATCATCCGGTCGCGCTCGATACGCGAGTCGGTACGGACCTCGTCAATGTCCTGGGTCAGCAGGCCCAGGCGCTCACGCAGGGTGACGTGCTCGTCGGCCAGGTAGCCCGCCGTCGGGGGCAGGTCGTGGGTGTTGACCGTGGACAGGGCCAGGCGGCGGTAGGCCTCCGGCTGGGTGGGCCAGCCGTCGCCCTGCTTCTCGAACCACAGCACCGAGGTGCCCAGGATGCCCCGGCTGGTCAGGTAGTCCCGGGCCCAGGGCTCGACCGTGCCCAGGTCCTCGCCGATAATGACGGCCCCCGCCCGGTAGGCCTCCAGCAGGAGGACCCCCACCATGGCCTCGTGGTCGTAGCGGACGTAGGCGCCCTGGCCGGCACCCATGCCGTTGGGGATCCACCACAGGCGGAACAGGCCCATAATGTGGTCCATCCGCAGGGCGCCTGCGTGGCGCAGGACGGTGCGCACCATGTCCCGCAGGGGGGCGTAGGCGCTGCGGGCCAGGTAGGTGGGGCTCCACGGCGGCTGGGACCAGTTCTGCCCCTTCTGGCTGTACATGTCCGGGGGCGCGCCCACGGTCACCCCCGGGGCGAACGCCTGGGGGTCGGCCCACACGTCCGCCCCGCGGGGGTGGGTGCCCACGGCGAGGTCGTCCATGACGCCCAGGGCCATCCCCGAGGCCACGGCCTGGCGCTGGGCCCGCCCCAGCTGCTCGTCCACCACCCACTGGAGCCAGGCGTAGAAGTCGATCCGCTCGCTTAAGGTGCGGGCCTCCATGGCCACGTAGGCGCTGCTGGCGTCCCGCAGCGTGGCGGGCCACTGGCGCATGTCCCCGTACTTCTCGCTCAGCGCGCACCACAGGGCGAAGCGCTCCAGGCCGGGCCCCTGCTCGGCGCGGAAGCGATCAAAGTCGCGTTGCCGGGACCGGGAACGTCCTGTGGCAAATATCACCTCCAGGGCCTCGCGCTTGGCCTTCCAGCTGGCGTCGCGGTCAATGGGGTCGGCGCCGTGGTTGGCGGCGCGCGCCTCCTCCGCCCCCCAGCTCACCAGCGAGCGCTGCGGGCCGGGGAGCTCGGCGACCTCGAGGATCTGCTCGGGACGGATGTAGAGGGGGTTGACGAAGCGGCGCGTCACCGGCAGGTAGGGCGAGGGCGTCATGTGCCCGGTGGGCTCGGCCGCGTGGAGGGGGTTGATGAGGAGGAAGTCGGCCCCCTCGTCCCCCAGGAAGCTGAGCAGCTCGGTGAGGTCGGCGGCGTCCCCCACCCCCCAGGACCCCCGCGAGCGCACCGAGTACAGCTGGGCCATGACACCCCACCCCCGCTCCCCCAGGCTGAGGGGGAGATCCAGGTGGTCCGGGGTGACGACCAGGGGGCAGGAGGCCGTGTGGGGGCCGAGCCCCCGGCCGGTGTCGACCTCGGCGACAATGCGGTGCCACCCCAGGGGCAGGTCCTTGGGCAGGACGAAGGAGGCCTGGCTGGTCAGGACACCGTCCACCTCCCGGGCGGGGGCGGGGGTCCAGTCCTCGGCCTGGGCCAGGCGCCTGACCCCGCCGTCCTCCAGGTCCACCTTGGCCCGTACCACGGCGCCGTCGGGCACGTGGACCACCAGGACGTGGGAGGCGCCCCCGCGTACCACGACGCTGGGGGGCAGCACACGCCGCCAGGGGGCCAGCTCGACATCCTTCAGGGAGGTGGCGATCTCCTCCTGCGTGGAGGCCCGCACCCCCATGGCGGCCAGCACGGCCTCCAGGGTCTCCTGGGAGGGGGCGGCGTAGTGCCCCTGGTAGTCCCAGTACTCGGTGGAGACGCCGTGGGCCTCGGCCAGGCGACGCAGGGCCTCGTTGGCCTCGTGCCGCACGGGGCCGGCGTCGGGCACGACGGTCTGCGTCATGTCCATGGTCACAGGGCGGCGATCTCAGCCGCGAGGGCGTCGGCAGTCGGGCCGACGACGACCTGGACGACACGCTCGGAGCGCACCACGCCGAAGGCGCCCGTGGCGCGCAGCGCCTCCTCGTCCACCTTCTCCTGGTCCTTGACCTCCACCCGCAGGCGGGTGATGCAGGGCTCCAGGTCCGTGATGTTGTCAGCCCCACCCAGACCTGTGACGATATCCGCTGCGGTACTCATGGCGTTCCTCTCCGAGCTCTTCAGACCAGTGTGCGAGATCACTCTATCACAGAGGGTTACGTCCCTACACCTCAGGGCGCCGCCGGGAGCGTGTTCGCGGCCCGCGATTCGTCACAGTGTGGCGCAGGTTGCACATTTTCGGCTCCGACCATGCACAATGGGTCCTAACCCACACCCGCCGCGGCCACAGGAGCATCGCATGGCATTGTCAGACGCAACCCCCACCTCCTTGACCGGGATCGGCGTGAGCCCGGGCCTCGTCGCGGGCCCCGTCGCACGCATGGCACCCGGAATCATCGAGCCCGAGATCGCCACCCTGGAACCCAGCAAGGACCTGGAGGAGGAGTGCGACCGCGTCGCCGCGGCCGCCCAGAGGGTCAAGAAGAACCTGGAGCTCTCAGCGGCCCAGGCCAAGGGAGAGGGGCGGACCCTCCTGGAGACGACGGCGCAGATGGCCGCCGACCCCACCCTGACCTCCTCCGCCCAGGCCATGATCCGCGAGCGCCGCCTGGTGCCCGAGCGCGCCGTCTGGGAGGCCGCCGGCACCCTGGCCGCCATGCTGAAGTCCCTGGGGGGCTACATGGCCGAGCGCACCCGCGACGTAGCGGACGTGCGCGACCGCATTGTGGCGGTCCTCACCGACGCCCCCATGCCCGGTATCCCGGTGCTCCCTGAGCCCTTCGTCCTGGTGGCCGAGGACCTGGCCCCGGCCGACACCGCCCTGCTGGACCCGGAGAAGGTTGTCGCCTTTATCACCTCCGAGGGCGGCCCCACCTCCCACACCGCCATCCTGGCCCGCGCCCTGGGCATGCCCGCGATCGTGGGCACCGGCTCGGAGGTGACCGACCAGCTCCACGACGGCGACATCGTCCTGGTGGACGGCACCAAGGGCCAGATCACGGTCAGCCCCAGCGAGGAGGCCCTGCGCCGGGCCAAGGAGCTGGCCAGCCGCGTGCGGGTCTTCCGCGGTGACGGCGCCACCAAGGACGGCCGCGAGGTCCAGCTGCTCGCCAACGTGGGCGACGCCGCCGGGGCCCGCTCCGCCGCCGCGGCCGGGGCCATGGGCGTGGGCCTGTTCCGCACCGAGTTCTGCTTCCTGGACCAGCCCGAGGAGCCCACCATCGAGGCCCAGATCGAGGCCTACAAGGGCGTCCTGGAGGCCTTCCCGGGCAAGAAGGTGGTGGTCCGCACCCTGGACGCCGGCGCGGACAAGCCCCTGCCCTTCCTCACCGACGCCACCGAGGCCAACCCCGCCCTGGGCGTGCGCGCCTACCGCACCACCCGCCGCGACCCCGAGGTCCTGGAGCACCAGCTCCAGGCCCTGGCCAAGGCGGAGGCCGTCACCGACGCCAAGGTGTGGGTCATGGCCCCCATGATCTCCACCAAGGACGAGGCCAAGGCCTTCACCGACCAGGCCCGCGCCCACGGGCTCAAGATCGCCGGCATGATGATCGAGGTCCCCTCGGCCGCCCTCATGGCGGACAAGCTCTTCGAGCACGCGGACTTCGCCTCCATCGGCACCAACGACCTGACCCAGTACGTCATGGCCGCCGACCGCCTGCTGTCCTCCCTGGCGGACCTGTCCACCGGGTGGCAGCCGGCCGTCCTGCGCCTGATCAAGACCGCCTGTGACGGCGCCGCCGTGCACGGGCGCCCGGTGGGCGTCTGCGGTGAGGCGGCGGCCGACCCGGCCCTCGCCGTCGTCCTGGTGGGTCTGGGCGTGGCCAGCCTGTCCATGACCGCCCGCGCCCTGCCCGACGTGGACGCCGTCCTGAAGTCCGTGACCTTCGAGGACTGCCAGCGCCTGGCGGGGCTGGCCACGAGCGCCGGCACCGCCGAGGAGGCGCGCAACACCGTCCGCGCCGAGCTGCCGATCCTGGAGGAGCTCGCCCTGTGACCACGTCCTACCCCGTCCCCTTCGCCAGCGAGGAGCCCCTGGGCTCGGTGACCCGGGTGCTCGCCCTGGCGGAGGGCGACGGGGTAGACGTCTTCGTGGGGCGGAGCCTGCCCCAGCTCTCCGGACGTGTCTACGGCGGGCAGGTCATGGCCCAGGGGCTCCTGGCGGCGGCGGCGACCCTCCCGCGTGAGGCGGGGGCCGGCGACGCCGCCTCCCCGGCCCCCGGGGCGGGGCCGCACCCCGCCGACGACCTGGCGACCGCGGCTCCGGCCCCCGGGGCGGGGCCGCACCCGGGCGTCCCGAGCGGGCCGGGCGCCCGGCCGGAGGCGGCCCGGGCCGGGGCCCGGCTGCCGGTGCGCGAGCCGCACTCGCTGCACGCCTACTTCCTGCGCGGCGGCAGGCTCAAGGAGCCGATCGAGTTCCACGTGGAACGGCTCCACGACGGACGCTCCTTCTCCCAGCGCCGTACCACCGCCGTCCAGGACGGTGAGGTCCTGCTGGCCATGATCTCCTCCTACCAGCTTCCCCAGGAGGGCGAGGACGTCCAGATCCCGCCCCCGGTGGTGCCCCCGCCCGAGGACCTGCCCAGCGCCATCGAGATCTTCCGCTCCGTCAACCACCCGGCGGCCAGGTTCCTGGGGCGCACCGCGGCCTTTGACGTACGCCACGTGCAGGGCGGTATCTACCTGCGTCCGGACGCGGTGCGGCGGGACCGCCAGCAGCTGTGGCTGCGCGCCCGCGGGAAGGTACCCGACAGTGCCACGCAGACGGTCCACCGGGCGCTGCTGACCTACGTCTGCGACCAGGTCATGCTGGAGCCGGCCCTGCGCAGCCGGGGGCTGTCCTGGCGCACCCGGGGCATGAGCCTGGCGACCCTGGACCACGCCCAGTGGTTCCACCGGGACGTGGACACCAACGACTGGCTGCTGGTGGTCCAGGACTCCCCCACCTCCCAGGGGGGCCGGGCCATGGGCCGCGCCCGGGTCTACGACCGCGCCGGGCGCCTGCTGTCCACCATCGGCCAGGAGGGCATGGTCCGGGTGCCCGGCGCCGGGCAGGACGTCGGGGGTCGCTGGCAGGTCAGGGTCGACGCCCAGGACCCCCAGGACGCCCAGGCAGGGTGACGCGCCCAACGGAACTGCTTGCGGTTAGGTCTCGTCTAGTAGTCACATTGGCGTTACGATGTAACCGTCCTGAAATCACGGTAGGTCCCCTGGGACCCTGCCCCGAGAGGTCTGTGCGCCCGGTAGACCCCGGTCCGCACCCTCCGCCAGGGGGGAGGGACCGCCACCCACGATTTGCCTGGAGAGTCCCCTTATGTCCTGCCCAACCTTGACGCGAGCCCTGTCCGTGCTCGCGCTCGCCGCGGCCGTGGTCGTCCCGACCTCGGCGCTGACGCCGGCGGCGAGCGCCGCCGACCCCGAACCCGCGGACTCCACTTCCTGCACCCCCACCACCGAGGTCCCCACCTCCGTCACCGTCTTCAAGGACGACAAGCCGGTGTCCGAGGAGAACAAGGTCACCGCCTGGAACCGGGTCAAGCTGCAGTACACCTACAACCTGTCCAGCGGCCACTGCGAGGGCCAGGAGTACAAGATCAAGGCGCCTGAGAGCCTCCACTTCGACCTGGGAACCACCTGGAACCTCAGGGAGAAGAAGCCGGAAGGCACCGCCGCGCAGGACAGCTCGGCCAACGAGGGAAGCTCGACCGCGCAGGACCGCTCGGTCTCCGATGACACCAAGCCGGTCTCCGATGACGCCAGCAAGCCGGTCGTGGCCACTATGACCTACGACAAGAACGACGGCGGCTACCTGTCCGTCAAGCTGTCTGACTACGTCAAGGGCAAGGAGAAGGTCGAGATCTCGGGCTGGGTGGAGGCCACCATTGACGCCTCCATTACGCCCAACACCACCGAGACCCTGAAGTTCAGCGCCAACGGCGAGCCCATTAACGCCCCGGTCCCGGTCGGCGAGTGCGGGCCCGACTGCGAGGGCCTTCCCACGGCCATGGGCAAGTT
The DNA here is from genome assembly GCF_002999235.1 of Actinomyces sp. oral taxon 897. NCBI lineage: Bacteria > Bacillati > Actinomycetota > Actinomycetes > Actinomycetales > Actinomycetaceae > Actinomyces > Actinomyces sp. oral taxon 897. Next base: position 99,042 of record NZ_CP027236.1, on the reverse strand, counting down.
CGGCTGGGCCCTCGCCCCCGGGGAGGACGGCACCCGCCCGGGCAGCGTCGTCGTCCAGACCCCCGGCCTGACCCCCGAGATGGCTGGCAGCGAGACCTCCAAGACCTTCAACTGGACGGACAAGACCACCAGCCCCGACCAGGCCTTTGACTGCGACAAGGCCAGCAAGGAAGGGCTCCTGTCCTGGTCCTACGAGGGCCGGACCAAGTGGGGCGACCCCAAGTACGACACCGCCAAGGCGGCCACCGCCACGGTCACCAGCTGCAGCGAGACCGAGGTCTCCGGGTCCGTGACCGTCCCCGCGGGCCAGTTCGCCCGCGTCTACGTCCCCATGAAGTTCTCCGGCCCCGGCAGCTGGACGGACTCGGCCACGCTGTCCCTGGGTGACAAGACCTTCCACGCCGAGGCGACCGTGAGCACCCGCAACGGTGGCGGTGAGGGCTTCGGCGTCCTGCCCGCCCAGGTCGAGAACCCTCCCGCCGTGGCTCCCGCCCTGCCCCCCGAGCAGGTCCAGCCCCCGGCTGAGAAGAACCCCGCGGCCCCCGCCGCCCCGGCTCCTGAGCAGCCCGCCGCCGAGCAGCCCGCGGCCCCCGCCGCCGAGCAGCCTGCTGCCGAGCAGCCCGCGGCCCCCGCCGCCGAGCAGCCTGCCGCACCGGCCACCAAGCCTGCTTCTGGCCTGGCCAAGACCGGTGCCACCCTGGTGCCCGCGGTCATTGCGGTCGTGGCGCTGCTGGGTGGGGGCGCGTTCCTCATCGCCCGCCGGGTCCGCGGCAACCGCTGACCACCGGCTCCCAACGTGGGTGGGGCGGGGACCGTGAGGTCCCCGCCCCACCCTTGTGCGTACTTTCGCCTGCGCGCGGGCTCCGGGGCCGGGAGAGCGTAGCGGGCTACGCTGCGGAGCTGAGTGGGGGCCGCGCGGGCTCCGGGGCCGGGGGCGCGACACGGTAAACGGAGACGCCCCTGGCTGGTGGGGCCGTGGTGGGAGACTGCCACCATGAGCGCACCCGTGGACGTCCTGCTGGTCGAGGACGAGGTGGACCTCGCCGCCGTCACCCGCGACTACCTGGAGGCCTTCGGCCTGCACGTGCTCAGCTGCCCTGACGCGGAGTCCGCCCTGCGCCACCTGCGCCCCCAGGCGCCCGGCGTCGCCCTGCTCGACGTCAACCTGCCCGGTATGAGCGGTTTCGAGCTGTGCCAGCACCTGCGGGACAGGCAGGTACCGGTTATCTTCGTCTCGGCCCGCGGCACCGACGTGGACCAGGTACACGGCCTGTCCCTGGGGGCCGACGACTTCGTCACCAAGCCCTTCTCCCTGGCCGTCCTCCTGGCCAAGGTCCGCCGGGCCCTGGAACGTGGCGGCGCCACCGGCCCCACCGGCCGGGGAGCCCCCACCGGCTGGGTGAGGGCGGACTTTGACGACGGACGCCTGCGGGTGGAGCTGTCCACCGGCCGCACCTACCTGGCGGGGCACGAGCTGCACCTGACCACGCTGGAGGACCGGATCCTGGCCCACCTGGTGTCCAGGCGCGGCACGGTGTGCACCAAGGAGGAGATTATCCGCTCGGTGTGGGGTGACGAGTTCACTACCCCGGGCACCCTGACGGTGCACGTACGCCGTCTGAGGGCCCGGATTGAGAAGACACCCGAGTCCCCCACCTACATCCACACGGTGTGGGGGCGCGGCTACCTGTTCGAGGCCCGCTAGTGCGCCGCCTGTCCGTCCCCGTGGCCCTGCTGGTGGCCGTCCTGGTCACGGGGACGTGCACCCTGGCCCTGCTCGGCACCCGCCAGGCCCCCGGTGCGGACACCGCCAGGATCAACGACGTCGTCCAGCGCCTGGCAGCCGCCTGGCCCCACCCTGAGGCAGCTGGACTGGACGGCATGGCCGACGCACTAAGGGTGGTGGACGCCGCAGGAGCCCCGGTGCCCCTCGGCCCCGGGGCCGCGCCGGTGGGGTACAGCGGGTTCGGGGTCATGCAGTGGACGGGCGAGCACCGTCCGCTGACCAGCCCCGTGGTCGTGGACGGGCGTACCGTGGCCTGGGTCTGGCTCGACGACGGGTACACCACCGCCGTGGCCGCCCACCAGCGTGCCCTGGCCCGGGCGGGCACGGCCACCCTGGTCCTGACCCTGGTCCTGGTCCTGGCCCTGGTGGGCTGGCTGGGCGTCCGGGTACTCCTCCCCTTTAAGCGTCTGGAGCGCTTTGCCGCGCGGGTGGCGGGAGGGGACCTGTCCGCCCCGCTGGAGATGGACCGGGCCAACGCCTTCGGGGCCTGGACGCAGAGCTTTGACCTGCTGCGCACCGAGCTGGCCGCCTCACGCCAGCGCGAGGCGGACGCGCAGGCCTCCAAGGAGGCCCTCATCGCCCAGATCGGCCACGACCTGCGCACGCCCGTGGCCACGATCTGCGCCACCGCCGAGCTCCTCCAGCTCACCGAGGACTCCCCTGCCCGTGAGCGCCTGGAGGTGGTCCGCTCCAAGGGCCACCAGGTGGACGCCCTGATCAGTGACCTGTTCCGGGCCCACTCCAGCCAGGTGGACGCCCTGAGCGTGAGCCCTGCGGACCTGAGCAGCCGCGAGGTGGTCGCCCTGGTGCGCCAGGCCGACCACCGTCAGCTCGTGGAGGCCACCGACCTGCCCCAGGTGCTGGTACGCGCCGACCGCCTGCGCCTGGCGCAGGTCATTGACAATGTCGTGCAGAACTCCTACAAGTACGCGGGCACGCCCATCCGCCTGACCGGCGGCCTCGAGACGGACTGCCTGCGCCTGGTCCTGACCGACGCCGGCCCCGGCGTCGCCCCCGACGAGACCAGCCTGATCTTTGCCCGGGGGCAGCGTGGCCGGGGTGCCGTGGGCGTCCCCGGCCAGGGGCTCGGCCTGTTCACCTGCGCCCAGCTCATGGAGCGCATGGGCGGGCACATTGAGGCGAGCCTGCCTGACACAGGTGGCCTGGCGATAACGCTCTACCTGCCGCTGGCCTGACCCGGTGGCTACCGGGGGCCAGCTGGCGTCCTACAGCGGCGCACCCCCGGGCCTGCACGCCGCCAGCGCACCAGGGGCCTGGTCCCCTGGACCCGCTCGAGCTGCTGACGGCGCTGGCGCCAGCCGCCGATCGCAGGCAAAACGTAGGGCTTTCGTAAGGACTTACCCGTGGTGCCTCCCATAGCGTCGACCCCGTTACGAGAGGAGCACCTGTGCCACCGACACCACAAGAGGACCCTGACAGTGCCGTTATCACCACCGACAAGCTCTCCAAGAGCTTCTCGGTGGGCGGGGCCCAGCAGCACGTGCTGCGCAATCTGGACCTGGAGATCACCGCGGGCTCCTTCACCGTGGTCATGGGCCCCTCGGGCGCGGGCAAGTCCACGCTCCTGTACGCCCTGTCCGGGCTGGACCGTCCTACCCTGGGCACGGTGAGGCTGGACGGTACGGATTTGACCGCCCTGGGCGAGGACGCCCTGGCCCGCTTCCGCCGCGGCCACTGCGGCTTCGTGTTCCAGCAAGCGCACCTGCTGGACTCCCTGACCGTCCTGGAGAACCTCCTGGTCGTGGGCCTGCTGGTCAGCCGGGACCGCGGGGCCCTGGCTGACAGGGCCCGCTCGCTGCTGGAGCGCGTCAACCTGCCTGAGAGAGACTGGACCAAGGTACCCACCATGCTCTCGGGCGGGGAGGCGCAGCGCGTGGCCATCGCCCGGGCCCTGATGAACCGGCCCGCCGTGGTCTTCGCCGACGAGCCCACCGGCCAGCTGGGCTCCGAGCAGTCCGCCGCCGTCCTGGACCTGCTCAGCGACGTGCACGCAGATGGTCAGACCATTGTCATGGTCACCCACGACGTACGCTCCGCCGCCCGCGCCGAGCGTGTCCTCTACCTGCGTGACGGCCACGTCTCCCACGAGTGCTCCCTGTCCGGCAGGACCGAGCGTACCCAGGCTCTCACCTCCTTCCTGACCGAGATGGGGTGGTGAGGGTGCTGAGGTCTCTGACGGCACGCCCCTGGCCGCTGCTGGTCCGCCGCACCCTCCGCAAGCACCCGGGCCTGGTGGGGGCCATGACGGTCCTGTCCCTCGTCTCCGGGCTGCTCATGAACGTCGGGCTGGTCATGATGACCCAGCACAGCGCGTACCTGGAGCACAAGGCGGATGAGTGGAACTCCCCCGACGACGCCACCCTCATACCGCAGGGTGAGCAGGCCGACGCCGTCACAGCCGCCCTGCGCTCAGAGCCGCGTGTGCGCGAGGTAGAAACCAGCTCCATGGTGGGCGTGCTGGGCTCGATCCCCTACGCCGGCTCGACCCTGCCGTCCAGGTTCCTCTTCTACGACATTGACTCCACCCCGCAGATGGGGCGGTGGGACGTCGTCTCCCAGCTCACCGACCCCGTGGAGGACCCCGTCTGGGTGCCCGCCACGTTCCAGGCCTCCGGCGGCTATAAGCTCGGTGACGCGCTGGTGCTCACCTCCCCCGCGGGTGAGCGCACCTTCCACATCCAGGGGTTCACGGAGTCCACCTACGGGGGGATGCCTGCGATCGGCCTGCTGTGGCTGGGGGTACCCGGTAGCAGCTACCGGCAGCTGGAGTCCCAGGCGCGTGAGCACGTGGCCGGCCTGCAAGCCGCCGCCGACGGTGAGGCCGCCAGCGCACGACAGCTGAACCGGGCACCCGGCTGGGTGCCGTTCACACTCATCAAGGTACGGACCGACGCCGCCGGGGACGACACGGTCGTCAGCGACGTCCTCACGCACCTGGACGTGACCGCAACCTGGGACATGACCCGGACGACCGTGTCCATGGCCAACCAGATATCAGTGAGCCTGACGTCCGTGGTCATCCTGCTCTTCTCCTCCATGATCACGGTCATGGCGCTGCTCATACTGACCTCTATGCTACGCAGCGCCGTCCGCGAGGACCTGGCGACGGTGGGCGCGCTACGGGCCACGGGGTTCACCACGGGCGGGGTCGTGCGCCCCATGGTGCTCTGCCTGACGCTGGTCGCCGCTGCGGGCGGGGTGGTCGGAGCCGCCCTGGGCTACGCCGTCCTGCCCTACCTGTCCTCGCTCCTGCGCGCCCAGGCCGGGATCACCTGGAGAGCACGGTTCGACCTCGGACTGCTCCTGGTGTGCACGGCCGTGCTGGGCCTCCTGGTCTGGGTGGGCGGGGCCCTGGCCGCACGGCGCGCCAGCCGCATGAGCGTGGTGGAGGCGCTGCGCGGCGGCCAGGCCGACCACTCCTTCGCCCGCGCCCGTCTGCCCCTGGAGCGCGTGCACGGGCCACTGGTCGTACTGCTCGGCCTCAAGAAGGTGCTGGCAGCACCGGGGCGCGCGCTACTCATCCTGGTGGTGACCGGTGCCTGCACCACGGCCTCGGTCTTCTCCGCCTCGGGTCTGGGGACGCTCGCGGACCGGGACAACGCCCTGTCACTGCTCCTGGGCGGCGTCTTCCCGGACGTCACCGTCACGACGCAGTCGCCGGGCGACCTGGACCAGGTCATGGCCCAAATCCGGCAGACCGACGGCGTAGCCAGCGCGCTGCCCTACTCCCAGCACTCCGAGAGGGTCAACGGCACGGGTATCCTCCTCATTGCCGTGGACCGGGTGGAGGATCTTCCTGTCAACCCCGTCTACGAGGGACGGCCCGCCCGTCACGCCAACGAGGTCGTCCTGGGCCCAGGCCTGCAGCGCCCTGGGGTCCGGGTCGGTGGTACCTGGACCATGACCCACGGCGGCACCAAGAAGGAGTTCCTGGTCACGGGCCTGGCCAGCGGTGTGGTCAACGGTGGGAGCTTTGCGATCCTGACCCGTCAGGCCTACCAGGAGCTCGTGCCCGACGCGCAGCTGAACGACGTCGGCGTCTTCACGGCCCCGGGCACCAGCTCCGAGGCGGTGACCAGGACGCTGCAGAATGAGCTGGGCCCCACCGTCCAGGTACTCAACATACGCGACGCCATGGCGGTTCAGTTGGAGAGCTACACCTCCGTGGTCCCGCTTCTGTCACGCACCCTCATGGTGTTCACCGGCCTCGTGGTGGTCCTGGTGGTGGCGCTCATGACCACCTCCCTGGTGGCCCGGTCCCGCCGCACCTCAGGTCTGCTCAAGGCCCTGGGCATGACCTCGCGGCAGGCGGCGGCCCAGGTGCGCTGGACCATACTCCCGCCCCTGGTCCTGGGTACCGTGCTGGGCTGCGTCGTGGGCGGGGTGCTGGTCATGCCACTGCTGGAGGTCATGCTCAGCGGGGTCGGGATCAGGAAGATCACGGTAGGGATCCCGTTGTGGCCCACCCTGGCCGTAGGGGCCGTGGTGCTGCTCACCGCCGTGGCGGCGACCGTGGCCGCCACCCGCCCCGTCAGGAAGGTCACCGCCTACTGCCTGCTCACGGAGTAGCGGCGGCTCGCCCCTTACCTCCCGTCAGGGTGGCGCCCCGATCCTCTGGGGGCGCCACCCTGACGGGTGGTGAGAGGCCGACTACCGGCAAGCGGACGAGCAGTATGCCCGCCCTCAGGGCGCCCGCCGTGCGACAGGCGCCTGCGCCCTGGCCCCTGCCGGGGCAAGGACCGTCAGGGCGTCACCGGGGAGTCGTCAGCATCACGCGGGAACACCGCGTCGAGGAACTTCTGCTCATTGAAGTCCGCGTACTCCAGGCTCCCCCCGATACGTTCCAGGGCGCGACCAAGATAGATCAGGCGCGTATCGCTCTGGAGGAGCCGGGACGGCCTGTCAACCGTCTGGTCCTCGTCGACATAGAAGAACACGTTCAGCTCGATCTGCTCGTCGTCGACAGGCGCCTCGACGACGATCTGGGATCCACGAGGCGCGACCCTCGCCGCGGAGTACACCATGTCCCGGAGCGCCATTATGAACATGGCCGCTGGGAGCTCCCCGACGAGTTTTGTCAGCTCAGTCAGGTTAGGCAGGTCGCCCTCAAGGTCCAGGCCCGCGTAAGCCGCCTCCGAACGGCACAGCGCCCCCACGGCCCGCCTGACCGTCATCCTCCTGGCGCCGAGCAGCGTCCTGTCGTTGACCGTCGCGACGTGCCCCATGTACCACCTGGCCTCCAGGATCAGGTCAACAGACCTGTCAGCCAGGTCATTAAGGTCGTCCGACGCGCCCATGACCCGCATCCACCCTGCCAGCTGCCCCAGGAGCTCCCCGGCACGGTCGCAGATCCTCTTGCTGTTCCGCGCCTGGATCATGGCCTCACGGTGGTACCTTCCCCGGTCGGTCCTGGCGGCGGCGAGGCGTAGCTGCTGCCTGCGCGTCCAGGGCCTGGTAGGACGTGCGCCCTGGTCCTGCTGCGTCCGGGGCCTCATGAGCGGCCCCTCGGCGTACGCGCCACGCAACGGCTGGGCCCAGGCCGGGTCAGCGCCCCGGAGGGCGGGCCGCCTGGTGGAGGTGCGGCTGCTTGATCTGCTGGTCGAGCTGCCACGCCAGCGGGCGGGCCGCCTGGCGGGGGTGAGGCAGGTCCACGGTAGGTGAGACGGGTGGGCATGGGGACTCCTTTCAACGGTTGTGTCCCGACCTACCTATCTTCCCCGATCTGCGGCCATTGCGCTCTTCACATTTGTTATAGTTTGGCATCAATATGGGCACGGCTTGGGTCCGCGGCTATGAGTCATGACCTGTCGATCGGAGGCGCCTATTCGGCAGCACTGGGACACCACCCAGCATGATCAAAACCTTACGCCCATAGCTGTACTTTGGCTAAAAGCATAGGCGACGCATGACGTATGCGAAGGCCAGGAGACCACCCGTCTGTCACCGCGGCGGGTGGCCGCCCCGGCAGGGGCGGGGCGACCGGCGCCCGACTCTGGCCCACCCGCGTAAGAGCGCGGGCAGGGCCAGGTGCAGGCATCCCCGCCACCGGTCCCCGGCTACGGCCTGCGGCCGTCCAGGGCCGCTCGCGGCTTCACTCGGCTCAATCGACGTGTGCTCGGCTCCGCCTCCAACACGCTCAATCGCCTCGGAAGTTCGAGCAAGCTCGGCTTCACTCGGCTCAATCGACGTGTGTTCAGCCTGCGGCCTCCAACACGCTCAATCGCCTCGGAAGCCCGAGCAAGCTCGGCTTCACTCGGCTCAATCGGCGCGTGTTCGGCTCCGCCTCCAACACGCTCAATCGCCTCAGCCAAGACCGCGAGCGGCCTTGGCCTTCGGCTCAATCGCGTGTGCTCGGCCCCGCCTCCAACACGCTCAATCGCCTCGGAAGCTCGAGCAAGCTCGGCTTCACTCGGCTCAATCGCGTGTGAGCTTGCGGTAGGTGACGCGGTGGGGGCGGGCGGCCTCGGCGCCCAGGCGCTTGACCTTGTTCTCCTCGTAGGAGGCGAAGTTGCCCTCGAACCAGTACCAGCTGGCCGGGTTCTCCTCCGTGCCCTCCCAGGCCAGGATGTGGGTGGCCACGCGGTCCAGGAACCAGCGGTCGTGGGTAATGACCACGGCGCAGCCGGGGAACTCCAGGAGCGCCTTCTCCAGGGAGCCCAGGGTCTCCACGTCCAGGTCGTTGGTGGGCTCGTCCAGGAGGATGAGGTTGCCGCCCTGCTTGAGGGTCAGGGCCAGGTTGAGGCGGTTGCGCTCCCCGCCGGAGAGCACCCCGGCGGGCTTCTGCTGGTCGGCGCCCTTGAAGCCGAAGGAGGCCACGTAGGCGCGTGAGGGCATCTCCACGTTGCCGACCTTAATGTAGTCCAGGCCGTCGGAGACGACCTCCCACAGGGTCTTCCTGGGGTCGATCCCGGCGCGGGTCTGGTCCACGTAGGACAGCTTGACGGTCTGGCCGACCTTGAGGGTGCCGCCGTCGAGCTCCTCCAGGCCCACAATGGTCTTGAACAGGGTGGTCTTACCCACGCCATTGGGGCCGACGACGCCGATAATGCCGTTGCGCGGCAGAGTGAAGGACAAGTCGTCAATAAGGGTGCGCCCGTCAAATCCCTTGCGCAGGTGGCTGGCCTCGAGCACCGTGTTCCCCAGGCGCGGGCCCGGCGGAATCTGGATCTCCTCAAAGTCGAGCTTGCGGGTGCGCTCGGCCTCGGCGGCCATCTCCTCGTAGCGGGCCAGACGGGCCTTGGACTTGGCCTGACGGCCCTTGGCCGAGGAGCGCACCCACTCCAGCTCCTCCTTGAGGCGCTTGGCGAGCTTGGCGTCCTTCTTGCCCTGGACCTCCAGGCGCTTCTCCTTGGTCTCCAGGTAGGTGGAGTAGTTGCCCTCGTAGGGGTAGAGGTGGCCGCGGTCGACCTCGGCGATCCACTGGGCCACGTGGTCCAGGAAGTAGCGGTCGTGGGTGACGGCGATAACGGCGCCCTTGTAGCTGGCCAGGTGCTGCTCCAGCCACAGGACGCTCTCGGCGTCGAGGTGGTTGGTGGGCTCGTCCAGCAGGAGCAGGTCGGGGGCCTGGAGGAGAAGCTTGCACAGGGCGACGCGGCGGCGCTCACCACCGGAGAGGTGCGCCACCTGGGCGTCCGGCGGGGGGCAGCGCAGGGCGTCCATGGCCTGCTCCAGCTGGGAGTCCAGGTCCCAGGCGTTCGCGGCGTCCAGGGCGTCCTGGAGGGTGCCCATCTCGGCCAGGAGGGTGTCGAAGTCTGCGTCGGGCTCGGCCATGAGGGCGGAGATCTCGTTGAAGCGGTCCAGCTTGGACTTGATCACGGCCACGCCCTCCTCGACGTTGCCGAGCACCGTCTTGTCCTCATTAAGGGGTGGCTCCTGGAGGAGGATGCCGACGCTGTAGCCGGGGCTCAGACGGGCCTCGCCGTTGGAGGGCTGGTCAATGCCGGCCATGATCTTGAGGATGGAGGACTTGCCGGCGCCGTTGGGGCCGACCATGCCGATCTTGGCGCCGGGCAGGAAGGCCATGGTGACGTCGTCGAGGATGACCTTGTCGCCGTGGGCCTTGCGCGCCTTGACCATCTGGTAGATGTACTCAGCCACTGCTTCGCCGTGCCTTTCGTGGGGTGAGTGGTGGATGCCTGCGCGGCGAGACCGCCGACGCCGTACCCGGCCGTCCGTCCGGTCTCGCGCGCACCGGGCCCAAGCCTAGGGGAGCGGGCGGGCAATGGCGAAGGACGCGGACGTGAGGCCGTGCACGCGGGCCGCGCCTGTATCGCCGGGTACACAGGCCACCCGCCAGGGGCAGACCACGGTGACAGCTAATTGAGCCGGGCGCTAAACGCGGGCCGCACCTGGGGCCGCGGCTCCGGGACCGTTCCCGCCAGAGGTCCCTTACCGGGGACAGGCGGCACAACCTCGGCTACGCGCCCTCGGCAGGCCCCCGTCCCCGGCTGGCGGGGACCAGGCTCGTACGCGGCGGCGCCTCGACCTTCTGGAGCTCCTCGTTCGCCTCGACCACGAGAGGATCCTCCTTGACCTCACTGTCAGGAATGTGCATGACGCTAGCAAGGATGTCAGCAATGCGCGTCGCGGCCTCACGGTCGCTGCTGCTGAATGACAGGCGGAGGTCGTTGCCGCGGTTCCCGGTGACGACTTCAAGCTCCAGGGTGTCTCCCTCCTCCGTGAGACGCATGTAGCGTACGTCAGCGAGAGGGACCTCGTGGTCGAGGGACCCCTTGACCACCAGTTTGTTCCGAGACCCCCAGAAAAGAACACGCTTCGACGTGACCACGACAATACCGGACCTGTCGGTCGCGTCCGCCACCCACTGCACCACCCCTGACGCTACGCCCAGAGGGCTATCTGCGGACACCTTCCTGACCGGCGACATGACCCACAGCTTCTCGTCCCGCTCAAGGATCCACCGCAGCACCCTGCGCTCGTGGCTCCTGTCCTTCTCCTCCCCCGACACGACCTGGGCGCCAGGGAGGTCCGGGAACCTCGCCCCACCTATATCACCCATTGTCCTCTCGATGCTGCTCAGCAGATTCTCTAGCACGATATCAGCGTCATTTTTGCTGCCGTGCTTAGGGTGGCTCTTGTCCGGAAGCTCGGTCATTAGGCCGACACGACGCCCCAGCCCGTAAAGAACGTCCTGAATATCTGCCGCCGCCCTGCCGTTCTCGTCCTCTGCGTTCCCTAGCCTCGTCTCAAGCCTCCTGACGTGCTCGTCCGTCTTGCCCTCCTGTGCCACGTGAGCGCAGCACAGCATGTCGGCCCTGTACTTCGCCTCCTGCACCGCCACCAAGAGACAGATGTCCTTGTAGATCTCGTCCTGCCGCTCGAGCACGTACCTTCTGCCCGACTGCAGGTCCTCCGTCCTGGCGTAATGCTTCGAGACGGCGTCGAGGCATGCGTCCCGCTCGGACCTGAGGTGCCGCAGCATGTCGTCGAGCTTTTTGTACATCTTACTGTCCACGGAGCGGAACGAGTAAGCCTCGGTGACGGTATTACGAACCTCGACACACATGCTGCGGCACTCCCGCAGCCGCTCCTGACGCAGGTTCTCCTCTAGCTCCTCAATGACGGCAATGCTCTTGTCCACCCGCTTTGAGATCGACATGAGCTGAAACCCCATGGCGCACAGCGCCAGCGCAGGGGTGACGGATGACAGCGTCAGTGCGGCCTGCGCGCCTGTCGCGGGCAGCCAGCGCACCTGTGCGGCTATCCTCCCCCCGGTGGTAAGCGACCCGAGGTTCCAGCCGCCTGACGTCAGGGGCGTCATGCCGCCCTCGAGGGCGGCCACGGTCTCCGGCGCGAGCCTCACCAGCCCCTGGACGCTGAGCGCGGCCCTCGTCCCCTGGGCGATAGCATTCGCACCACCTGAGGCGAGTGACATTACGTTCAACAGCTCAGACCATTTATCCCGCTCCCGCTCCTCCAGGAGGTGAATACCGCAGTCAGCGAAGTCCTCCGCCGGTCGGTCACCCAGAAGGAGCGCGATACCGGGCTCCACCAGCACCAGCGCTGGCAGCACGTCCTCGTTCGCTGGCGCCCGCCTGGTGGCGTCCTCGTCCTTGTCCTCTGGCACCGGGACCTCCTCATAAACACGCCGCCAGCCCGCACCAGGCGATGGTACACCCCGACACCTCCGGCTCCCCCTCAGGCCAGCCCGCAGGCCCATGGGCCTGCCAGGTGACGGCCTGCGAGGGGTTGCCGGGCGTCGTCGGCCTGGAGCCGGAGGGGGCCGCATGACGGGCCAGGCCCACGAGGGGGTGAGCCTGGCGTGCGCGGGGCGCGGGTACCTGGACGACGCCTTACCGTCGGACGACGTGCGACGGGCCAGGCCCGCGGGTGCGGGCACGCACTCAGGCCCCGGCGCGCTCCTGCTGCCTGCGCCAGCGGATGCCGGCGTCAATAAAGCCGTCAATGTCGCCGTCGAACACCGAGTCGGGGTTGCCCACTTCGTAGCCGGTGCGCAGGTCCTTGACCATCTGGTAGGGGTTGAGCACGTAGGAGCGCATCTGGTCGCCCCAGGAGGCCTTGACGTCCCCGGCCAGCTCCTTCTTCTTGGCGTCCTCCTCCTGCTGCTTGAGCAGCAGCAGGCGCGACTGGAGCACGCGCATGGCGGCGGCTCGGTTCTGGATCTGGGACTTCTCGTCCTGCATGGAGACCACCAGGCCGGTGGGGATGTGGGTGATACGCACGGCGGAGTCGGTGGTGTTGACGCTCTGCCCCCCCGGGCCCGAGGACCGGAAGACGTCCACGCGGATGTCCGACTCGGGGACGTCAATGTGGTCGGTGGACTCAATGAGCGGGATGACCTCCACGGCCGCGAAGGAGGTCTGGCGGCGACCCTGGTTGTCAAAGGGGCTGATGCGCACCAGGCGGTGGGTGCCACCCTCCACGCTCAGCGTACCGTAGGCGTAGGGGGCGTGGACCTCGAAGGTCACGGACTTCAGGCCCGCCTCCTCGGCGTAGGAGGTGTTGAGGACCTTGACGGGGTGGCCGTGGCGCTCGGCCCACCGCAGGTACATGCGCAGGAGCATCTCGGCGAAGTCCGCGGCGTCCACACCCCCGGCGCCGGAGCGGATGGTGACGACGGCGTCGCGCGGGTCGTACTCCCCGCTCAGCAGGGTGCGGATCTCCAGCTCGGAGACGTCCTTGGAGACGGCGGCCAGGTCGGTCTCGGCCTCGGCCAGGATGGCGGCGGCCTCCTCGCCCTCCTCCATCGCGGCCAGCTCCAGCATGGTCTCCAGGTCGTCAATGCGTGAGCCCAGGGTCTCCACGCGACTCAGCTCGGCCTGGGTGTGGGACAGGGCGGAGGTGACCACCTGGGCCGCCTCCGGGTCGTCCCAGAGGTTGGGGGCAGCGGCCTGCTCGGAGAGCTCGGCAATGCGTGCGCGCAGGACCTGCGGATCGCTTACGGCGGCAATGGAGGCGTAGGTGTGTCGGAGTCGCTCGATCTCAGCAGGAAAGTCAGTGGCCACGGGCGGCAGTCTACGGCAGGGTGGGCCCGTCCCACGGATCCGCGTGGTTGCGCGGCTCCCGAGGGTACGGGGCGGCCCGTGTCCCCTTGCTACCGCGCCCGCCCCACCCCGGGTCCCGAGGGTACGGGACGGCCCCCTTCCCCTGTGTGCCGGCCTCGCTGCCCGCGCCCGGGTACCTGGGGTGCCCCTGAGGCGGGCGGACGGCGCGGGAGCCTCGCTCGCGCCCGGGTCGGCTCCTCAGCCCAGGTCGAGGCTGGAGGCGACCGCCAGCAGCTCGGTCAGGACCGCGCGCGTGGCCGGGCTGGGCTCACTACGGCTGGAGCGGTGGCGCACGACGAGCTGGCGGGTGCCCAGGCCGGGCAGCCGGACGACGCCGACGCCGTCGGGCACGTGGCCCCCGCGCACGGCGAGCTCGGGCAGCAGGGCGTACCCCAGGCCCTGGGCCACCATGGCCAGGACGACGTCGTAGTCGTAGCCCACGTGCCGCAGGGTCAGGGGGGTGCCGAGCTGGCGTGAGAGACGCAGGAGGGCGAAGGCGCCGGCGGTGTCCGGCTCCAGGTCGATCCAGGAGGCCCGGACCAGCTCGGCCAGGCTGGTGGGGGCGCTCTGCCCGGGCGGGACCACCACGATCCAGGACTCGTCCAGCAGGGGCACGTCTGTGGTGCCCCGCGCGGCGGCGGCGGGCGTGCGCTCGTCGCGCTCCAGCAGGACGAGGTCGAGCTCACCGCGACGCAGCCGGGTCAGGGCGGAACGCTCCTCGACCTCCTCGACCACCATCTCCAGGCCCGGGTGGTCGTCCTGGAGGCAGGCCATGAGGGGCAGCAGGAGGGCGCGCACGGCGGTGGCGAAGGAGCCCACCCGCACCAGCCCGGTGGGGGTGGAACCGTCCAGGGCGACCAGCTCCCGGGTGGCGGCGGCGAGCTCGTCCTCAATGCGCTCAGCGGCCGCGGTCAGCACCCTGCCCGCCGGGGTCAGGACCGCCCCGGTGGGGGTACGGTCCAGCAGCCGGGTCCCGCTCTCCCGCTCCAGGGCCCTGACCTGCTGGGACACGGCGGAGGGGCTAATGTGCAGCAGGTCCGCGGCGGCCACCACGCCCCCTGAGCGCTGCACCGCCAGCAGGACGGCCATGCGGTGGGGCGAGAGGTTCATGAAGGAAAACTACATCCCCTATTGAGCAAGATACAATTGCTCTTCACTCCACCGGGCCCCACACTGGATCCCGTGAACGGCATCCTGACCTCCCTGGTCGCCATTGGCGGCTGGATCGGCGCGACCGAGCTCCTGGTGGCCTACTTCCTGGTCTCCAAGGGCACGTTGGCCGGCGACTCGCTGCGCTACCAGTTCCTCAACCTCACCGGATCGGTCCTGCTGATCATCAACTGCGCCGCCACCGGCGCCTGGCCCAGCGTCATTGCCAACGCCTTCTACGTGGCGGTGGGGGTCAACATCCTCCTGACCGTCAAACGGCGCTACATCGCCGAGGTGGCCCGACGCCGCGGCACCGCCCTGCGCCAGCGGGTCCTGCCCCACCACCTGGCGCGCAAGGAGCTCACCGAGGCCGCCTAGCCCCGGCCCCTCCCCTCGCGGTGGGCCGACGGTACCGTTCTCACGAGCAATAAGTACCGTTCTCACGAAGAACAAGTACCGTTCTCGCGACGGAGGCAGTGCCGCCAGGCGCCCCGGCTCACGGCCGGCTGGTGACGGCGGCCGAGCCGGTGGCCGTGAGGGTGAAGCCCCCGAGGGCAGGATCCCCCAGGGCAGGAAGGGCGGCTGGGAGCGGGCCGTCAGGGTGACGACGGCGGTACCCGCGTCCTGGGCGTAGGCCTGGCTAATACGCACGTCGCTCAGGCCGCCGGCACGACCGTCCTGCGCCCGGAGCTGGGAGCCCAGGTCCTCCTGGGCCGTCTCGATAACGACCTGGTCGGTCAGGGCCCCGGGGGCACCCGGGCTGACCCCGCTGCCGTAGTAGGAGGAGTAGTCCACCGAGTCGGCGGCCGCCGCGGCGGCGGAGTCCGCCAACGAGGTCAGGTGCTTGAGATCCAGGTAGACCGAGGTGGCGGTCGCCACCACCAGCAGGAGGGCCGCCACCAGGGCGACCGTCCCGACCCCCAGGAGGAGGACCTGTCCCTCCTCGCCCGCCAGGCGCTGCGCGGGCCCGACAGGAGCCACCCGCCCGCCCCGCCGTCGCCACCGCACCGCCCCCAGGCGCCGGAGGCCGGCCCACCAGGTGTCCACCACCCGGCGACGGCGCACAGCCTCCGGCACCGGGCGTACGCCCGGCCCCCTGACCGGCTCCACCCGGACGGCACGTTCCACCTCCCGGTGCGCCGGGGCCCCCTGCACGCCCCGGCGCTCATCGGCACGGGCCGGGCTCGCCTCCCGGTGCGCCGGGGCCCCCGCCCGGCCGCGCGCCGGGGGCCTCACGAGCCGCCCCCGTACTGGGCCAGGTCGACGCTGCGGGTGGTGTCCACCCGTACGGCCTGCCGCCCGATCCCGGACAGCAGGGGCAGGTCGACCCCCACCTCGACCCGTACCACGACGCCGTGTGCGCACCCCGCCGGGGCGCACTGGACCGTCAGTGCCTCCTGGGCGGGCACGTGCTGGTCGGCCAGGGCCAGCGCGACGGCGAACCGGGCGCGCTCCTGGGCCTGGGGGCTGGCGTCGACCTCCAGGATCCGGCTGGCGGCGTCGGCGGCCTGGGCCACGGCGAAGGAGGCCGCCTGGATCTGGGCCAGGGCCACGACCAGGTAGACCACGGGGACCACCAGCAGGAGCGCCCAGCCGATGAACTCCACCGGGGCACTGCCCTCCTCGCGCAGGGCCCTGCGCGACCTGCCGGGCAGGAGGGCGTGGGGCCCCTCAGGTGCAGGCCGCAGGCCACCTGCTGGCCGCGGACCACCTGCCTGACCGGGGCGCCTCATGGTGCGGGGGCCTTGCCCGTCAGGGCCGCCTCGTCCACGGCGTGACCGGTCACCGTCAGCGTGCCCCGGGGTCCCAGCAGTCCCAGGACCGGCAGGGGCGCCCCCACCTCGACCTCGACCACGGCCACGCCCTGGACCTGGGTACGGGTCACCGACACCGAGTCGACGTAGTCGTCGGCCAGGGCGGCGCCGACCAGCGCCCGTACCCGCGCCTCGGCCTCCGCGCTGGTGCCACCCACCAGGGCGGCGCGACGGGCCCCCTCCCCGGCGGCGTCGGTCAGCACGTTGCGCACGTGGAGGCCCAGCACCAGCTGGAGCAGGGCCACCGAGACGACCACCACCAGGACCCCCACCAGGACGAAGTCCACGACGGCGGAGCCGGACTCCTCCCCCAGCCGGCCCCGCACCCGGCCCGGGCTACCCGGCGGGCGACGTGGCAGGTGCCGGGCCGCCCGCCGTCGACCGGACGGGTGCCGACCGGACGGGTGCCGAGCGGGGAGGCGCAGGCGCCGCGCATGCACCGGCACGCCCTCCCCACCGCCTACCACGAGCCGGGGGCCGCCCACGTGGCCCCGCCCCGCAGGCGGCCGCCAGCCCTCAGATAGCACCGGTGACCTTGGAGATCGCGGTCTGGAAGACCTGGGTGAGGGCCGGGCCGGCCACCGCCCACAGGGTGACCACGAGGCCCGCGGTCATGAGGGTGACGAGCACCCAGCCGGGGACGTCGCCGCGCTCCTGACGCAGGTCGGCGGCAAGGGCGCGCAAACGGGCAGTGATAGTGGTCATGGCATCTCCTTAGTCATAGCTGAGCACGGTCAGACTCCGAGCCTGAGGACGAACAGGCCCGGGAAGAGGGCGAACAGGACGGTGACGGGCAGGACCAGGAAGACCACGGGCACCATCTGGGCGATCTCCCGCTTCCCGCCCTCCTCCATGAGGGCGCGCCGGGAGGCCTCACGGGCGTCCGCCGCCTGGGCGCGCAGGACCTCCGCGAGCGGGGTGCCACGCTCCAGGGCCACCGCGATCGCCTCGGACAGGCGGGTGACGTGCAGGGAGGCGACCCGGTCCTCCAGGTGGACCAGGGCGGTGGTCAGCACCGTGCCGCTGCGCACGTCGGCCAGGGTCAGGGCCAGCTCGTCGACGAGGTCCCCCCGGCCCAGGGCCACCACCCGCTCGATCGCGGCCACCGGCCCCTGCCCCGCGCCGACCACCAGGGCCAGGAGCTCGACGACGTCGGGCAGCTGGGCCTCGATCCGGCTGCGACGCCGCTCCACCGTCCGGCTCAGCCACCAGTCCCTGGCGGCCGCACCCCCCAGCGCCGCCAGGAGGCAGGCCAGGACCAGGGCGGGGAAGGACACCCCGTGCACCAGGGACAGGGCCAGGCCCGCCGCCGCGGTCAGGCCCAGGGCCGCCGCCGCGGTCAGGACCTGCTGGAGGCGGAACTCGTCGTAGCCCAGGGACGACCCCGTACGTGCCAGACGCCGTCGGACCGAGGCCGACGAGGAGCCAATGGCCTCCAGCAGGTGGCCCCCGCCCAGGAGCAGCGACAGGAGGCGGGAGGAGACGGTGTGCCCCTCCGCCACCGGGGCGGCCGTCAGGAGCGTGGAGGTGACCTGACGCTGGTGGACGTAGGGGGCCACCCGCTCGACCAGGCCGGGGCGACGCCCCCGGTAGACCGAGACCAGGAGGAGGACCCCCAGGACCGCGGACAGGGCCGCGAGCGCGCCGGCGGTGACTGGGCTCATCTGAGAATCCTCTCCTCCTCGGGAAGCCGCCCCAGGCGCAGCATGAGGCGGTAGGCCACGACGCTGGCCAGAGCCCCGGCCCCCAGGACCGTGGCGCCGGCGGCGGTGGCGTAGGCCCTGGCCGCCTCGGGACGGGTGGACAGCAGGGCCAGGACCAGCCAGGGGGCGGCCACGGCCACCCGGGCGCCGTTGACGGTCCAGGACTGGCGGGCCTCCAGCTCCCCGCGGGTGCGCATGTCCTCACGCAGCATCCGGGCCAGGTTGCGCAGCAGGACCGTCAGGTCGGTGCCGCCGACCTCGTGGGCCAGGCGCAGCGCCTCCACAATGCGGTCGGCCACCGGGTCGGCGAAGCGCGCCTTGAGCCGGTCCAGGCAGGTGTCGAAGCGGGCGGTGGAGGCGTAGTCCACGGCGAAGGCGGTGAACTCCGAACGCACCGCCTCGGGGCCGCGCGCCCCCAGGTTGCCTAGCGCCTCGGGCAGGCTCATGCCCGCACGGACCCCGGAGACCAGGGTGTCCACGGTCTCGGGCCAGATCTCGCGCAGCCGGGTGCGGCGGGCGCGGGCCCGGGCGGAGACCAGGGCGTAGGGGGCGGCCAGGGCGATGACGCCGAAGGCCACCGCAATGGGCCAGGCCCGTGAGACCCCCAGGAAGACCAGGAGCACCACCAGTCCCAGGACGAGGCTGCCGACCACGAACACCGCCGGGCTGGTACGCCCCACCCCCGCCTGGACCAGGAGGTCGGACAGGCGCCGGGAGCGCTCCGAGCGCCACCGGGGCGGCTCGCTGGTGAAGGCCGTCCACACCAGGACCAGGCCGATGCCTCCCATGAGGCCGGACAGGGCGCCCACTAGAACCACTCCCGGGCCAGCGGTGCCGGGCGGGGTGCGAGCGGCGCCAGCAGGGTGGGCAGGTCGTAGCCGGCGCGGGCAAAGCGCCGGGGGTCGTGGGGGGCGCCGGGGCCGCGCACCAGGCGGTCACGCTCGTCACGGTGGAAGACGTCGGTTATCTCCACCACGCCGTTCTCCACGCGCCCGGACAGGGCGGCCACCTCCCGCACGGTGCGGTGCCCGGAGACGTCCAGGTCGAGGTGGACCACCAGGTCGATGGCGCTGGCCACGGTGGGGACCACGAAGCGCGGGGAGATGTTCTCCCCGGCCAGCAGCGGCAGGGTGCAGATCTTGGTGACGGCCTCCCGGGCGGAGTTGGCGTGGAGGGTGGACATGGCCGGCAGGCCGGAGTTCATGGCGATGAGCAGGTCCAGGGCCTCGGCCTCCCGCACCTCCCCGATGAGGAGGCGGTCGGGACGCATGCGCAGGGCCTCCTTGACCAGGCGCCGCAGGGTGATCTCCCCGGCCCCCTCCAGGTTGGCCGAGCGGGTCTGCATGGCCACGCAGTCACGGTTGCGCAGGGCCAGCTCGAAGACCTCCTCGCAGGTGATGACGCGCTGCCCGGCGGGGATGGCCCCGGCCAGGGCCCGCACCAGGGTGGTCTTGCCGGCCTGGGTGGCCCCCGAGACCAGGATGTTCAGGCCCGAGGCGACGGCGGCGTCGAGGAAGGCGGCGGCCTGGGCGGTCAGGGAGCCCAGGGACACCAGGTCGCTGGTGCGGGTGGCCCGGGCGGTGTGCTTACGGATGTTGACCGCCCAGGTCCCGGCGGTAATGGGCGGGATGACCACGTGGAGTCTCTCCCCGCCGGGGAGCTGGGCGTCCACGAAGGGGCTGGCCAGGTCCAGGCGGCGCCCGGTGGAGCGCAGCATGCGCTCCACCAGGACGCGCAGGTCCTCGTCCTCCAGGATGGTGGTGGTCAGCTCGGGGCGCCCGGAGCGGGCCACGAACACGCGGCTGGCGGAGTTCACCCAGATCTCCTCGACTGACTCGTCCTCCAGGTAGGGCTGGAGCGGTCCGAGCCCAGCCAGGGAGTCCAGGACGTAGGCGCTGGCGGCCTCGGGGTCGGTGAGCGGGGGGACGAGCCCGGCGTCGGCCCGGGAGAGGTAGTCGGCGCGGGCCTCGTCCACGAGGGCGCTCAGCACCTCGGGCTCGGTGAGCGGGTCGACGCCGCGGCGGCGGACCAGCTCCCGGATCTCTGTGTGCAGCACGGTGACCGCGTCCATGGGGCCTCGCTGGGTCTGAGAAGAGGGTGGGAACAGGGTGTGAGGTTGTTCAGGGTCCGGAGTCCGGACTGGGATGAGCAATACAGAGACCGCTCAACGGTGAGCAAGCGCACCTGAGCATCTTAGATCATGGGAGGCGCCGGACGCCAGCAGTTTGTCTCAGATTGTGGAGAAACGACGTCGAGCAGGGCCTGTCCGCGCGGCAGCTACGACGTCAGGCCGTCCTTCGCCTACGGTGGTGGTATGTCTTCCTCCACCCCTGACCAGCCCGACCCCAAGGCTGGGTCGAGCTCGCACCGGGCCACCATGCTGCGCCTGGCGGCTCTTGCCGCGGTCGCGGTGCCGGGGCTTGACCCCGCCAGGCTCGCCCTGCCTCAGGAGCACTCCAAGGACCTGGAGGTCACCGGCCTCATCGACACCCAGGGGCGCCACTGGGAGGTCCTGGAGACCAGCGACGACGTCACCGGTGCCGCCCTGGAGGCCGAGGCGGAGGTCCTGCGCCGCATGGGCCGGCAGGTCGACAACGGCCACCTCAGCTTCGACGTGGCCCGCCCCGGCGGGGTGCTGCGCGGCAGCACGACGTACGTGCAGGTCCGCTCCCACCTGGAGGGCCGCCCTATCTCCGTGGACGCACTCCACCCCGGCCCGGGGCTCTCGGCCGGGCTGGGGCGGGCGCTGGGCGAGCTCCACGAGCTGCCCACCACGGTCGTCTCCGAGGCCGGCCTGCCCGTCTACGACGCCGAGGACGTGCGCCGGCGCTGGCTGACCCTGGTGGAGGAGGCCCGGGGCACCGGACACGTCCCGCCCACGCTGCTGGTGCGCTGGGAGAACACCCTGAAGGACACGGCGCTGTGGCGCTTCCGCCCCGTGGTGGTCCACGGGGACCTGGCGGAGGAGAACGTGCTGACAGCCGGCGGCGCCGTGGTCGCCCTGCGGGGCCTGTCCCAGGCGCACGTGGGCGATCCGGCCGAGGACATGGCCTGGGTGTACTCCGCCGCGCCCGTGGACTGCCTGGACTCGATCGAGGACGCCTACGACGTGGCCCGCCGCGAGGGCTCGGACAAGCACCTGCGCCACCGCGCCGAGCTGGTCAGCGAGCTGAGCCTGGCGCGCTGGCTCATGCACGGGGTGCGCTCGGAGGACGACGACATTATCGACGACGCCATCGCCATGCTCCAGGACCTGGACGACCAGGTGGGCGCCGAGCCCCTGGTGGAGCACTCCTCCCCGCGCCTGGCCCCGGTACCCGGGGAGAAGGAGCACGCCGAGCCGGACCAGGTCACCGCCGAGGTCGCCATGGTCCAGGTGGAGGAGGGCAGGGAGGGCGGGAGGCGCCCGGCACGCGCCGTCGACCCGCCCGGGGCGGGGCGCCAGGACCAGGACAGGGGCCGCGGGTCCGGGCCCACGCTGCACCTGGTGCGGAGCGAGGACCTGACGGCAGGACGTACCGGGCACTAGGACTCACCGGGCACTGAGGCCCTCCGCCAGCTGCCCCGGGCACCCGAGGCGACCGGTCACCGTCAGACGCACGACCACAGGTGCGGAACAGCGAGGTTCCCCTCACCGACCGACTTCCTACGGGGCCGTCTTCGTGCCCGACGGTACGCAGCCCCACCCCTTCAGTACGCGGCCCCACCCCCACCCCGGTGCCAGCGCCCAGGAGCCGTCCCCTGGCACCGGCCGGATCCGGGGAGGCCTCCGGGCCCTCAGGCGGCCGGGAGGCGGTCCGCCCCGGCTCACCAACCGGATCCCCTGCTCCCTCAGGCGACGACGGGGAAGCAGACCTCGGTGCGCCAGGCGGACTGGTCGGAGGTGCGGGCCGGCCCCACGAGGTAGCGCTCGAAGCTGGGCCTGGTGCTCTTCAGCCCCCGCTCCCCCATGGCCTGGTGAAGCTCAGGGTCGGAGTAGTACCGGTAGCCCGTGAAGGGGTCGATGTAGGCGGGCCTGAGCAGGCCGACGGCGTCGTAGTGCCTCAGCCGCCTGGCGCTCAGGCGCGTCATCCGGGAGAACCGGCCGATGCTCCACCGCGGGGGCGGGGCGGGTGCCGGTGTGGTCATGGGCCCACCCTCCTACCTGCCACAGTGTCAGGGTCAAGGGCCGGGACGGGTCTACCCCGGTGCCCCGTTCTCACGACGAACAAGTACCGTTCTCGCGACGAACAAGTACCGTTCTCGCGGTGTCAGGGGCGGGTGGAGGGGGCCAGGAGACGGGTAATGGCCTCCAGGGGCAGCAGGTCGGCGGGGCTCAGCTCCTCGACCAGGCCGCCGGGGGCGCTGACGTAGACGTAGGCGGCACGCACCGC
The DNA here is from genome assembly GCF_002999235.1 of Actinomyces sp. oral taxon 897. NCBI lineage: Bacteria > Bacillati > Actinomycetota > Actinomycetes > Actinomycetales > Actinomycetaceae > Actinomyces > Actinomyces sp. oral taxon 897. The sequence continues at coordinate 76,671 of NZ_CP027236.1, read as the reverse complement.
CCCGGTGGGCACCCCCTGGGAGGCGGCCCAGGCGTGGACGTAGACGCTGAGCTGGTCCACCGGCACCCGCAGACGCCCCGTCTTCCAGTCCACAATGAGCCAGGTGGAGTCCGCCCCCTCGAAGACGGCGTCCATGCGGCAGCGCAGGGTGGTGCCCCCACCGTCAGCTCACGGTCGACCTCGGTGTCGTAGAGGCGGTAGGGGGCCAGCAGGGGCAGGTGCTCGGCCACCTCCAGCCAGCGCTCGATCCTCCGGCGGTCGGCGGGCGGCACCGAGTCGGGGACCCCGGCCTCCTCCAGGCTCATGAGGGCCGCGTGGGCGCTCAGGCGCTGGGCGACGGCCTCGTGGAAGACCGTCCCCAGGCGCCCGGAGGCCCGCGGCCGGGCAGGCAGGGGGCGGCGCAGGTCCAGGGCGAAGCGCTCGGGGTCGGTGCGCAGGTCGTCCAGCCGGGTGGCCGCCAGGTGGGCGGGCAGGTGCAGCTCGGGCACGGCCCGACGGGCCTGCTCCCGCTCGGCCAGCAGCAGCTCGGCCTCCAGGTACCAGCGCCGGACCACCGGGTCGGCCGGGGCACAGCCGGCTATCGGGCTGGGTGGGGCGGGGAACGGCATGGGCGCGCCCTGAGCGGCGGGAGCGTGCGGAGCAGGCGAGCCCGGTCCCGGGGCCCTGGCCCCGTCGGCCCCGGCGCCCCCGTCTGCTCCCGCCGCCATGGCGGCGGCGACGGCGCGGGCGGCCTGACGCCGGGCCGCCTGGACGGAGCCGCGGCGGTCAGCGACGCCGTCGTCACTGAGACCACCGCCAAGTACCCCCCGCGCCTGGGGGCCCCCTGCCCTGCGCAGCGCCTCGACGGCGCGGCCGTCCACGCCGGGCAGGTGGTCCGGCGGGGCTCCCAGGGGCCAGGTGCCGCTGTGGTGCTGCGAGGCCAGGGGGTTGGGCCGGTCCGGGTCGTAGTCGACCCAGCCGCGCCCGTAGGGGCGCAGGAGGTCCCGACGGCGCAGCTCGTCGAGGAACCGGGAGGCGGGCCGCGGCCTGGTGGCGGACTTGGCCAGGTGCGAGCCGGTCAGGAGCAGCTCGTGGCGGGCGCGGGTGAGGGCCACGTAGGCCAGGCGCCTCTCCTCGCGCACGACCTGGCGTCCCAGGGCGGTGCGGTAGGCCAGGACCGTGTCCGTCACGAGCTCCTTACCGGCACCCGGGTCCAGCTCCCCCACGGTGAAGGGCGGCAGATCCTGGGCGTCGGCCCGCAGCGGGTAGGGGAAGACGGAGGTGCCGGCCATCCAGCCGGTCTCCACCACGTGGCGCCCGGGCTGGATCCTGGAGCGGTAGGAGGGGAAGACCTGCTCGTTGAGGCCCGGGACGGCCACCACGTCCCACTCCAGGCCCTTGGCGGCGTGGACGGTCAGGATCTGGACGGCCCCGGGGACGGGCTCGGTCTCGGGGGCGGCCAGGCCGTCCTCGCGCGCCTGCGCCAGGTCCAGCCACTCCAGGAACCCGCTCAGGGTGGGATCCTGGGCGTCGGCGACGTACCTGGCAGCGGTGTCCTGGAAGGCGTCCAGGGCACGGTGCCCCAGGGGGTTGCCCACCCGTGCGGCGATCTCCAGATCCAGGTCCAGGGCCTGCTCAGCCACCACCACGAGCTCGGGGACGGGCAGGGTCAGGCTCGCGCGGACCCGACGCAGGGCGCGGGCGGTGCGCAGGGCCACGCGACGCCCGGCCTCGCTCAGGCCCACGACCTGCCCGGGCTCACCGGCCTCCTCCCAGCGCAGCACGGTCTCCAGGGCCTCGACCAGGAGGGGGACGTCAGGCTGAGGGTCGGCGTCGGGCCCCTGGGAGCCGTCGGGCCCCTGGGACCCCTGGCTGCCGTCAGGCCCTTGGGGGCCGGTCTCCCCGGGGGCGCGGGTGACCTGTCCTCCTGGTAGGGCGTCGGTCGGCCCCACGGGGGTCTCCCCGGGGGCGCGGGTGACCTCCCGGGCCAGGGCGGCCAGGGCAGCCAGGTCGCTGGCCCCCAGATCCTGCTCGGTGAGCAGGCGCATGAGCCGGTCGCCCCGCTCGGGGTCGGCGGCCAGGACCAGGAGGGAGCGGACGTCCTCCACCTCGGGGACGCTGAGCATCCCCCCCAGGCCCACGACGACGTAGGGCAGGCCCTGGGCCTCCAGCTCGGCGGCCACGGGGGCCATCTGGGCGCGAGTGCGGGTCAGGACCGCCATACGGGCGCCGGGGCCCCAGCGCTCGGCCAGGAACCGGGCCACGTGCTGGGCCTCCTCGAGCGGGTCCTGGAGGAAGGCCGCGTGGACGGCGCCCTGGGCCAGCCCCAGGTGACGCGGGCGGGGCGTGAGCTCGGCCACGGCAATGTGCTCCCCGGGCGGGTCCCCGGGCAGGGTCCGGGGGTGGCGCAGCGGGGAGGAGACCACGTTGGCGGCCTCCAGGACGGCGGCGTCGTTGCGCCAGGAGGTGGACAGCTGGAGGACGGGGGCCGCCTGCGCCGCCTGCGCGCCGGTGGACACGGCGGCGCTCCCGGTGGGGTTGAAGCGCGCATGGAAGGTGTCCAGGGCGGCGGCGCTAGCCCCCCGCCACCCGTAGATGGCCTGGTGCGGGTCCCCCACGGCGGTGACCCCCGAGTCGGCGAAGAGCGCGGACAGCAGACGGATCTGGGCCACGGAGGTGTCCTGGAACTCGTCCAGGAGGACCGCCGGGTACTGGGCGCGGACCTGGGCGACGGCCTCCGGGACCTCCTGGGCGACCTGGCAGGCCAGGGCGATCTGGTCGCCGAAGTCGAGCAGGCCGTGGGAGCGCTTGTACTGCGTCAGGGCCCGCACCACGTCCAGCAGCTCGAGCCACTCCCGCATGGCGGCCGGGCCCCGGCCGATGAGGGTCTTGCAGCCCCTGACACCGGCCAGGTCCTCCAGGAGCCCAGCCAGGTCCTCCAGGCCCTCGGCGGCCTGGTCGGCGCTCAGGAGGTTCTGGCTCAGGGCGTCGGACAGCAGCAGGACCGCGGTGGTGTTGTGCTCCAGGCCCTCCTCGGGCAGGGGCGCGGTGCGCTCACGCAGGAGCGTCTCGACGATCTGCCAGCTGCGCGCCTGGGTGATGAGGGTGGTGTCGGGGTCGACGCCAATGAGTAGTCCGTGATCACGCACCAGGGTGCCGGCGAAGGAGTTGTAGGTGGCGATGGTGGGGGCGCCGTCGGCCACCTGCGGATCCACCAGGCCCGCACGGGCCAGGGCCTCCAGGCGGGAGGACACGCGCTCGTCCAGCTCGGCGGTGGCCTTGCGGGTGAAGGTCAGGCCCAGCACCTGGTCGGGACGGACCTGGCCGGTGGCCACCAGGTAGACGACCCGCTGCGCCATGGTGGCGGTCTTGCCCGAGCCGGCCCCGGCCACCACCAGCAGGGGCGCCAGCGGGTGGGCGATGACGGCGGCCTGCTCGGCGGTGGGGACGTGGACGCCCAGGGCCCGGGCCAGGTGGGTGGGGCTCAGGGGGCTCACTGGGTCACCCGCTTTCCCTCGCTGCGTACGGGGCAGGAGTCCTTGACGGCGCAGTTGCGGCAGTGGTCACCGCTGCGGGCCTCGTAGAGGGGCCCCAGGCTCCCCAGGGCGGCGGCTGCCAGGAGGTCCTGGGCCCAGGGCAGGCTCTCACCGGTGTCCGGGTCCTGTACGGGGCTGGGATCCAGGGCCCCGCCAGCGGGGGCCAGCACGTAGCCCTCCCCGGAGCGCCTGCCCGGCTCCTTGCCCAGCAGGACCAGGGCCCCGCCACCCACCACCCGCCCCAGGGCCTCCAGGGCCAGCCGGTAGGTGGCCAGCTGGGGGTGGCGCTCGGGCGAGGAGGGTACCAGGCGCCCGGTCTTGAGGTCGATGACGCGCACGCTGCCGTCCGCCCGGCGCTCCAGGCGGTCAACACGTCCTGCGATCCGCAGGCGCAGGCCCGCGCCCGCCCCCGTGAGCGCCAGGAGGTCCTCCAGGTAGCCCCCCAGGTCCTCGCTGAGGTCCCCGGGAGCCAGGACGGTGTCCGCCCTGACAGTCAGCTCGACCTGCGCGGTGACCCCCAGGGCGTCGCAGTCCGCCAGGTAGGCGTCCAGGCGCCCCACCATCTCCCGGACACGGCGCTGCTGGACCTGCCCCAGCCAGGTATCGGGGTAGCCGAGCCCGGGCAGGAGCTCCTCGGCCTGGGCCCGCAGCGCCGGGCCCCGCAGGTGCTCGCGCTCGGCCTGCTCGGCCAGGGCGTGCACGAGGCTGCCCAGGTGCTGGGCCCCGGAGGCCGGCCGGTCGCCCCCGTGCCGGGACAGGAACCAGCGCAGGGGGCAGGTGGACAGGCTCTCCACGTCCGAGGGGCTCACCCGCACCCGCTGGTCCAGGGCGGTCAGGGGGCTGGTGGAGGTGGGGCCGGCCACGTCGAGCCAGGTGGTGGGCGAGGCGCCGGGGACACCCCTGCGGGCCAGGTCGGCCAGGAGGGTGACGGCGGCCGTTCCCCGGGCGCGCTCAGCGGGGGTGGCGCTGTCCAGGGCCCCGCGTACGGCCGCCTGACGCAGCTCGCCCACGAGCCCACGCAGGGTGAGGTCACCGGCGTCCGGGCTGGTCAGGGGGGCGCCGTCGACGTCCGTGACAGGCAGCCCGGCGCTGGCGGCCACCTCCAGGAGGAAGGAGGAGGGGGCGTGCTCGACGTCGGAGGTGGCCGTCAGGACGAGCCTGCGTGAGGCCCGCGACATGGCGGCCACGAGCATACGGCGCTCGTCCCCACGCACCTGGGCGCGGGCGGAGGCCGGATCCGCCCCCGGGTCCAGGCTGCCGTCGGGGCGCAGGGGCAGGCGCCCGGTCACCGCGTCCACCAGCAGGCCCGAGCGGGTCAGGGAGTCGCGCAGGCGCAGGTCGGGCCAGACGTCACGCTCCAGGCCCATGACCACGACGACCTCCCACTGCTCCCCGGCGGCAGCGGCCGGGGTGAGGACCGCCACACCGGCGGGGCGCCGCCCCTGGGGGGCCACGGAGTCGGAGGGGACGAGCTCACTGTCCAGCTCGGCCAGGAAGACGGCGCCGTCCACCCCGGGGTAGCGCTCGGACCAGACCTCCGCCCGCTTGAACAGGGCGGTGACCACGTCAAGGTGGTGCTCAGCGGCCTCAGCCAGGAGACCACGTCCACCACCCTCCTCCAGGGCCAGGGCCCGCCAGGCCTCGGCGCGCCCGGAGGCGTCCCAGGCGGCCCACAGGAGGGCCTCGACGTCACGCGGGGCCCGTCCACGGCCTCCTGCCCGGGTACTGGCGTCCGAGGACCCCCCGGTGGGGTCGGGGCGCTGCCCGTCGGCCTGTCCGGGCGCCCCTGGGTACCTCGCCGAGACGTCGTCCGGGAGCCCCCCGCCGGGAGAGCGCCCCCCTGCCTCCGGCCCCCGGGCACCGTCCGCAGGGGGGGAGCCCAAGCCCAGGACCTCACGTAGCGCCGACACCACCTGGGCGGCCCGCAGCAGGTCGGCGGCCTGGGCGGCCACCGACTCCCGGCCCAGGTCCTCCACCAGCTGGCGGGCGGACTCCAGGTCGCCCACGAGCCCCGGGAGCGTGACTCTCCCGGCACCCGGGCCCAGCTCCCCCCGCCGGCCTCCCGACCGGGCGCCCTCGGTCTGGGCCTGGACGCCCCTCGCCCGGGCACTCTCCGCCCGGGCGCCCTGGGCTTGGGCGCCCTCCGCCAGGGTTTGGGTGCCCCCGGCCTGCTCCCCCTGCCGGGAAGCTGGCCCCTCCGCCCAGACGCGGATCCGACGTCGTAGCCTGCGCAGGTCAAGAGGGCTCAGGCCAATGAGGGGACCGGTCAGGAGGAGCTGGACGACCTCCGGGAGGGGGGGCTGGCCGTCCTGACCGAGGTCCCCGTCCAGGGCCGCCCGGACCACCTCTGTCAGGGCGCGGGCGGCGGGCTCGGTGCGCAGGAGGACCGCGGGGGTCCGTGACGCCAGGGGAACCCCCCGTCGGCGCAGGTCGCGGGCCACCGCCTGGGCCTGGGCGGTGCTGCGGACGATGACGGCCATCTGGTCCCAGCCCGTGGCGTGGTGGATGTGCTCGCCACGCAGGATCCGCGCCACGTGGGTGGCCTCCTGGGCGGGGCTGGAGGCCAGGACGACCGAGGGCCCCGCCGGGGCAGCGTCCGTCACGCTGGCGCCGATCACCGGCCCGCCCGGCTCCTCCACGCTCTCCTCCACGGTCTCCTGGACGGCCCGCGCCTGGCGGTACCCGGTCGCCCCGACCACGGGGACCCGGGCGGCCTGCGCAGCGACGGCCTCCACCAGGGCAGGGCCCCCACGGTGGACGGTGCCCAGGACCAGGCGGGCGGCCCCCAGGCTGGCGCCCTCCTGGGCGGACGACAGCAGGCTGGGAGTGCCCCCGCGGAAGGTCTCGACAGCGGTGTCCGGGTTGCCCAGGACGACGACCTGGGCAGCGTGCCCGAGGGCGTCGGGGACCGCCAGGGTGCCCAGGAGGCGGGCGGTGGCCGCGGTGCAGTCCTGGTAGTCGTCCACCACGACCAGGTCGGGCACGGGACGCGGTTCCATGACGCCGTCGGCCTCCCAGGTGCCCAGGGCCTCCCGGGCACGGTCCTGGAGGCGGGCGGTGTCCATCCGCCGGGTCTGGGCGCGCCTGCGGGCACTGGGACGACCCTGGGCGTCCCACAGACGCAGCAGCCCGCTGGCAGGCCCCCAGACGGGCACGTCCAGATCCTGCCCCAGGGCGGCGAGCTCCTGGGCGCCCACACCCAGCTCCCCGGCGCGCGCCAGCAGGTCGCGCAGCTGGGAGCGGAAGGCCCGGGAGGTCAGGGTCTCGGGCGGCAGACCGGGCCAGTCCTCGGGGCGGATAAGGGAGGCCAGGGCGGCGTCCTCCTCCGCCCCGGCCAGCAGCACGGGGGCGGGCAGGGGGGCGGGACGCTGCGTGAGGGAGGTGGTCAGGACGCTCAGGGCCAGGGCCGCGGGGGTGCGCACACGCACGGTACCGCCCTCGACACCCCGGGCCCGCAGGAGGTGGGCCGCCCGGCCGCGCAGGACGCTGGCCCGCACGCGCGTGGGGGTCAGCAGGACGGCGTCCCTGCCCTCATCGACGGCACGCACCAGCAGGCGCAGGGCCAGGCTGGTCTTCCCAGTGCCGGGGGCGCCCAGGACCACCAGGTTCCCGCCTGCCCGGACGTGCTCCAGGACCACGGCCTGGGAGTCGTCAGGCTCGGGCAGGCCGGGCACGGGCAGGGCCGGCAGGAGCCGGGGGGCGTGCGGGGCGGCGTCGGGGGTCATGTGCCCATGGAACCACGGGGCGCCGACCCCGCCCCGCCGGGCCCCACGGCCACCGGCACCGGGCAGGGGCAGGCAGGGCCGGCACCGGGCAGGGGCAGGCAGGGCCGGCACCGGGCAGGGGCGGACCGGGGCCGGGGCCGCACCATTGCGGATCCCACCTAACTGCGTGGTCACCCGCACAACCCGCACGTACGAGCCGCCGTGACCACCTCCATGCCGATCGGTACACGCTCGAGCACAACTCGCTGCGTACGGCCGCCGGGTTCGCCCACCGCGTGTCAGGCGGGGCCAGATCCCCTACCCGGGTATAAACGGCATAGGATCGGCGGCAGCCCGTCCACCCTCCCGACGAACAGGAGCCCCGTCCCATGCAGGTCACCCTCGGTATTAAGCACTCCACCCGCGAGCTCACCCTGGAGACCTCAGCCTCCCAGAACGAGATCCTCTCCTCCCTGGCCAACGCCGCCACCGCCAACATCACCCTGAGCGACGACAAGGGTCGCAAGGTCTTCGTGCCCGCGGGCTCACTGGCCTACGTGGAGATCGGGGAGGCCGAGCCCCGGCGCGTCGGCTTCGGCATCTGAGACCGCGCCGGCAGGGGCCGCCCGGGTGCCCTGAGGTCCTTACCGCTCGTGGTACCCCGGCCGCCCGGGCGCTACCCCGGCTCACCCGGCCTGGGCGGAGCGCACCACGGCGAGGAAGACCTCGTTGAGACGTTCCCAGGGCACCTTGGGTGCGGTCGCGAGGTCGGCGACGACGTCGGTCAGCTCGGCGAGGGTGGTCTGCAGCCAGGCGTCGAGCTCCGGGACGCGCGGGTGCCCGTCACGCTCCCCTGAGACGGCCTTGTCCGCCAGGACGTCCTTAAGGGGCCCGCGTACGGGGCCCTCGAGCCCGGCGTCAACCAGGTCCTTGAGACGCATGGGGGCGGGCCTGCGCTCGGCCACCACCCAGCGGGCGGCCAGGAGCGCGCGCACCGTGTACAGGTACTTCTTGAGGGGCACCGTCTCACCCTGGCAGGCGACGAGCTGGCCGGTGGCCATGCTCAGGTAGTGGCGGGCGGAGGCGGCCGGTGAGAAGCACTCGGCGGCCAGGTCGCGCACGGCGGCGAAGGCGGGGTCCTCGTCGTAGATGACCGGGGAGGCGAGCCACTCGAAGAAGGAGGGGTTGGCCCCGCGCGCCAGGCGCAGGGACTTGTCCAGGTCCCAGCCGCTGACGTCGAGGACCTCGTCGAGCCGCCACTCCAGGACGTCACGCACCGGATCCAGGCGCAGGTAGTGCTCCACGGGACGGACGTAGACGAGGCGGACGTCGAAGTCGGAGTCGGGGGACTCAAAGCCCCAGGCCCGGCTGCCGGACTCCACGGCTAGCAGGACCCGCGCCCCCTCGGCCTCCTCAAGGAGGTCGAGCTCGTGGCGGACGGCGTGGGCGACGGCGTCGGGACTGGCGGAGCGCAGGTCGGCGGGATACGGGTCGGACGGCACGGGAGCGCCTCCTGGGTCTGACTGCTGCGAGGGGCAGGCGACATTATCGCACGACCCCCGCCGCCCGCGCGCCCGGCCGCATCGCCGCCCGGCTCAGGCCCCGCTGCCTGCCCCCGCTGCCTAGCCGCCTAGCCCTCGCCCCCGCCGGGCGCGCTAGGGAGCTACCGCCCGGCCGCCCCGGCCCCGACGTCCGCCGCCCCGGGGCCGAGACCCGCCGCCCGCCGTCGGGTAGCCGCACGGCGGGCAGGGAGGGAAGCGGGTAGGCGGCGTGGGCGCGGCGATCGCGTCGCAGACAGTGGGCGGAGGCCGGGCGGATCCTCGGGCAGGCTCTCACGCACCCACTGTGCGCATGGCGTCAGCCGCGTCACGCTTGTACCACATGCCGGTACCTGCCAGGCAGACCGCCGTGGCCGCCATGACGAGCACGCCGGGCAGGGCGGCCGCCCAGCAGACGGCGACGACGCCACCCAGCCCCGCGGCCCCCGCGGCCAGAGGCGGCCAGAGGCGGCGCCCGGTCAGGAGCGCCAGGAAGCCCCAGAAGGCCACCAGGCAGATGACGATCCCACCCGCCAGCAGGGCGGCGGCGGCCGCCGTGAGCGGCTCGTGGGGATCGGCGACAACGATCTCGGCGCTCACCGCGAAGGCGATGAGCCCGATGACCAGCACCTGCTGACCGTTCGTGGCCAGCCTGCCCATGGCCAGCTCGCCGTGCTCGGCCACGAGCCGGGCGTCGACCTCGTCCGTCCCCGTGCCGAAGAACAGGTACCACACGCCGACGAGCACCGCGAACGCGGCCAGCCCCGCGGCCAGCCGCGCAGGGTCCTGCGGGTCCGCGGCGATGGAGCGCCCGGTGGTGAGCACGCCCTCCCCCAGGCAGATAATGAGGAACAGGCGGCAGCGCTCGACCTGGTGCTCGACGTCGAAGCGCACCTCGGAGAAGTCCCGGTGGTGGCGCCCGGGCACGGGGTGCACGCTCCACATGCCGACGACGTCGATCACCACGGCAGCCAGCCACCAGAGCAGACGGTGCTCCGGCTCGGCCAGGGCCCCCAGGCCCCAGGGCACCGCGGAGACGACGGCCCAGATGATCACGGAGACGCGGTGGCGGCGCAGCGAGGCGTAGACGTCGTGGGTGCGGGTCATGGCGCTGCGGCCCACCTGGATGAGCACCAGGGGAACCACGAAGGCCCACGAGGCGTCCTCGAAGGCGCCGCTGATCGAGGCGTTCATCACCAGTCCCCCGGCCATGACCGCCAGCACGACCCAGCGGGCCTCGTCCTTGCGGGCCAGGACCATGGTGGACTCGTAGGCGGTGAAGGACCAGATGACGAACATGGCCAGGGTCATGACGAGGGTCTGGCCCGCCCCGCGCCACGTCTGGTGCTCCAGGAGGTGCTCGGAGAGCTGGGAGATCGCGAAGACCCACACCAGGTCGAAGAAGAGCTCGAGGAAGGTCACCGCCTGGTGGGCGGAGGGCGGCAGCGCGGGGGCCGGGGCGGGCGCGGAGCCGGCAGGCGGCGTGCGGCCGGCGGTCCCGGGGTCGTCGTTCTCACGGCTGGGCTGGCTCAAGGCGGGGCTCCTCTCCCGTCGGACTCTCGTCGGACTCTCCGCGGAGCAGACCCGAGGCACTCTAACCGTGGCGGGCCCCGCGCGCAGTACGACGGTCGGCGACGGGGCTGACGAAGACACTGGCCGCGGCGGCCAGGGCGAGGACGGCCAGGACGAGGAGCACGACGAACCCCGTGTGCGTACCGCTGCGGGTGGCGGCGGCCAGGTCGTCAGGGTCCGCGCTCTGGGCGGCGTTGACCACGGCGGTGGCCACGGCCGTGCCGACGGCGCCGCCGAGCTGCTGGATGGTGTTGAAGGCGGCGTTGCCGTCGGCCTGGAGGTGGTCGGGCAGGGAGCGTAGGCCGTTGGTCATGGAGTTGGACACCGACAGCCCCTGGCACAGCGGCATAATGACGTAGACGAGGGCGAGCCAGGGGGCGGGGACGTCCACGCCGACGGCGGCGAACAGGGCCATGGCGAGCACGCCGCAGACGGCACCGGTCAGGATGGGGCGGGCCGGGCCCAGCCGGTCCAGGACACGGCCGCCCAGGGGGGTCAGGCACGCGCCCAGGACGCAGCCGGGCAGCAGGAGGCACCCGGCGGCGAAGGAGCCCATGGAGGCGCTGACCTGGGCGTAGTAGGGGATGAGGTAGCCCAGGGCGAGCACGACCGCCTGGATGAGGACGACGTAGACCACGCTGAGGGTGTAGGTGCGGTCGGCGAAGATCCGGATGCGGATGAGCGGGCGCTCGGAGCGGGACGACAGGACGCAGAAGGCGGCGACGAGGACGAGCGCCAGGGCGAGCAGCCCCAGGACCCGGGGGCTGGTCCACCCCGTCTGCCCGGCGGCGTTCGTGGCCAGCACCAGGGCGGTGAAGCCGGCGGCCATGACCAGGAACTGCAGGGGGCTGAAGACGGCGTCGGACCGGGGCCGGGTGGCCTGCCGGATGGTCAGCAGGCCCAGGACGGCGGCGATGACCAGGAAGGGCAGCAGGACGATAAACACCGACCTCCAGCCGAGGGCGCCAATGAGGTAGCCGCCGAAGGAGGGCCCGACGGCGGGGGCGACGGCGGTAATGAGGGTGGCCACGCCCATCATGGTGCCCAGGTGCTCCAGGGGCACCTGCTCCAGGACCATGTTGAACATGAGCGGCAGGGCTATGCCGGTGCCCACGCCCTGGACGAGGCGGCCGAGGACGAGCAGGGAGAAGTGCGGGGCGGCGGCGCACATGACCGTGCCAGCCAGGAAGGCCGCCATGGCCAGGGCGAACAGGGTCCTGGTGCGCAGGCGCCGGTGGAGGAAGGAGGAGACCGGCATAATCGCCGCCAGGACCAGGAGGTAGCCGGTGGTGACCCACTGGACGGTGGAGGTGGAGACGCCGAACTCCTTCATGAGGGCCGGGAAGGCGATGTTCATGGCGGTCTCGACCACGACCCCGGCGAAGGAGGTGATGCCGACGGCGACGACGGCGATAACGAGGCGGGCGTCGAGCCTGCGTTCAAAGGTGGGCACGGCGCCATTGTCCTCCACCGGCACCGTCGGTGCCCGGCGTTCCCGCCCTACCGCGTCCCCGAGTCCGGCACGCCGCCCGACGGCGGCCGGCAGACGGCACGGACAGCAAGGAGACGCAGATGAACCAGCAGATGAACTCGGTGGGACGCAATATCGCACGGCTGCGGCTGGCGCGGGGGATGACCCAGGAACGGCTCGCCCAGCGCATGGGGGTGACCCCGCAGGCGGTCAGCAAGTGGGAGAACGACATCAACTACCCGGACGTGGCCACGCTGCCCCGCCTGGCGGCGCTGCTGGGGACGAGCGTCGACGCGCTGCTGACGGCGCCCGACGACGCCGGGCCGCAGGGTCCGGCGCCATCGTCCGGGGCGGACGGCACCGCCACGGACGCCGGGCCCGCCCCGACCGAGCCCGGCGTTTTACAACAGTCGCTACGCGGTGAAGACTGATACGTCAGACAGCGCGCACACCAAAGGAGCCCCGGATGCAGTCCCTCACCATGAACGACGGCCACACGATCCCGGTCCTGGGCTACGGCGTCTTCCAGATGACGTCGGCCGAGGTCGCCGCGCACCTGCCCGAGGCGATCGCCGCTGGCTACAGGCACATTGACACCGCCAACGCCTACTTCAACGAGGTCGCCGTCGGCCGGGTCGTTGCCAGCAGCCCGGTCGCGCGCGAGGACCTCTTCATCACCTCCAAGCTCTTCCCACAGAGCTACCCCTACGCCCAGTGCGGCAAGGACATTGACGCCACCCTGGAGCGCCTGGGCACGGACTACGTCGACCTGCTGCTCCTCCACCAGCCCTACGGTGAGTACGTCTCCGCCTGGAGGGCCATGGAGGAGGCGGTCGAGGCGGGCAAGGTCCGCTCCATCGGCCTGTCGAACTTCTCCGCCGCGAAGGTCCACGAGATCCTCGACGTCGCCCGGATCGTCCCGGCCGTCCTCCAGGTCGAGGCCCACCCGTACTGGAACCAGCACACCCTCAAGGCCGCTCTGGCGGACACCGGCGTCGTCTTCGAGGCCTGGTACCCGCTCGGCCACGGGGACAGGACGCTCCTGGCCGAGCCCGCCCTGACCGGGCCCGCCGCCAGGTACGGCAAGACCGCCGCCCAGGTCGTGCTGCGCTGGCACCTCCAGGAGGGCAATGTCACCTTCCCCAAGACGCTCAACCCGCAGCACATGGCGGACAACCTCGACATCTTCGACTTCACGCTGACCGAGGAGGAGATGGCCGCCGTCAACGCCCTGCCGCAGAGGCCCTACTACCAGGTGCCCGACGAGCCGCCAGCCTTCGTCACCACCGTCATGGACTACTCCCGGCAGGCGTGAGGTGCAGCCACCCCAGCTATTTGGCCCCGCCTGACCCGCGCGGCCGATCGCGCCGGGCCCCGGCGCGATCACAGGCCCAAGTCGGCGTGACTTCCAGTCTCCACCAGGACCAGGACCAGCTCCGTCTCCCTGATCTGGTAGATCAGCACCCAGTCGGGCCGGATGTGGCAGTCCCTCAGTCCAGCCCGGTCGGCCGTGAGCGCATGATCTCGATAACGAGCAGGTAGCGTCTCGCGACGTCGAAGCATCTCAACCACTGCGAAGAAGGCATCCATGTCGAGGCCGCGTCTTCTAGCCCGCTTGAGGTCCTTCCTGCACTTACTCGAGATGACGATGTCGAGCACTACAGGTCCAGGTCATTACGCAAGTCTGCAACGCTCCCGTAGCGCCTGGCGGTGCCCGCGGAGATCTCTGCGTCAATCTCGTCGTAGGCCTGCCGGGCCTCGGCACTCATGACGTATGGACGGGACGTGTCGAAGGGGAAGCCCTTGAACTCATTGAACGCGCGCACGAACATGCGCACCGCATGTGACGGGGTCGTCCCCATCTGATGAGTGAGCTCAACAAATAGACGCTTGTCGTCGTCGTCGATCTTGACATTGAGGGTCTTAGTCGCCATCAGGTCTCCCGCCCCACACCTCACTGCATCAGCATGCTCATCGTATCATGGTGTAACACGATGTGGTACGGACTCGTGGGGCCCGGCACCACCCGGACCCGGGACGCCACCTCACCAGGACGTCAGCGGCCCTGGACCAGGTCCTGGGAGGTGAAGCGGCGCACCGCCGGCCCCTAGCGGCGCCCCGGCGGCCCCTAGCGGCGCGTCGTGCGCACCGCCGTCCCGGCGAGGGCCTTCTCCCCGGGGCGGGCGAGCGGGCCGACGAGCTCGTGGGGCACGTAGGGCTCCTCCAGGTAGGCGACCTCCTCGGCGGTGAGGGTCAGATCCAGGGCGCGCACGGCGTCGTCGACGCGGCTCGGCCGCGAGCAGCCGACAATGGGGGCGGCCACGCCCTTGGCCCAGTGCCAGGCCAGCGCGACGTCGGCCATGGGCACCTCGTGCCTGGCGGCGACCTCGGCGACGCGCTCGATGACGGGCATGTCGATCTCGCGGTCGCGGTCGTACTTGGCGCGCATGGTGCCGTCCGTCGTCGAGCGCACGGACGGCGAGTCCCAGGTGGGGCGGGTCAGGTGCCCGGAGGCGAGCGGGCTGTAGGGGGTCAGGGACATGCCGTACTGCTCGACCACGGGGATCATCTCCCGCTCGTCCTCGCGGTAGAGGAGGTTGTAGTGGTTCTGCATGCTGGCGAAGCGGGTCCAGCCGTGGGCGTCCGCCGCCACTTGCAGGTTGTGCAGCTGGTAGGCGTACATGGCGGAGGCGCCCAGGGCCCGTACGCGGCCGTCGCGCACGAGGCGGTCCAGGGCCTCCATGGTCTCCTCCACGGGGGTGGAGTAGTCGAAGCGGTGGATAATGTACAGGTCGAGGTAGTCGGTGCCCAGGCGCCGGAGCGTGCCCGTGATCTCCCGCTCAATGGCCTCGGCGCTCAGGTGTCCCTCATTGAAGTAGACCTTGGAGGCCAGCACCACGTCCTGGCGCGCGACGCCGAGGTTCTTCAGGGACTGCCCGATGTACTCCTCGCTGGTGCCGTGGGCGTAGACGTTGGCGGTGTCGATAAAGGTGACACCGAGCTCGAGCGCGCGGGCGATGACGGCCTGGGTGGAGGGCTGGTCAATGACCCACTGGTGGAAGTCCGGGAAGACCTGGCCGAAGCTCATGCCTCCAATGCACAGCCGCGGGATCGTAATGCCTGTGGTGCCGAGTGTCGTGTACTGCATGGCGCCAGTATGGGTGCCCGGCGCCGCCCCCGGCCAGGCCCTGCCAGAGCCACCCTGGAGGCCGCCCGAGGTGCGGTCCGACGCCGGCGCCCAGCTTCAGCGGCTCCCTTTCGCTGTAAGGAGGCGCCCCACCCGGCCGGGCCCGCGCCCTGAGCCTTTTCCGGCCCGCGCACGACCTGGGCCCAGGCGGCCGTCCCCGGCCCGCTCACGGCCCCAGCGCCTTGAGCGGGAAGGTGACGACGCCGTCGGGGAGCGTCATCACGGGTCCGTCGGCGGTAATGACGGCGGTGAGTGCCGGAGGAGGGGTCCGTGCAGTGTCGATATCGGCCACGAAGGCAGCGAGCGAGGTCTGCGCCGCCGGGATCTGGCGCTGCCCCAGCTTGACCTCGAAGGCGGCCCAGCGCCCGTCGTCCAGCTCCACAATGGCGTCCGCCTCCTTCCCCGCCTTGTCCCGGTAGTGGTAGAGGCGTCCGCCGCACATCTCGGAGAAGATCCGCAGGTGCTGCACCGCCTGGGACTTAAACCAGAGCCCGGCGGTCTCCAGGTCCTGTAGGAGGCGCTCCGAGGACGTCGCCGTCACCGCCGCGGCGAGCGCAGGGTCGACGAAGTGCAGCTTCGACGACGTGCGCACCGCGTAACGGGACCGCAGGTGCGGCGCCCAGGCCGGCTGCTCCTCGACGACGAAGAGGCGTCTGAGGGCGCCCACGTAGGCGATGGCGGTCTCCGCGCTCAGGGACTGCCCGGAGGCGTCCCTGGCGATGGTGCGGAAAGACGCCTCTGTCGCGACATGCCGGGCGAGGGAGCGCATGAGGGCGCGCAGGCGCACAGGATCCCGCCGCGGTTCGCCGTCCAGGCGACCGACGTCGATACTGACAATGTCCTCGACGTAGTCGCGCAGGCGGCGCTGCGCCTGAGGCGTCGTCAGATCGAGGTCCCCCGGCCATCCTCCGTGCACCAGGTCGTCCAGGGCCTCGCGTACACCGGCGCCGGAGTTAAGCGCCGGCGCCGGCGCCTCGCCATTGAACAAACTCGTCAAGGAGACGCTGCCGTCCCCGCGACCGCGCTCGAACAGGGTCATGGGCCGCATTCGGATCCGTGAGATCCGGTGCGCTCCGGAGTGCCGCGCGGCGTTCTCGGCGGGGACGGACGATCCCGTGAGGATGAACTGTCCCGGGTGGCGACGGGAGTCGATCTCCCTGCGCACGAGGTTCCACAGTGAGGGCTCGATCTGCCACTCGTCAAGAAGACGCGGCACGTCGCCGGCCAGGAGGAGCGAGGGATCGACGTCCAGGGCGGCCCGCAGCTGCGGCAGCCCGGAGTCCAGCACGATCTCGGAGGAGGCGTGTCGACGTCCGGTCATGGTCTTGCCGCAGGCGCGGACGCCCTCGATGAGGACGCCCCCCGAGTAACCGAGGATGTCGAGAATTTCGGTATTGATCAGTGTCAGGCGATTGGACGCCCCCCGAGTAACCGAGGATGTCGTCAACAAGCCGATCCACGACTCTCGGCAGATAGCCCTCCTGCTCCACGGTTCCCTCCCCTACGCCCTTGCCGCACCATGTCAACCTGGCATGTGGCGTCATTGTAACCGGTCATATGGCGTCGTCCCAACCCGCCATGTGGCGTCGCCCGAGCGCCGCACCCACCCTCCCGCAGCGGGTGGTAGGCGAGCGCGGCGCCCGCGACATCTGGCCAGGAGCGGGGCCCGCCGCACCGCCACCGCCTCCGCCGCGGCCTCGGCGAGCCTGAGAGCAGGCGCGGGACGCAGTCGGATGGGAAATGGCTGGTACCCTACAATGTTCGCGCTCATGGACACCGGGCGCAGAGCCAGTCAGCCGGACTGCGCGGAGCGGTAGTACAGCACCGCCACCTGGGTGCGGTTGCGCAGCCCCAGCTTGGCCAGGATAGAGCTGACGTGGTTGCGCACCGTCCCTGCGCTCATAAAGAGCCGGTCCGCCACCTCCGCGTTGTCCAGCCCCTGGGCCACGGCCTCGACCACCTGGTACTCGCGCTCGGTCAGCGGGGAGAAGACAGGGCTCCTGGGTAGCCGGTCGGGACGCCTCCCCAGGCCCATGGCCGCGCTGCGCTCGAGCACGTCCCCCTCCAGCACGCACACGCCGGCCATGACCGAGCGCAGCGCCGGGGCGATACGGGCCACGTCCTGCTTCATGAGGTAGCCGCGCGCCCCCATCCTCAGTGCCCGGACAATGTACTCGTCGTCGGCGAAGGTGGTCAGGAAGACGATGCGCGCCTCCCGGTCCTCGTTGAGGATCGTCTCGGCCGCGCCCAGTCCGTCGCCGCCGGGCATCTGGACGTCCAGGAGCAGGACGTCGGGGCGCAGCCGGCGGTACCCCTCCACCGCCTCGGGGCCGGAGGCGCCCAGGCCCACGACCTCCACGTCGGGCTCCACCGACAGGATAGTGGCCAGCGACTGGGCCACAAAGGTGTCGTCGTCGACAATAAGGACCTTCATGCTCACTCCTTCGGGATCATGACGAAGACCGTGAACCGCGGACGCAGGGTGACCCGCAGCGTCCCACCCAGGGCCTCGACCCGCTCGGCCATGGAGTGCAGCCCCATACCGGTGCGCGGGAACCCGGCCCCTGTGGCGAGGCGGGCCGTGGCGCCAGGCCCCAGGTCCCTGCTCCCCCGTACCACGCCGCCGTTCGGACCGGCGGTCCCGAGCACCTCGTCCCGCGGCAGGATACCGTCGTTATCGACCGTGACCTGCCAGAACGCGGGGTAGTCGACCACCTTGACGTGTGCCGAGGTCGCCTTCCCGTGCCGCGCGGCGTTGGTCAGCGCCTCACGTACCACGGCCACCACGCAGCGGCTGACCGCAGCCGGGGGCGTCTGCT
Source organism: Actinomyces sp. oral taxon 897 (assembly GCF_002999235.1). Classification (NCBI taxonomy): domain Bacteria; kingdom Bacillati; phylum Actinomycetota; class Actinomycetes; order Actinomycetales; family Actinomycetaceae; genus Actinomyces; species Actinomyces sp. oral taxon 897. Next base: position 58,865 of record NZ_CP027236.1, on the reverse strand, counting down.
CCAGGGCGCAGTCGACCCCGACCTGGCTGATACCGCAGCGGGAGGCCAGCACGCTGAGGGTGGTAGGCAGGTCCTCGCCCTCGTCCGACAGCGCGTGGACGCTACGGCGCATGGAGTCCAGCGCCTCGCCCAGCGAGGAGTCCAGCCCCGCCAGGTCGGCCACGAGGCCCTCCTCGTCCCGGTGGGTGACCTGGAGGGCCTTGACCATGAGCAGGAGGCGGGTCAGGACGTGCCCGACGCCGTCGTGGATGTCGCGGGCGATCCGGGTGCGCTCACCCAGGACGGCGGCACGCACCTCGTGGTCCTGGGTCGCCAGGAGGCGGTCGTTGACGGCCTGGAGGGCCAGGATCCTCATCTGCAGGTCGTCCCTGACCGCGTGCAGGCTGGCACGCGCCCTCTCCTCCTGGACGGTGCGCAGGGCCAGGGTGGCGGACAGGGCCACCACGACCACGGCGACGAGGGAGAACGACCGGGGCCCCGCCCGCCGCCCCGCCACCAGGAGCGCGGCGCCGCAGACCGGGGCCAGGAGGCGGGCGGGCCGGGAGCCCGGCACCGCGCGCACCAGGTCGTAGAAGGCCAGGGGCGCCCCGGCCACCGACGCCGAGGTGAGACCGCCCAGCAGCAGGTAGGAGGCGGGGACGACGACCGCCGACCGCCGCCCCACCACCGCGCACGTCCCGGCGGCGATGACGGCCAGGAGCAGCCAGGTCACGGCCACCATGTCCACCGGCCCCCGGAGCACTGTCACCAGGAGACAGCCTGTCAGGACCACGCCCTTGTCCGTCAGAACCTTCACGCGGAGATTATGGTCCGTCCCCGGTCACGGGCACAGCCCACACGCGGGGGCGCACCGCCCCAGGCCCGGGAGGCCGCCGGTGTCAGCACGCCGGCCTGCCGGCTGGCACCCCGGGCCGCGTACCGGCACCAGGCCCGCCGCACCTTGCCGAGTCGATCCCGCCGCACACCCCCGGAGCCCGCCGCACCTTGCCGGGACCAGCCCGGCGGCGGGCGTGCCCGGACACCCATGACAGAAGTCATGCCCCGGCCCCGTACGTTATGACACCAGGCACTTCCGCGGCCCACCACGCCAGCGGACCATGAGGGCGAGCCCCAGGCACGCGGGCGCACGACGAGCAGTGTAAGGAGCTGGTATGGACGGTGAGACGGCACCCGACCGGGACTCGGCACCCGACGACGCGGTGGTGGTGGACTCCCTGGTCAAGCGCTACGGGGAGCTGGTCGCGGTCGACGGCCTGTCCCTGCGGATCGCCCGGGGGGAGGTGCTGGGCCTGCTGGGCCCCAACGGCTCGGGCAAGACGACGACCATCAACTGCCTGCTCCAGCTGCTGACCTACGACCGGGGCGAGATCAGCGTCTTCGGGGAGCGCATGACGGCGACCTCCTACGACCTCAAGCGCCGGATCGGCGTCGTGCCACAGGACGTGGCCGTCTTCGACGAGCTCACCGTGGCCCAGAACGTGGACGCCTTCTGCGCCCTGTACGTGCGTGACCGCGCCCGGCGACGCCGCCTGGTGAAGAAGGCGATCGCCTTCGTCGAGCTGGAGAAGTTCACGGGCTTCAAGCCGGGCAAGCTCTCCGGCGGCCTGCTGCGCCGGCTCAATATCGCCTGCGGCATCGCCCACGCCCCCGAGCTCATTATCCTCGACGAGCCCACGGTCGCCGTGGACCCCCAGAGCCGCAACGCGATCCTGGAGGGCATTAAGCGCCTTAACGAGCAGGGCGCCACCATTATCTACACCAGCCACTACATGGAGGAGGTCGAGCAGCTGTGCCACCAGATCGTCATTATGGACGCCGGACGGCGGGTCGCCTCCGGCACGGCCGACGAGCTCAAGCAGATGATCGGCGTCGGTGAGCGCATCCGGGCCGAGGTCATCGCCCCCGACGTGCTGGACAGGGAGGTCCTGGAGCACGTGCGCCGCCTGGAGCACGTGCGCACCGCCTCCTACCAGGCCCCCGAGCTGGTGGTCGAGTGCTCACCGGGGGCGCACAACCTCTCCGACGTGCTGGGGATGCTGACCCGGGCCGGGATCACCTTCGGGCGGATCACCTCCGAGCCCCCCACGCTCAACGACGTCTTCCTGGAGATCACCGGGCGGGCCCTGCGCGACGAGGCGGCCTGACATGCTCTCCGTCTTCACCTACCAGGTGCTCCGGCTCCTGCACGACAAGATCCTGCTGCTGTGGGTCGTGGCCTTCCCCGTCATCCTGTCGTGTCTCTTTATGGCCATGTTCTCCAACCTGGACGAGTCCTTCCAGGCCACACCCCTGAACCTGGGCGTGGTGCAGGACGACGCCTACCACGCCGCCCCCGGCCTGGACGCCACGATCAGGACGGTCTCCCAGGAGGGCGAGCGCCACCTGCTCAGCCCCACCCCCTACGCCACCGCGGACCAGGCCCAGGAGGCCGCCCGGAAGGGGGACACCGTCGGCTACCTCGACGTGGAGGACGGCAGCCCCGTCCTGCACGTGACCCAGGAGGCCAACACCGGCAGTAAGGGGAACACGGTCAGGGTGCTGCGCGCGGTCCTGGACTCCTACACCCAGACCCGGGCCGAGTACGAGGTCCTGGCCGCGGCCGGGGCGCAGGCCGGGCCGCCGGGCACCGGCAGCGTCCTCACCCAGCGGGCGCAGGTGACCTCGTCGACCGTCAATCCGCAGGTCCGCTACTACTTCTCGCTGCTGGCCTTCGCCTGCGGCATGGGCACCGCCGTGGCCATGACCGCGGTCCAGGGGGTCACGGCCACCTCCTCCCACCTGGGGACGCGCCTGACCCTGGCGAGCCTGCCCCGGTGGAGGATCCTGGTCGGCACGCTGGCCGCCGCGTGGGTCTGCGTCCTGATCTGCCTGCTCGTCGCCTTCGCCTTCATACGGCTGGTGGTCGGCGTGGACTTCGGGCCCCACACGCTGCTGTGCCTGGTGGCCATCGGGGTCTCCAGCCTCCTGTCCTGCGCGGCCGGGGCGCTGCTGGGGACCTCCCGGCAGATGAACACGGGCATTATCTCCGGTATCTCCTGCCTGCTGTCCCTGTTCACCGGCCTGTACGGGTCCGGGGCCCAGAAGCTGGCCGACGCCGTCGAGTACAACGTCCCCCTGCTGGCGCAGGCCAACCCGCTGTGGCAGTCCGCCCACAGCTTCTACGGGCTGCTCTACTACGACAGCCTCGCCCCCTTCGCCCGCAACTGCGCCGTGATGGTGGGCATGACCTGCCTGTTCCTGGGCCTGGCCCTGGTCCGTATGAGGAGGATGAGCCATGAGCACCTTTAGGACGTCACTGCGGATCGTGGCGGCGCACCGGGTCATTATCCTGGTGTACCTGCTGACGCTGTCCATGTTCGGCCTGCTCATGGGGCTGTCCGTCACGGACACGGCCGACGAGGTGGTCGACACGCACGCCACCGTGGCGGTGGTCGACCGTGACGGCTCGGAGGTCTCCCGGGGCGTGACCCGCTACCTGGGGTCCGTCGGTGAGGCCCGGCCCCTAAAGGACTCCCGGCAGGCGCTGCAGGACGCCACCGCCCAGAACCGCATCTCCTACATCCTCATTATCCCCGCCGGCTACGGGCAGTCCCTCCAGGCCTCCGCCCGCCAGGGCGGCAAGCCGCCGGCGCTGGAGACCGTCGTCAACTACGAGTCAGCGGCCGGCTCGCTCATGGACGTGCGCACCACCTCCTACCTGGAGCAGGTGCGCACCTACCTGGGGGCCGTCACCGACGACCCCGCCCGGGCCGTCGCCCTGGCCGACGCCGCCATGGAGCACACCGCGTCCGCCGAGCTGGTACCCCAGGAGGCCACGCCCCTGCCACGCAGCCTCCTGGTGTACGCCCAGTTCTCCCTCTACCCGCTCACGGCCTTCGCCATTGTGGCCGTCTCCACGCTCATGACGTCGCTGGGGCGCCGGGCCGTGCGCTCACGACTGTCCGCCGCACCCGTCAGCGGCTGGGAGCGCGGCCGGGGGCTCATGGGGTCCTGCCTGGTGGTGGGCCTGGCGGGGTGGGCCTGGATCCTCTGCCTGGGGGTGGCGGTCTTCGGCCGGGGGTACCTGGTCTCCGCGGCCCCGCTGCTGGGGGTGGTCGCGGCCGCGCTGGGCGCCTACACGCTGGTGCCGGTCTCGCTGGGCTTCCTCCTGGGCCAGCTGGGGCTGAAGGAGAACGCGGCGAACGTCATCGCCAATATCGGGGGCCTGGCCATGTCCTTCCTGGGTGGGGCGTGGATCTCGACCGACCTCATGCCCGCCGCCCTGGTCACTGTCGCCCGGTTCACCCCCACGTACTGGGCCAACAGGGCGATGACCGGCGCCTCCGAGGTGAGATCCGTCTCCGCCGACACCGTGCTGCCGCTGCTGACCAACTGCGGGGTGTGCGCCCTGTTCGCCGTGGCCATCTTCAGCGTGGGGCTGGCGGTGGGACGCACCCGGGCGCGTTCGTCACTGTGAGAATATGTCCCGGGGCCGGGCCGGCTACCCAGGTAGCTGGCCCGGCTACCACCTGGGTAGCCGGCCCGGCCCCGGGACAAGGGCGTGTCAGCGGGGACTATGAGGGTCCGGTGCGAGCCTGCCCCCTGCCGTAGAGCATGCCGGCAGAAGCCCCCATTCCCCTTCGCCCACACCGGAGAAAACGATGAACCACCAGTCGCGTCTTGCGCCACCCGATCAGGCCGATAACGAGCTCGTGTACCTGCCGATGGACGAGTCGACCGCCAGGGAGATCGCGGACGGGTGGAAGTATCCGCCGCCCTACGATTTCTACGACATGACAGCGGACCCGGACGACTACCAAGAGTTTATCACCCCCGCGCTGTGGCCGGAGTTCTCTCTCCAGGTGCGGCGGCAAGGACAGCTGATCGGATTTCTTTCCGGTGGCGTCGTAGACGAGGGCGGTTTTGTGGAGATCGGGCTGGGGCTGCGTCCAGACCTTACTGGCCGCGGCCTGGGGCGCGACTTCATGAGGCGCAATCTGGATTGGATCCAACAGGAGTACCCGGACACGGAGATCCGCCTCTCGGTCGCGTCATTCAACCAGCGAGCAATCAAGGTGTACGAGGGCAGCGGGTTCCACGTCGTGCGCCACTTCACGCAAGCGACCAATGGCGGCGAATACGACTTCGTCGAGATGAAGCACGTCGCCCGAACCGGCGTCTGACGCCGCCCGTTTCGGAACCAACACGTCTCTCGTTACGTTGCCGAGAATGACGCCATCGGATTCTTCGGACCCTTCTGCCGGGGAGGTACCGGCGAAAACGTCCTTCGTGGCCCAGGACCCTGCCCTGAATGACGGCGTCGCGCGCCCTCAGGCCCCCAGAGCCGCCGCCGAGGTGCCTGAGCGCACCCGTTGAAGGTCCTCGACGAGCAGGTCCGGGACGACCCGCACCCCCAGGGACACCAGTGCCGTCAGGGTCTGGGTGACGAAGGAGCGCGTCTCGGCGTCGAGCTCCGCGAAGGCGCGGGCCCGCACGTGGATGCTGCGACGCCAGTCCGCCCGCAGCTCGTGGGTCGTCGACACGTCCCCGAGGTCGATCACCGAGTAGAGGGTGTCGATAAAACGCTCACGTTCCTCAACCGTGCGGCTGCCCAGCCAGGCGCTTACGGTGCGGTTGAGGTAGCGGGCGTCCGCCGTCAGGCCGTCGAGGGTCACCAGGTCGCAGCCCTCCACCACCCAGGAGAAGGGGTCGTGCTGCCAGATCATGGCACGGTTGCTGCGCACCACCCGGTACCCCTCCTGCTGCTCCAGCAGCATCCCGACCACCGAGGACTGGGGAAGCGTCTTCTCGACCCGGCCCTCCACCCGGCGGTAGTCCTCCGTGGCGAGGAACTCCGCGAGGAAGCCGGGCCCGTCGTGGGAGAAGATCCGCGTCACGCGGCCGCTGGCGTCACGCGGAGCCGTCGCCGCCGCGTAGACGGCGAGGTTGCCGCCCTTGGAGTGGCCGCCGACCAGCAGGTCGCCACCGACCCGGGCGGCGGCGTCGGCGAGGTAGTGAGCCGCCTCGACCTGGGAGGGCACGGGGCAGCGGTAGGCGAGGTTGAAGTCTTCCTTCCAGCCCACGAGGGAGGCGTCCGTGCCCCGGAAGGCGACGTAGGACAGGTCCTCGGTGAGCCGGAAGGTCATGGCCGCGAACTGCTTCTCGGCCTGGGGGTCGGTGGCGTCCACGTAGCCCATGACCCGTACGTCCCGGAACCGGGGGCTGGCGGCCACGGCGGCGAGCAGGTCCAGGCCCGGCTCCTCGCCCCACATGCCGGCGTAATAGGTGGCAAAGTACTCGGCACGGTACAGGTCGGCCAGGCGTACCCCCTCCCACCCGAGGGCCGGGGCCAGGGCGGGGTCGTCGGCCGGGAGGCGGGTGTAGGCCAGCCAGGACAGGACGAGGCTGTCAACGGTACAGAAACCGCGCCCGTCAAAGGTGTCGAGCTCGGTACGCACGTAGTCGAGCATGTTCCGTGTACGGCTCACTGTACTGCCCCTCCGATCAGGACCGTCCCCTCTCAGGACCGTGGTCGTCACAAGGGCGCCAGGGCTGCGCGGGACTGGCAAAAGACGCCGTCGGTCCACGGGGCCGGCCGCCCCACCAGAATGAGAGCTCCTGCTGTGGCCGCGCGGCTCCCATGGGTGGGACAACGAGGAACTCGCTGAGAACCTACACCATCAAGTGGGTGCTCGCCACCGCCGCCGTTCCGCGCTTCTACGAGCAGAGTGCCAGCCGTCTCACCTTCGAGACGCTCGGCGGCGGGCTCGTCGTGATACGCGCCGACGGCGGCCTGCTGTGCAAGTCACCATCCAAGGTCGCGAGCACGACTGCTAAGCATCTCCGCGCGCCGATGTCCGCATCCGGGTCCTGGCCGACGACGGTCTTGGTCGCCACAGATTCGACCTGCTCAGCACACAATTAGCTGCACGCCCGGAAGCTCCTTGAAGACGTGGTCCGTACTCGCCAGCACCCAGCCCCGACGCCTCGCCTGCGCTACCAGCATCCGGTCAAAGGGGTCTCGGTGCTCCCACATCAGGGAGGCGGCTGCGATCATGTCCTGCATGTCCAGGGCCAGAGGCTGAGCATCAATATCAGATAGCCGGTCCATCCAGCCCAAGGCGATCATCTCCGCCTGCGGCCATTTTCCTAGACGTACCTTGTTAATAAGTTCGTAAGCACTGACGCTGGAGACCCAGAGACGGTGGCGCGGCTGAGAAAGAACATCGAGCGCAGAGGGACGGATCCTGCGGCCCGCGGTCCCCAGGAGCCGCGCAACCACGTTGGTGTCGAGAAGAACGTCCACCGCTACTCCCACAGAGCGAGTTCGCCCTCGGGCAACGGAGCATCAAGGATCTCGTCGGGGATATCGTACTCCGGGTAGGCGGGAAACACCCTGCGGTTCGGCTCCTCCACGGCGACGAGCCGAGCAACGGACCTGCCCGCACGCACGATCATGACCTCTTCGCCCCTCTCCACCCTTGCCAGGAGGTCGGAGAGGTGCGCCTTGGCCTCAGCCACGTTGTACCGCTTCATCACGGCTCCATGGTCCCAGCCGAGCTCGAGGGGGTCAAGACCAGCAGGACCGGTCTCGAACCCGGCTCGAAGGTTGAGCGCGATCGCCGCTGCGCGCCACGTACGAACGGCTCCGGCGTCGCACCTCCTGGACGCTGAGCCCGGTTTTACGGGGCCCTCGCGATTCTGGGGCGCGGTGACGGAGCACGTCCTCGCTTAATGTTTAACCTGGTTTTACGAGGGCCCTCACTCCCACTCAATGGTGCCCGGGGGCTTGGAGGTGCAGTCCAGCACCACCCGGTTGACCTCGGGCACGGAGTTGGTAATGCGTGTGGAGATACGGGCCAGCACGTCGTAGGGCAGGCGCGTCCAGTCCGCCGTCATGGCGTCCTCGCTGCTCACCGGCCGCAGCACGACGGGGTGGCCGTAGGTGCGCCCGTCGCCCTGCACGCCCACGCTCCGCACCCCGGCCAGCAGCACCACCGGGCACTGCCAGATCTCGTCGTCGAGCCCGGCGGCCGTGAGCTCCTCACGCACAATGGCGTCCGCGGCCCGCAGCACGCGCAGGTTCTGCGCCGTCACCTCGCCAATGACCCGGATCCCCAGGCCGGGTCCGGGGAAGGGCTGGCGGGCCACGATCTTCTCGGGCACCCCCAGCTCACGGCCAATAGCACGCACCTCGTCCTTGAACAGGGTGCGCAGCGGCTCAATGAGCTCAAAGTCCAGGTCCTCGGGCAGGCCCCCCACATTGTGGTGGCTCTTAATGTTGGCGGCGCCCTCGCCTCCCCCGGACTCCACGACGTCGGGGTAGAGCGTGCCCTGGACCAGGAAGCGGATCCTCCCGCCGGCGGCCGAAGCCTCCTCAACGACCCGGCGCTGGGCGGCCTCGAAGGAGCGGATGAACTCCCGGCCAATGATCTTGCGCTTGGCCTCGGGCTCGGTGACGCCCTCCAGGGCAGCCAGGAACCGCTCGGTCTCGTCCACGGTGATGACGCGGATACCCATGCCCTCGGCGTAGTCGTGCTCCACCTGCTCACGCTCCCCGGCGCGCAGCAGGCCGTGGTCCACGAAGATGCAGGTGAGCTGGTCGCCGACGGCCCGGTGGACCAGGGCGGCGGCCACGGAGGAGTCCACCCCCCCGCTCAGGCCGCAGATGACGTGGTCCTGCCCCACCTGCTCGCGGATGCGGGCCACCTGGGTGTCGATAATGCTGTCCGGGGTCCAGGTGCCGGGGATGCCGGCGCCCCGGCGCAGGAAGTTGACCAGGGCGGCCTGGCCGTGCTCGGAGTGGAGGACCTCCGGGTGCCACTGGAGGCCGAAGAGACGACGGGAGCGGTCCTCGAAGGCGGCCACCGGGGTCTGGGAGGTCGAGGCGGTCACGGTGAAGCCAGCCGGGGCGGCCTGGACAGCGTCACCGTGGCTCATCCACACGACCTGGTCGGCGGGGGTGGCGTCAAACAGGCAGCTCCCGGTCCGGACGGTGGCCGGGGTGTGCCCGTACTCGCGCGTCCCGGTGCGCCCCACGGTCCCGCCCAGGGCCTGCGCCATGGCCTGGAAGCCGTAGCAGATGCCCAGGACCGGCACCCCGGCGTCGAACAGGGCCGGGTCCACGCCGGGGGCGCCGTCGGCGTAGACCGACGAGGGGCCGCCGGACAGGATAATGGCGGCGGGGTGCCTGGCCAGCATGTCCGCCACAGGCATGGTGTGGGGCACGATCTCGGAGTAGACGCGGGCCTCGCGCACGCGGCGGGCAATGAGCTGGGCGTACTGGGCGCCGAAGTCCACCACGAGGACGGGCCGGGGGGCCTGGCCGGTGGGGCTGTCAGGGGTGGTCGTCACATGGGCCAGGATAGCCGCCGTCGCCACCGTCGCGAGAACGGTACTTATTGGCCGCGAGAACGGTACTTGTTCGTCGCGAGAACGGGGGTTATGAGGCTGCCCGGCCGGCGGGCCCCAGCCCGGGTCTCCACTACACTTCCCCACGTCCTGGATCGATCTACCCCGGTCCCACGTGAAAGGCCCCCCATGAGCTCAACCACCCCGACGGCCTCCGACCCGGCCGACCTCACCGACACCCAGCTGCGCGAGGTCGCCGACCGTGTCCCCGCCTCCGGCAGGAGGGTCAAGGTCCTGGCCATCACCGCCGTCGCCACCCTGGGCTCCTTCCTCTTCGGCTACGACACCGGCGTCATCTCCGGGGCCCTGCCCTACATGTACATGCCCCACGGGGCGGCCGGGCTGGCACTGACCTCCGCCCAGGAGGGGCGGATCGCCGGGTTCCTCCTGGTGGGGGCGGCCTTCGGGGCGCTCCTGGGGGCCCGTATGTCCGACCGCTGGGGGCGCCGGCACAACCTCCTGCTCCTGGCCGTCCTCTTCGTGGCGGGGGCCCTGGGGACCACCGCGGCACCGAACCTGGCCGTCATGTACCTGGCACGCTTCGTCCTGGGGTTCGCGGTAGGCGGGGCCAGCGCCACCGTGCCCGTCTACCTCGCCGAGACCGCCCCCAAGCGCATCCGCGGCTCGATCATGGCGGTGGACCAGTTCATGATCGTCACCGGCCAGCTCGTGGCCTTCACCATGAACGCCGTCGTCTCCCGCCTCAGCGGCGGCCCCGAGCTCACCGTGACGGCCGACCCCTCAGGCCGCCTGGCCCCGGGCACCTACTCCTTCGACACCGTCTCCGCCCTCCAGGCCTCCAAGGGGGGCAGCCTGAGCCCCGCGGACTACCACGCCTTCCTGGAGCAGCTCACCGTCTCGGGGGGCAACGGCTCGGCCTGGCGCTGGATGCTCGTCCTGTGCACGATCCCGGCGCTCGCCCTGTGGATCGGTATCCGCCGCATGCCGGAGACCTCCCGCTGGTACCTGTCCCACTCCCGCCTGGAGGAGGCCGTCGGCTCCCTCAAGCGTGTGCGCAACGAGGCCATGGACGGGCCCGTCGCCGAGGAGCTCGCCCAGATGGTGGCCTCCCACCGCGCCGCCCAGACCCAGGAGGGGCAGGCCCGGGGACTGCGCCACGTCCTGGCCACCCCCTGGCTGCGCAAGCTCCTGGCGGTAGGAATCTTCCTGGCGATCGTCAACCAGACCACAGGCGTCAACACGGTCATGTACTACGCCCCCAAGGTCCTGGAGTACGCGGGAATGTCCGCCTCAGCCTCTATTACGGCGCAGATCGCCAACGGCGTGATGAGCGTCGTCGGCGCGTTCGCGGGGATATGGATCATCCAGCGCTTCCGCCGTCGCCAGATCCTGATCGCCGACGTCCTGGGGGTGGGTGCCTGCCTGCTCACCATCGCAGCGATCTTCAGGTTCCAGATCGCCCCCGCCATGGCCTCCGCCACCACTCCCCCCGCCTGGGCCGCCTGGGCGATCCTGGCGCTCATGGGCGTGTTCATGCTCATTGTGCAGTCCTCCAACGGCACGGTGGTGTGGACCATGATGGGCGAGCTCTTCCCCACCAACGTGCGTGGCGCCATGAACGGCACCGCCATCTTCTGCATGTGGATCGCCAACGCGGCCCTGTCCTCAGCCTTCCCCTGGATGATGGAGAACCTCGGCGGCGCCGCGACCTACACGCTCCTGGGCGTCCTCAACCTGGTGATCGCGATGGTGCTCTACAGGATCATGCCTGAGACCAGCGGCAAGTCCCTGGAGGAGATCGAGGTGGAGATGCGCCGGCGCTACACCTGAGCGGGCCCGGTCTGCCCTCGTCCGCCTCCCGGGACGGAAAACCTGGCAGCGCCACACCTGGGACCGGGGCGTCGCCCGCCACCGGGTAGGCGGGCAGCGCCGTACCTGGGCGGGTCCACCTCCCCGGGGCGGGAGACCTGACAGTGCCGTACCTGGGTAGGTCCGGCGCCCAGGCCGGGTCCGCACCAGGCCCCTCACGGCTGCTGCCGGGTACCCACGACAACCGGCGACGAGGCGCGTGGGAGAATCGCCACATGCCACCGCCCCTGCACAGGCTCACGGTCCCGCGAGAGCACCGCCCGCCCCGCATGATCGACGTCGCTCGTCGCGCTGGCGTCTCCCGCGCCCTGGTCTCCATCGTCCTCAACGGCAAGCCCGGGGCCTCCCCGACCACCCGCGAGCGCGTCCTGGCCGCGGCCGCCGAGCTCGGCTACACCCCCGACCTCAACGCCCGGCGCCTGCGGGCGGGCACGACCGCCCTCATTGGCGTCATCTTCGAGGGCCACGACGCCTTCACGGCCTGCGTGCTGGACGCCGCCCACGACGCGGCGGCCCGCCGGGGCCTGGATCTGGTGCTGACCATGTCATCGGCCACCGTGCCCCTGTCACGGGCGGTACACACCCTGACCCGCCAGCGCGTGCGCGGCATCCTGCTCATCTCCTCCGCCGCCCCTGACGCCGAGGCGGTGTCCCTGCTGGCCCAGGTTCCCTGCGCGGTGGTAGGGGCCTACGCGCCCACGGCCCTGGAGGGGCGGGTCTTCTCGGTCCACACCGACGACGCCTCCGCCATGCGCCAGGTCGTCCGCCACCTGGCGGGCCAGGGCTACCGTCACCTGGTGGTGACGCGGGTGGTCGGACGACGCAGCGGGGACGTGCGGGCGGGGGCCGCCGCCGAGGAGGCCGCCGCCCTGGGCCTGGAGGTCACCGAGGTCAGTGTCGGGGGCTATGACGAGTCCGACGGCGTGCGGGCGGGGGCCGACGTGCTCCTGGCCCTGGGGTCGACGTCGGGGGGCCTGCGCCGGCCCACTGCCGTGGTCGGTGCCAACGACGCCCTGGCCCTGGGGATCCTGCACGTCCTGCGGGCCGCCGACCTGCGGGTCCCCCAGGACGTCGGTCTGACGGGCTTCGACGACGCCAAGGCCGGGCACTCCCCGGCGGGCGCGCTGGGCCTGACCACCGTCCACCAGGACGCCGTCGGTATTGTGCAGGCCGCCCTGGCCGCGTTGGAGAGCGGGGGCGTCCCCCACGAGCGGGTCCTGCCCGGACGCCTGGTCCTGCGCAGGACCACCGCGCCGACCGGGCCACCCGCCTCCACCCCACCCGCGTGAGCGGCGCCAATGGCCCCCGCACCCACTGGTACCGGGCCCTGGCACGCTCAGGGCTCTCTCGCCCCCCACCCACTGGTGCCGGTTTGCACCACTGGGAGGTCATCTCCGCGTCCCGGTCTCGCCCCCCCCACCCACTGGTGCCGATTCTGTCCCCACCCCGCCCGCGTGAGTGGCGCCCCGGTACCGCCCTCCACGTCGAGCCAGTCCCCGCCCCCACCCCGCCCGGCCGGACGGGCCAGGAGCGGACAGGGTACCAGACAAAATATGAGCAACCTCACACAGGCTTACCATAGGACCTGAGGCGTAGCGTCAGGACCATGTGGATCCTTCTTGCCTGCGGATCGGCTCTCTTCGCGGGACTGACCGCGGTCCTGGCCAAGATCGGGATCGAGGGGGTCAGCTCCCACCTGGCCACGGCCCTGCGCACGGTGGTCGTCGCCGTCCTGGCGTGGCTCGTGGTCGCGCTCCAGGGCACAGCCGGGAGCATGTCGTCCCTGTCCACCCGCACCTGGGTCTTCCTGGTCGCCTCCGGGCTGGCTACCGGCGCCGCCTGGCTGACCGGCTTCCGGGCGATCGCCCTGGGTGACGTCATCCGCGTGACCCCGGTGGACAAGTCCTCCACGATCCTGACCATACTGGGTGCCGCCCTGCTCCTGCACGAGCCGCTGGACGCCGCCAAGGGGGTCGGGATGGTGCTCATGGCCCTGGGCACCTGGCTCATGATCCAGCCGGCGGGCGGTCAACCGGCGGACAGCGGTCAGGCGGCGGACAGCGGGCCAGCGGCGGACAGCGGGAACCCGCGCGGCGAGGATGGCCTGACGGACGCAGGACGGGCGGGCGGTGAGCTGGCGGGGACGGGCGCCCCCGGCCCGGTGTCCCCGGGGCGGGCGGGCTCCGCAGACCGGGGCACAGTGGCCCAGGCTGCCCACGCCGTCCCCGGCCGAGAGGCGAATCCTGGGGCGTCAGGGGCGACCCCCAAGACGCCAGGGGCAGCCCTCGAGACGTCCGGGACGGCTCCGGGGCGCTCCCGGGGCTGGTGGTCCCCGCTGGCCTGGCACGCCCACTGGCTGCCCTGGGCCGTGGCCTCCGCGGTGTTCTCGGCCCTGACCTCGATCCTGGCCAAGGTGGGGATCGAGGGCGTGGACCCCACCCTGGGCACGGCCATACGCACCCTGGTGGTCCTGGTCCTGGCCTGGGGCATCGTCCTGGCCACGGGCTCGACACGCCAGATCCCGACGCTCACGTCCCGCTCCTGGGTCTTCCTGGCCGCCTCGGGCCTGGCCACCGGCGCGTCCTGGCTGTGCTTCTACCGGGCCCTCCAGGCCGGGCCGGCCAGTGTCGTCGTCCCCATCGACAAGCTCTCGGTGCTGGTCACGGCCGCCTTCTCAGCACTGTGGCTGCGCGAGCGGGCCGACCGGCGCACCGGGGCGGGCCTGGTGCTGCTGACCGCCGGGACCCTGGTCCTCCTCCTGTGACCGGCCCGTGCCACCGGCGGGCACCCACCGGCACCCGTGCGGGGCCAGTTGCACATTCATTCCGGGAGCGGACCCAGGCCGATGGCGTGATTCCAATGCCGGGCGCCCAGCCCGTCAGACCCGGCCGCTGACCACCTTGTGCCGGTTCCCACACGCCCGGACCCCATCTGATGGGGGCCTTTGGTCACACGCCCGGCTCGCAGGGGGCACAATCGTGCCCGGTGACCGTCCCCTCCGGGCACGCCCTGGTCGGACGCACCGGACCACTCGGGAAGCCCCCGTGCACAAGACAAGCGAGAAGGACGCAAAGTGGCGCGAAGCATCTACATCGCCTCCCCTGCCGCAGGGACCGGCAAGTCCACCGTGGCCCTGGGCCTGGTCTCCACCCTGACGAAGGTCGTCGCGAAGGTCGGTGTCTTCCGCCCCTTCGTGACCAGCCGTCAGGCCGACCCCTTCCTCGACCTCCTCCTGGCCCGCTCGGGCTCCGCCACGCCCACCAGCGCCGCCATCGGCACCACCTGGGACGAGTACCACGCCGACCCCGAGGAGTCCCTGGCCGCGATCGTGTCCGCCTACCGGGCGGTAGCCCGTGAGCACGACGTCGTCATTATCGACGGCTCGGACTTCACCGACGTCGCCGGCAACCCTGAGCTGGCGCTCAACGCGCGCGTGGCCGCCAACCTCGGCGTCCCGGTCCTCCTGGTGGTCTCCGGCGCCGCGGCCCCCGAGGAGGTCCGCTCCTCGGTGGAGGTCTCCATGGCCGAGATCGCCACCGAGCACGCCCGCACCGTGGCGGTGGTCGCCAACAAGTGCCTCCCGGCCACCCGCGACGCCGTCGCCCGCACCCTGGGCGGCCTGGACGACGTCGCCGTCACCACCCTGCCGGAGGTGCCGCTGCTGTCCGCCCCCTCGGTGCGTGAGGTCATGGACCACCTGGACGGCACCCTCATTGTGGGCGACCCCGCCCTGCTGGAGCGCGAAGCCGAGTCCGTGCTCGTGGCCGCCATGGACGTCTCCCACGTCCTGGAGCGCCTGGCCGAGAGCCAGCTGGTCATTGTCCCGGCGGACCGCTCCGCCGTCCTCATCTCCCTGGCGGCGGCCCAGGCCTCCACCGGCTTCCCCAGCCTGGCGGGCCTGGTCCTCAACGGCGGCTTCAGCGTGGCCCCCTACGCCCGCCGCCTCCTGGAGGGGCTCCACCAACCCCTGCCGGTCATCACCTCCCCCTACGACACCTTCGAGGCGGCGTCGGCGGCTGGCAAGCTCACCGGGGAGCTGGCCTACGGCTCGGAGCGCAAGCTGGACGTGGCCATTACGACCTTCGAGAAGGAGGCCGACGTGGACGCCCTCCTGGCCACCCTGGAGGTGGAGCCCAGCGAGGTGGTCACCCCCATTATGTTCCAGGCCGAGCTGGTGGAGCGCGCACGATCCGATCGTAGGACCATCGTCCTGCCTGAGCCCGACGACGACAGGATCCTGCGGGCCGCCGACGCCATCGTCCGCCGGGGTATCGCCGACATCGTCCTGCTGGGCGAGGAGACCGCGGTGCGCGCCCGCGCCGCCGAGCTGGGGCTGGACATCTCCGCCGCCCGCGTGGTGTCCACCTCCGACCCCGAGCTGGGTGAGAAGTACGCCGAGGAGTTCGCGCGCCTGCGGGCCAAGAAGGGTGTCACCCTGGAGCAGGCCCGCGAGAAGATCCAGGACGTGTCCTACTTCGGCACCATGATGGTGCACATGGGCGACGCCGACGGCATGGTCTCCGGGGCGGCCCACACCACCGCCCACACGATCGTGCCCTCCTTCCAGATCATTAAGACCAGGCCCGGCACCTCCATCGTCTCCTCGGTCTTCCTCATGCTCCTGGAGGACCGGGTCCTGGTCTACGGCGACTGCGCCGTCAACCCCGACCCCACGGCCGAGCAGCTCGCCGACATCGCCATCTCCAGCGCGGCCACCGCCCGCCAGTTCGGGGTCGAGCCCCGGGTGGCCATGCTGTCCTTCTCCACGGGCACCTCGGGCAAGGGCGCGGACGTGGACAAGGTGCGTGAGGCCACCGAGCTGGTGCGCGCCAAGGCCCCTGACCTGGCCGTGGAGGGCCCCATCCAGTACGACGCCGCCATCGACCCCACCGTGGCCGCCAAGAAGGCCCCCGGCTCGGCGGTGGCCGGGCGGGCCAACGTCTTTATCTTCCCGGACCTGTCGTCCGGCAACATCGGCTACAAGGCGGTGCAGCGCTCGTCCGGCGCGATCGCCATCGGCCCGGTCCTCCAGGGCCTGAACAAGCCGGTCAACGACCTCTCCCGCGGCGCCCTGGTGGAGGACATTATCAACACCGTCGCCATTACCGCCGTCCAGGCCCAGGGCTGAGACCCCGGCCCCGGGGCACCCAGCTGGCCAGCGGGCACCCGCCGGTTCCCGCACCGCCACCCGCTGGCTCCCGGGCGCCCGGGACCGGGCTTTCTGTCCGGCTCGGCTCGGCGCCGCAGAAGTTGGCCCCGGGGCGTCCAGAACCGGGACACCACCAAGCAGCCCCGGGGCTCCCACCCGGGACGCCCGGGGCACCCGACTGGGACGTCGCGCCACCGCCCTCCCGGGCGCCCGGCCCGTCCCCTCGGCACGAACCCCGTGCTGGTCGCCCTCCGGGCGCCCGGCCCGCCCGGGGTCCGCTCCTCCAAGACACCGTTCAAGCCACGAAAGGCCCTTGCATGTCCACCCGGACCGTCCTCGTCATTAACTCCGGATCCTCCTCCATTAAGTACCAGCTCATTGACCCCGACTCCGGGGACTCCCTGGCCTCGGGGCTGGTGGAGCGTATTGGCGACGCCGTGGGCGCCATCATCCACAAGCACGACGGGGCCAGGACCGTCATTGACGAGCCCGTGCCCGACCACGGCTTCGGCCTGGCCGAGGTCCTGCGGCTGTTCGACCAGGAGGGCCCCAGCCTCAAGGAGGCCAACGTGGTGGCGGTGGGCCACCGGGTGGTCCAGGGCGGGAGCCACTTCTCGGGCCCGGCCCTCATTGACGACTCGGTGGTGGAGCTCATTGAGCAGCTGGTGCCCCTGGGGCCGCTGCACAACCCCGCCCACCTCAAGGGCATCGCGGTGGCCCGCAGGCTCATGCCCGACCTGCCGCAGGTGGCCGTCTTCGACACGGCCTTCTTCCAGGACCTGCCCGAGGAGGCGGCCCGCTACGGCCTCAACCGTGAGGTGGCGGACCGCTACTCCATCCGCCGCTACGGCGCGCACGGCACCTCCCACCAGTTCGTCTCCAAGGAGATCGCCCGGCGTCTGGGGCGCGAGGACCTCAAGCAGATCGTGCTGCACCTGGGCAACGGAGCCTCGGTGTCCGCCGTCGTGGACGGTCACGCCGTGGAGACCTCCATGGGCCTGACCCCCCTGGAGGGCCTGGTCATGGGCGGGCGCACCGGGGACATCGACCCCGCGGCCGTGTTCCACCTGGTGCGCGTGGCCGGCATGTCCATTGACGAGATCGACCACCTGT
The DNA here is from genome assembly GCF_002999235.1 of Actinomyces sp. oral taxon 897. Taxonomy (NCBI): domain Bacteria; kingdom Bacillati; phylum Actinomycetota; class Actinomycetes; order Actinomycetales; family Actinomycetaceae; genus Actinomyces; species Actinomyces sp. oral taxon 897. The sequence goes on along the minus strand of NZ_CP027236.1, from coordinate 41,383 downwards.
TCAACCGGGAGTCCGGTATGAAGGGCCTGACCGGCCAGCAGGACATGCGCGAGGTGTGGAAGCTCATTGACGCCGGGGACCAGGACGCCCGCGACGCCATCGACGTCTACGTCCACCGCCTGGTCAAGTACGTGGGCGCCTACACCGCGGTCATGGGGGGCCTGGACGCGCTGACCTTCACCGCCGGAATCGGGGAGAACGACGCACGGGTGCGCGCCGAGCTGTGCCACCGCCTGGCCTACCTGGGGGTGCGGATCGACGAGGAGCGCAACGCCACCCGCGTGGAGGGGCCCAGCACCATCTCCACGCCCGAGTCCTCGATCGTGGTGACGGTCTACCCGACCAACGAGGAGCTGGAGATCGCCCGCCAGGCCATGACCCTCGTCTGAGCCACCGGGCTGTCACCCACGGGTGACAGGAGCGGCCGGGTCTGTCCCCCACGGGGGACAGACCGGGCCACGGGGGCGCGGGCGCCACCACCCGGGGGCTTGCATAGGGACATGGGCATCACACTGACCACCTCACCAGCTAACCGACAAGCCCCGCCGTCCAGGCCCGCCCCGTCCGCACCGCCGACCTGGATCCGGCCGACCGGTGCGGTCGGCGGCCCCGCCCCAGCCCGGAGCCGCGGCGCCTCCCCAGCACCCAGCGTCTTCCCAGTACCCGGCACCTTCCCAGCACCCGGCGCCTCCCCAGCCCCGGTGGACGACCTGGTGGTGGCCACCGACGCGCTGACCAAGACCTACAACGGCGTCAACGCCGTGGACGCCGTGAGCCTGAGGGTCCCCGCCGGTGGGATCTACGGCTTCCTGGGGCCCAACGGCGCCGGCAAGTCCACCACCATGAAGCTGCTGCTGGGACTGACCCGGCCGACCTCGGGGACCATGAGCGTCCTAGGCCACCCGGTGGGCCCGCGCACCCCGCTGGCACCAGGGACCATCGGCTCCCTCATTGAGGGCCCCTCCTACTACCCCAGCCTGACGGGCAGGGAGAACCTGGCCATGGTCGCCTCCTACCTGTCCCTGCCCGCCTCACGGGTGGGCCACGCCCTGGCCACGGTGGACCTGGCCGACCAGGGCTCCAAGCTCGTCAGGCAGTACTCCCTGGGCATGAAGCAGCGCCTGGGCCTGGCCATGGCGCTCCTGGCCGACCCCCCGCTCATGCTCCTTGACGAGCCGACCAACGGCCTGGACCCCGCCGGGGTGGCCGAGATCCGCCACCTCGTCATGGACCTGGCCCGCCAGGAGGGGGTGACCGTCATCGTCTCCTCCCACATCCTGTCCGAGATCGAGCAGATGGCGGACACGGTCGGCATTATCTGCGCCGGGCGCCTGTGCTACCAGGGTCCGCTGTCCGGGCTCCAGGAGGAGGGCGTCATCGACATCACCGTCTCCGACCCCGACGCCGTCCACGCCCTGCTGGCCTCCCAGGGCATCCGGCACCAGGTGGCCCATGGCGTCGTGCGCACCCCCATGCTGCCCGACGACGTCGTGGGCCACCTGATCACCTGCATCGTCACCAGCGGCACCACCGTCTACCGGGTCCAGACCGTGCGCAGGACCCTGGAGCAGGCCTTCCTGGAGCTCACCGAGCCCACCCACGCGGCTCACGCCCGCACCGTCCCGGGTGTCGGAGGGAGGGCACGATGAGCACGCTGCTCCTGGAGGTGCGCAAGATCCGGCGCAAGCACTACTGGCTCATGGCCGCGGGCGCCAGCGTGCTCCTGGTCCTGTGGTCCTCGGGGCTGGCGGCCACCAGGGCCGGCAGGGGGCCCGACTCCGCCAAGGTCGCCGTCATGAACCTCCACGAGGCGTTCCAGCTCATTACCCTGTTCGGGCCCGTCGTGGTGGCCATCCTGGCCTCACGCCTGGTGACGGTGGACACCGAGGCGCGGATGGGGCAGATGATGACCGCCCTGGGGCAGCACGCCACCACCCGGTTCTGGGGCAAGCTGGTGGTGGTCGGCCTGACCGTGGTGCTGGCGGAGGGGGCCGTCATCGGGTTCGCCGTCGTGAACGCCTCGGTCATGGGCCTGTCGGTGACACCGTCCTACCACGCCTCCCTGGGGCCGATCGTCCTCCTCCTGCTGGGCTCGGCTATCGCCGTCCCGGCCACGCAGATCGCCCTGTCCACCTGCGTGAGCAGGCAGGCGGTGGGAGTGGTGGCCGCCTGCCTAGGCGGGCTGACCTGCTCCGCCCTGCCCTACCTGCACCTGGGGTACCTGGGCTGGTTCACGCCCTGGGGGCTGGGCGCCGCGGCAGACCCTGTTGACACCCTGGCCTCCCAGACCACGTTCCCCCTGACCGGGGACATGGCCATGTCCCCCCACCCCTGGCTGACCGCCTCCCTGGCGCTGCTCGCCGCCGCTGCCTGGACCGCCGTCGCCTACCTCGCCGTCGCCCGCAAGGAGAACCGCCGATGAGCGCCGTCACCTCGACTACCGCGTACCCCACCGCCAGGAGCGCCGCAGGGCCCGCACCCCGCCCAGGCGGCCCCGCCGCGGCCCGAAGGCCCTCCGTACGTGCCGCCTGGTACTGGGAGAGGCGTAAGGCACCTAACAGGTGGTACTGGCCACTTACCGTTGTCCTGTGCTCACTGGGAGCGCTCATAGGCTACATGCAGTACCGCGACTACCAGGACGCGTTCGAGGCCCAGGAGGCGACCTGGGAGGTCGTGTGGGCCCAGTCCACGCTCATGCTGTCCATGCTGTTCCTGCCCCTGGCCGTGGCCGCCTTCACCGCCCAGGCGGCCTCCGGGGAGCACGCGGGGCGCAACTGGCAGCGGATGGCCGCCAACCGTCTGGAGGGCGTCATGGTGGTCGGCAAGCTGCTCCACGCCCTCCAGGCAGCCCTGTTCACCGCCCTCATCCTGGTCGGTGAGATCACGGCAACGGGCCTGCTCCTGGGTTTCGACGCCGCCGACCTGGCCCGCTACCTGCCCCGGGTCGTGCCGGTCACCCTGGCGGTGTGGGCTATCGAGGTCCTGGTCATGTGGCTGGGCGTGGTCCTGGAGTCCTTCGCCGCTATGATGACCACGGTGTTCCTCATCACCGTCACCGGCCTGGCGCTGAGCCTGGCCGCACCCGCCCTGGCCGCCATCGACCCGATGGGGCTGCTGACCCTGGCCTGCTCCAGCTACTCCCCCCGTGACATCGCCTCCCCGGGCTCCGTGCTCACCGCCAGCGTCGTCTGCCTGGCCTGGGTGGGGATCCTGGCCCTGGCCCTGCGCGCCGGCGTCAGGCGCAGGTCGTGACGGCTGACCCGCCGTCGGCCCACCGCACCTTCTTCGACCAGGTCAGTGCCGCCTGGCACACCTCCACTGACGGCCTGTTGATCGGAGCGGGTGCGGTGGGCCTCTACCAGCTGGTCATCTGGCTGCGGCTGCGGTTCCTCCAGCCCTCCCTACCAGGTGGTACCGGCCTGTGGGTGGCGGTCAACGTGCTCATTGTCCTCAGCCTGGTGGCACGACGTCGGTGGCCGCTGGCCGTGACGGCCCTGACCTCCGTCGCCATGGCGGTCACGGGTCCGCCGGGCCTGCAGGCCGGCATGTTCGCCCCGCTCCTGGTCTCGGTGTACGCCCTGGTCTCCCTGTCAGGCACGCTCCAGCGGGTGGTCGGGCTCGGGCTCGCCGTGCTCGGCGCCTGCGGGCCCGACCCCCTGGTTGACTCCGACCTGCCGCTCCTCCAGACGAGGATCCTCTCCAAGTGCCTCATCCTGGTGGTGGTGGCCGCAGTGGCCCTGCTCCTGCGCTCCCGCCGACGGGCCCTAGAGCTGTCCGACGCCCGCCTGGCCGCCCAGGCCGCCGGGCACCGCCTGGCCGCCCAGCGCGACACCGCCCGCCGCCAGGCGCGCGTGGCCGGCGAGCTCCACGACTCGGTGGGGCACGCGCTCACCGCGATTATCGCCCTGTCCGAGGGGCTGCGTGACGCCAGCGACGACGCCATGGTCAACGAGGCCGTCGACATGATCAACTCACTGGCCCGTGAGGGCCTGGCAGACACCCGCAGTGCGGTCGCCTCCCTGGCACCGCCCCCGGGGTGCGACGGCGGTGGCGGAGCGCCCGACGGCGTCCCCCGCCAGCCCGCCCCCGGGGCAGGCCGGTGGGGGCGGGCTGGTGGAGGAGTACCCGGTGGCGGGGTGCCGCACAAAGCGGGGCCCGGCCTCGGCGGTGGGATGCCCGCCCCCACCGCCCGGGAGGAGGCACCCGGTGAGGAGGTCGCCGACCCGCGCGGGTGGGGGCGGATAGACACCCTGCTGACCACCGTGCGCGGCACCGGCCTGAGCGTCCTCCTGGCCGAGACCGGACGGCGTCCGGAGGACCCCGGGCTCGGCGGGCTCGTCTTCACGCTCTCACGCGAGGCCCTGACCAATGTCATGCGTCACGCCACCGGCGCCACCAGGGTGGTCCTGGCCCTGGACCACGGCCCGCAGGCCACCGTGCTCACCGTGTCCGACGACGGCTGCCCGGCCGGAGGCGCTCCGGGGGCGGACGTGCTAGATGGGAAGGGGACAGGGGACGAGGACGGTACGGCCCGTGCTCACCCGGCCGCACCCGGGGCGCAGGACGGTGCGAGGGCGGGCGAGGGCACCAGGTGGCTCACCCCGGCCCCCCAGGGACCGGGGGTGGGCCTCCCCCGCGAACCGGCGTCAGGCGTCGGGCAGGGTACAGGACCGGGAGCCCCTGCGGCGGCCACCGGCACCGGGCACGGCCTGGCGCACCTGCGCGCCCTCGTCGCCGAGCACGGGGGTACCCTGAGCGCCGGGCCCGTACCGGACGGCTGGAGGCTGCAGGCGGTCGTCCCCCGATGGGAGACGCGGTCGGTCCACGGGCACCTGCCTGGCCCACCGCAGCCGCTCATCCCCCGCTGGAGGGCGCGGCCACCGGCACGCACCGGCCCCGCCCCGGTCAGCCACCAGGAGGACGTATGAGCGTCACCGTCATGGTCGTCGACGACCAGAAGGCCGCCCGGATGGGCCTGGCGCTCATGATCAACCGGGCCGGGGACCTGCGTGTGGTCGCGCAGGCCGTCAACGGCCAGGACGCCGTCGACCAGCTAGAGGCCCGCGCCAGGGCCCGCCAGGCGCTGCCGGACGTGGTCCTCATGGACGTACGCATGCCGGTCCTCAACGGGGTCGACGCCACCGCGGTCATCACCCGCCGCCACCCCGTGGTCAGGACGCTGGTGCTGACCACCTACGACCAGGACGAGTTCGCCTTCGGGGCGCTGTCCGCCGGGGCGTCGGGTTTCCTGCTCAAGGACACCCGTACCGCCGACCTCCACCAGGCGCTGCGGGCGGTGGCCTCAGGGGACGCCGTCCTGACCCCACGGGTGACCCGCGAGCTGCTCAACCGGCACATGCTGCGGCCCCCGGCCACCCCGGCCCAGCGGGCGGCGCGCCAGCGCCTGAGGCACCTGAGCCAGCGTGAGCGCGAGGTGGCCGAGCTCGTGGCCCAGGGGCTGACAAACGCCGAGATCGCCCAGCAGCTGGTCATCGCTCCGGACTCGGTCAAGAAGAACGTCACCCGCATCCTGGCCCGGCTCGGCCTGCGCGACCGGGTCCAGCTCGTCATCCTCATGCGTGACGCCTGGTAAGCGCGCCCACCCCTCGCGAGAACGGTACTTGTTCGCCGCGAGAACGGTACTTATTCGCCGCGAGAACGGTACTTGTTCGCCGTGAGAACGGGCCCTGCTGACAGGTAGCCGCTGGCGGGCGGACCGGCCTGCCCGCGCCCAGTCCCCTACCACCGGCGCGGATCCAGTTCCACGTCACACCCGCCGCCCCCGCCCCCTTAAAACAGGGTGCCGCCCTCCTGACGCAGACGGGCCCGACGGGCGGCAGTGGCACCGGGGACGACCTCGGCCACCCCAGCCTGACCGGCGTCAGCCCCGGCGGACCCGGCAGGACCGGCGGCCCCAACGGGACCGACAGGACCGGCGGCCCCAACGGGACCAGCAGGACCGGCCGCCCCAATAGTCCTGGCTCCCGAGGCAGAGGGGGCGACGCCCTGGTCCCCTGTGCCCGATGGCCCCCGGGTCCACCCCGGCCCGGCGGGCACGGCCCTACCCTGCTGGTAGGCGGTGGCGGCCGCCCGGGCACGGGAGTCGGCGGCCTCGTTCATGGGGTGGCCCACGTGCCCGCGCACCCACTCAAAGCGCACGGCCCGCCCGGTGAGGGCGGCGTCGAGCTCACGCATGAGGTCGTCGTTGAGGACGGGCCTGCCGTCGGCCTTGCGCCAGCCGCGCCTCTTCCAGCCGTGACGCCACTTGGTCAGGGAGTTAATGACGTACTGGGAGTCGCACTGGATGAGGAGCTCCTCCCCCTGGCCGGAACACGCCGTGGCCCGCAGCAGCTCCAGGACGGCGGTGAGCTCACCGCGGTTGTTCGTGGACTCCGGCCAGCCCCCGGCGGCCCAGCAGGAGTCGTCCACGTACCAGGCCCATCCGGCGGGCCCGGGGTTGCCCAGGGCGGATCCGTCCGCCGCAGCAGTGATCGTCATACCCCGCACCCTACTGGCTCCCGGTGCGCCGAGGCTGCGCCCTCGCCCCGGGCGGCTCCACCCACGTGGTGCCACTGGCCCGGCGCTCCGGGGCTGCATGCTGGGCTGCGTGCTGGGCTCCGGGACCGCGCCACACCCCGGTCCGTTATCGCTAATGATCCCCACGATCCCGTCTCCCGCCGTTATCCTGGTGTACAACAGCCCTTGGTGCGATCCCCTACCAAGGCGGACCTCCCCCACCGTGCCTGGTGGTCATCCCGAAAGAAGGTCCCATGTTCTCTCCGCACTTTTGCACCACCGCTATAGTGACGACCGTTTTCCAGATTGTCAGCGCGTACTTCCTGGCCTTGGTGAAGGTCATGGTTGGTTCGTGGGCGGCTTTCGTTATCCCGGAGCCGGTACGAGCAGGCTTTATCGCGGCAGCCGGGCTGATCATGCTGCGCAACCGGAACGGGCTCCCCGACCGCCACCTGGCGCTCATCCACGTGACGATCTGCTGCCTGGTGGCGTCGGTCTCCGAGATACTCCTGCTCCTCCTGGTCCTGGACGTTCCCGTCCTGCTCATCGTGTGCTACCCCGCGATGGTGCTCGGCCCGGGAGTGGCCGCCGCCTACCTGGTCAAGCCCCGGGGCAAGAAGGAGCGAAACTAAGGACCGGCCCCGACGCGGGGCCCTGGTCCCCGCCGGGTGGGCCCGGCACCGGTGGGCAGGGCTCAGCGGAGGCGGAACTCCACGGTGACGCCCTCGCCCAGGTCGATCCGGTCGCCGTCGGACAGGGCCATGGTGAGCATGGGCGGCACCTCGTCCCGGGTGCCGTCGGGGTGACGCAGGATGGTGCCGTTGGCCGAGCCGAGGTCCATGAGCGACCAGATACCGGGTGCCGTGGTCATGACGGCGCAGTGGGACCGTGAGATCTCCACGGCGGGGCTCGGGACGCGGAGCACGGTCGCCTGGGGGCGGCCGGTGAGCGCCCGCGCGTCGGGGTCGCGCCCGATGACGACGTCGCGGACGACCTCGATGGGGGCGGACCCGGCGTAGATGAGGAACCCGGTGGGCATGGCCGGCAGGTTCGGGGTGTGGCGCATGACGGTGGCGCCGTTGTCCCCCTGCGTCTCGTGCAGCTGGGCGAGCATGGCGGGGGTCATGGTGGCCTCGTAGCGCTCGGGGTTCTCCGCGGAGGTACCGGCCTGCTCGGAGAAGGCGAAGGAGCCCGGGGCCGCCGTCCTGTCCGAGGCGGCTGGTGAGAACGGCGTCGCGGAGGGGACCGCCCGGGTCGGTACCGGGTCCGGACGGGAGGCGGCCGCCTGCTCCTCCGCGCTGGGGGCCCACAGGTGGCGTCCACGGCGACGTCGCCGGGGGGCGGGCTCAGGGACGCCGGACCCTGCCGCCTGGTCGGGGGCGGTGGGCGACGCCGGGGCCTGCGTGGGGACCGGCTCGGCGGGGAGCGGCTCGGGAGCCTCGGGAGCGGGGACCGGCTCGGGAGCCGCGGACCGCTGCGCGGCCAGGTCCCCCGCTCCGGCCTGCCCCGGCGTGAGCGCATGCCCCGGCACCGGGGTGCCCAGCAGCGGGGTGCCTGACGCGGGGGTGCCCGCTCCGGTACCTGGGGGCTCCGGCACCTGTTGGGGGGCGGGAGCGGGGTCTGAGGGCGTGGAGTGCCTGGAGGCGGCGCGCCGGGAGGCCGCCCGCCCGCGCCGGGAGGCTGAGAAACGGCCCAGTCCGGCGGCCCGGTCGGCCGAGAGGCGTTCCAGCATGGAGACCCGTTCCGGTATCGCGACCTGCGCGACCACCGGCGAGGGCGCGGCCGGGGGTGAGGAGGGTGCTGGCTGGTCCGGCACCGGTGAGGAGGGCGCCGGGGGTGGCGCTGGGGAGGGGGCGGACGACGCCGGTGGGGGCGCCGTCCGGTCGGCCTCCAGCGCCGCGCCCAGGTCCGTTATGACCGTGGTCTGGGGCAGGGGGGTCGCCGAGGCCAGCAGCGTGGAGTCCATGACCATGGTGGCGGGGCTCGGGGCCGCCGGGGAGGAGCTGGCCACCTGCGCGGGCGAGGGCGGTGGGGGCGCCATGGTCGCCGCGGCCCCCGCGGGGGCGCCGAGGACCGGGAGCGAGGACGCGGAGCCCGGTGAGCCCACCGAGCCCGCCAGGGGCTGGGCGTCCTCCACCGGCACGGGCGGGGTGGAGGTCAGGGGTGGCGTGGAGGTCAGGGGCGGCACGGGCGCCCCCTGACCCGGCGCGTCGGCCGCGGCCGGGGACGCGCCCGGGGGGGCGGCTAGCACGTCCAGCGGCGCCGGGGTGTGGTCGGCGCCCCAGGCCTGGACCATCTCGTGCAGGGGCCGGCCGACCCGCACCTGCCCGGCCAGGACGGCGTCGTCGTCCAGGAGGCGCCAGGCACCGTCCTGGGTGTCCCCGAGGGTGACGTCGAGGTACTCCCACTCCCCGGGGTCGATGGGCTTGCCCCACACGGGGGGCGACCACTCCTCAGGCTCGGCGTGCCCCAGGCGCCCGGCCTTGATGCGGGCCGACCCGATGAGGCTGACAATGACCTGGGGGCCGGCGAGGTCCAGGATAAAGGCGTCGGCGCGGGCGGAGGCTATGTCCCTGGCCCACACCCCTACCTGGACCCGGCCGGTCATGGCCTCCTCGGCGGAGCCGGTCCAGGCCAGCGGGACCAGGGCCGCCCCGCAGGGGCCGGTGACCAGGACGGCACCTTTACCTCGGTAGGAGTACCTGCCTAGCTGGAGCATCAGTGCCCCCTCTCTTCCTGTGGCCTGCGGGCCGTCTTCATGGGTGCGGGGCGGATGGAAAGGAGCCGACGCGCGTGGGCGGCCCGTGGTACGTCCTCGTCCCCGCTGGCGGCGGTCACCTGGATGACCACTGCCGTGGCGTTGTCCCGGGTGCCGTGGGTGATCGCGAGGTCCACCAGGGTGTTGGCGGCTGTCTGCGGGTCGGGGGCCTTCATGACGGCCTGCCCCAGCTGGCGAGGGGTGAGGACGGCGTGAACACCGTCGGAGCATAGGACGATCTGGTCCTGCTCGCACAACGGCACCCTGCCGTAGTCGGCCTCGGGCAGGCCCCGCATCCCCGCACCCAGGGCACGGGTGACCACGTTGGTGGGTGGCAGGGGGCTGGCCAGGACACCGTGGTCCCGGATCTCCTGGCGGGCGGAGTGGTCGCGGGTGAGCTGGCGGACCTGGCCGCCGGCCACCAGGTAGGTACGGGAGTCCCCGATATTGAAGACGATCCAGTGGGGGTTGTCCGCACCCTCCAGGGGAAGCACGCCGGTGAGGGTGGTGCCGGGGGCGGTCCAGGGGGCCTCGGGCGTGGCCAGGGCGGCGACGGCGACGGCGGCAGCGGCGATAGCACGGTCCAGGTCTACCAGGTCAGGGCGACGACCTGGTAGGACGTCGGGCCGCAGGCCGGCGGCCAGGGTGCGCAGGGCGGTGGAGGAGGCCAGGGCGCCGTCGGTGTGCCCTCCCATGCCGTCGGCGACGGCGTGGAGCGGGGGCTCAGCCAGCCAGCAGTCCTCGTTTTGGGGGCGTACGGGGCCGGTGTCCGTGGCGGCGCCCCAGCGCGTACGGAGTATTGGGCCGAGTCGTGACAGGTCCATGGCCCCTCCTAGGTGCGGGCGGTCAGTGTGGCGCGGCAGCCAGGAACGAGTCTGCCATGGTCTGTTGGACCGGACCTGCGGGAGAGTAGGAAGAAGGTCCCAGGACCACGCTCCGCGGCGGCAGGTACGACATCCTCTTGCACGAAGGTGGTGGCATTAGTAACATCGAAGTTGTCCCCGTCACCCCATCCCTACCTGGAGGCCTGAGACCGATGGCTGACCTTGAGATCATTGAAGGAGACCTGGAGAAGCTGTCCACGTCCATATACGCCGTGTACGCCGACGTGACGGACGCCCACGGCGTCTTTGCCGCCGTGGGCAACGCGGAGTCGTCCATGCCGGGCTCGTCCAGCGCCAGCAGCAAGATCAGCAGCGCGGTCACCACGCTGGACGACCAGCGCCGCGACCTCAAGAGGCGGTACAAGGACTTCAGCACGGACGTCAAGACCGCTGCGGACGCCCACTGGGCCAGCGAGGAGCAGGCCAAGACAAGCCTGGAGTCCGCGGGCCTGCTGGATGGCGAGCGTCCCCAGACGGATGCCGAGCGCCAGGCGGCCGCATTCCTCGCCTTAAGAGCCCGCCTGGAATGATCAGAGCGTAATTAACGTACACGGTAGACGCTCAGATCTCATGACGATAGGAAAAGATTATGGTAACGTGGAGTGATATTCAGAGGTGGAATCCGTCTGCGTTGACGAGTGCGGGGTCGTCTCTGCGTAGTCTGCGTACGACCCTGCTGACTACCTGTCAGGACGCTGAGGCGGCGGAGCGGGCGGTGCTGTCCCGGGGGCTGACGGTGACTCAGGCCCAGGAGGTGCTGCGGGGGCTGACCAAGAAGCACACGCGGCTGGTCAACGAGGTCAGTGAGCTCATGATGGCCACGGTCGAGGCCGCTGACGGGGTGGGTGACGTGCAGACCCTGGTGCTGGAGTGCACCCAGTACGCCCAGACCCACCCTGAGCTGACCCTGAATGCCGACGGCAGCGTGACCTACCCTGAGAGAAAGGTGACCATGGGGGATCTGACCGCCTCCTACGGTCCGTCGGGGAACGCCTGTCATGCCGCGCTGACCGAGAGGGACGCCAACGAGCTGAAGAGCCTCGTGGCCAAGGCGCTGGCGCGGGCGGTGGAGGTGGACGAGGCCTACGGGAAGCGCCTGGACGCCCTGACCAACGGGACCTACACGTGCGTAGAGACCAGTGGCACCCACAGCCCGGGCCTGCCCAACCAGCCCCAGGCGGGGTGGTCGCCCACCCAGGTCGCGTTCTGGTGGGCGTCCCTGACCCAGGCCGAGAAGCAGGCCATAATCACCGAGCACCCCGAGTGGATTGGCAACCTCGACGGCATCGACATGGCCTCACGCAGCCAGGCCAACCTCAACCGACTCCCCACAGAGCTCGCGAAGGTTGAGGAGGAACTTAAGGATATTGAGAAAAAGAGCAGCGCGTGGAGCGTTAAGTACAGTAACACCAAAGACGCCGTCAACCCGTATTACGAACAGATCAAGAACGCCCAAGGAAGAATCAATGACATCAAGAAGATCCAGGAGCAGCTCACTGTCCATCCAGATCGCTCGCTGCTAGTCCTAGACACCTCGGGGTCTAAGCGGGTGCGCGCGGCTGTTGCTATTGGTGACGTGGACACCGCAGATCATGTAGCCACCTTCGTGCCCGGCATGGGAACCAACCCCGCAGACAAACTGGATGAGTACACGGGTAATGTTCAGCGTCTCAAGGATAAAATGGAATATTATTCTCAGAATGAAACTTCCGCAACTATTGCCTGGCTTGGTTATGACGCCCCGCCCGGGTTCCTTGAGCCCGGTTGGGGGGATGTCGCTGAGGTCGACCTGGCGAGGGACGGTGCTGAGAGGCTGAGTTCCTTTGCGGAGGGTATTAACGCCTCGCGAGCGGTATCGGGTGGCAGTGAGCCCCATCAGACGGTGTTGGGGCACTCCTACGGGTCGACCACGGCGGGCTTCGCCGCCGACCATGTACGGGCCGGGGTGATCGACGACCTGGTCTTGTTCGGGTCACCGGGCTCAGGAGTGCACGATGTACGTGAGTACAACCTGCCTCCGGGGCACGTCTACGTATCGGCGGTGGACAGTCACGACATTGTCCAAGGGCTGGGGACGGACGAGGACTTCGGTGTTGACCCAGTAGAACTTGACGGTGTCACCCATATCTCGGGTAACGTGCCGGAACCGGATGGTTACAGCTGGATGCTCAGCCCCACCGGGCGTCACGGCACGTACATGAACGAGGGATCTGAGGCTCTTAAGGATATGGCCAGGGTCGCAGCGGGGGTGTACTCGTGAGGCGGGTCCGTGGCTGCCTGGCGGCCCTGGTAATAGTGGTGGCCCTGGTTGCTACTGTCTCGTGCGCGAGGTCGGATGATGAGCGGCACCTGTGGTGGGACGGGTCCGCCCCGTTCAAGGAGCGTCAGAGTATCCAGGCTTACCAGGAGGTGGTGGAGGCCAGACTGGGCGAGTTCGTGGCCGAACTTGCCCCCAGCAGCGGTGGTGCAGTAATCATGCACACTTCTAATCTAAGCCCCTGCAAAGGCGGGGGTTACGAGTTGTACACCGCCTCTATTACTTTTAACCTTCCGGTGGAGTACTCGCGTGCCAGGGAGCTGGCCGGGCACCTGTTCCCCACCATAGGCCTGGACACCATTACCAACGACGACCATGACGGCGCCTTCTTCCACGACAAGATCAACGGCGGAGACATCGACCTCGTAGTAAGTATAGACGGTGCTATAACCATTGGCGGGGTCTCGGGTTGCCGCCCCAGCAGGGACGGCTCCGACCCCCGCACCACCCGCACCAGGCCCCAGTGGGAGACCAGTCTCCCACCACACCCACGGCACACACCCAAGCCAACCCACACACCAGCACCAGCTACCTCAATCCTGTCACCCACCCCAAGTTGACCAGCAACTTAGTCCGCGCGCCTGGATTCCCGCTCAGAATGAGGCCAGCACCTATGAACCACAGACCTACCACCCAAGTAGTGGTCCGCATCCTGCCTACAGCGTCCCCGGCTCTTGAGGATATGGTCAGGTTCGCGGTGGGGGTGTACCAGTGAGGCGGGTCCGTGGCTGCCTGTCGGCCCTGGTAATAGTGGTGGCCTTGGTTGCTACTGTCTCGTGCGCGAGGTCGGGTAACGATGATGAGCGGCACCTGTGGTGGGACGGGTCTGCCCCGTTCAAGGAGCGTCAGAGTATCCAGGCCTACCAGGAGGTGGTGGAGGCCAGGATGGGCGAGTACGTGACCCTCGTAAAGGCCAACAGCGGCCCGATCGTGGTCAGAGTCCCCTCCATTATCGTGTCTTGTCGAGGTGGTTACGAGATGACCACTGCTATTGTAGCTTTTGAAATGCCGGTTGACGGAGAGTGGGCCAAGGCGCTGGCCAAGGAGATGTTCGCCGAGGTCGGCCTGACCACCATCACCAACGACGACGAGGACGGCATGTTCCTCCACGACGAGACCAACGGCGGCTTCGTGAACTTCGGACTGAACGGGGACAGGGGCGTGGCCCTCTACGCCACCTCCGGGTGCCGCCCCAGCCGCGACGGGACCGACCCCCGCACAACCCGCACCAGACCCCAGTGGGAGACGGACATCCCCCGCTACAGGCCACCCACCACCACACCCACACCACCCAAGGCAGGACCCACGCCAGCAACACCGACCACGCCCGCTGTGTCACCGACTCCAGGCTGACCAACAGCTTAGTCCGCGCACCTGGATTCCCGCTCAGAACGAGGCCAGCACCTATGAACCACAGACCTACCACCACCCCGACAGTAGTCCGAATCCTGCCTACAGCGTCCCCTGCTCTTGAGGATATGGCCAGGGTCGCGGCGGGGGTGTACCAGTGAGGCGGGTCCGTGGCTGCCTGGCGGCCCTGGTAATAGTGGTGGCCCTGGTTGCTACTGTCTCGTGCGCGAGGTCAGATGACGAGCGGCACCTGTGGTGGGACGGGTCTGCCCCGTTCAAGGAGCGTCAGAGTATCCAGGACTACCAGGAGGTGGTGGAGGCCAGGCTGGGCGAGTTCGTGGCAGAACTCGCCCCCAGCAGCGGAGGTACGTCACTTATTAGTCCCTCGGAACTGAGCCCATGCAAAGGTGGAGGTTATGAGTTGTACACCGCCTCTATTACTTTTGAGCTTCCGGTGGAGTACTCGCGGGCCAGGGAGCTGGCCGGGCGCCTGTTTCCCACTATAGGCCTGGACACCATTACCGGCGACGACGAAGACAGCGCCTTCTTCCACGACAAGACCAACGGCGGGGATATCGACCTTATAATAAGCATGGACGGTAGCGTGACCATTAGCGGGGTCTCGGGTTGCCGTCCCAGTCGGGACGGGACCGACCCGCGCACTACTCGCACCCCACCGGAGTGGGAGGCCAGCCTCCCCCTCTACCAACGCCCTTCACACACACCCACGCCACCCACGCCACAACCCAGGCCAGCACCGCCGTCCGCACCTATTACGTCATCGAGTCCAGGCTGACCAACGGCTTAGTCCCCGCACCTGGATTCCCGCTCAGAACGAGGCCAGCACCTATGAACCACAGACCCACCACCCAAGTAGTGATCCGCATCCTGCCTGCCATGTCCCCGGCTCTTGAGGATATGGCCAAGGTCGCGGCAGGGGTGTACCAGTGAGGCGGCTCCGTGCCTGTCTGACGTCCCTGGCAATAGTGATGGCTTTGGTTGCTACTGTCTCGTGCGCGAGGACGGAGGACGAGGACAACTGGTGGGACGGGTCTGCCCCGTTCAAGGAGCGTCAGAGTATCCAGGCCTACCAGGAGGTGGTGGAGACCAGGCTGGGTGAGTTCGTGACAGAGCTCACCCCCAGCAGCGGGAGTGTCTCACTCATCAGGAATTCGAAGCTGTACCCCTGTAGGGATGGGGGCTACGAGTTGCACACTGCCTCTATTGTTTTCGCGCTTCCGGTGGAGTACTCGCGGGCCAGGGAGCTGGCCGGGCACCTGTTCCCCACCATAGGCCTGGACACCATTACCAACGACGACCATGACGGCGCCTTCTTCCACGACAAGATCAACGGCGGAGACATTGACATCATGATCAATGCAAAAGGTGGCGTGACCATTAGCGGGATCTCCGGGTGCCGCCCCAGCCGCGACGGGACCGACCCGCGCACTACTCGCACCCCACCGGAGTGGGAGGCCAGCCTCCCCCTCTACCAGTACCCCTCGCACACACCCACACCACCCAGGACACAACCCACGCCAGCACCAGTCATGCCCCGCCCTGGTCTTACGTCCAGCCCTGGATGACCTGGCCGGAAGACAGCGAGGACCCACACCTCACCTCATGCCCACAGAGCAGGAAGATGATAAAGGTACAAACGAAGGTACAAACTGGGCTGGCTCAGTCACCGGCCCAGACCCGCCACGACGCGCCGACACCTGCTCGCAACCATCACGCAAACTCGCTCTGACCTGCGCAAACACCACACGTCGAGACGCCACGGCAAGCTCGGGCACCTTGGGAGACCGAACCTCTTCTCAGGAGCGTACTCCCACGCTACAATAAGACGCATCCCACCCCTCTATCCCCCGAGCCGAGGTTCCCATGAGTGACACAAGCATCGACACAGACGAGGTCGCCACCGCCAGCGGGCGCTTCAGGACAGAGGCGGTACCCGAGGCCGAGAACGCCAAGACCAATGTTGACACCCTGAGCATTAACCAGCTCTCCCAAGGCAAGTGGGGCAGCGAGTCAGGACCGACCGGCTTTCGAGGCAAGTACCACTCCTACCTTTCCAGCCTAAAGAACACCCTGACCATTCTCCAGAAGGAATTGGACGATTTCTCTGTCGCCCTGGCCAAGACTGCAAGCTCCTTCGACACCCACGAAGAGGACATTGTTGAGCAGCTTCGCTCCATCTACACGCAGCTCACGTCGGACAACAGGCTCATTAACCCGCCTCGCATAATCACACCAACCCACTATAGCGACCCGAACGACATTCCAATGAACGCACCAGAGAGCCCCGTGTACGCCCCACAGGCTCGCATGGGGCTGCCAGGCGAGATAGAAACGACCGAGCCGACTGACTAGCGCACTCACTCAAGCATCTCACGCGGACCTCGGATCCCGACGGGCCAGCACTCCACAGGAGCACACAACATTGACGCTCCTTTTACAAGCCATCTCCGCAGGTTTACCCAGAAAGCAAGAAGTATGAGCAGCTACTCCCGGCTCATGGCCGTTATCGACCCCAGCAACTACGACGACTCCGCCGACAACGACGCGGCGATGTCGGCCCTGAACGCTCTTGAGGAGTGCGCCACCAAGGCCCAGGCGATCCTCGACTCAATGAAGAACTCTGACAACCCCGCTATCGGCGGCCCCCTGGAGGTCGCCGTCTCCGCCTGGGTAAACGACTACATCCGCCGCATCCGGGAGCACAAGACGGACCTGGAGACCGCCCGGAGCCGCTACACCACCGCCCGCGCGGCAATGAAGACGGCCGCCGTGCAGGCCCAGTCCCTGCCCACCGACAGCGCCATCAGCGAGTACTGCGAC
This sequence comes from Actinomyces sp. oral taxon 897, assembly GCF_002999235.1. Taxonomy (NCBI): domain Bacteria; kingdom Bacillati; phylum Actinomycetota; class Actinomycetes; order Actinomycetales; family Actinomycetaceae; genus Actinomyces; species Actinomyces sp. oral taxon 897. The sequence continues at coordinate 24,717 of NZ_CP027236.1, read as the reverse complement.
ACTATTACCGGCAACGATACTGGAAATACTAGCACGACTAGCGGCACCGGCACCACAGGCAACACTAGTGGTGACGGTGGTTTCAGTACGGTCGTCGTTGCGGGATTAATCGTAGGAGCCGCAGCCTACAAGTGGGGGTTGATTCTGCAGCAGACGGCCGAGCGTGAGAGGCTTGCCAAGGAGTACCTCGACACCATGAACAGCACCATGACCACGGAGGCGACCAACCTTCTGACGCCTCCCTCCGGGGACTCTCCCTGGGGAAGCCCGGACACCGGTTACGGGGCCGCCTACACCGGCGGTTCCCGTTCCCCCGGGGGCCTGGGCGGTCCTGGCGGCGCAGGAGGCACGGTGCCCGCCCCGGACCTGGCGGGCTCGGTCACGTCACCACCTCCTGCCCTGGGCGGGGCGATCCTGAGCAACCGTCCCCCGGAGGCCAGCATGCGCGACTGGGTCTTCCCTGCACCTGGTGAGCCGGGCAGCCGCAGCAACCCCATTACAGATCCCGAGCAGCTCAAGGGACTGGATCTGCTGCACACACCTGTTAACCAGCGTATGACCTCCGACGGCCCCGTCGGCGGGCACCTGCCTCCGCCGGTGGACAACGTCTTTGACCCCGCCTGGCGTACCGGCTTCCTCGGTCAGGCCCTCGGCGGCCGTACTGGCGCCGGTGACCTGGCCATGGCGGGCGGCGTCATCGGCGCGGGGGCTGTCGCCGCCGTGGCCCGCAGCGGTATGAGCGGCCTGGCCGGCCTGTCCGCCACAGGAGCAGGAGGCCTGTTCTCCCGGGTCCCCGGCGGGGGCATCCTGTCGCCCTCGTCCGCGGCGGCCGCTCGGGGAGGAACGGGGATGGTGCCTCCCCTCATGGGCGGGGCCCCGGCGGGTACGGACTCCGGCAAGACAGCGGGCTCCAAGGGCAAGGGAGCAGCGGACCACGCCGGGCAGGACGCCAAGAAGGACGACAAGAAGCGTCAGAGGAAGCGCAAGGGCCACATCCTGCGCCCGCAGGACGCCACCCCCGAGACGGTAGACGGGCAGGCGCAGGGTGCTGGCAGCCTCAACGACCTGCAGCCCATTGAGACCCAGGAGGACGACCGGTGGTGAAGGCCCCGGCCACCGGCAGCAGCTCCTGAAGCGTTTCAGGACCGCGGAGGGGTCCAGGCCAGCTGGGCCATGACCAGCCCCAGGTCCCGGGAGACCACCTGGGCCCGGCCCGGCGCTGAGCGCACCGGGCGGACCCGACCGACGACCACGCCCTCGTCAGGGCTGCCTGACAGCAGGATCCCGGTGGCCCCCAGCTCGGTCATGGCCTGGAGGATCGGCTCGTAGGCGGCCCGCGAGGCCCCACCCATACGCCGGGTCACCAGGACGTGCAGGCCGACGTCCCGGGCCTGGGCCATGAACGGCTGCAGGGGCAGCAGCGGGCTGCTACCCGGGGACGCGGCCACCAGGTCGTAGTCGTCCACCAGGATCCACACCTCTGGTCCCGTCCACCAGGAGCGGTGGCGCAGCTGCTCGCTCGTCACCTGGTCCCCCGGCATACGCTCCTTGAAGATACCCGTCAGGCCACCGATCTGATCCTGGGCGGCCTCGCGTGTGGTCAGGTAACCCGCCAGGTACTCCTCAGGGATCTCCCCCAGCAGCGTACGACGCACGTCCACCACGAAGATCTGGGCCTCCCGGGGCGTGCACAGGCGCGTAATCTCCCTGGCCACCGAGCGCAGGAAGGTCGTCTTACCCGACTTGGAGTCACCGAAGAGGTACATAAAGGGCTCGGTGCGCGGCCACATGACCAGCGGCCCCAGGCGGGACTCCTCCACCCCCAGCAGGATCGGCGCCTGGGGACCCCGGGCCCGGCGGTCCACGCCGGGCAGGGCGGCGACCTCCTCCAGAGTGACCCGCTCGGGCAGCAGCCGCAGCCTGGGCCCGAGACCGGCCGGGGCAGCCTGCGCTATACGCTCCAGGGTGGTCCGGACGCCCTGCCCCAGGGTGTCCGGGTCGTGGTCGCCGTCGGCACGCGGCAGGGCCACGAGGATCTGGTGCCCGCCCGCTCCCACGCCCCGTCCCGGGCGCTCCTGCGGGACCGCCTCCGCCACCTTGCGACCGAAGCAGGACTCGCCGGCGTCCCCCAGGTGCATCTCCAGCCGGGTACTCACAATGTCCTGGATCTGCTGGCGCATGTCATTCCACCGCTGGGTGCTGACCACCAGGTGCACCCCGTAGGTCAGGGCCCGCGCCATCATCTTCTGGATACGCATGTCCACGTCGTCAAGATCGGCCCTGAGGCTGCCCCAACCGTCCACCACCAGGAAGACGTCCCCGTAGCCGTCGTCGAACCGCCCCTGGGCCCGGCCCTGGCGGTAGGTGGCGATCGAGTCGATCCGGTTAGCCCGGAAGTAGCGCTCCCGGTCCGTTAAGATCCCCTCGATCTCCGCGAGCATCCGGTTGACCATGTCGACACGGTCCCGGGTGGCCACGCCCGCCACGTGGGCGGCGCCGTCAAAGGCCGTGAAGGTCCCGCCCCCGAAGTCCATAATGTAGAACTGCACCTCCTGCGGGGTGTGGGTCAGGCTCAGCGCCATGACCAGGCTGCGCAGCGCCGTCGACTTGCCCGTCAGCGGGCCTCCGACCACGGCCACGTGGCCGTTGGCCCCGGACAGGTCCACCTCCAGCGCCTCCCGCCTCTGCTCCAGCGGCAGGTCCACCACACCCAGCGGCACCCGCAGGCGCCCCCGCTCACGCCAGGACATGGAGACCAGGCCCAGGCGGGGGACCAGCGCCAGGTCCGGCATGAGGGAGTCCATGGTGTCGGGCACCTCCAGGGGCGGCAGCCACACCTGGTGCGCGGGCGTGCCCTGACCTCGCATGCGGGCTACCGCGATATCGATCTCGGTCATGCCCTCCCAGCGCTCGTCCCCCGCCACCACCGGGACCGCACTGGGCTCCTCCTGGCTGGGGGCCGGGGGGCTCTCCAGCTCCAGCACCGGCGTGGTGGTAAAGGGCAGGACCTTGATCGCCGCCGTCGGGGCACCTGCCCCCACCCGGCTGACCACCCGGCGGGCCGGCGGGGGAGTCGCCACGTAGGAGGCCCGGAAGCGGATCAGCTGGTCCGTACCCGGCTTGAGGTAGCCCACGCCGGGGAACGCCGGCAGCTCGTAGGCGTCCGGCACCCCCAGGACGTCACGGGACTCCGGGGCGGAGAAGGTCCGCAGGCCGATCCGGTAGGACAGGTGGGAGTCCAGTCCCTTCAGGCGCCCCTGCTCCAGGCGCTGGGAGGCCAGCAGGAGGTGGATGGACATGGAGCGCCCCAGGCGTCCGATCGCCACAAAGAGGTCAGCGAACTCCGGCTTGGCGCTCAGCAGCTCGGAGAACTCGTCCAGGATAATGAACAGGGCAGGCATTGGGGGGAGGGAGTGGCGCCCCGCCAGCCGGTCCGCCTCGTAGTCCGAGACGTTGGCGTAGTTGCCTGCCTGGCGCAGCAGCTCCTGACGGCGCACCATCTCCCCGCGCAGGGCCTCCTGCATACGGTCCACCAGGCCCAGCTCGGACTCCAGGTTGGAGATCATGGCCGAGACGTGCGGCAGGTCGGCCATGCCCGCGAAGGTGGCCCCGCCCTTGAAGTCCACCAGGACGAAGTTGAGCTGCTCCGGGGGGTGGGTCAGGGCCATGGCCAGCACCAGGGTGCGCAGCACCTCCGACTTGCCCGAGCCGGTGGCCCCGATGAGCAGGCCGTGGGGCCCCATCCCCATCTGCGCGGACTCCTTAATGTCCAGGAGCACCGGGGCGCCCTCCGGGGTCACGCCGAAGGGGACGCGCAGGCGGTCGCGCCCCTCCCGCCGCCTCCACTGGACCTGCGGGTCGAAATCGCGGATATCACCGATGTTCAGCAGCTCCATGAGGTCCACGGAGCGCTTGGGGTCGGACTGGCCCTCCGGGGCCTGGGAGTCGGGGCGCTCCTCCTCGCTCCAGGGCGCCATGCGCCGGGCCACGGCCTCGGCCTGGGCGACCCCCACGACATCGGGTACCGCCAGGGACGGCTTGCGGTCCCTGAAGACGACCTCCATGGTGCCCTGGTCCGTCCGGGCGCCGGGGCGCATAAGCAGGCGCACGGTGGTCGGGGAGGTCAGCGGCCCCCAGGAGGTCATGAGGCGCACCACGCTCACCCCGGCCGTGCCCTCGGAGGAGCCCAGGCGGGTACCAGCTGGCAGGGCCACGCCGTCGACCACCAGCAGGGCGTGCGGCCAGGGCGTCATGGCGTCACGGACCTGGAACGGCGGCCGGGTGGTGACGTCCTCCCCCAGCAGGTCGGCGAGCTCCACCGGATCCGTGGTCACCATGCGGGCCCCGCCCAGGGCGTCACTGACCTGTGTGGACCGGGCGTGCGGCAGCCACTTGACCCACTCCCACTGGCTGCGGTGCTCCTGGGCGCACAGCACCGCCACCCGCAGCAGGGCGGGGGACACGAAGGTGGCCAGGTGGCAGACCATGGCGCGTACCTGGGCCCGGGCGGCGTCCGGCTCACCGCACACCTCGACCAGGCCGAACTCATTGAGCATGACGCCGCAGGGCACGTCGTCCAGGCTGGAGTGGGTGGCCAGGAACCGGCTCATGGCGGAGTGGCAGACCACGTCCGGGTTGGCCAGGGCAGGCAGCTCAGGCTTCACCAGCTCCATGGACAGCTCCTGGGAGGAGGAGCCCATGCGCACGTTGAGGAGGTCGGGCGCGCTGGCCTCCCGCTCCCACAGCCGCCTGCCGTCCTGGGCAATGAGCACCAGGGCGTCCGGGTCCGGCAGGTACCAGCTGGTGAAGGCGCGCTGGCGGGAGGCCACCTCCCGTACCGTCTCACGTACCTGCGCCAGCTGGCCCAGGTACTCCCGGCGCAGGTTGCCGACGGTGCGGTGGTGGGTACTGACCTGCCGGTAGACGTTGAAGCCGACCATGGTCACCATGGCCACCACCATGACCCCGGCCATGAGCAGCATGCGCGTGTTCTGCCCCTGGGACATGGCCATAAAGACCATGACCCCCATGGACCCCATCATGGGGATGACGGTGACCAGGATATTGCCCACCCCAGCGGGCTCGGCCCGGTCAGGCGGGGTGGTCAGGGGAATCTGCCCGGTCGGGAGCTCGGGCTTCCCAGCAGGGTCACTCTGGGCGGGTTGGGCTGTCATCGCATCCTCCTGGTCCACGGGCACGGCGCTCCGACAGTGTGATCCTAGCGTCAGCAGGGCGGGGTGAGTCATACTAGCGTTACCAGCGCGAGCCCCCGGCCGACCCAGCCCAGGGCGAGCCCACCCTGCTCCTACTCCCTGACCGGACGGAGGTCCCATGGCCGTACCTCTGGCCTGCGCCACCGTCCTGGGCACCACGGGACGCCAGGACGTCTCCGTACCGTCAGGCACCACCGTGGCCGGCCTCATGGCCATGCTCAGGATCGACCTGACCGACGGGGTCGTGCTCACCCGCTCCGACGGCGTCCCGGCCGACCCCGGCAGCGTCATCGGCGCCGACCTGCCCTCCGGCGTCGTCCTGAGCGTCAACGACTCCCGCGAGTCCTCCCCCAGCGCCCAGCGCTCGGCGGCCCGTCAGAGCCGGGACGCCTGGTTCCGGCCCGTCCTGGTCCTGACCGTGCTCCTGGGCCTCCTGGGACTGGCCGAGGCCCTGACAGTGGTCATGCCCCTGAGAGGAGTGTGGCAGCCGCCAGCCCGGGTGCGCCTGGGAGCGGCCGCGCTCACGGCGGGCGGGATCCTGGCGCTCATGCGCACCTCGAGGGCCCGGCGGACCCCCTGGCTCCTCATGGTCCTGAGCCTGCTGCTCGGTGCGGCTGCCACGGGCCTGATCACCCCGGCCTCGTCGCTGGCCCCCTCCCTGCTGGCACCGGTAGGGGCCGTAGGGGCCCTGACCGGCTGCCTCCTGCTGTGGCTCCTGGGCGGTGACGTGGTGGCCAGCACCCTGGCAGCCGTGTGGGGAGCGGTGACGGCCCTGACCCTGGCCCTGTCCTGGACGGGCACCCCGCTGAGGGACCTGGCGCCGGTGGCCCTGGCCCTGGCCGTCCTGGCCTGCGTGAGCGTGCCCGCCCTGGCCCTCAAGGTGCCTGACACCCAGCTGCTGGACCTGCCCCTGGTCACCACCTCCGCCACGACCGTCCGCGCCCCCGAGGTCAGGGCCCCGTCACGGATCACCGCCCCGCGCGTCAACCGGACCCTGAGGGAGGCGTCCCTGCGTGCCGACACCCTCCTGACGGTCTTCTGCCTCCTGGCCTGCGTCAGCGCCCCGGCGACCGCCTCGCTCATGGAGACGTCCACCTGGCCGGGACGCTGCGCGATCGCCCTCATGGCGACCGCGGCACTGGCCATGGCGGTGTTCCCCCGCAACCGTCGGGAGAGGTGCTCACGGATCCTGCCTCGGGCCAGCGCCCTGGCCCTCCTGCTCGCCGCCTCCCGCTCGCCCGCCGTCACCAGGGTGCTGGACGCCCAGGGGCTCGCCGTCGTCCTGCTGGCCACCGGGCTGGTGGCGGTGGGCGGCTGCCTGCTGGTCACCCGGGGCGAGGCCTCGGCCCTGGTGGGGCGGGTGGCCGACCTGCTGGAGTCCTTCTGCGTGCTGGTGGTGCTGCCCTCGGCGGTGGTGGCCGCTGGCCTGTTCGACCTCATCCGGCGGGTGGCCTCGTGAGCCCGGCCTCAGCCACGTCACGGCTCCTGGCCCTGCTGGTGGACGCCCTGGTGCTGCTGGCGGCGGGACTGGTGGGCTGGGCGCTGCTGGACTCCCAGGTGCTGGCGGCCATGACCGCGGTGGAGGCGCTGGCGGTGCTCACCCTGGTCCGGGCGGTGACGGGGCGCTCCCCCGGGGCCCTGGCGACCCGGACCGCGATGGTACGGGCGGGGACGCAGACAGCCCCGGGCCTGTGGCCCGCGCTCGCCCGGCAGGCCCTGCTCGTGGCCCTGGGGCTGACGGTCCTGGGTCCGGTGGTCACGGTGGCCCTGAGCCGGGACGGCCGGGACTGGGTGGACCGGCTGGTGGGGACGGGTGCGGTCGACCTGCGTGAGCGCCACGACCCCACGCCCCAGGAGGTCCTGGTCAATATCCCCACCTCCCAGGGCGTTCCCGAGCCCCAGACCTCCCCCGCCCTGGCCTGGCAGGGGCCCTCGCACCCCGGGCGCCCGGTGGGGTCTGGCAGCCTGGTGGGCCTTGGTAGCCCGGTGGGTGAAGGCGGTCTGGCGGGGCTGGGGCCCGGGCGGGCAGGACCTGAGCAGACCGGGCCAGGTCAGGTGGGCTTCCCGGCAGGACCAGGTCAGGTGGGACCGAGTCGGACGGAGCCTGACTGGGCGAGCCCCAGGACGGCCCCGGTGGCGCCGTCCCATCCGGGTCCCGCGGCGTCGCGCCCGGGTCCCGCGGCGCGCCCCTTCCTGCCCGAGCCTGTCGTGCCGCTGTCCCCCACCCCGGGCGGGCTGCCCTCGCCAGTACCCCAGCCCCTCTCACCGACTCCGCCAGCCCCGTCCGCCCGTCCTGAGGCAGCAGCGTCCCCCGAGCCGGTACCGGATGAAGAGCCAGCGCCAACCGTGGGGCCAGCACCAGTCGTAGGGCCGGAGCCGGATGCGGGGCTGGGACTGGACGCGGGGCTGGCGCCAAGTGCAGGACCAGTGCCAGTCGCAGAACCGGCGTACGACCGCGACAGCCTCGATACGGACGCCGACGCAGGGCCAATGCCAACTGCGGGGCAGGAGCCGGAGGTGCCTCCCGCTGCTCCCGCACCGCAGGACCCGGCGGCCCAGCTGCCTGCGGAGACACCACCTGCTCCCGCGGCGCAGCCGCCCGGTCCCGTGAGGCCACCGCAGCTGGCCCCGGCGGCACCGTCCCTACCGGAACCGGTCGAGCAGCCGACGCCGGTGCTCCAGCCGCTCCCCCTCGTGAGCGCACCCTCCTCGGCCTCCCCCGCTGCACCAGCGCCCGGCACACCCGACGACGCCCCCTCCGAGCCGGAGCAGGCCCCACCGGCGTCCGGCACACCGGACGACGCCCCTGACCTCGCGCAGACTCCTGACGATGACGCCGACGTTCCCGCTGACCACGACGTCGCCCCCGAGCCGGAGCAGGCCCCACCCCACAATCAGGAGCACAGCGCCCCCAGCCCGCAGGATCCTCCCCCGACCCGGGAGCCCTCCCCCGACCCGGCGCCTCCCCTCGACCCGGCGCCCGCCCCCATCTCAGGGTCTTCCCCCGCAGCAGCACCCCTGGCGGCCCAGGAGCCCCGGGAGGAGCCTGACGCGGACCAGGCCCACCGGTCTCCGGCTCAGGCACCCACCCAGGCGGGCCCGATCCCCTACCTCGTGGTGGACTCCGGTGAACGTCTTCCTGTTGACGGCACGGTCCTGGTCCTGGGGCGGGCACCGTCGACCTCTGAGCCGGGTCAGCGTCTAGTAACCCTCAGTGACCCCACCCGCTCCCTGTCCCGCACCCACCTGCGTGTGGGGTGCAGTAAGCACGGGGTCTGGGTGGAGGACGCCTTCTCAGCCAACGGCACCCACGTACGCATGCGCGACGGGGCGAGCTATTTCCTTCCTCGTGGTGAGCGGGTTGAGGTCCCGTTCGGCACCGTCCTCCTTCTGGGAGAACGCAGGCTGACGATTACCACGGACCTGCCGCGGAATCAGTAAGTAGCCGCTTCACGCGGCCTGTCAGTAAAAGCATAGTTCCACTGCTTCAGGTCAGCGGCCCACACGAGGACGCCGCCCCACCTAAGCGGGGCGGCGTCCGGTCTGAGACTCGCACGGGCCGAATAACGGCCCCGGGATCACTGGAAGCGTGCGGCGTTAGCCTGGTCCGTAGAGCTGTAGGACTGGTTGGCCTGATCAACCAGCTGGCTGATCTGGAGGAGCACCTGACGCATATCGTCCATGCCCTCGGTCCACTGCTGCTTGGCGGTAAGGTAGGCCTGCTGGGCCTCACCGTCCCAGTTGGTCTGAAGCTGACGGAGGTCGGCGTCCATGGAGTCGAGGGTGGACTGGATGCCGTTGGCGCCGTCGCTCAGGTCGGTCGAGGCGGTGCTGAGGCTGGCGTAGTTGACCTTGAGGTCCATTTTGTTTCTCTCCTTGCGTGAGGTGTCAGCGGAGCCGGCTCGCGAGCTTGTTGAAGATGGCCTCCTGGTCCTGGTCCGTGGCGTCGTAGTCCTGCTGGGTCCTACGCAGGTTCTCCTCGAACTGGATGAGTGCGTTGTTGACCTTGCGGGTGTCCTCGTTCCAACGGACCATGAGGGCCTGGAAGGCCACCGCGGCGGAGCCCTGCCAGTTGGAACCGATTGCGAGAATCTGGCTCTCGACCTGCTTGATGCGTCCGTCGAGCTCCTGTCGGGTGGTGGCGACGGTGTTGGCGCCCTTGAGAATGGCGCCCTCAGCAGCAGAAACCATGCCTGCCATACTGTCCTCCATAGGGTGGGGTGGGGTACGAACGACGCCTGGGGTAGGTGCGTCCGGCTGATGCCACCAGGTTAGTCAAGGAATGACGCCGTGTCCAGAGTATTTCACCAGGACGACCGAGCTGCGAAAGGCCCGGTGAGCCCCTCTCGCACCCGCTCAGGCCCTCTCGCACCCGGTCAGGCTCAGGACCTGCGGAGGCAGCGGATCCACCGGGCCCTCAGGCGATGTTCCGGTTGCCACCACCCACAGGCCTACCATGCGCGCCGCCCATGCCACTGGACCAGCTCAGAGCGGTGCTGTCGATAAGTTTTCCCGAACCATAAGGTGTCACTTATACGGGCGTCCTATCGACGGATCTGCCTTCATTGTTGGAACGGATCCTCTTCGCGCCCGGGGTCAGGGTCCTGGAAGGCATCCTGAGGCGTGCCGGGGTGGGGCGTGCCGGGGTGGGGCGTGCCGGGGCCCTGAGCGTTCGGGTACGGGGACGAGGGTGGCTGGGCGCAGAGCAGGAAGACGAACTGCATGGCGATGTCGAGGGGGACGGGATCCCAGGTCGTCACGTACTTGGCCGCCTTTGTCTGAGCACGTCGGTCCCGGGGAGCGGCCAGCCGTCTGACCTCGTTACGGTCAATGGGGCTCTCTGCCAGCATCCGCTGCACGGACAGGCCATAGGCATTCCGGAAGTGCATACGTTCCAGCATCAAACACAGCGTTTTCCCGACACTTCCAATCACATTGATCAGAATGACGACGGAAAAGAGTCCATATATTAACATTATAAAGAAGAGGGAGTACGCGTACATAATCCTTAAACACCTTATCCTCTCCTGCGTCGCCGTGGCGTAAGACGGGACAGCACGGCAGCACGCATAGCGTAAACATAACAATAGTTAATCGCTCGAGCGCTCCGCCTCAGACTCGTCCCAGCCACCCAGGTCCGGCACGCCCCAGGGACCCATAGAACGAGCCGTTCTCCGAGGGTGGTCCTGAGACGAGCACATCCTCCCCCTGTGCCCCACCCAACCTCGAGGCGCCCAGGTTACCGACGCGCCCGGTGCGAATCGAGGACGGCACCCCTCCCTGCCACCCGCGCGCCTGCGTACACACCGCACAAGACTCGCGGCCTGCGAGACGCGCTACCACACCAACCGGTATCCTCTCAGCCGGGAGCGGCGCCGCCTCCGACCTCGCCCTCACGAAGACGTACGGCGCACCCCTATCCCCCATGAGATTCTCCTCCTCACCGGTGACGACGCGCTGGCATCACCTTTTGCTCCCACGTGCCAGACAATAGCACACCACCTCCACCCGCACCAGCACCGCCAGGAGGACGCGCCCGCCCCCTAGTTCTGTCCGCGCTGTGCCTACGAACGATCTCAGATACCGCAGAGAAAGGCATTCCGCAATTCCTTGACCCCTTACGGCGCAAGCAAACAGGTCAAGACCTGATTGCAGGGAACAAGGTGCCCTCCGGCCATGCTGGCGCGAGCGAGGCCGACGCGCCGGCGGCGGGCCACCGCGCTCCGGTCCTCCAGGGCCTCCGAACGGCGCTGGCACTTGGGCCGTGACCGGTTGGCCCCCTGGGCCTCCAGTGAGGAAGTTGCACATTCTTTTTACAATCGACGATCATAGAGTGGCTGGATCACGCGGATCTTCGCGGTGGCACAGGGGCCAGGAGCAGGGATGAATGTGCAACGACGACCGCGCTGCACATTCATCCCTCTGCCAGCCCCCACCCAGGGGCACAAAACGTTGAAACTATGTCACCGACGCGCCGCCACACCCAGGATGAATGTGCAACACCACCTCACAGACGGGCACCGCCGTCCAGCTCGTGACTCGACCCTGAGGACGCGCTGTCAGGACGCTGCGTCAGGGCCTCGCCCGGCCGCCGTCCTGACCGCCCTTCCCGACCCACCAGCCCGGTGCGACCCGCCGCCACCTACCCCCGCCAGGGCGGTCCCGGCCCGGTAGTCTGACACTGCCTACCCCGCCCCCGCCCCACGGAGGATCCCCACCCCACGGAGGAGTCATGGCCAGCACGACCCAGACGGCCGCAGCCCTCATGCCGATCACCGTCGCCTACGGTGAGACCCGGATCGACCTGTCCGTACCGGGGGCCGTCCCCCTGGCCGAGCTGCTCCCCGGCCTCCTCCAGGCCCACTCCCGCCTGGACACCGCCGTCGCCTCCCAGGGCGTGACCGTCCTGACCACCTCCGGTGACCAGCTCGACCAGTCCCGCTCCCTGCCCCAGCAGGGCGTGCGCGCCGGGGCCCTGCTGACCCTGCGCCCCATTGGCACCCAGGCCCGCGACCGCCGCTACGACGACCTCGTCGAGGCCGTCGGCACCACCGTGGAGGAGACCCAGGCCCCCTGGACCCGCTCCGACTCCCTGGCCCTGTCCGCCCACGCCGCCGCGGCCCTGGTGCTCGTGGCCGCGATCCTGCTGGCCACCGGCTCCACCAACCCGGTCATGACCGCGGTCATCGGCGGCGTCGGAGCGCTCCTGGTGGCCCTGGGGGCCAGCGTCGTCGCCCGCGTGCCCGCCCTCCCCGGCGCGCTGGCGCTGGTCCACACCGCCCCCGTCCTGGCCGGCTGCGCGGCCACCGCCCTGGCCCCGGGGGACTGGACCGGCTCCACCCTCCTGGCCGCCGGCACCGGCGTCCTGCTGGCCTCGCCCTGCGTCCTGGCCCTGCCCGCCCCCCTGTGGCCCACCACGGCCGCTCCCCTGACCGTCGGGGGCGCCCTGACCGCGACCGGGACCCTGACCAGCGTGCTCGGCACCCCACCCAGCCGGGCGGGCGCCGCGGTCCTGACCCTCCTGGTGGTCCTGTCCCTGGCCGCCCCGTGGATCGCCATGGCCCAGGTGCCGGTCAGGGTCACCGGCACGTCGACCTCCGCGCCCGTGGACGCCCCGGTCCTGGCGGCCCGGGTGGCCCACTCCCACGCCCTCGTCCTGGCCCTCAAGGCCGGGTCCTGCACGGCCTGCCTGGTCCTGGCCCCGCTGCTGCTCACCGACCCCAGCGGCCTGGCCCTGCTGGTGTGCACCGGCGTCGCCCTCATGCTGGCCACCCGCTCCCTGCGCTCACGCGCCGAGGTCCTCATGGGGGTGGTCACCGGCATGCTCCTGACCCTGGCGGCGGCGGTGGCCGTGGCCCTGGGAGACCCCAGGTGGCTGCCGGCCGTCGTAGGCGCCGTGGTCGCCGTGGCGGTCCTGCTGCTGGCCGCCAACGTGGTCTCCGAGCGCGCACGCCCCTGGCTGACCCGCGCGGCCGACACCGTCAGCGTGCTCAGCCTCCTGGCCATCCCGCCCCTGGCCGCGCTGATCTGGGGGGTGCTGTAATGGCGTCGAACAAGGACGTCCTGGAGGGCCAGCGCTTTAACCGCCGACGCCTGGTCACCGCCTTCGCCTCGGGCACCCCCGGCGGCCGGGAGCTGGAGTACCGTTCCTCCCTGCGCCCCCTGGCGGTGGGGGCCGTGGTCGCCGTGGTCATCCTGGTGGTCGCCGCCGTGCTCGGGCGGTTCTCCCCCACCCTGCCCGAGAAGTGGCAGAACTCCACCCTTGTCATAGTAAAAGGTACGGGAGCACGTTACTACACTATTAACGGCACTCTCCGACCGGTCACCAATATTACCTCCGCCAAGCTCCTGTCCCAGTCAGGCTCCTACCAGACCAGCTCGGTGCCGGACTCGGTGATCAGCGGCATCCCGCGCGGCAGCCAGGTAGGGCTGACCGGTGTGCCCGACGACGTCCCCGCCGCCGGGAGCCTGCACTCCGACCAGTGGCTCACCTGCGCCACGTCCCAGGGCGAGCGCACGTGGGTGGCCAGTGTCCCGCAGGGCACCACCGCCCAGGACGTGGCCGTGGTCACCAACGCCGGGGACACCTACGTCATCACCAAGGGCCTGCGCCACCGCGTCAGCCCCGACGCCAGCTCCGGCGTCCTGCTCGCCCTGGGCCTGGAGTCGGCCCCGCGCACCGAGGTCACCGCCGCCTGGCTGAACGTGTTCGAGCGCGGCTCGGACCTGGCCCCCCTGGAGGTCGAGGGCTCGGGCCGGGTGGTGGGTGGTATGCCGGCGGCGCTGTCCTCCGCCGTGGTGGGCACCGTCATCGAGGTGGAGGACAACGCCTCCACCCGCCGCTACCTGGTCACCGGCGACTCCCGGATCGCGCCCCTGTCCCCCACCGCCGAGCACCTGCTGAGCCTGGGGTCGGCCAGCACGTTCGCCTCCAACCCGCTGAGCACCACCATCGCCGACATCTCCGGCCTCACCGTGGACACCGCCGGTGCCGGCCCCACCGACTGGCCGGCCACCATGGGCAGCCCGGTGCCCTCCGGATCCGTCCCCTGCGCCCAGCTGGTCCTGGGCAAGGACGGCGCCTCCACCCGCCTGGTGTCCATGGAGACCGGCGACGCGCTGCGCCCGGCCGCCGCCACCCCCACCGCGGACGGGGCCGGTGGCGGCGGGGGTGCCGGAGGTGGGGGTGCTGGCAGGGCTGGGGCTGGCGGGGCCAGTGGTGCTGGTGGTAACGGTGGGGCTGGCGGATCTGGTGGGACTGGTGGTGCTGGAGGAGCTGGCGGCAAAGAGACGTCCCTCCCCCCGGTCACCGTCCAGGGCGGCTCGGGGGCACTGGTGCGTGCCACCTCGGGAGGCAGCCTGGGCGTGGTCGTGCTCGTCTCCGACGACGGCACCTCCCACGGGCTGGGGGAGGACCCCACCGACACGCTCACCCGCCTGGGCTGGAGCGCCGCCGACGTCGTGACGGTCCCCGCCGCCTGGACCGACCTGGTCCCCGAGGGAACCGCCCTGACCGCCCAGGCGGCCTGGGACACCGTGGGGGCGCAGTGAGGCGCCCGGGTCCGCGCCGCCTGGACGGCCACCTGGGACTCCTGCGCCTGGGCGCCCGTCCCTCAGACCAGCCCGGGTCCGGGCTCCTTGGCCAGCCCGAGGGCACGCCGCCTGCGACCACCCGCCCCGCTCATACGTCAGACCCGGGTCCGCGCCGCCCGGACGGCCAGAGCGCTCAGGGGTATGACACCGGTTCCGCCCCGGGTCCGCGCCGCCCGGACGGCCAGAGCGCTCAGGGGTATGACACCGGTTCCGCCCCGGGTCCGCGCCGCCCGGACGACCACCTCCAGGTAGTGCCCGCGGGCCCTTGGCCCCGCACCGGGTACCGGGGGATCCGCCTCCTGGCGGCCCTGGGCGCCGGGGTACTGGTCCTGGCCAGCTCCCTCCTGGCCTCCCCGCTCCCCCCAGCCGCCGCGGACGACCCCGGACCGGACCCCGCCACCCAGCCCACGGCGTCGGACCCCGACCAGGGCACAGGACCGGGGCAGACTGTGCCGGGCCAGGCGGTGCCGGGGCAGCCCACAGGCTTGGGGCAGGGGGCGCTCCCAGGCGGGCAGGGGTCCGCGTCGGGCCAGGGCATGGTACCCGCCGCCCAGCCCACGACCCAGCCCACGGCCCAGGCCAGCGCGCCCGGCACCGAGTGCGTCCCCGGCGTCGAGCACCTGGTCAACCAGCCGCCCCCGGCTGTCGCCCAGCTGGGGTTCTCCCAGGCCTGGGGCCTGTCGCGCGGGGGCGTCGTCGTGGCCGTGGTGGACACCGGGGTGGACGCCTCCAACACTCACCTGGGTGACGCCGTCCTCGCCGGCACCGACCTGCTCGACGCCGGCGATGGGCGCACGGACTCCTCCGGGCACGGCACCGCCGTCGCCGGGCAGATCGCCGCCCGCCCGGTCCCCGGCTCAGGCGTGGTGGGCATGGCCCCCGACTCCCTCATCCTGCCGGTGCGCGTCTACCAGGAC
Source organism: Actinomyces sp. oral taxon 897 (assembly GCF_002999235.1). Classification (NCBI taxonomy): domain Bacteria; kingdom Bacillati; phylum Actinomycetota; class Actinomycetes; order Actinomycetales; family Actinomycetaceae; genus Actinomyces; species Actinomyces sp. oral taxon 897. The sequence continues at coordinate 9,494 of NZ_CP027236.1, read as the reverse complement.
GGCTCCTCCGAGGCCGTCAGGGCCGGGCGCGGTCCCGACGCCGCCCGCACCGCCGAGGGCATCCGCTGGGCGGTGGACCACGGCGCGGTCATCGTGGTGGTCCCCCAGTCCACGCCCTCCGACGTCGAGGCGCTGCGCTCGGCGGTGGACTACGCCACGGCGGCAGGGGCCCTGGTGGTGGCCTCGGCCGGCAACGCCAACGCCCAGGAGGACACCACCGCCGTCCGCTTCCCCGCCGGGTACCCGTCCGTCCTGTCCGTGACCGCCGTGGACGCCAACGGCATGCCCTCCGACGCCGTGGTCCACGGCACGCACGTGGAGGTCGCGGCCCCCGGGGCGGGTGTCCTGACCACCTTTATGGGCAGCGGGGACTGCATGCTCGCCGGGGCGACGCCGACGACCTCCTACGCCACCGGCTACGTGGGGGCGGCCGCGGCCCTGGTGGCGGCCGCCTATCCCCAGGAGTCGCCCGCCGACTGGGAGTACCGGATCCTGGCCACCGCCCTGCGGCCCACGCCCTCGGTGCGCTCCACGACCCTGGGGTGGGGCCTCCTCGCCCCGTACGACGCCCTCAACCTTGTCAACGACGGCACCACGGTAGGGCCGCCGAACCCGCGGTTCCCGGCCCCGGTCCCACCGGCCCCCGTCCTCATGGCCCGCCCCGAGGAGGTGACCGACACCCTGGCTCCCCGCCGCCACCTGGTCCTCACGGCCCTGGGTGCCGGGGCCGCCACCCTGGTCCTGACGGTCCTGACCGTGGACCGCCTCCGGCGCAGGCGGGTCTAGTGGGGTGCCGCGGTGAGGTGCCGTCTGGGCACGGGCTGGGCGTGGGCTGGGCACGCTCCGGCCCGGCGGCTCCACTGTCCGTTTCGGAGCAACCACTCAATGACCAGCTCGGGCCCGCTCCGGCCCGGCGGCTTCGCGTCCCCGGGCAATGCCGGCCTGGGGGGGCAGGCCACGGACCCGCCCGGACGCGAGCGCCGAGGGCCGTACCGTCCCGTCGCGTCCTGCCGCATTCTGAGGGCCGGAGCTGGGGCGTACCAGTCCAGGCCCGTTCTCACGAGCAATAAGTACCGTTCTCACGAGCAATAAGTACCGTTCTCGCGGGGAATAAGTACCGTTCTCGCGGAGGGAGGTGGCGGGGTGGGGCGGGTGGTGTCAGGGCACCTGGACGCACTGGCGCACTACCGGGGAGAGCCTGCCGCTGGCCGCTACCGCCTGCACCTCCACGCAGTTCTCCCCCGGTACCGCCGGGACGCGGGCCAGGTTCTTCTCGGCCCGCTCCGTCAGGTCCGTCTGACCGGGCCGGGTCGCCGTGTACACGAAGTAGCGGGCCTCGGGGTGGGCCCCCGACTGCCCCGACTGCCCCGGCTTCCCCGCCGTGGCGGCCGACGACGCCTTGACCCCGTCGGTCCAGGTCCACACCACCTCGGAGCCCTCGACCTGCCCGGTCAGGCCCGTCACCGGCAGGGGCAGGACGTCCACGGCCTCCTGCGGCCCGTCCGAGTAGTCCGCCGGGGTACCGGCAGGGGCCAGGTGGACCGACCTGCCGCCACCCGTCAGCATGGCCACCCCCACCCCGGCCGCCATGACCGCCGTCACCACCGCCAGGACCAGGCCCCGCAGGGGCAGGCGCCGCCCCGGCTCCGGCACGCTCTGGGGACGCGGGCCCGTGGCCTGCGCCTGAGGCTCCTCGGACCAGCTGTCCTGCTGGGGGACCACCGCCTGGTCCTGGAAGTCGAAGTTGGGGGTGCGCAGGCGGGTGCGGTCGGCGTCGACCGCGGCCACCGCGTGCAGACGGGTACCCTCCCCCGCCCCGGAAGCACCCGCCCCGGGGCCACCCCCCAGCACGGCGGCCCCCGCCGCGCCGACTCCCCCACCCAGCTGCATGGGGGTGACCGGGCGGCCCATGAGCCGCTGGACCTCCTGGAGCCCCTCCCCCAGGGCCACCGCCGAGGCGGTGCGCCGCAGCGGGTCCAGGTCCATCGCCTCACGCAGGACCGTCTCCAGGAGCCCGGGGGCGTCCTGGCGCCCCAGGGCGCGGATCCGCCCCGAACGCACCCGGCGGGCCACCTCCACGGGCCGGTTGTCCCCCAGGGGGTCCTCAAAGGGGCTGCGCCCGCTGAGCAGGGTCCAGGTGGTGGCCGCCAGCGCCCACACGTCCTGCGTGGGGTGGGCGTGGGCCTGGGAGTCCTGCTGCTCCGGGGGCGCCCACAGCACGGAGAAGCCGTCCACCAGGCCGCTCTCCAGGGCCCCGACCCGCGCGGCCACCCCGAAGTCCCCCAGCACCGGGCGGCCGTAGGCGTCCAGCATGAGGTTGCCGGGCTTAATGTCCCGGTGGACCAGGCCGCAGCGGTGCAGCACCTCCACGCCCCCGCAGACCTGGACCATCATGTCCAGGGCCTGGTCCACCGCCAGGGGGCGGGAGCGGACCTGGTCGCCGATGTCGGCCACCGGGCAGTACTCCATGAGCAGGTAGGGGCGGGCGTCATCGGTCACGCCCACGCCGTGGAGCTCGACGACGGCCGGGTGACCACCCACGGCGGCCAGGGCGTCGGCCTCCCGGCGCAGCTCCTCGACACCGGCCTGGTCCCCCGGGCTGCGCACGATCTTGATCGCCACGTCCCGGGAGGGCAGGAGCTGGTGGTACAGGTGGACGTCGGCGAACCCCCCGGAGCCCAGCGCCCTCACCCAGGTGTATCCGGTAATGGCGGGGGCGGTGGTCCCGGGCGCGGCAAGGTGGGTCATGGGGTGTCCTTCCGGCGGCTGCGTACCAGGGTACGCAGTACGCGACGTCGTACGTTCCGGGCGCCCCGGCCACCTACCCGGCCCAGCAGACGTCCCAGGCCGGTATGCCCGGTGGGGCCCAGGCCGAGGTGGTCCTCGGGGGCGCGACGGCGGCGCTCAGAGCGGCGGGCCGCGCGGCGCAGGGCACGGCGGACCCACAGCGAGCGCGGGGTCAGGGCCCGGCGCACCCGGGTCAGGGGGCGCGCGGTGCGGCGCAGGGTGCGGCGCAGGGCGTCGACCTCGCGCCAGGCGGCGGCCGCGTCCTGCCTGCTGGCAGCCTCCGGCCCGAAGCTGGCGGTGTCCGCCCGGCGGGCGATCGCCACCGTGACCGGGACGTCCTCCAGGTCGGCGTCCCAGGGGGGCACGGCGGCCGTCGTGGGAGGCGAGGGCGTGTCCGGGCCCAGGTCGGTGTCCCGGGGTACGGGTGCCCAGCCGGCCTGGTCGGCCCGCTCACCCTGGCTGGCCGCGCTCTCCTGAGCGCCCGTGCCCGCCCCGGAGGGCGCGCCCGCGGGGCGTGGTGCGTCCACTGGTGCTGACCCAGACCGCTGGTCAGGGGCAGCCGCGTCCCCGGGGCGTGGTGCGTCCTCGCCGAGGGGCGCGTGGCTGGCACCCGACCCACCGGGGGGCGCGCCGTCACCGTGCCCGCCCCCGCTGGCATGCTCCCCCGCGCCCGCGCCAGAGGACGCGCCCAGGGCGTCGGCCAGCGCCCAGGCCGCCTCCTGACGGGTCTGGTGGGCGGGCACCCGCAGCCCGGCGTCGGTGGCCAGGTCCACGACCTCGTCCCAGGAGCCGGCCAGGGCGGCGGCGGGCGGCCCCTGGCGGCGTCGGCGTCGTCGCAGGGCCTTGAGCAGCACGATCCCGCCGGCGGGCCCCACCAGGAGCAGGAGGCCGCCACCCACCGCGGCCACCAGGCCCCAGGGGAGGGTGTCCCCGCCCTCCTCCTCGGGGGCCACGTCCCGCTCCGAGGACGCCGGCGGCAGCTCCACCGGCTCGTCGGGCGGCTCAGGCGGCTGGAGGACCTGGGGACGGGGCACGGAGCGGGGCCTGGTGACCTCCGTCTGGGGGGTCTGGTCGCGCGGCGGGGTGGGGTCGAAGACCTGCCAGCCGACGCCGTCGAACTCCACCTCGACCCACACGTGCACGTCGTGCCCGCGCAGGTCCACGTCCCCGCCCCGGCCCTGGGGGTACAGGCCCATGACGACGCGGGCGTTGACGCCCAGGGAGTGCAGCATGAGGGCCATGAGGGCGGCGTACTGCTCGTCGTCCCCGATGAGCCGGTCCGCCTCGATCATCCGCTGGAGGCGGTCGGCGCGGTGCCCGGGCCGGGAGGCGGCGGTGTCCTGGTCGGAGTAGAAGCCGTTCTGGGACAGGTAGCGCTCAATGGCGCGGGCCCGCCCCAGGGGGGTCTGCTCGGTGCCCGTGACCTTGGAGGCCAGCAGGGCCACCCCTGCGGGCACGTGGGTGTCCCGCAGGGCGGGGGGCGGGGCGCCCACGTCCCGGAGCTGGCCGTCGGACCAGGTGGGGCCGACCTGTGCCGACAGCTCGTAGGCGCGCCGGCCCGCGGGGGCGGTGGTCAGCAGGGCCTGCGCCCAGCGGTCCAGGTGCAGGCCGTCCTGCTGCCCGGCCGCGCCGTCACCGGTGAAGGCCAGGGCGGTGGGGGCCCCGAGCGAGGGCAGCCACGGCCCGACGAGCCCGGATGTGGACACGGTCAGCCGGGCCGCCGTGGAGCCCTGGGGCGCCCTGGTGGCGGGCATCTGGTCGCCCACGGGCACGTAGCCGTCGTCGCGGTGCGTACCCGCCGGGCTCATGGCGAAGGTGGTCCCGTCGTAGACGTCCATGGCCCCCAGGCGCAGGCGGGCGTCGTCGGGCAGGCCGGTGACCCGCACCAGGACGTCCTCCTTGAGGTCCGTCTCGTAGTGGCGGTAGGCGGCCAGAGGCGAGGGGTACTGGCGGGTGTCCAGGGGCGGGGCCATGACGTCGCGGCCCACCACGCGCGGCCCGGTGGACCACAGCAGGGTGGTGGCGGGCAGGCACACCGCCCCCGCCAGGGCCAGGACCACCAGGGCGGCGAGCGTGCGCCTCCCGGCGTGGACGGCGGCCAGGGAGCCCCGGGTGGTGGTGGCCCTGGTGGTGGTCGTCCCCAGCTGGGTGCGGCCCACGCGCACGTCCACCCCCGAGGCGAATCGGCGCTGCTGGGCGGCCCACGCCCACCACCCCAGGACCCCCGTGTACCACAGCGCCACGGGCCAGGGGGCGGGGGTCCTCCCCGAGGGGCCGAACGCGATCCCGAGCGCGCCCAGGACCATGACCGGCACCGTGCCGAGCACCGGCCGACGCAGGCGCACGGTGACCAGGCCCGCGGCCAGGGAGCACAGCAGGGCGCTGACCCAGGGCATGACGGCGGGCCCCAGGTAGGCGCTGGCCGGGGGCGTGAGGGTCAGCAGGTCCTTCCAGGACTGGACGGTCTGGACCACCAGGAGCTGGACGGTGCGCCCGGTGGGGACCACCCCGCCCAGGGTCGTGGTGGGCAGGGCCGCGACCCCGCCCACCAGCAGGTGGGAGGCCAGGACCACGGCGAGCGTGGACAGGGTGTCCCAGCGCCAGCGGCTCGCGGCGGCGGCGACGAGCAGGCCGGTGACCGCCCCCAGGCCCGCGGCCCGCACCCCCGCCCCCTGGCCGAAGACCGGCTCGTGCAGCAGGACGGTGGGGACCGTCAGGAGCGCCAGGACGCCCAGGTGCCACAGGGGCGCCTGGTCCGTCCGTCCCCGACGCCACCAGGGGCGGGGACGGGCCGGGGCCCGGAAGATCCTGCCCGGGGCCGTGTCCCCGCCGCCCGTCGCGCCCCCACCGCTACCGCTCCTGGCGCCCGTGGCAGCGCCCGCCTCGCGTCTGCGGGAGTCGGTGCTCCGGCCGTCCCCGGCGCCCGTGGCAGCGCCCGCCTCGCGTCTGCGGGAGTCGGACGGTGGCGTCGGGCTCATGACAGCCCCCCGGAGGCCAGGACCCGGGGGAGGTCCTCCAGGCCGGGGCAGTCCACGATCCGCCCCTGCCCGGCCCGACGCCGCCGCGAGGCGGCCTGCGGGCGTATGCGCAGGATCCCGGTGACCACGTCGGGGTGGGCCAGGGTGGTCAGGCGGGCGGCCTCGTCGTCGGAGGTGGCCGGGCTGACCACGACGGTCAGGACGGAGGTCCCGGGCCGTTCAGCCAGGGCCTGGAGCACCGTGTCCACCAGGGGCTGGCCGTCCACGGTGTCGAGCTCGGCCAGGGCGTCCAGCATCCCCACGGGCGAGCCGGTGGGCACCCACCCCGCCGAGCTGCGCAGGGACACCGTCCGGGAGCGGGACAGGCCCGCCAGGGCCAGGGAGGCGGCCGCGGACAGGGCCGTCTCCAGGTCGTCCCCGGACCACGAGCCGCGACGGGTGTCCACCACCACCAGGTGGTGGGAGCGGCGCGTCTCCTCGTACTGACGCACAATGAGGCGCCCCAGGCGGGCGGTCGTGGGCCAGTGGACGTGGCGGCGGTCGTCACCGGGCTCGTAGTCGCGCAGGGTGTGGAAGGAGACGTCGGAGGAGGACAGGCGGGCCGTGGTCACGCCCTCGGTGTCCGCCTGGAAGCCGGTGGCGTCAAAGGGCACGTGGACGGTGCGGGGGTGGACGTGGAGGGGCTCGGGACGCCCCCAGACGGTGACCCGGCGCACCAGGCCCAGGGCGTCGGCGCGCACCGCACGGGCCGGGCCGACCATAATGACCCCGCGGCGCCGGGTGACCACGGAGAAGACCTCGTTCCACTGGGACCGCGCCCCCAAGGGCGGTACCAGGAACTGCCCGGCACCGGTGCCAATGGGCAGCTCGATGACACCCCCGCCGCTGCGCCGGGAGCGCCGGTTGGTCACCGTCATGTCACCCACCGCCGTCTGCCCGGCGACCACGCGCCGGGTGGGCAGGCTCAGGGCGATGGCGTGCGGGCTGCGTACCAGGACCTGGGCCACGGCCATGACCAGGACCGCCAGGGAGCACCAGGCGACCACCTCGGCCTCCACCCAGCCGGCGCCCCAGGCGGTCAGGGCCCCAGCCGCACCCACGACGGCCACGGCCCAGCCGGTGGGGGTGACCGCGGCCAGGGGGGCCAGGAGCCGTCCCACGGGCACGGCCCGCAGGCCCGCGGCCACCACCGTGCGGGCCCGGCCCGTAAGCGTACGCGGCCGCACCGTCACACACCCACGGCGGGGGCCGGGACGGTGGTCAGCGCCCGGGCGATGACGCCCTGGGCGGTGGCCCCGGAGAAGGCGGCGTCGGGGTCGACGACGACGCGGTGGACCCACACCGGGCCCGCCAGGGCCTTGACGTCGTCGGGCAGGACGAAGTTGCGTCCCTGGGCGGCGGCCCAGACCCTGGCGCAGCGCACCATGCCGATGGTGCCGCGGGTGGACACCCCCAGCAGGGAGGACTCGTCGTCCCGGGTGGCCTCGGCCAGGGCGGCCACGTAGTCCAGGACCGCCCGGTCGGTGTGGTTGCCCGCGGCCAGGGAGGCCAGGGCGGTGACCTGCTCGGCGCTGAGCAGGGGCTTGACCAGCCGGGAGCGGTCGGGGGAGGCGGCGCCGTCGAGCACCTCGATCATGGCGGTGCGTGAGGGGTAGCCCACCGAGGTCCGCATGAGGAAGCGGTCCAGCTGGGCCTCGGGCAGCGGGTAGGTGCCGGCCTGCTCGACCGGGTTCTGGGTGGCCATGACCATGAAGGGGCACGGGGCCGGGTAGGTGGTGCCCCCCACCGTCACCTGGGACTCCTCCATGACCTCCAGGAGGGCGGACTGGGTCTTGGGGCTGGCGCGGTTGATCTCGTCGGCCAGCACGATCTGGGCGAAGACGGGGCCGGCGTGGAAGCCCCACTCCCCCGTCTTCTGGTCGTACATGCTCACCCCGGTGATGTCGCTGGGCAGCAGGTCGGGGGTGAACTGGATCCGCGAGTGCGACCCGGATATGACGGCCGCCATGGCCCTGGCCAGGGCGGTCTTGCCGGTCCCGGGGGCGTCCTCCAGCAGGAGGTGGCCGCCGGCGAGCATGGTGGTCAGGGCCAGGCGGATGGTGGGCACCTTGTCCAGCAGGGCCACGGAGACGCCGTCGACCAGCCCGGCGAAGGTCTGGGCGAAGCGGGTGGCGTCCTCGGTACTGATCGGCATAGGGGGTCCTTCAGGATGGGTGGGAGGCGGGCAGGAGGGGCGCTCAGCCGGTGCAGGAGACCAGCTCGTCCGCGTGCTCGGTCAGCTCGTCCTGGCTGGTGTAGGTCACCGCGATCCCCGAGCGGCGCCTGGTGGCGTCGCGCAGGGTCGCGCTCACCGGTGGCACGCCGGGCAGGTCGGTGGAGAAGGTGCAGGTCATCTGCCCCAGTGAGGTGGGCCAGGAGCTGGGGGTCACGGAGTAGGTGCGGCAGTCCGCCCCGGCCCCCGCCTCGTCGCCCTGGCAGGTCTCGGGGGCCAGGGTCAGGGCCGGCAGGGTCGTGGTGGTGGTGCTGGCCTGCTGGGAGCCCAGGGAGTTGGTGAGAGTGAGCGTAATCACGTGATCCTTGCCGGGCTCCAGCCCGGTGGCGGTGTAGGCCCCGGTCTCCGCCTGGTTGGTGGCCACACTCTGCCCGTCCACGGCCACGGAGGCGGTGGCGGCGGGGCTGGAGGCCTCCGGCACGCTCCAGGAGAACTGGACGGAGGTGGAGGTGACCTTGGTCACTGAGATGTCGGGCTGGGACGGGGCGCTCTGGGCGCTGGCGGTCACCGGCCCCAGCACCGTGGAGTAGGCGGTCACCCCCTGGGCGTTGACGCCCCGCTGGCGCACCGACAGGCTCACGGGCGCGTTGGTGCCCACGTTCACGACGCCGTCATCGGGCAGGTCCCTCCAGGAACCGCCGTCCACGCAGTACTCCAGGAAGAGGCTGGACAGGCCGTAGCCGCCCCCGGCGGCCCGGGACACCCCGGAGACCTTCAGGGTCCCGTAGGAGCCGGTGGGGGCCACGCCCAGGGTGCCGTCGGGCACGGGCGGCGCGCCGACCACGTGGACCCACCTCTCCGGGGAGGTGGCGCAGTCCCCGGCCTGGGTGCAGACCTGGACGGTGACCCGCGCCTGGGTGTCGGCCACCGGGACGCTGAGGTCGACCGACCCGTCGGTGGCGGGCACGGTGGTGCTCACCGTGCCCACGGCCACGGTGGCGGTGGTGAAGGCCCGGCCGTTGTCCCGCCCCAGGGTCCAGGCCACGTGGACCAAGGCGTGGTCCCCGGCGCCCCCGGTGCTGGTCACGTCGGTGACCACGGGGGCGTCGGGGGGCCCGTAGGGGACCACCTGGGTGGCCGGGGACGGCCCGGAGGGCTGCTCGGCGTTGTTGTGGGCGGTCACGGTCACCGAGTAGGTCCGCCCGTTGGTGAGCCCGTCGAAGGTCACCGAGCGCTCGGCGCCGCCCACCTCCCTGGTCTGCCCCCCGGCCAGGGACACCGTGTAGCCGGTGATCGCGGAGCCCTCGTTGGCCGGCTCCTGCCAGGTCACGGTGACCCTCCCGCTGCCGGAGGGGACGACGACGGGGGCGGCGGGGGCGGCGGGGGCGGTGTCAATGAGGACGGCGGGCGAGGCGGCCGAGGCCGGGGAGTCCCCGACGTCGTTGTGGGCCACCACGGTGAAGGAGTGGCGCACCCCGTTGGACAGGCCCGTGAGCTCGCAGGAGGCCACCGTGCAG